>NZ_JBGLRI010000003.1:0-597878 GCF_041403025.1 Aeromonas sp. S5(2024) | reverse complement strand
TGCTCTCGGGCAGGGCCCCCACCTTGACGGTAAATTGTAATCCTGTGCTGTCTGCCATGAAGCGCTCCTTAACCTGCCTGTCCGCTGCCTGAGCCAATCACCACACCGCCGTAGCCGACGGCGGTGTCGGTCACGGTGATGGGTTGGCCGCCACACCACAAAGTACGCTGGCGACCAGAGGTGCTGTGCGGACGGAGGGGATTGTCGGATTTATCGTAAGGGGCCAGCGGCTCGTCCTGCCGGGACACCAATTTGCCACCGAGGGAACGATCAGGGCTGACTGAAATCACGGGAGATGGGAAAAGCCCATCGTGATCGATGAGCACGTCACCGGACGATGCAATGGTGGAACACATGACGACTGGCCTCTGTTGTGCTTTGCAATAAGGTCGCCTCGCAGCCATATGGCAAAACACAAAAGCTCCGACCGCATCCAGTTGAACAGGTCGGAGAAAACTTGCACGGGCCTGACGACAGCTGACACTGCCATCGTCAGGCCATGGGGGTGCACTACAAGGAATAACGGCAAATTAAGAGATCGAGCGTTAGGCCTCGATCGGAGCACGCCAGTCATCTGCACCGGAAGTACCGGCAACGGTGTGCTCCCAGTCAATCTTGCGGTAGGCCATGGAGACCTGGATCAGTTGGGTGAAGTCAGACTTCGCCGGATCCTGGCAGTGCGGCATCTGGCAGTCGATGTCAACGATGGTGGCATCGGTCAGCACGGTAGAGAAGAAGTGCTCCTGCTTACCTTCTACGGAGGTGCGGTACCACTTCAGGGTCACTTTCGGCAGCATTTCGCCGGAGGCCAGAGAGTTGTACATCAGCGGCACGGCTTTGTTCAGCGCAACGGTGAACTTGAACGGCTTGTGGACACGCTGACCAGCAGGCTGACCAGATTGCGGATCAGTCGGGACGGTCACGACGTGTTGAAACTCTTGCACCAGCATCTCGTCTTCGTGACCCTGCACGAAGATGTTGCCGACGGAATCGGAAGTGAAGGCACCAGCGGTGATATTGCCCTGGGTTTTACCTTCGATGCTGATATAACATGGAGTTGGCATGTGTATGCTCCTAAATAGGTTGGTTAAACGAGATAGCACTCGACCAACCTTTAGCAGCGACCATGCCACTGTTCGATCTGTTATTTATCAGTCACTTACCGGCAACCCATAGCCTCAACCGCACAATTCTGAGCAAGTTTTCGCTCAAGCAGCGCACATATCTCAGTAAATATTTCTCAGGTAGTGATTTAACCTGACAGGTGGGCAATAAATTGCGCTAGTCAGAACTATTGACCATCCTCATCAATATTTCCCACCAACGCAGCATCGACTACGCTCCAGAAGTCTGGTTTAGGCCATTCAACCGGCCTATCTGGATCGTAACGCGTTCTTCAATGCTGAGCTCGTGATACGTCATGGCAACACCCTACTAAAAAATCAGGTGTTGCACTCAGTTTCCACGGCCGCCCTCAATAAATTGAGCATCGAAGTTTTCACATTGGAGGACTTGTTTTATTCACCAGTGCCTTAGGCGAAAAAGCCATTGAAAATATATGCATAAAAATGAGCTCCCCATTTTTAAATCATTTCTTTCTTTCCAAATGTTCGAGCTTTTTTTGCTTTCTGGTTATTCGATTCGTCACTTGGGAAAGTTGTATCTACATAAGCTAAAATATCTTGCCTGAACAAATCCTCCAGTTCATAAAGTAAAGTGTTGGCATCTTTAGAGCCGTCTCAAAGGTTAAATTCATAATTTTTACCAGGATACGCAAAGAGCTCGCCATTACCATCACTTATAATTGAACCGCGCCAGAGTTGACCTATCGACTCTCTTATGTCAAAAGTATGCTCCCACTTTCTTCCCATGAAAAGGAATACATGCATGTAATAACCTCTATGGGAGCAGTAATCCAACTTCCATATATATCCTGAAATATGTTTCATAATAGGGTTTCTTACAAAGTTCCTGAAGAGTTTATCTCTGCCATCAATCAACTCCTGCAACCTATCTTTTTGTTTTGAAATATCTGTATGTTTGGTGGATAATTCGCCTGGTAGCGCAACTTCTTCAATGTTAATTTCATCGGTTTTTTCAGTTGCAGCAACTTCATCTGTTTTAAGCATCTCTACAATTGCAGGCTTAAAGCCGAGGCTAAATCTAACTACATAGTGTGATTTTTTTCTGTGTGTTTGTGCGCATATCTTAAAATTGAGCATACGTTTTTCTCAATGTTGGCCAACCGTTTGCTGACACTCTTTTTATAACTTTCTGAATCAAAAACAATGTTAAGAAAGCTAACAAGCCCAGCAATGGTTTCTTCAGAATAAATTTCTTTAAGGTCGGCATCGGAAGATATTTTTAATCGATGAAAATTAACAGCAAGAAGAAAATATGACACTACAGGATGAACATTAAAAAACTGCCAAAAATTGTGATTTTCAACAAAGTTATCTATCTTTGATGCAATTAGTTTTTTAAATAGCTTTTTTAAACTCTTTTTCTGTTAGAGACTAAAGATTGGAAGTAAGTCACTCTCGTGAAGAATGGTTTTTTTATGGACTTGAGTAGCTCGCTAATGTCTTTATCGTCCTCTAGTTTGCTTATGACTGAAATTCTTCGGCCTACGTTGGATTTAACGTAAAAGCTATACTGTCTAATAGTATTTACGTACTTAAGTAATAAAAACACCCTCAGAAATAATTCATCATCGTTCTTTCTTACCCTTTCCTTTTTAGGGTAGTATCTTTTTTGAGCTCCTGTATATTTTAGAAATTTCAGACCATAGTTATCTTCTGTAACTAGGCCATGATTGCGCCTCCTTATTTTCGGTGCAACAGGTGAAAACCTTCTATTGTTTTCAACTGCATTAATTATATTGTCGCTGTATTCATAAACGAATACCTACGATTCTTTTTACCAGTAGAACTATTTTCAGGCATCTCTTGTGTTTCAATAGACATATCAAATCTCCTATTAAACATATGACAGCGAAATATATAACTAATCTCTCCATGCCCGCTATCGATTAAAGAAAAATCCATGGATTATCATTCTCAGGCGCTACAATAGATTTGCTTTTGGATCTCTGGGGGGCTACATGTGTAATCTTAGGATGATTTGTGCGTCAATCTTGGTGTGATCACACTAGGTTTAAAAAAATGAAAATAACTTGATCTAGAGTGAGCAGTACAGTCCAAAGATACTACGGTCTTTGTGATGCCTTTCTGTGAATTAGCCATTGTGGTAATGGGGGGGGGCTACGGACCATCATAAGTCTCTATGAGGCGCCCTTAATACCTGAGCGATGAATAGTGGTAAAATTGTAATCATGTTTTTTTTAACTGGCTCGCTCTTCTGATGAAACAACTCACTACATCATCAGGAGTACACCATGAACAACACCATCAAAGTCCTGCGCATCAAAGACCTCACCAACAAGATTGGCATGGCCAGGTCTACTATCTATGACTGGCTTAATCCCAAGTCTCCTCGTTATGACGAGACCTTCCCTAAACCCTTCAAGATAGGGCAGTTCTCTATTGGCTGGTTTGAGCACGATGTTGATAGCTGGCTTATTCGTCGAAGCCAGTCTTGAATGCACTTTTTTCATCCCTGGTGAACTCCATAACTTCCAGTGTTATAAATCATGCCTTGATAGGCTCATGGGTTAGGGAAATAGCCATTTCTTCTTATATATGTTTTTTGGTATTTTCGTAGGTGATGCAGACGTATCGCGTTTAGGTTTATTTATTATTTAATATCACTTCCATTCAATACTATTCCTGCGCTATGTACAGCCACCCATATACACCCAATAACCATTACCACTATCGCGTACCATTACACCACTCCCATGTGGTGGTCATGCTACCACCAGCATAGTTAGCCAATACCACTCCACCAATCGCCCCTATATATGCGTGTGTCTATCACACAGCGTAGGGTTACTCCTGCCTAAGCGAGGCCTTCATGTTTAACTCAATCAGACTATTAGATATCCTATCCATAACAGACCAACTCCAAAATACAACGCTGCCTATTGTCAGGTCTGTTGATTCAGCCCTTGGTAAGTCACGCATCACTTGCATTGACCGTAGACTATCAACCAAGCTCTTTAATGTATTGGATACTGTGTGTGATTATTTTTATTGTCATGAGGAGGTATCGTCAGCGCATCCAACGGTAGCGCTATTCCTAACGCATATGCGAGAGGTGCCTAGATTGCACCTCATCCATGAACGATATCTCGATAGTGATGAAGGCAATGAATTAGCCAAGGATATCAATAACGCGCTGTATGCGTTTCTAAGAGAGTTCAAGAGTAAGGCGCACCGTAAGCGCCTCAATGACCTCAAACGCGTTGAGAGCCGCAATCAGCGCAGCATATCGACGCATGTTAATAGCCTATTCGACCAGCATGCCAAAATATTAGTCATCCGATTGGATATCGGATATCGCGAAGCCTACTACGACCAGTTAACGTTAGACCTCGTGACAGACGACCGGAATTGTTACCTTCGAGAAATACAGAGAAAATATCCTGCATTGGTAGGCTATATCTGGAAACTGGAGTACGGTGTTGATAGACGTTTTCATACCCACATTACGTTCATTTTTAATGGGGCTGTTCACCAGCGAGATATCTCGCTGGGTATAGCGCTGGGAGAGGTATGGAAAGATATGTCCGACAATAACGGGAGCTATTTCAACTGCCAAGTTAGGCGGGAGGAATATCAACGATGGGGCACTGATGGTATTGGGATGGTCCACTACAGCGATACAACCAAGCGCATAAACCTGATTAATGCGCTGAGTTATCTGACCAAGCTGGATACGCAGATATTGGCGGTAATGCCAGCCGGTCGTCGGACCTTCGGGCGTATGGAGATCAGCCGCACTCCCTCTCGCAGGGGCAGACCACGGAGTGCTGACTAATCATCTGATCATGCCAAAGCGGTTCACATACCTCCAGTTGATTTCTGAGCTCAGTGAGCCGTCAGCGTAAGTCCCAGCACAGCTGCAATGCTGATAAATCTAAAGGAACCTATGGTATTGCAATGGTGAAATACGATGAGCCGGAGGAGGAGATGAGACAGACCTAGGCTTCGCAGCGAGAACTTGGAGTGGTATCGTAAGGCTCCCCACAAGTGGCCTGATCATGACAGCATGAACAAAACCTAATTATTACCACCAGCGACTTCAACTTTAAGATCCATCGGGGTGGCGACTCAGTCCGACAAGGCCCTCATCGCCCTAATGAACCTGTAATAGCATGTGAAGCTGCTGAGGTAACACGGCTTCGGCTGCTGCATCCATAGCTCCACATCGGATCCTTTCGAGATCGATGAGGGTGATTGGAAACTAGGAAAATAATAATGGAGACCTGGATATGAATTCTAAACCTGAAGGCGCCGGGGCTAGAGCCTGTTGGTTTGTTGGTGCTTCATACGGCGGCACTGATGATCAAACCCTCCGTTTTCTGCAGGGAGGTATTTGGGAAAATGGGTATCAGGACAAATACCTCGACGCAGTGAAGTCCATCCAGGTGGGGGACCGTATTGCGATAAAGTCCTCCTATACGCGGAAGCACGATCTTCCCTTTGATAACCGAGACCAAACCGTTTCCGTTATGGCTATCAAAGCTATTGGCACGGTAAGAGAGAATCGTGGTGACGGCCGCACCTTGACGGTTGACTGGAAACCTTTCGACCCTCCGCGTGAGTGGTATTTCTACACCAATAGAAGCACGGTCTGGCGGGTCTTGCCTGGCGACTGGACCACAGACGCTTTGATCGGATTCACATTCGAGGAAAAGGCACAAGACATCAACCGGTTCCGCAACGCCCCTTACTGGCGAGAACGTTTCGGTGACAGCACCGTCGACAAACGCCGCTTTAGCTGGACCCACTTTTACGAGGCGATAGCCGACAAACTAGTTACCTTTCGGAATAGGCGAGATGAGCTGATTGCCGGAATCCACGTTATTGCCTCTAAAGTGAATAGTCTTTCAAACCTGCAGGACCAATTCGCGGATGGTTCCTCTGGCCCCATTAAGGACATCTGCCCATTTACGGCCATGGGCATATTTAACCGTGGGATCACCGATGCAAATCGCAAAGCTATTGCGAGCGAGCTTGCCAGTCTGCTTGGAGTGTCTGAGCCTGTTCCAGACTCCTTTGAAGGGATACCCATTCTCAACAATCAGAAGTCATGGTTTTTCGGGTTCGACAACAAGCGCCAACCAGATGATATTGACACCCTCTGGGAAGTCTTTGTCCAGGCAATCGCTTTTGCGGAATCGGATGATGTAGAGACTCGGTCGGCATTTGTCTCAGCCTACGACAACGCGACGCAGCGCTATGGGGTGGGGTGGAACCTTACCATGGGGTTGTACTGGATTCGTCCCTGGAATTTTCCAACCCTTGATGGCCAGTCCCAGCGTTACATCAACAAGAAACTCAACATTCAGATTGATATGAACGGTCCTAAGGGACGCTGTAATGCTACTGATTATCTGGCAATGCTGGACACCCTTGAGGCTCGCTTCCAAGAGGATGCGTATCCTGTTCACTCATTTCCGGAGTTGTCACTTGCCGCTTGGCTTTTCAAGGATAGTGCGACATCTGCCCACCCTAATGCCACAGACCCTGATGTGCAGGATGACGAAGGGGATGCCACATCCGAGGTAGAGGTAACGGCTGCACCCATTGAACCTTACTCCGTCGATGACATTATTACGGATGGATGTTTTATTGCGCGGGAAAAACTAGAAAAGATTCTCGAGCGTCTTCGGACCAAGAAAAACTTGATCCTCCAAGGGCCACCTGGCACAGGAAAGACCTGGCTAGCCAAGCGATTGGCTTTCGCTTTGATGGGGCAACGCGACGATAGTAAAGTCCGTGCTGTGCAGTTTCATCCAAATTTATCTTACGAGGATTTTATTCGGGGTTGGCGGCCGGTGGGGGACGGTAAACTCACACTTGTGGATGGACCTTTTGTAGAGATGATGAAGGCGGCCTCGAAAGCTCCAACGTTGAGGCATGTTGTAGTCATTGAAGAGATTAATCGCGGGAATCCAGCACAGATTTTCGGTGAGATGCTTACGCTCCTTGAGGTGGATAAAAGAACCCCGAATGAGGCCCTTGAGCTTTCCTACAAACGGTCAGATGGCGAGCGTGTTTTTATCCCAGACAACCTCTATGTCATCGGTACGATGAATATTGCTGACCGTTCCCTTGCGTTGGTCGATCTGGCGTTGCGTCGCCGCTTTGCCTTCATTGAGCTTGAGCCCATGTTCGGCAAGCTCTGGCGCGATTGGGTTCAATCTCACTGCGGTATTGATTCAGAAATTCTTGTCGAAATCGAGAAACGTCTCATTGCCCTCAATAACGAAATTTCAGCCGACATTAGCCTCGGGTCTCAGTTCAGGGTGGGACACAGTTATGTCACACCACCGTTTGGTATTCCGATCAGTGATGCCCAGGAATGGTTCCGCCAGGTGGTCGATACGGAGATCGGTCCGTTGCTCAATGAATACTGGTTCGATTCGCTCGAAAAGTCCCAGAAGGCTAGAGCGTGTTTGTTGGAAGGATTCTGATCGTGACACCTGAAGTGGCCAATTTGATGTCAGACGCCGAGGAAGAGATTGGCCGTATCGGTAGCATCCCGGTACGTAATCTTTGGCTGCTTATGCTGTATGCATCTGATTTATTTAGAGATATAGAAAAGGCGAAGGTCTCCGTAGAGGATAACCCTGATGACATCCCAGACCTAGTTGCAGAAATTCTGTGCCGTCGCGTCGAGCGTCGTATTCGGCGCAACTTGAGTTATGGCTATCAATCCCGTGAGGCTGTTCTTGGCCGCGTGCGTGGGCGTATTGACCAACTGAACACAGAAAGGCGTCGATTACTTGATCGCGGAAAGGTTGCTTGCCGATTCGATGAGTTGACCATCGATACAACCCGAAACTACTTTGTACGGGCAGCTCTGGAAGAAATATCCAAAGTCGTTCGCCGTAGGTCGTTGGCACACCGATGCAGATCGTTGGCAGCAAGTTTGAAACGCATGGGGGTAATTGGAGAACGTCCCAATCGTAGCGAGGTATCCATGGATCGCTTCGGGAGGCTCGACGCAGATGATAAGCCGATGTTGGCTGCGGCTCATCTGGCTTTCAATATTGCCCTTCCTACAGAGGCCACTGGCGCAAAACAATTATCGTTGCCGGATAGAGAAATTACTTGGATTCGGAAGCTTTACGAGAAAGGGATCGCCGGATTCTATGATGTCGTGCTTTCCAAGAGCGGGTGGCGCGTCGATGCGGGCAAAACAATGAGCTGGCAGATTGAAAGAAAGACTCTCGGCATAGACAAGATCCTTCCCACGATGCGAACCGACATCATCCTAGACCACTCGGACGCGGGACGCCGTATCGTCATTGACACGAAGTTCAACTCCGTTGTGAAACGTGGCTGGTATCGGGAAGAAACACTTCGCAGCGGATATCTCTATCAGATTTACGCCTACTTGAGGTCTCAGGAAGGTAAAGGTGATCCTCTAGCCCAAAACGCCTCTGGGTTGCTCCTTCATCCCTCGGTTGGCTATATGGTTAACGAGGCTGTCGTGATCCAGAACCATGAGATTCGATTTGCCACCGTAGATCTGGGCTCGTCGGCTAGAGAAATCCGAGAGCAACTTTTGCAGGTTTTGGCATTTCCTCCAGAATACTATTCCACGGAAAGTCACCTTGAAAATAAAACGGGGAAGGACTCCTTATGAGTATCTGACAACAATGAGGCAATATGGGTGATCGGTTAGAGGTCCCAGTTATCGCGCAGCCAGTACGACTGAAAACAATTTCGGATAGATATCATCAGGATACACCACGCAAAGATCGCCGTAAGTCCGCTTGGGAGCGCCATTGCGGCCTCCCAAGTTATCAGTCCTGATATCCCATCGGTCTGTCATCGAGCGCACTGTGAGTAATTAAGGCGCCAGTCGCGCCACCAGCTTATCAACCACCTCCAGCACCAGCTCTCTGTCAGCTGTCTCGAGTTTGGCCAACTGCTGGCTGAGCACAATGCCTTGTTCGGTAGGGCGGTTGCTGGTCTCACGCAGAAAGTCTGCAAGCTCACAGCCAAACAGCTGAGCCAACTCTGCGAGCCGCACGACGGTCGGCACCACGAGGCCTCGTTCCATCCGGGAGACGGCTTCCATACCTATCTTCAAGTGCTCTGCCACTTGCTCCTGAGTCAGCCCCGCCTGCTGGCGTTGCCGTCCAATCGCTTTGCCCACGCTCTTGGCCAGCGCTTCAGAGTTGATGTTTGTCATACGTCCTCCAGTCAACCCTGATAGTTGACTATGGACTTTTATTGACATTAAGGACCCTTTGCGATGAGGATCACCCCATTAGATCTAATCCAGTGAAATAGTTACCCCAACATCGAAAGGAGTTCGACACGACTTAACCTCAACCCATCCCCTTGGTGGCATTTGGCTATCAGCCAGCACCACCATTAACCCATTACGTTTACACCCGTTCGCCCGACAGGCTCGCCTCGTCGGTCAGGTATCCTTTTGCCATTTTTATTAAGGAGAGATCATGAATCGCACACTGCTTTATCCCTTACTGCTGGCCTGTGGCTTATCACTGAGCGCCTGTAATGCTGAATCTGCCGATGGCCCAGAATTTACTCTGGAAGTGGAATACACCGCTATTGGACGGCCTCAGATCGTCGTCACCTCGCTCAACGATCAAGTCACTATTCAGAAAGTGCTGATTAATGGCGGCAAGAGTAAATGCCGGGTGATGCTGCGCAATGACATCGGTGGTCAGCTTGGGGGAACCCATTTCCCACTCAAGCTCAATTACAGCGAAAGCTGGCGGCTGGTCATGACCGAACCGTGCCGATTGAGAGAGGTCACCCTCTTTACCAATCTGGGCAATGCCTCTTACACCATTGAATAAGTCGTCTGGAGAGTGACATGACAGAAAGAATCAAACTGGCACTGTGGTGCACATGGTTATCGCTGTTTGCCTTACCAGCCTGGGCGGCGCCTGAATTCACGGTGCAAACGGTCACTCAGCGGGTACCGGCCAACGTTGAAGGCACCCTCAATTTCGCCAGCATGCAGTTTTGGATAGAGACCTCGAAAGGGGAACGCATCATGCTGATGCCGCAGGATGAAGATGAGCCAAGGCTCATACCCAGTGTCAGCCAGCCGGTTGCCCTGAACGGTTTTATGCTCACCTATTCAGATGGCAGTCGTTACTTCGAGCCCTCCTTTGCACCTGCGTCAGCTGCATCAAGTACCACGTCATTTACCATCGTGAAAAATGGTGATGACAACATCGAGATCCGGCATGGGGGTGAAGTGCTGCTGCGCACCGATGAATATGACGCCATCAAACTCACGCACCGTTTGCCGCTGGCCAACGGGCAGGCGGTCTTGTTTGAGCTGCACAGTGGCGGAGTGGCATGCCCGGTGCTCTACCAGTTAGCTATTGCTCAAGCGGGGGCGCTGACCATGCTTTCACAACCCTTTGGTAGCTGCAGCGATGAAGGCAAGCTGACCCCCGCCCCCAACGGTTTCACCCTCGACCTGCCCGGCAATCCCAGCGAGCGCTGGGTATGGGATGCCAGCAGCTTGACGCTGCGAAAGCAGTCCTG
Organism: Aeromonas sp. S5(2024); assembly: GCF_041403025.1. NCBI lineage: Bacteria > Pseudomonadati > Pseudomonadota > Gammaproteobacteria > Aeromonadales > Aeromonadaceae > Aeromonas > Aeromonas sp. S5(2024). Next base: position 587,205 of record NZ_JBGLRI010000003.1, on the reverse strand, counting down.
ACCACCAGCCGCCACACATTCACCACCATCAGGGCACCTTCGGGTGCCCTCTTTTTTATGTCGAATTTTATTTAAGGAACGGTTCATGCCATTACCACAATCAGGGGACCACCTTGTTTCCCCCCGCACCGGTTACCAGCACCACGGTCTCTATCTGGGGGACCATCTGGTCATCCATTACCAAGGGGTCAGTGCCGGAATACATTCCGGTCAGATAGCTATCACCACGCTTGCCGAGTTTAGCCAAGGGCGGGGCTATCGCATCCAGCACCATAGCGCACGCGCCTATAACCGGGAGGAGAGTATCGACCGCGCTTACTCGCGTCTTGGAGAGGCGCACTACAGCACGCTCTTTAACAACTGCGAGCACTTCGTGCTCTGGTGTATCGAGGGCTTTCACTACAGCAAGCAGATTAGCCAGCTGATTGCCACGGGGTGTATCGCACATCAGGCGCTTCGCACTGTGGCTCGGCAGCCTACCCTTGCGGCCTTGCCTGGCATGGTTACCAGCACGGCACTGAACCCATCAGCAACGACTGTGGTGACCGCCGCAGTCGGTGCGTTGCTGGGGAGCTCGGCCACCTCGCTGGCGGCGCCTTTGGCTGCAACCTACGGCCTCTACCGCGCCTGGCGCTGGTTCAGGGATTAACGGTTCTCACATTCGATACGAAAGGACACACCATGATGACCATGCCATTTCACTTGGCAGGGATGGCCCTGCCGATTTCACCCGAACTACCTGACTTGCTGCGCAGCGTCGTGCGGGCACAACAGCTCGACCTCACCGACCTCTCGACCCTGACCTTCAACTTTTGCAGCCCCGGCTACAGCGCTGAAACGGGTGGCGCCCATCCGGTAGAACTGCGGCTTATTCGGGGATTGCACGACTGGGTCTTCGATTACATCACCGACTTCAGTTACCAGGGGCTAGGCCAGGATGCTGAGCTCTGCAAGGAGCTCGACTTCAACCTATCCAGCGACGAACACTATCTGCAGGGCTGGGGACCAATGCCCTGCGTGGAAGCGCGGGAGCTGTTTACCCTGTGGCAGAGCAATTTCATTAGCTACGCCCAGTTGGGGTATTTCACCGTCACGGTCAGTGGGGAGTGGGAGGTGTGTGATGACTAACGAACTGCCGCTCTCCCACACCTCGCGCCAGTGGCTGGGACTGGTCGCGGCTAAAGCTAAGCTGCTGCCGACTCGCCAGGGCGAGCGCTGGTTGCTGCACCTGACGCCTTGTAGCAAACATGCACGCACCGTCACGCTACATCTGCGCTGGTCTGGCGTGCAGTGGCAACTGCTCTCCCTCACCAATGCCGAGGACTGGCGCACCATGAGTCAGCCTGTCGATGAAATCTGCGTGAACCCCACTCGTCGCTGTTTCTGGCGCTGCCAAGCAGGACCTGTCCCGCTCTCTGAGCAGCCCCGCGTGCTGGGGAGCTTTTTGAGCGACCTGCAGCATAGCTGCATTCATCACGGCTATTGCGTGGAGAGTGACCCCTTACCCCAAGAGGAGGCACATGATGCCCAAACAACCGATCTCCGTTGAGCTTGAAGCGATTAATAGGGATGGCGAGACGCAGGTGGTACGTGACAGTGGCCTATCCGTACAGGGCTACAGTGTCTACCTGCGAGCAGTGGAAGCCAGCGGTCTTGCCTTGGCCACCTGGGTGGCAGACTACGACACAATCGGCCCTGCCTATGAACTGGGAGAACGGCTGAGTATTGCACTCGCTATCCCGCTCACCATTCTGATCCCAGAACCGCTGATGCCAGTGAAGAGTGAATCCGCCGCCACGCAGGCCCCACAACGGCCAGCTGAACTACCCTCAAAGTGAACCAATAACCTCTCTGCATTTAGCCCCGGTATGCCTCGCGCTGCCGGGGTTTTTCTTTTTCAGGAGACCACCATGCGTTACCACAAACTGAAAGCCGGGGAATGCCCCGGTACTTATGTCGTCACCGAGCCGGTGACAGAGCAAGACCTGCTGCGTATCGCCAACCAGATTGCCCGTAAACGCCTGGCCAAAGGCACCGCCATTACCAGTACCACCGAGGCCGCAGAGCGACTGCAAACCTTGCTGCAAGACCGGGAGCATGAAGTGTTTGCTGCACTGTTCCTTGACTCCCAGCATCGCGTGCTGGCCTTTGAAGAGATATTTCGCGGCACCCTCGACAGCGCCAGCATCTACCCTCGGGAAGTAGTCAAAAGGGCCCTACTGCTTTGCAGTGCCTCGATTATCGCGGTCCACAATCACCCCAGCGGTGACCCGGAGCCCAGTCAATCTGACCGGGTCTTTACCCAAGCTCTCAAAGAGGCCTTGGCGCTGGTCGATGTGCGATTGCTCGACCATCTGGTGGTTGGTGCCGAAGGCGTAGTCTCGATGGCCGAAAGAGGTCAACTATGACTCTAACCCCAGATAAGTCACACCTCACCGCCCTCGATATCCTCCTCGAGCTGCGCGGCTGGCTGGCAGATAACGTCCAGATGCAGGCAGAGCCCGCTATCGTGGCCCACCTGCCCAACAGTTATCAGCTCACCCAAGCCGACTGCATAGAGGCCATTGATGCACTGCTGCATCAGCTACGCCATTAGCCGTGCCAAGAAGGGACAAACACCGTGCGATTACCTAACCCCTATTCCCAGGAAGAAACCTTGGGCAAGCTGCGCCATGGCCTGGCAGCCGTCAGCAACGAGGAGGCGCTGGCATTACTGGAAAAAGCCGTCACCAAGGCGCGTGATGACGAGGGTTATGCCAAGCAGTTTGAAGAGGCTTTGCTGCGGGGATCCACCATCGAGATCCGCGAGTGCCTCAGCTGCTTTGGCGACTACTTCGAACGCTCCCGAGACGCACCGCCCTATTACCCGCACCACGATGCCGTCAACGGCATTGATTGTGCGTTCTACACCATCCTGTTTGAGGCTACTCACCCCGACGCTACTCACCCCGACACACGCCAAGATCACCAATAACGAACCGTCGATCGCCCAATCACATGCCGCTCACGTTTCCACCCGATCACCCGGATCATCAAACCAGGATCATCAGGTCCCACACCATGATCCGGATATCCCGACACAACCCACAAGGCCACCTCACCGAAGGTGGCCTTTTGCATTTTAAGGAACCATGCCCATGTCTGCCTTCATGATCGATCGCAAGGACTACCTGGCCTTTGCCGTTCAGTTACACCGCTTTTGCAATGCTCCGATGCCACCGCACGACACCTTGGAGCTACTGCGCACCCTCTGGTGGAACTCACCAATGGATGTCACGAGTACCTGGACGTGGCGAGTTGATCGGTTGGTACGGTTGATTATGCTCGCCAATCGGCGGGCAGTCTGGCATCGCTATCAGCTGGGGCATCAGGAACCACGTCAGCAGCGCTCTACCAAGCTGGGACCGATTAAACCTGCCCACTGTTACCACCAGACACCACTCACCGATAGCGAGCTGGTGGCGCTGTACAAATTCACCTGCTGCGCCCTGTACCAATCGAGTGAATGGAGTGGGAGCCCTGAGCAGGCACCTCGGTTGGTCAAGGTAATACAGCAGTTGCAGCAAGCGCTGGCGCAAGACGTGCTGACTCGACTGTCACTGTGGGAACAAGCCCCTTGGGGAGAGATGTAATGGCTCTCTCCATCACCCTGACCATAACGAGTTCACCGCCGGACAACACTGCCGTGCTGGCCCAACGTATCGCCGATGACATGGATCACCTGCATCACCGTCTAGGGGATGGGGTCAGCGATGAATTGAGCATCAGCATCAGTTACCTGGTCGAACAGTTTGCGCTACTGGCAACGGCTTACCGTTTACCTGCAGAAAGGGAGAAACACCCATGATCGAATTTACCGACAGTTTTAGCCAGGCCGCAGTCGCGGAAGGCATATGTGCCCATCCAGCACTCGCCAAGCTCATCAGTCAGCAGTTGATGCTGCCGGGCTTTGCCTATGCCCACGATGTAGAGGGGCGGCGTATTGGTGGCCCGCTGGTGGCCCCCAACCCGGTGCTGCACAAAACCTCGCTCTTTGTCAGCCCACGGGATATGCGTGAGCACCTGCCACGAGAGATTAACTTCGCCCGCTTTCGCTGCGCCTGTAATGCAGCGGGTCAGCCGGTCGGTGAGTGGCAACGGGTAATTGTCGGGGCCTACGTCAACCACGGTAGTAATGACAAACCGGATTGGAGTAGTCACACCTGAGCCACGGCCACCAGCACACACAAGACCCCATACAGCCCCTCACGCCGAGGGGCTGTTTGTATTTGAAGGAAGCCCAACCATGTACGTCCTGCATGATTACAAGACCCTGACCGCCCGACAACTCACCGCCGCTATCGGCCAGCTCAACCACAACACCGCGCCGAAGATAATGACCCACCTCGCATTGCGGGCTAGACAGCAGTTCCCGATCGGTAGTGGCCGCAGCAGAGCCAAGGCCCTCAAGCTGCTGCGTCGAGTCAAGAAGGCTCACAAGACTGGCCGTATCCCGTTTGAGCTCACCGTGACGGGCTGCCGCATCGACCGTGGCAGCCATCAGGCTGACCGTTACTACTACGATCGCACGCTGCTGACCCAGGGCTGGCAGCAATACGATACCGAGGAAGACGCCTGGTATTTCGGCATCTGGATTCACACAGAGAAGCAGGAGACCTTTACCTACGCCGAAGGGGATACCAGCCATGTGATTGCGCCAAACGTCGAGGCGTTTCGTGCCGAGCTGGCGCGGCTCTACCAGTACTACCCACAAGCCCCGGCGTTTATCAGCATCGATCCGGAGGCGGGCGTTGTGACCCACCACTTTGAAGCCAAACCGGAGGTGTGACATGGCGAAAAACATCACCATCCGGGTGCCAGGCAAACATCCGCAAACCGGCGAGCTCACCACCTTCGAACTCAAGGGCCAGCGCATGGATATCGACATCGGTGGCCAAGCCGCGCCCTTCCTCATTCACGGGATGGGCATCGGCACCTCACTCACCCACATCCCGAGCGGCTATCGCATCGCGCTGCTCGGCAGTTGGCTCACTGCGCGTTACGCAATCCCTGAGAATAAGCCCAGCAGAACAGCCTGCGCCCAGATGGCCATAGACCGGCTGGTGGCCCAGTACGGCTCACGGCACCTGCTGGACCGGCTCAATTGCAAGCCGGTTATCAACGAGGCGACTGACTGAGCTCGTTGACGCCCCACTGTCTCGCTCATCCACAAACAGCATAAAGGGCCAGCCCTCACAGGCTGGCCCTTTGCATCACTGGAATCACCGAACATGACCCGTCTTATCACTGGGCTCGAGGTGCATCACTATGCCCCCGAGCTTAACAAACTGCATCTGCGTAACCGGCAGACGTTACCCGCTCCCGGCATCACCACCATCAAAGAGGCCAAAGCCCGCCTTTTTGGCCACTGGCTGCTAGGGCATCAGGTGACCATCACCGTGAGTCATCCTGACTACATCACTCTCTCCCGGCGCTACCGGGGGCGACTGGCAAGCTTGACCGACCTCCCAAAACACCAGGCAAGACTACGCCAGCGCCACAACGTGCCTAGCACTATTATCCACACCCTGTTGAGGTATCGCTAATCATGACCACGACAACTACCAACACCTGTGACCAACAACCCGTAGCACCCGACCAGTCCACCAAGATTTTTGCGCAGTGGGGCTTGCCCTATACCGCCACACCGCGCTTTGGTGCTCGTCTCATTCCGGAGCATCATCGCCTGCACTTTTTGTCAGACAGGGCCTCACTGGTAGGCGAGTGGGTAGAAGAGGCAATAGACCTGCTGGAAAAGGTCTTCCCGGCAATCATCAAGGAGCTGGAGGCCAAGCTGCTGAGCGGCGAACTAGATGCTCAACGTCAGCACAGTATCACTATTCAGCACTGTGGGTTCACCTGTGAAGCCGATAGTCGTGGCAGTCACGGCTATGTCTACATCGCGATTTATCACGCAATAAGTGCGGACATCACGCACTGCGCCAAGGCGTGATCGCATTCCCACTGGTGGCCACATTAACACCGTGGTTATGATTCACTTCTGACTCACCCAACTAAGAGAACTGCTGATCACCTATTACCACATGCCTCTGACTAACTACGCCAAGAAAACTCTGACAGCTTGAACACAACCAACTAACCCAGCGTTTTCCCCTTCACTAAATACCTCTCCAACCCTGCCGCACCCCACGCGGTGGGGCGATGGCGTATGGAGCACCATCATGTTGCATCACAAACTGATCGCCGGGGAGATCCCCGGCACCTATCGGGTAACCGACCTTGTCACCGACGATGACCTGCTCACCATCGCCCAAGCTGTTGCCCGGCAGAAACTGGCCAAGGGCACAGCTCTCACCGATAAATACCTGGCACAGCAAGCCCTGTAAGGGCTGCTGCAAACACGGGATCGCGAAGTGTTTGCGGCACTGTTCCTTGGCACCCTGTCCGCTGCGACCGTCTACCCCCGCGATGTCGTCAAGCGGGCTCTACACCACAATGCTGCCGCCCTGATGCTGGTGCATAACCACCCGTCGGGATACCCGGAACCCAGCCGGGCAGATATCGAGATCACCCTGCGCCTACAGAATGCCCTGGCACTGGTGGATATCCGCACCCTGGATCATCTGATCGTCGGTACTGAGGGAGTGGTGTCGCTGGCAGAGAGAGGATATTGCTAGCACTGCAACGTCAACGGTCAATAATAGGATGGGCTGTCTAATCGATGGAGCGCATAAAGCATGGGGTCAGGCAGCGATGCTGCCTGACCCCATGCTGACAACTTAACAATAAATCCTTATTTATTTATCACGTGCCCCATGAATGTATCAAACTTATCGGCCTTGACGAAGGTTGCTGGGTTATCTATTGCATCACCATTAAGATCTTTCGCCAGTGCCTTAAAGTGCTCAATACCGCAGTTGATCTTGGCCTGCTCGGTTGCCCGCAAATCATCAGAGAAGATACTGGATTTGGTTTCAACGACGAAATACAGGTGATCCCCCATGCCATCATCTTTGTCGATAAGCACGGCCCAGTCTGGGTTATAGCTCCCCAGCGGCGTGTCGATTTTAAACCATGCTGGCAACTTAGCGTACAGCTTCACCTCAGAGGCTTGCTCCAGCTTTTTGGCAAACTCAAACTCAACATCAGAATCACAGATGATGTAGTCATAAACTGACTTATCCGCCGTGACCATATTTTTGAGGTAGCCGGTCAGCTCTGCTTCCTGGAACAGCTCTTGCGCGTAGTAGTTATCATCACCAATACGGTGATAACTGATCCCATCCACAATCGCCAAACGCATCTGCTTGCGGATAACCTCACTGGCCAACTGAATAAAACGCTGCGGGTTGTTCTTAAAGGCCTCAAGCTTATCGCCCAGCCCCAACAAAATATCAATCACAGTTTTGCGGGTCAGATTAGTAGTTGACTCTAAATAAGTCACCACATCAGGTAGCTGGTAGTTGCGATGCTGATAGGTATGCGTTTTGTTTTCTTCGATTGTGGTATCCAAACCAGAGCCCGAAATTTCAACACTCACCTTGGTGTAATCGAACTTGGCACTTCGAACATCAACGCTGGCACGAATTTCTTTAATGCAGGTCGCAACCAAATCGCCGACAGAGAAGTTCACCCGGTAGGTGGTCTTGTATTTGATTCGGTCCCACAGCGCCTTGAAGTCGTCTCCAAGCACTACTTGCTTGCCGTTATCTTCACGCAGCTTGGCGGTTTTCTTTTCCTCATGTTTTTTGATGCTCAAGCCTTTGGCCACTTTGCCAATAGTGGCAACAATGGCCTCGGCGTGCTCTGCAAACTGATCTGGCAAATTCACCTTATTATCCGCCAGTGCCTGCTTCAGAGAATCCTGGATCTTACCTTTGCTATCGATATAACCTTCTGCGTGCAGATGCTGGTAGATGGCTTCAGATGCCTTGGCGCCCAAGAAGGCTTTATCTTCATGGGCCGCAGACACCAAAATATTGGCAAACTGGTGCTTCTCGATGGTGCCGAACTTGATGCCTTCTTCCTCTTCAATCTCCTTTTGCAGTTGCGCAACGAAATCCTCATAGGACTCGTTGGCCATCACCGTCAGGGTATTGACCTCAAAGCCATAGGGTACTCGCTGCCCCGACTGATCGACTGCCAAACGCAGACCACGACCAATCTCCTGGCGTTTCTTCATCACCGAGTTGGTTTCGTTAAGGGTACAAATCTGGAATACGTTAGGGTTATCCCAACCCTCTTTCAGTGCTGAGTGTGAGAAGATAAAGCGCAGCTTGCTATCAAGTGACAGCAGCTTTTCTTTATCTTTCATGATCAAGTTATAAGCAGATTCATCTGCTGCGGTATTTTTACCGTCACCATTCTTGTCAAATTTTGACTCAGCAAACTGCGGGTTACCTGCCGCATCTTTCTTTTTATCTTGCGCAAAATAGCCATTGTGAACACTGCGAGCCAGTTCCACTAACGCCTGTTCATTGATAACCTGCTTACCGGAAGCATCCTGCTCCCATAGCTCGGGGTACAACACCCGATACTTGGGCTTACGAAGTTGCGCTTTAAATTCATCCTCAAACCACTGGGCAAATTTACCCTGTACCACGGCGCCATCTGCATCGTAGCTGCGGTAATTGGCCACTTTATCGATAAAAAAGAGTGACAACACTTTGATACCATGGGCTTTGATAATCGCAGCATGGTCGCTTGCGGCCGCTCCGGTGGTCAGTTTTTGGTAGAATTTCAGCTCTTTATTGAGGTGCTCTTCAACGGTTTTGCTCACTTGCAGCCGTTTGAAGGTGTCCGCATCCACCTCACCGATGGCATTGCCCAAGGTGATGATGTCATCGCGGCTAGTAAAATCGATATACTCATTGCCCTGCTCACAATAGATATCGTTGATCACATACCCCTCATACACGCTGCGACCACCTGACGCTTCGACCAAATCGGTACCACTGCGCACAGTCACCTGCTTGCGCGGCTGCAATTTACCGGTTTTGCTCTGGGCATCGATTTCAACCTTGGCTATGATCGGCGATTTTTTATTATCAACACTGAGCAGCTTGATATAAGCCTGATTATGGTTGTCCTGAACAGCCAAAGATGCCACTTCAATCTGCTTAACCAATTTACGCTCATAAGCATCAATAGAATCGAGCTTATAGAGCAGGTTGAATTTTTCAGTCAAGGTCGCCGAAAAACGAAACGTACAGAGCGGGTTTAAGCTGGCAATCGCTTTTTTTCGGTTAGCGGTTGACGCCACCGATTGCGGCTCATCAATCAGTACCACAGGATTGGTCGCCTGAATAAATTCTATGGGTTTCATGCCATTTAGGCGATCATCGGTTCGATGGATCAGGTTAGCGGTTGATTCCTTTTCCGGGTCAACAAACGACTTACTGAAGGCATCGATGTTAATTACCATGATCTGGATATAATCATTGGTAGCAAAGCTTCTGACCTGCTCAGGCTTAGAAGAATCGTAAACAAAATAGTCATACTGGACATTTTTATACTGCTGCCGAAAGTGCTCTTCAGTGATTTCCAGCGACTTATTCACCCCCTCTTTAATGGCAACAGAGGGCACCACAATAATAAATTTGGTCAGACCATAGCGCTGATTGAGTTCAAATACGCTACGTAAGTAGACATAGGTCTTACCGGTACCGGTCTCCATCTCAATGGTAAAATCACGGCTTAGCAAAGTTTGTTTGGTATTTTCAGTTTGAGGCAGGCCATTTAATAGCTGAACATGACGGGTGTTTTCATAGAGATCTTCAGGCAGCAAGGTGAGACCATTACCCACCCCAAGATCACTATTTTTTGAAAACAATCCCAGCTGCTGATTGGCCATGGCATAGCTGCCAACCGAGAAATTAGACTGAAACGACTCCTGCCCTTCAAACACACCGACAACGGCATTGATGGCATCGAGTTGATGATCTAAATCCGATCTAAACTGAATCTTCATTGTCAGCCCCTTAGATGCTCTTCACATCGTCAATACCTGCCTGCTTCAGGATCTGAATGGCATTGGTTTTGACTACGCTGTCGGCAAAGCCGGCATCCTTAAACACTACCTGGGTGGTTTCAGGATCAAGTTTGTGTTTCAGCTCAACGATACCCTCCACCACTTCAGTGGTAATATCGTCATCCAAACACACCAACAGTGCCCCCGCACCCACCACAAAGACTTGCTTGCCATTAACAGTTGCTTGCTCAACGGGCACGGTCAGTTCGATGCCGTACTTAAGTAGAATCTCATACAGCACGTCTTCAGTTGTGCGGTCAGGCTTAATGGAGTCTGTTGCAGTCAGCAAGGAACTCTCTAGATTATCGAAGGTTGAATCCCAAGTTATAATGTTACTTTCGTCCAATTTTAAAATTTTAAAACCAGCATCAAAACCATCTTTTACATCTGAATGAAAAGTATTCGAAGCATTTTTAATACGGTCAACAGTTACTGAGCTGATAGTTTTGTAACCTAATTTTTTCGCCTCTGAGTTTACCCCTGTAACTTCAGGCAATTGCACCAAAATAAACTTTATACAATTATAGTTGCTTTTATTAAGTTCAAAGACTGACTGAGCTGTTGTTCCAGAACCAGCGAAAAAGTCAAGTACCAAATCACCGTCATTCAAGCTCATTTGCATTAAGGTAGAAATTAAACCCACTGGTTTTGGTGTGTCAAATGCCGCATGTCCACCAAATAAAGCCTTCAAACTATTTTTTGCTGATTCATTTGTACCTACGTCGGCTGCAAATAGTAACGTTTCAGGTGTTAACCCTCGCTCTTTCGCATTTAGATAAGTCTTAATCCGAGGGACACCATTGCCATCTCGACCAAACCATATCCTTCCATCTGAAATTGCCTCTTCCATAACAGGCTGCGTGTACAACCAACATCTCCCACTTTCTAACTCATGTATCTTACCATTAGGGGCAACTAAAGTGTAGAATTGACTCCTTGTTCCATGTCCAGCCTGTGCCGTTGCCGGATCTGACTTCCAGTCACCCCGAGGATCATTATCAGGATTTTTATAATTAGCTAATGCTTTTTCATTCATCGGCAGCTGTTTAAGCGCTCTTTCTGATGCCGCCAAATTTTTAGCATAACAGAGTATGTAATCATGCCTAGACGAAACCACTTTCCTATTTTCTCTATTTGTACGTTTCTCCCATATAAAACAAGAAATGAAATTGCTCTCTCCAAATATTTCATTGCATAAAAGCTTTAAATTAGAGATCTCGTTATCATCAATCGATATAAATATTACGCCATCTTCTTTCAATAGGTTTCTAGCCAACTTAAGCCGTGGGTATATCATTGACAACCATGAAGAATGAAAACGGCCTGATGATTCAGAGTTTGTACTTAAATAATTACCGTCGCTATCCAACTGATGAGTTATATTCAAGTAACTTTTTATATTATCCTGATAGTTATCTTTATATACAAAATCATTTCCTGTGTTATAAGGAGGGTCGATATAAATCATCTTGACCTTACGGTGGTAAGACTTTTGCAAAAGCTTAAGTACTTCAAGGTTATCACCCTCGATAAAAAGGTTTTCGGTCGTGTCCCAGTTAACACTCTCATCTTTACAGGGACGTAATGTACCCGTAGAAGGAGTTTGGGCAATTTGGCGAGCTTTGTTTTTGCCATTCCAGGTAAAGTTGTAGCGCTCGACTGAGTCATCAATCGCTTCGCCGAGTACAGCTTTAAGTGATTCAAAGTCGATTTTGCCTTCAGAAACCACGTCGGGGAACAGGGCTTTTAACTGTTCAATATTTTGTGCCGTGATATCCAAACTTTTTGATTCAGCGCTCGCAGCGGTGATTTTTTCCATGGTTTTATTCCTATCGTCACGTTGACGTTGGTTTTAATAATAAATATCGGGTTGAATCATAACCGTTTTTAAAGCTGAGCTTTAATGCCTGCCATCGTCAGCTTGAGCTGGCGGGCCTCAACATTAAGCCGCAACCTGGTGTTCATCTGTGTTTCTTTTTTAAGCTTGTTGCGGATGGTATTCAGCTCCGCCTCCAGACTTGCCAGCTGTTTTAACAGCGCCATTTTCTCACTATTTGACTGGTCCGCCACACTGACTCCCAGCGAAGGTTGTGCGGAGTGCGCAACTGCTTGCACGTGCTGGAGAGCTTGGTTTTTGGCAAAATAGCGGCCTGAAATCGTGCTGGTTTGCAGCGCAATCAGCATGGCGATCAAATCTTGATATAAGGCGTAGTAATTGAGGTTGGCAGCATTTCTCAGGGAGAAGTCGAGCAGAAACGCCTGTTGCTCGGCGCTGATGTGGTGCGGGGTAAACCAGGGGGTGTGGTAAACATGCTCAACCACACACTTGGTTTTATCCGCCTGATTGATGCGCTTATCGGCCAGGCTTAAGGCTAACACCTCCCCCTGTTCGGCGACCACCAGCAACGGGTAGGGGATCAGCTTGTGCAACAAGTTGGCCAGCTTGGTAAAACTGGTATGTTGTTGATTGTCGCTGGCCGTTGGCTGCGGTTTTAGGCGCACATGTAGCAACGCCACTTCGGCATAGTCCAGCTGATCGGTCACCCAAGCGGCGATATTGACGGTGTCGGGCTTGAGGGTATAGCGCCACTCGATGGACTGGATCACATCGCTAATCAGTTTTTTTTCCTGCGCACTTAACGCTATGCCATTAAGACTGGCGGAATCGTTAAGCATCTTTTTAGTGATGCGGGTGCCCAGAAAAGCCGCTTCTGGCAGCGCCATATTGCGATACAGCGCATCGGCTAATGACAGATCGCTGCTAAATACTGCCGTAAACAGCTGGTCGATGGTGTTAGGGGGAGCGGTATTTATCACTGGCACGTTCCTACAGGATCACCAAGTAGCTGATCACTTCAAAATCATTAACGGTCTGAGCGCTCGCTGCTGACAGCACGGTACCACCACGACTAAACAAACTGACAGCGCCTATCTCTTCACTCTTGCCGGCGATACTCTCCACCGCTTTGCTCAACAAGGCCTGATAGTGTTTCATATGGAGTCCGCCGCGAGTGCGGTGTGCAAAGGCGTGGTAGGCATCCTGCGATTGTGCAACCTGCGTGAGCTCTGAGCCCAGCTTTTTGCATAAATCCAGGATCTGCTTGGACTGCGTAAAAGAGAGCAACACCTCTTGTTCATCCGACACATAGACCAGGTAATAAGGGGCAAGCGGGTAACTGGCATCGACCTGTACTTTGCCCTGGATGTCTTTAAGGCAGAAAATCACCCCTGATTGGACCTCATCCTGCACTTTGGCAAATGCGCTGGATAATACCACCGGCGCAAATAAGCCTATCGGCGCTTGCTCCAGCAACGCTTGCTGGGTCTGAGGGGAGTGATCAGACTGCGTTTGGCCTGTATCACTGAAAAAGCCCGCAAGATCCATGCGAAAATCGTTCAATGTCAGGTCAGTAATCGACACCCCGCCAGAAATATCTTCCAGGTCCACTACCGCATTTTGCAGTTGTTGCAGCTGTTTGCGACGGTACTCCAGATCGTTCATCCCTTTGCTATTTTTCAGATCCTGCTCGGTATTGGTCTCGATCAGGTTCTCTTCACCCGTGGCAGAGATATCCAATAGCACCATGCGGCCACTGACGCGGGCTTCGAGGTTGATATATTCATCGAGCTCCATGTTTGGCCAAAAGTTTACCAATTGAATCACGTCGTTTACCGAGCCTAAACGGTCGATTCGACCAAAGCGCTGAATGATGCGCACCGGGTTCCAGTGAATGTCGTAGTTAATCAGATAATCGCAATCTTGCAGGTTTTGGCCTTCCGAGATGCAGTCGGTGGCGATCAGGATATCCACCTCTTCGCTGAACTCGGGATACACCTTGGCACGCTCTTTGGAACGGGGTGAAAAGTGGGTCAGCAAGCTGTTGAGATCTGCTTTGAGCTTTTTGCCCACCTTACCGTGAGCTGCAGGTGCACAGAGGGTGGTATCAGTCCGTTGACCGGTGATCAAGGCTGAATGCAGCCCTAACTCTTGCATTGCCCATGGTGCCATCTGGCTGTACAGGTATTCCGCTGTATCGGCAAACGCGGTGAAGATGATGATCTTCTTGTTGTGGCCATTGATGGGCTGCTGGCACTTTTGCAGGCAAGCCTGCTTGAGCAAATCTAACTTGGCATCCCGCTTGGCATCTATCTGCTTGGCGACGTGGACTATCTCTCGCAGAAATATACGGTCGGCCTCCAGATCTTGGGCAAAACGCACCAGGTCGAGATCTTGGATCCGCACCTTGGTTTTGTTGCCGATAAGATAGGGGGCAAGCTCCGGCGATTCAAACTCCAGATCATCAATCTCTTCAATCGGCGGGGCAACAAACTCTTCCGTCAGATCACTGGTGAACGTCGGTGCTATGTTGCCGTTGAAGTGGTGGATCTTATCCAGTAGTGCCTCCACCTGAGCCAGCACCTTGGCAGAGGTGAGCGCAAAGGAGTGAATGGAGCTTTCCATCCGCTTAAGCAGATTAATGCGAATGAGGTGGATCAGGCTCTCTTCTCGGTCAACCTGCTTGAATACCCCTTTGCGGCCCTTGAGTTCATGATCATAACGGCGAGCGTATTCGGCCTTTTTGTCCATACGCACATACTTCATTGGCGAGTAGAAGGCCAAGGACAAACGGCGAATAGTCTTGTTGACTTCTTCTAGCGGTGGAAATTGATCCTGGCGATCGATAGCGGCTTTTAAGTTGATGGGCAGCAACCGGGTGGGAAACTTGCCGATATCTGCAGTGCCGTAATATTTCTCGATATGCTTGCGTGAACGGGCAATGGTGTAGATATCCAGTAACTTGAAGTAATCGAAGTTCATGGTATCCAGCAGATCTTGAGTCGTTCTCACCTCTGGGTCTTGCTCTGCCCACTTGGTAAAGCGGGCTTGCGCATTACGCAATGTGCTTTCAATGCTGTTAATGCCATGTTCGGCCAAGGCTTGATCATTGGCTTCGGTAATGAATGCGACCTGATTTTTTAGGTCATTCAAACGGTTGTTCACCGGGGTTGCTGACAGCAGCAGCACTTTAGTTCTGCCACCAGCCTTAATGATGTCTTCCAGCAGACGCTGGTAACGATTGCGCCCCTCTTTTTTGGGGTTGTTGTTACGGAAGTTGTGGGACTCATCAATCACCACCAGGTCATAGTTACCCCAGTTGATGGTTTCCAGATTGATATCACCCGAATAGCCACGGGTACGGCTCATATCGGTATGGTTGAGCACGTCATAACCAAAACGGTCATTGGCCAGCAGGTTACGTTTGTCGTTCTGGGTATAGATGAGCCAGTTATCCCGCAACTTTTTCGGGCACAGTACCAGTACCTTGTCGTTACGTAGCTCGTAATACTTGATCACGGCCAGCGCTTCAAAGGTCTTACCCAAGCCGACGCTGTCAGCGATGATACAGCCGTTAAACTTCTCCAGTTTTTCGATAGCCCCCAGCACGCCGTCACGCTGGAATTTGTACAGCTTGTTCCAAACCAAGCTCTCTTTAAAACCGGTCTTGGTTTTAATGATCTTGTCTTCCTGAAGATCCCCAATGAAGTCTTTAAAGATGTTGTACAGGGTGATGAAGTAGACAAACTGTGGCGTTTGATCCGCCGTCAGTTTGGATAGCTCGGCCTGCAGTTGTGCTTTGGCTTCTTTGACCTGCGCTGTGCTACCCCACACCCGATTGAAGAAACCAAGCAACTCACGAGCCTGTTCGGCTTTGGCCAAGCTAATCATGTCAAAGCAGCTGGTTTGGGTTAACCCCAACCCTTGACCATTAAACTGGGCACCCAGAATGGCGGTTTCGCTCTGTTCCACATGGGTGATGTGCTGGCTCACAGCCCCCGCTTGCTCGACCAGACGCACAGCTGCTTTCTCTTCAAGCCAGTTGGCAAACTCCTGGGCAATGGCTTTTTGATTGAGCTGGTTGCGAAACTTGGTCTCTAACTTACCGCCGTTAAGGCTGCCAAAAGGGGAGCCTTTCATCTCATCAGGTAGCAGCTCGAACCCTTTAGCTTGTGAGAACAGCAGACGAGCAGATTCCACTTTACCCAGTGAGGATTTCAGATGATCAAAGGCATAGATAGAGAAAAGCCCTGTCATCACGGACAGCTTGTCACCTTGTTCCACGGCCTCAGTCAGGATATCGGCGACCTTGTTCGTTACGTTATCAATTAGCATGTTGTGATCTTGGTTTCAGGAATGGGTCGATGGGCGCAGAACTAGGATTTTCAGTGTAAGCGTCGATTAAAATACGGCTTTTCGGTTGGTTTTATCACTCGCTACCGCTTCTTTTTGGCTTTGGCTACAACAACTTATGTAACCGTACTGGAATCCCCCTAGAAGAACGAAGATTTACGCACGTTCAGATAAATGGGCTTATTTTAACGAATTTGACTTGATCTGTCTCATCGGACACCGTGATGGTGTGGTAACTCCGATTTAGCAGCTTTCCTGACCGTCAATGAGCTTGTCCACATGAACCAGTGAAGAACCGAAAAGATACCGCCAATGCGGTGGTATATTGGATTTCTGAGAGTTATTTACATTTCTCACACCACCAGCCATTCGGGCCATTGCCTCTATCACCCCCGCAGTAAGGGCAGGAACCCGGTTTGATAGAGGAGTACCACTGGCGTTGCGTGTCGCTCACGGGTTGCGGACTGGCAACGGGGTTGGTCTGTTTCTGGGGAGTGCTGTTTACATTTGCGCCACCTCGCATGCTGGCGTAGGAATACCGTGTAGACGCTTCTGCCTTTTCTGCTCTTGCTATTCGTTTCGCACGAGATCTGATGCAAACCTCGCGATAGCAGTAGCCGTCAGCATCAAGGCGTTGGTGCTGTAGTTGGCAATTACGACACGCGGTCGGCGTAGAGCGTGGATACGGCCCTCCATTGCTGGTCTTGTCGCTGTCTTGCGCAGCCCGTGCGGCATAGTCCCGTGCTCTCTGGGCGGCGCGCTCCTGTTCAGCCAATCTCATCTGAGCCGTAATCGCCGCTTGGTGCTCGCGTTGCATCCTTTGCTTTGCCTCATACTGACGCCGCGCTTCCTCCAGTTGTTCCTGTTTTAGTTGCTGCCGTCTGGCTTTCTCCTCTGCTTCTTGCCGTCGTTGTTCGGCAAGCTGCTCCAGGGCGACCCGCGCCATCTCCTCGCGTGGGTGATAGAGCCAATGCAGGCAGTTGGGATTTTCGCTGAGAATCGTCAGCATCAAAGTCGTCGTGTCCATCCCTGCCGGGCGAGACTTATCGAACATCCGGTCGCCAAATTGGCTATAACGAACAGCCAAAACACCTGTTTTTGGATGTTTGGCAATGAATCGCCCAAGCCACAGCGGGTACAACCCTACAGGCTCATGCGCGGCAGGAAAGTGTAAGGCAAGGTGGAAGTCTGGTCGGGACATCAACTGAAATAACCCTGCCGGAACAGCATGGGTCTCTGCTTGCGGAACAAATTGAACGCCTATATCAGCATGGGCCTTAGCAACCAGTTCCTTGACCCCATCAAACGAGGTGTAATGGGCAGGGGTATTGAGCTTCACTACACTTTCCAGCTTAGAGCGCAGCATCAACCGAACACTGGTTTCAAAGGCGTAGACGCATTTTTCCTTGCTATCACGGTAATGCGCGAAGCAGTGGCGGTTTTGCTCACCTTTTCTGGCAACGAGCAATCCTTTACAACTGGGACAATGACAACCGGCTGTAAGTCCTCTTTCAACATCATCGACCGAGACAATCGCACCGGTCTCGGTCTTAATTGCGAAGGGTATTTTATTCTGAAAGTCCATCAACCGGTCACCTGAATAAGCTCAACCTTCATTTCTGGTAAGCCGCAGAATAGAGTGGCAACGTCCTCTGTCTTATCCCTTCACCTACCCCCTTTGAGTCTCTACCGCGTTCATCTACTTGGTACCCTTGTACTAAATAAATACACCTAATCGTACTACACCATCCCGAAAGCCTTGAGGTATAGGGCCTGGCAGCAAAGCCTAGCATGACCTTGTGATTGTGAGAGCAACCGAAGTTGAGCTGCACTTCGGCAATATGCTGGTAGAACGTGGTACAGACAGCACAATCTTTTTCACCACACTGTGATTAACTCAGTATATGTCGCCTGTATACTCATGCCGATACTGGTTACATACACATGTCGCATTTTGGAGCACATATGACCCCCAGAGAGCTCACTTGGGATCAGACCCTGCGCTTTCGCCTGCTAGAGATCGTGTTGCAATGGGAAGGACGGCTGACCACCAATCACCTAATGACAGCCTTCAATATCGGCCGCCAGCAAGCATCACGGGATATCAATCACTACCTGACATACTACTCACCAGAAGGGTTGATCTATGACCGAAGCCTGAAGGGATACAAGCCCACCGAGCAATTTGTGCCGCGATTTAGTGAAGGAAAAGTAGATGAGTACCTGATGCTGTTACATCGTGAAAAACAGCACCAACGCCAACATGAAGCGGGGCTGTTGACCCTGCCGCTGATGGATTTGCGCTACGGCCATATCGAGATCTTGGATGTACCCAACCGCCATATCGACCCCAAGATTGTGCGGGGTCTGGTGCAAGCGGCTCGCGGTCAGTTGCGGGTCGATGTCGATTACGTATCCCTCAGCTCAGAGGAGCAGAGCGGCCGCAATATCGTGCCCCATACCCTGGTCTATGACGGGATCCGCTGGCACGTGCGCGCTTACTGCGAGAAGAAAGGGGTATATCTGGATTTTGTGATGAGCCGGTTTCGTGGGGAACCTGAGCTACTGGATACCTCCCCTCACGGCCGGGATCAGGATCTTGAGTGGAACACCCAGGTCACTGCGGTGGTCATCCCCAATCCAACCCTCAGCGCAGGGCAACAGGCCATCATTGCCAGTGACTATGCCATGCCAGATGGCAAGCTGCAGCTCAACCAGCGCATCCCTTTGATGCATTACGCGCTGGAGCGCATGCAAGTGAGCTATAACGGCGATCATGGACAGTATCCGCTGCTCTACCCGCTGGTGCTGGCAAACCGGGACGAGTTGGTAGCCAAGGGCTGCATCTTCAAGCTCCGAAGCCCAGATTTGCGCGAGAGTTAAGGGACTTAAGGTGTTCCCAGAATAAAAACATGGCTACAGGAAGGCTAGCCCCGTTTGTACCTACTTACTTGCTCAAGAAAGTAGCTGCTCAGCTCACCCTTATGCTGGCTTGCTTCGCTTTTTGCGCTGGCCAAGTGACCGTTGCGCTCCTTCCATACCGCATATGCGGCTGCCTTCTCGACCTCGACCCGTTCTTGCTGCTCTTTCGGTAGGGCACACAGATGGTTACTCATACTGACATTTTTGTTATCTATTGGCACCATGGTACGGCATCGCTGACATGCGGGACTTGCGCTGGTTCAAAGGTGGTGCGGTATAATGCCTGTATTTAAATACAGGTATTGTTGCCATGAAGCTGTTAACCCCAGACCCATCACCCGCCGAGGTGACCATCCCGCTGTTCTTGCACCGCGCCTCTTGCGGCTTTCCCAGCCCAGCCAGCGACTATCTGGAAGGGAAGTTGGACCTCAACACCCACTGCGTGTCGCACCCTACAGCAACCTTCTATCTGCGTGCCGAGGGGGAGAGCATGACCGGGGTCGGCATCTTTCTCGGTGACTTGCTGGTAGTCGATAAGAGCCTGACCCCGCGCCATGGTGATGTGGTAATTGCACTGCTTGACGGCGGCTTCACGGTAAAGACCTTGCAGCTCAAGCCGAGGCTGCGGCTGCTGCCCGCCAATCCGGCGTTCGCGCCTATCGACCCTTGCATGAGCCTCTCCCTGGAGCTGTTCGGAGTAGTCACCCATGTGATTGGCAATCTGAGGCAGCGTGATGGCCATCGCGCTCGTTGATGTAAATAACTTCTACGCCAGCTGTGAGCGGCTGTTTCGCCCTGAGCTGCGTGGCCGCCCGATCGTTGTGCTCTCCAACAACGATGGATGCGTGGTATCGCGCAGCCCCGAAGCCAAGGCGATGGGTATCAAGATGGCCGGGCCTTACTTCAAGATCCGCGAGCAGTTCGAGGCGCATGGCGGTGTGGCATTCAGCTCCAACTACGCGCTCTATGGCGATATGTCTGGCAGGGTGATGAGCACGTTGGAGACCATGGCCCCCGAGCTGGAGGTCTACTCTATCGATGAAGCATTCCTGTCACTGTCAGAGTCGTTTGCCGGGGACCTGACAGCCTATGGGCAACAGATCCGGCAGCGAGTGTGGCAGTGGACCGGCCTCACGGTAGGGGTCGGGATCGGCCTCACCAAGACCCTCGCCAAGCTGGCCAACTACGCCGCCAAGAACTGGCCTGCCACGGGCGGCGTCGTGGATTTGCGTGACGAGCTGCGCCGTGCCCAGCTGATGGCTATCACCCCGGTGGACGAGGTGTGGGGCATAGGACGGCGCTTGGGAGCTAAGTTGGTGGCACAAGGCATCAACACCGTTGCTGACCTGGTGGCTAGCGATGCCAAAAGGTTACGCGCCCAATACGGCGTGGTGGTCGAGCGGATCGTACAGGAGCTGCGTGGCCTGCCTTGCGCAGAGCTGA
Organism: Aeromonas sp. S5(2024); assembly: GCF_041403025.1. NCBI lineage: Bacteria > Pseudomonadati > Pseudomonadota > Gammaproteobacteria > Aeromonadales > Aeromonadaceae > Aeromonas > Aeromonas sp. S5(2024). The sequence continues at coordinate 566,620 of NZ_JBGLRI010000003.1, read as the reverse complement.
CCGTTGAACCGGCGGCGAAGCTGCAGATCCTCTCGAGCCGTTCCTTTGGTGAGCGCGTGACTGACCGTGGAGAAATGGCCCAAGCGTTGTCAGGCTTTATGGCTCGCGCAGCCGAGAAGCTGCGGGCCGAGGGGATGTATTGCCAGCGGGTGCACCTGTTCGTGCGAACCAGCCCCTTTGACGAACGAGCGCCTTACTACAGTGAGCAGGCTGCCGTCCGGCTGGTTTGCCCTAGCGATGATACTCGGTTGCTGCTGCAGCAAGTGAACGTGCTGCTACCGCAGATTTGGCGCGACGGTTACCGCTATCAGAAGGGGGGCGTCATGCTGAGTGAGTTCACCCCCAAGGGGCAGCAACAGGCCGATCTGTTTGCCCCGTCCTCCGCTCAATCGGACGCGCTGATGGCAGTGATGGATCAGATCAAAGCCAAGGGATTGGGGCGCGTAGGCTTTGCCAGCCAAGGTACGGGGTCGCCTGAGTGGATGATGCGACAAGAGCACCTGAGTCCCTGCTACACCACCCGCTGGGAGGACCTACCGGTGGCCAAGTAAGTGGATACAGTAATGTGCCTACCGTTTGCTAGATGTGGTACCCCACGTGGTACCCCAAGCCAAAAAGCACAAAGAGCCAGCCTCACATAGAAGCTAACCCTTTGTTTTATATGGTGCCGATAAGGGGAATCGAACTCCTGACCTTCGCATTACGAATGCGCTGCTCTACCAACTGAGCTATACCGGCGTGCCACTAGATTCCCGAAAACAGCGGGGCAAGTCAATGAGCTGTACTCAGTTTTATGAGTGGGCTCATGGAGTTACGGCCAATGTCAGAGGTCGGCGAACTCCGGAATATGGGCCCGGCCGCGGCTTTCGAGAAAATCGAGCAGCGCACGGGGGGAGCGCGCCAGGATCCGCTCTGCCGGGAAGCCGGCCTCGGTGACCAGTCGGTGGCAGTGCTCGAAATCCCCGAGGCTGAAGGCCACGTGGGAGTCGGAGCCGAAGGTGAGGTAGGCACCCATGTCCCGCGCCGCCTCGACGATGGCGCGGCAGTTGCCTTCACTGCCCGGGCGGGAGTGGCTGAAGGAGGAGTTGTTGAGCTCCAGCGCTACCCGATACTCTGCCGCCGCCTTGACCACGGCCTGGATATTGATGGGGAAGGCGGGATTGCCGGGGTGGCTTATCATGTCGACCCGGCCGCTCTTGATGGCGTTGATCATGGCCTGGGTGTGGGTGGCCTGGTCGCAGGGGGGGAACACCGGCTCGTGAAAGCCCGCCATGATCATGTCGAGCCGCGACTCGTAGCGCTCGGGGAAGTCGATCTCGCCATCGATGTTCTTGATGTTGGCTTCGATGCCGCGCAAGATGCCGACCCCGTCGACCACCCGTGGCAACACGTGCAGATTGACGAAGTGCCAGAAGTGGGGGGCGTCCGCCATGTCGGGGCCATGATCCGTGGTGGCGAACAGCTTGATCCCCTTGGCCTTGGCGATGGGCAGGTAGTCGTGAATGGTGCTGTAGGCGTGGGTGCTGGCGACGGTGTGGGTGTGGGTATCGACCGTGTACTTCATCTTATCTTCCCCTCTGGCGTGAGGCGCCAGCATAGCAAAGGCGGCGGGTCGAGACCATGTCGTGGCTTGTCATACTTTGTCACAAATTGGGGTCTGGCTGACAAAGTTTGAACACGCTTGGCGGTCATGATGGCGTCATCGATGAAAGCCTGAACTCGCATCGATGGGTTGGATCAGGATGGTGCAACCTCATTTCCCCGCCGTCGCGCCCTGCGACGGTTTTTTTTGCCTGTTTGCCAGCGCGCTGCGCGGGTAACGGGCAAAAAAATGCCCAACTAGCATGAAGCAGGTTGGGCGAGACTTAATGTTTAATTGCAGTGGCATAGATATAGAGTCCGATTCGTCCGTGAAGTTCCCGCCTTGTTTCCCATTTTCAACAAAAACATTTCACTAACACTCGTTCACATTCTCTTGACACAAAAGGTTGTGAAACGTACTTTTTAAACATTCGTTTAAGTGAGGTGTCCTGTGAGTAAAATCGATACCAAAAACCGCATTCTCGATGCCGCCGAGGTGTTGTTTGCCGAACGGGGGTTCGCCGATACCTCTTTGCGTCTGATCACCAGCGAGGCCGATGTCAACCTGGCGTCGGTGAACTACCACTTCGGTTCCAAGAAGGAGCTGATCCAGGCGGTGCTCGATCGCTATCTGAGCCTGTTCATGCCCGAGCTGGATGCACGCCTGCATACCCTGATGGCGCAGGAGCAGCTGACCCTGCTGCAGGTGTTCGAGAGTTTCGTCGACCCGCTGATGAAGCTGGTGGCGGTGCGCACCAACGGCCCGGCCATCTTCATGCAGCTGCTGGGGCGTGGCTACATCGATAGCCAGGGCCACTTGCGCCGCTTCATCACTGCCCACTACGGCCCCATTTTGCAGCGGATCACCCAGGCCATCTCCAAGGCCAACCCGGCCTTGTCGCCGGCGGATCTGTTCTGGCGCCTGCACTTCACCCTGGGCACCGTCGTGTTCACCATGGCCTCGGCCGATGCGCTGCGCGACATCGCCCAGGCCGATTTCGGCCAGCAGCTCGATGTGGAGGGGCTGGTACGCAACGTCATTCCTTATCTGGCGTCCGGTGTCGGGGCGCCCGTGGAGTCGACCAGGCTCTCCCTGGCCGTGTAACAACCAACAATAAATCAACGGAAACAGTGAAATAGAAGGAACTTGAGTATGATCACATTGCTTATCCTGCTGGTGCTGGCGATAGCCGTCGTGCTCGGCGTGCCCTCCATCCGTAAAAAGGTGGTCACCCGCCCGGTGTTCGGCATCTTCAAGAAGATACTGCCGCCCTTGTCTGCCACCGAGCGGGAGGCCATGGAAGCCGGCTCCGTCTGGTGGGATGGGGAGCTGTTTCGCGGCAACCCCGACTGGAAAAAGCTGCACGGCTACGGTAAAGCCGAGCTGACCGCAGAGGAGCAGGCCTTCATCGACAACCAGGTCGAAACCCTGCTCGCCATGGTCGACGACTTCAAGATCGTCAACGAAACCAAAGACCTGCCGGAGCCGGTCTGGGACTATCTGAAGAAGGAAGGCTTCTTCTCCCTGATCATCCCGAAATCCTACGGCGGCCGTGAATTCTCGGCGATTGCCAACTCCACCATCGTCACCCGCATTGCCACCAAGAGCCTGAGCGTGGCGGTCACCGTCATGGTGCCGAACTCCCTTGGCCCGGGCGAGCTGCTGATGCACTACGGCACCCAGGCACAGAAAGATTTCTGGCTGCCGGGGCTGGCCAATGGCAAAGAGGTGCCCTGCTTCGCCCTGACCGGGCCGGAAGCGGGCTCCGATGCCGGCGCCATCCCGGACAAGGGGATCGTCTGCAAAGGGATGCACAAGGGTGAAGAGGTGCTGGGTATTCGCCTCAACTGGAACAAGCGCTACATCACCCTGGCGCCACGCGCCACCGTGCTGGGGCTGGCGTTCAAACTCTATGACCCGGAAAAACTGCTGGGTGACAAGGAAGAGCTGGGCATCACCTGCGCGCTCATCCCCACCAGCCACCCGGGCGTGCGCGTCGGCGATCGCCACTACCCCATGGGTCTGGCGTTCCTGAACGGCCCGACCTTCGGCAAGGATGTGTTCATTCCGCTCGACTGGATCATCGGTGGCCCGGATTACGCCGGTCGTGGCTGGCGCATGCTGGTGGAGTGCCTCTCCGCCGGTCGCGGCATCTCGCTGCCTGCCTTGGGCACCGCTTGCGGTCACATGGCGAGCCGCACCGTGGGCGCCTACTCCTACGTGCGCAAGCAGTTCGGCATGTCCATCGGCAAGTTTGAAGGGGTGCAGGAAGCGCTGGCCCGCATCGGCGGCCTCACCTATCAGCTGGAAGGGGCCCGCCGCATGACCGCAGGTTCCCTGGACTTGGGTCAGGCACCGGCCATCGTCACCGCGATTTCCAAGTACCACATGACCGAGATGGCGCGCCAGATCATGGATGACTCCATGGACATCCACGCCGGCCGTGCCATCCAGCTGGGCCCGAAAAACTACACAGGCTACGCCTACATGGGCATTCCGGTGGCCATCACGGTGGAGGGGGCCAACATCCTGACCCGCAACCTGATGATCTTCGGGCAAGGTGCCACCCGCTGCCACCCGTACGTGTTTGCCGAGCTGGAAGCGGCGGCTGACACCGACGTGGAGCGCGGTCTCGAGAAGTTTGACGCCCTGCTGATGAAGCACATCGCGTTTGGTGCCGGCAACTTCTTCGGTTCCCTGTTCCAGGGGCTGACCCTGGGCCAGTTCAACAGTGCGCCGGTGGCCGGTGAAACCGCCCGTTACTACAAGCAGCTCTCTCGCATGAGTAAAGGGCTGGCGCTGTGCGCCGACGTCTCCATGCTGATGCTGGGTGGCGATCTCAAGCGCAAGGAGATGATCTCCGCTCGTCTGGGTGACGTGCTGAGCCACCTCTACCTGGCCTCCGCCACCCTCAAGCACTACGAGGATCAGGGCCGCATGGTCTCCGATCTGCCGTTCGTGCAGTATGCGGTGGAGCGCAACCTCTACCTGATTGGCAAGGCGTTCGAGGGCTTCTTCCAGAACTTCCCGAACAAGGTAGTGGGTGCCGTGCTCAAGCGGGTGGTGTTCCCGTTCGGCGTCGGTTACAAGATGCCGGCAGACGACCGCTGCCACGCCATCTGTCTGGCCATGATGAAGCCGGGCGAGTTCCGCGACCGCCTGACCGCTCTCTGCTACGTCGGCAAAGACGAGGCGGATCCGGTCGGTCTGATGGAGCGTGCCTTCCAGGCTATGGTCTCGGTGCAGCCCTACGAGAAGAAACTGGTGCAGGCCCAGAAAGAGGGCAAACTGCCCCGCAAACTGGCGCTGCCGGAGCTGGTTGCCGCTGCGCTGTCCCAATCCATCCTGAGCAAGGACGAGGCGGACAAGCTGCTGGCCGCCGATGCTCTGCGCTACGAGGCGATCCAGGTGGACAACTTCGCCCCGGGCGAGCTGGAGGGATTATCCCAGCAAAATCCGGTGGTGCACGCCGCCTGAGAGAGCACTCACTCCTGAACCTGAAACCGGCCATCATGGCCGGTTTTTTTGTTTGTTAACCCTGCATTTACAACCTCGATTAATTCCAGTTTAATGCAATGGCCCCTCACCCTTGGGGCAGGAAGCAAGGCCAGCGGAATGGCCGACAACAACAAACTCAGGAAGAGTGAATGAACCTCGCCAAAACGGCGATCGAACGCCCCATCTGGGTGGCGGTCTCGATCGTGCTGATTTTTCTGCTGGGCTTGCTCAGCATCCGGGGGCTGCCGATCCAGCTGTTTCCCGACATCGATCGCCCGCACCTCAACATCTCGGTGGACTGGCGCTCGGCCTCGCCCCAGGAGATGGAGTCGGAGATAACCGACCCCATCGAGCAGGAGATGCAGGGGGTGCAGGGGCTCAAGAACCTCACCAGCAACAGCTTCCCCGGCTTCACCGAAATCGACCTGGAGTTTGCCCTCGGCACCGACATGCAGCGGGCCCAGCTCGACGTCATCTCCCGCCTGAACCGGGTCTCCGGCCTGCCGGACAAGATTGGCGGCCCCTACGTCAACAACTACAGCAGCAACGACACCCTCACCTTCTTCTTCATCCAGCAGCTGCCCGGTGCCAAGGGGCAGATCGACGATCACCAGGCGCTGATCGAGGCGCGGGTCAAGCCGGAGCTGGAGCGCATCCCCGGGGTGTCGACGGTCGACATCGAGGGGATCAACGAGCGTCAGATCCAGATCCGCTTCGACCCTTACCGCGCCGCCGAGCTGGGGGTGGAGATCCCGGTACTGGCCAGCCGGGCCAGCACCGGCTGGGACGTGTCGGCCGGTACCCTCGACATCGGTCGCTGGGAGTACAAGCTGCGCTTTGCCGGCCGCTACGACGTGGCGACCCTGGGAGACAAGGTGGTGGACTGGCGCGACGGCCTGCCCATCTATCTGCGTGATGTGGCCGAGGTCAGGTTGGCCCGGGAGGAGAACCCGGTGCTGCGCATCCAGAACGGTAACACCGCCATCGCGGCCCAGATCTTCAAGGAGAGCGGTGCCAACGCCCTGGCGGCGCTGGAGGCCATCAAGCTCAAGGTGGGCGAGCTCAACCGCGAGGTGCTGGAGCCGGTCGGGCTGCACATGGAGCAGTCGTTCGACGCCTCCCTCTACATCAACCGGGCGGTGGGCATGGTGACCGCCAACCTGGGGCTCGGCGTGCTGCTCTCCTGCGCCATCCTCTGGGTCTTTCTGCGCCAGCTCAAGGCGACCTTGATGATCGCGATCGCCATTCCCATCAGCATCATGCTCACCTTCTGCCTGCTCAAGGTGCTGGGGCGGACCCTCAACGTCATCTCGCTGGCGGGGATCGCCTTTGCGGTGGGCATGGTGCTCGATGCCGCCATCGTGGTGCTAGAGAGCATCTACCGGCGCCACGAGCGGGGGGATCTCGGCAAGGCGGAGGCGGCGCTGGAAGGCACCAGCCGGGTGTGGACCGCCCTGGTGGCCTCCACCCTGACCACGGTCGCCATCTTCCTGCCGGTGCTGCTGCTCAACGACGTGGAGGGTCAGCTGTTTGCCGATCTGGCGCTCACCATCGCCTGCGCAGTGAGCGTCTCCATGCTGGTGGCGGTGACCGTGCTGCCGGCGGTGGCGGCGCGCTGGATGGGGCGTGAGCGGCTGATCGATCCCTATGAGGGGCTGTGGCAGGGCACCACCCGACGGGTGATCCGCTGGACCGGCACCTCCCGCCAGCGCTGGACCGTCATCACCCTGATGATGAGCCTGCCGGCGCTGGCCACCTGGGCCCTGTTGCCGAAGATGGACTATCTGCCGGACGTGAAGCGCGATGCAGTGGATGTCTGGATGAACTTCACCCCGGGTTTCAACCTGCAGGCCCAGCGCGAGGAGGTGATCGACACCCTGATCGCCCGTCTTGCCCCCTACATGAAGGGGGAGCGGGAGCCGGCCCTCAAGAACTACTACATCCTGCGCTACCCGGGCGGCGCCCAGATCGGGGTGCGGCCGAAAGAGGAGGATCAGATCAAGGTGCTGGAGCAGCTGTTGATGAAGCAGCTGCTGGTGGGGATCCCCGACACCCAGGTGTTTGGCGGTCAGGGCTCGCTGTTCGGCGGCTTTGACAGCGAGAACGGCATCTCTCTGCTGTTGCAGGGGGGCGATCTGGCCGAGCTCTACCAGGCGGCGCGGGGCGCCATGGCCATCGTCAAACAGGATCTGCCGGGTGCCCAGGTGAGGCCGCAGCCGGATCTCGATTTCACCGCCCCTGAGCTGCGGCTGGTGCCGCAGGACAGGCGCCTCGCCGAGGTGGGCTGGGATCGCACGCCCATGCCCGCCATCATCCAGACCTTCGGCGACGGGCTGCGGGTTGGCGAGTATTTCGACGGGGAGGAGCGGCTCGACATCATGCTGATGGGGCAGACCTCGGCCAACCCGGACGAGCTCAAGGCGGTGCCGCTGGCGACCCCGTCCGGGCGCATCGTGCCGCTCGGCGAGCTGCTGCGGGTGGAGCACGACATGGGGCCGGCCAGCATCTTTCGGGCCGACGGCCGGCGCAGCATCAGCCTGCAGATCTCGCCCCCGGCGGGGATGAGCATGGAGCAGGTGCTCGATACCCTGCAGAGCAAAAGCTTTGCCGCCATCCGGCCACTGCTGCCCGTCGGCGGTGAGCTGCGGGTCTCCGGCAATGCCGACAGCCTGCAGCAGGCGCTGGGCAACCTGGGGGCCATCTTCCTGTTTGCGGTGATGATCCTGCTGATCCTGTTGTGGGGGGTCTTTGCCTCCCTCAAGGATGCCGTGCTGGTGCTGCTGACCCTGCCGCTTGCCACCGTCGGCGGCGTGCTGGCGCTGCACCTGAGCGGCCTGCTGGTGCCGCTGCCGATGGATCTGCTGACCATCATCGGCTTCGTCATTCTGCTGGGGCTGGTGGTCAACAACGCCATCCTGCTGGTGCATCAGACCCGCACCGCGGAGCGGGAGGGGATGAGCCGCCAGCTGGCGGTGGCCGATGCCCTGCAAAGCCGGATGCGGCCCATCGCCATGACCAGCCTCACCAGCATCTTCGGCATGCTGCCGCTGATGCTGAGCCCGAGCGAGGGCAGTGAAATCTACCGGGGGCTGGCTACCGTCATCGTCGGCGGCATGAGCTGCAGCACCCTGTTTACCCTGATCCTGTTGCCCGCCTTCCTGCGACTGGGAGAGCGGGTCGAATCACCGCTCGCCCTGCGCCAGCGGGCCTGAGCAAGGAGCTCATCGATGACACACGGTTTTACAAGGATGGTAGTGGGCGCGGCGCTGCTGGCGGGGGGCGTGTTCCCCGCGCTGGCCCAGGGCAAGATGGTGACCCTGGCGGACGTGACCCGGGGGGAGGCGGCGGCCAGCATCTGGGTCAGCGGCACGGTGGCGAGCCGCCAGCAGGCGGCGCTCAGCGCCGAGGTGAGCGGCCGGGTGGAGTGGATCGCCGAGTTCGGCAGCCGGGTCAGCAAGGGGGATGAGCTGCTGCGCCTCGACAGTGCGGCGCTGCGGCTCTCGCTGGAGCAGGCCCAGGCCGAGCAGGCCAAGTGGGAGAGCAACGTGCGCTTCGCCCGCGCCGAGTTTGGCCGGCTGGCGACGCTGCACCGCCAGAAGAGCACCTCCCAGAGCCAGTATGACAAGGCGCGCTACGACGTGGAGCAGGCTGAACTGGCCGAGCGGCTGGCGCGGGTACAGGTGCGCCAGATTGAGGAGCAGCTGCGCAGAAGCCACATCTTCGCCCCGTTCGACGGGGTGGTGAACAACCACTTCATCCAGCCGGGGGAGCACGTGGATGCCGGCGAGCAGGCGCTGGAGCTGGTCAATCCCGATCAGCCCGACATCCGGCTGCAGGCCCCCATCGTCTGGGCCGGCCAGCTGGCGCCCCAGACCCGGCTGCGGGTGGAAGGGGAGCAGCTCAGCGGCCACGGGGTCTATTACCAGCGGGCGGCGAGCGCCGATCCCAAGTCGCGCCTCATCGAGCTGCGCCTCAAGCCCGAAGCGGGTCGCTTCATCATCGGTTCGCCGGTGCGGGTGGCGCTGCCGCTGGCGGAGCAGCAGACCATGCTGCTGCCGCGCGATGCCCTGGTGCTCAACACCGAGGGGAGCGTGGTCTATCAGGTGGAGCAGCGCGGCGAGGAGCTGACGGTGAACCGGGTGCCGGTGACGGTGCTGTTCGGCGACAGTCGGCAGGTGGCGGTGAGCGGGGCGCTCAAGCAGGGGGACAGGGTGGTGGTACGCGGTGCCGGCAGTCTGCAGGACGGCGACAAGGTCGAACTGTTTCGCGGCTGAGGCGGCGGTTTCGCTCATAAAAAAAAACGGCTCCTGCGGGAGCCGTTTTGGTGCCGGTGAAGGGCGATTACTCGACCATCATCACCTTGCAGGTGTTGGTACTGCCGACGGTTTCCATCTTGTCGCCGTGGGTCAGCAACACCATGTCGCCGCTTTGCAGCAGCCCCTTGGCCTTGAGCACGTCCAGCGCGTCGCGGCACACCTCGTAGACCGGCTTGGTCTCGTCGCCGTCGAACAGCACCGGGGTGACGCCGCGGTAGAGGTTGGTCCAGGCCAGGGTCTTGTTGTGCGGCGACATGGCGAAGATCGGCAGGCCGGAGCTGATGCGGGACATCAGCAGCGGGGTGGTGCCCGATTCGGTCAGCGCCACGATCGCCTTGACCCCTTCCAGGTGGTTGGCTGCGTACATGGTGGACATGGCGACGGCCTCTTCCACCGAAGTGAAGGTGTAGCTCATACGGTGGTTGGAGACGTTCAGGCTCGGATGCTTCTCGGCACCGACGCAGACGCTGGCCATGGAGGTGACGGTCTCGATGGGGAACTGACCGGCGGCGGTCTCGGCGGAGAGCATCACCGCATCGGTGCCGTCCAGCACGGCGTTGGCCACGTCCATCACTTCGGCACGGGTCGGCAGCGGCGCGTTGATCATCGACTCCATCATCTGGGTGGCGGTGATAACCACGCGGTTCAGGCGACGGGAGTGGCGAATGAGCTTCTTCTGCACGCCGACCAGCTCGGGATCGCCGATTTCGACACCCAAGTCACCACGGGCCACCATGACGGCATCGGAGCCGAGGATGATGTCTTCCATCGCCTCGTCGGTGGCGACGGTTTCGGCGCGCTCGACCTTGGCCACGATTTTGGCGTTGGAGCCGGCTTCGCGGGCCAGCTCGCGGGCGTAGCGCAGGTCATCGCCGCAACGGGGGAAGGAGACGGCCAGGTAGTCCACGTTCATGCGGGCGGCGGTCTTGATGTCTTCCTTGTCCTTCTCGGTCAGGGCCGGGGCGGAGAGGCCGCCACCCTTCTTGTTGATGCCCTTGTTGTTGGAGAGCGGACCGGCCACGGTGACCGTGGTGTGGATGCGGGTGCCTTCGACCTGCTCCACCTTCAACTGCACGCGACCGTCGTCCAGCAGCAGGATGTCGCCGGCGATCACGTCGCCCGGCAGGCTCTTGTAGTCGATGCCGACCTGCTCCTGGCAGCCTTCACCCTTGCCGAGGGCGGCATCGAGGATGAACTTGTCGCCGACGGCCAGATAGATCTTGCCGTCCTTGAAGGTGGAAACACGGATCTTGGGGCCCTGCAGGTCGCCCATGATGGCGACGTGACGACCCAGCTTGGCGGCGATGTCACGCACCTGGTTGGCGCGCAGGATGTGGTCTTCAGCAGTGCCGTGGGAGAAGTTCATCCGCACCATGTCGGCGCCGGCACGGATGATCCCCTCGAGGATCCCTTCGCGATCGGTGGCCGGACCGAGTGTGGTTACAATCTTTGTACGTCTTGGCATGAAAGACTCCAGTTTTGAAGTTGATATGACTTGAGATACTGCCCCGTCAAGCGCATGACCCATTGCACCCGCTTGCAAGCCATCTGGGTGGCTTTTGTTACTAAATTACAATACTACACCAAGGAAGGTGGCAGAGACAGCCGGGGGCCGAGGCCCCCGCTGCTTACGAAGAGTGGGGTGTATCAAAGCGGGATTCGCGCAAACCTTCTTTGACTTTCTTCAGGTTTTCGCGAAATTTCATGCCGCGGCGCAGGGTGAAACCGGTCGCCAGCACGTCCACCAGGGCGAGCTGGGCGATGCGCGATGCCATCGGCATGTAGACGTCGGTGTCTTCCGGCACGTCCATGGAGAGTACCAGGTTGCACTCGCGCGCCAGCGGGGAGTCCTTGGCAGTCATGCCGATCACGGTGGCGTCGTTCTCGCGGGCCAGCGCGGCAATCTCCACCAGCGCCTTGGTGCGGCCGGTGTGGGAGATGAGCACCACCACGTCCCCTTCGCTGCTGTTGATGCAGCTCATGCGCATCATGACGATGTCATCGAAGCTCACCACCGGGATGTTGAAGCGGAAGAACTTGTTCTGGGCATCGCGGGCGACGGCGGAGGAGGCGCCGAGGCCAAAGAAGCTGATCTTCTTGGACTGGGTCAGGATATCGACGCAGCGATTGATGGCGGAGATGTCCAGGCTGTTCTTGGCGGCATCGAGGCAGGCCATGGTGGATTCGAAGATCTTGGCGGTATAGGTATCGGGCCCGTCTTCCGCCTCCACGTGGCGGTTCACATAGGGCGTGCCGTTGGCCAGGCTCTGGGCCAGATGCAGTTTGAAATCGGGAAAGCCTTTGGTATCGAGACGGCGACAGAAACGGTTGACGGTCGGCTCGCTGACGTCAGCCATCTTGGCGAGGGTGGCGATACTGGAGTGGATGGCCGTCTGCGGGGAGGCCAGGATGACCTCGGCGACTTTACGCTCTGATTTACTGAAACTTTCCAAATTATTAGTAATTTTATCAAGGGTATTCATCATCACCACCAGGCGTTTTTGTAATTTAGCTTCAGTGTCTTTGCACTAAATTCATGGCTAAGCAGGTTTCCAATCAACTTGATGACTATACAAGACAAGCTCTTATCGAAACTAATCTCGGCCCTGCAAAGTATGACTCATGTCTAATTATTTCGTTGTTTTGGTTACAAACTTCCAGTCATTCCGTGAAAGCGCTTACAAATGTTGCAAAGCAACAACACTGTGAGCGGGCGCACAGTTGCACCCATCAAACGCGCCGCAACGGGAGGGGCTCGGGTAGAATTGGCACCAAATAATAAGTGCGGGACGGTAACGGCCGCCCCGACCCCAGTAACGAAGGAGTTGTTTTATGCAGCATACCCATGCGCTGGTCGGCGACGTAGGCGGCACCAATGCCCGGTTGGCCCTGTGCGAGCTGGCAACCGGCACCATTTCCCAGGCCAAGACCTATTCCGGGCTGGCCCATCCCAGTCTGGAAGCCGTGGTTCGCCTCTATCTGGATGAGCACAAGGTGCAGGTGGGCGAAGCCTGCATCGCCATCGCCTGCCCCATCAACGGCGACTGGGTCGCCATGACCAACCACAGCTGGGAGTTTTCCATTAGCGAGATGCAGGCCAATCTGGGCCTGAGCCGGTTGCAGGTGATCAACGATTTTACCGCCGTCTCCATGGCGGTGCCGGTGCTGGACGCGGCTGACTGCATCCAGCTGGGAGGCGGGGCGCCGGTGGCCGGCAAGCCCATCGCCATCTACGGGGCCGGCACCGGCCTTGGCGTGGCCCACCTGGTGCACACCGGCGAGCAGTGGCTGAGTCTGCCGGGCGAGGGCGGCCACGTGGACTTTGCCGCCAACAGCGAAGAAGAGGATGCGGTGCTGCAGGTGATGCGCGCCGAGCTGGGCCACGTCTCGGCCGAGCGGCTGCTCTCCGGCCCCGGCCTCGTCAACATCTACCGTGGTCTGGTGAAATCAGACGGCCGCGAGCCGCAGGCGTTCGAACCCAAGGACATCACAGAGCGCGCGCTGGCGGGCGAGTGCCTGGACTGCCGCCGTACCTTGAGCCTGTTCTGCGTGCTGATGGGCCGCTTTGCCGGCAACCTGGCGCTCAACATGGGCACCTTCGGCGGCGTCTACATCGCTGGCGGCATAGTGCCGCGCTTTCAGGAGTTCTTCATCGGCTCGGGCTTTCGGGTGGCCTTCGAAGACAAGGGACGTTTCAAATCCTACCTCAAGGATATCCCTGTCTTCCTCATCACCCACGAGGGGCCGGGTCTGCTCGGCGCCGGCGCCTATCTGCGCCAGTCGCTCGGCATCAAGTTATAAGCTGGCGGCTTGCCAGGGGACGGATCGGCCATGGTTCAGCCTTGATTCAGTGACCATGGCGTAGAGTGTCAACACGTACTCAAGAAGGCAGGGCTCCATAAGGAGTTGGGACTTGTCTTCATCCGCTGGGTGCGTTTGTCACCTGACAAGCCTGAACTGTTTCACCGGCCCTCGCGGCCGGTTTTTTTATGCCTGCGGTTTGCCGGCTGGATGGGGATGTCGTCCTTTGCGAAAGGATGGGCCTGCCCCGCAATGCACTGCGCCTGCCGGGTGGCAGGCGCAGTGTGTGGGAAGGGATGGGCTCAGGGCAGGTCGAGGGTGAAGCGGGCGCCCCCGAGCGGGGATTCATCCACCATGATCTGGCCGCCGTAGCTGTGCACGATCTCGGTGACCACCGCCAGCCCGATGCCCTGGCCGGGGGAGCTGTCGGCGCGTACCCCGCGCTGGAAGATCTGCTGCGACTTGCCGGGGTCGATGCCGGGGCCGTCGTCCTCGATCTCGATCCGCAGCCGGTCGAGCCGGCGGCTGACCGTCACCTTGATCTCGCTGATGGCGAACTTGAAGGCGTTGTCGAGCAGGTTGCCCATCAACTCCATCAAGTCCCCCTGCTCGCCGGCGAAGAAGACGTCGTCATCGAACTTGAAGCGGGTCTGCAGCTTCTTGTGGCGATAGACCTTGGCGAGGCTGGCCAGCAACTTTTCGATGAGGGGCACCGGCTCGGTGCCCTTGCTGGCGAGGCGCTTGCGGCCGGTGACGGCGCGGCGCAGCTGGTACTGGATGATCTGATCCATGGTGAGGATCTGCTCATTGATGTTGTCGTGGATGTCGCGCCCCAGCTTGACCTCCTGCGCCGTCATCTGGATCAGCGCCAGCCGGGTTTTCAGGCTGTGGGCCAGATCGTTGAGGGCGTGCTGGTAGCGCTGGGTCTGCTGGCGTTCGTTCTCCAGCAGCTGGTTGACCGACTCGGTCAGCGGCGTCAGCTCCCGCTCATAGTCGTTGGAGAGGGCCTCCCGCTTGCCGGCCCGGATCTCGTCCATCTGGCGCGCCATGGTGCGCAGGGAGCCCAGGCTCCAGAAGCTGGTGAGTAGCAGCAGGGCGCCGAGCAGGGAGTAGGCGAGCAGGGCCTGGCGGATGCACTGGTAGAGGTAATCGCGGGTCTGGGCCAGATAGCGCTTGGCCGAATCGACCATCACCACGTAATAGGTGGTGGGGCCGTCGCCGTGATTGCGCAAAAAGCGCAGGCTGTAGATGAAGTAGCTCTCGCCGTTCTTGATGGTGTGGCGCTTGAAGAAGTAGTCCTGATCCAGCCCGCCCAGATACTTCATCAGATCCTGGCAGATGGTGTCCCTGGCCTGGATCACCTCCGGCATGTGCATGCTGGACCAGCTCAGCTGGCCATCGGCCCGGCAGATCAGGGTATCCAGATTGGGGTCGACGGCATCCGGGGTGATCCGGCCCAGATCCGTGGTGGCATGGGCATCCGGCAGTTTGGAGGAGAACAGCTTGGAGAGGTTCTCCTGCATGCGGGTGCTGGCCTTCTGGGCCTGCTCCTCGGTGTGACCCAGATAGAGGATGTAGACCGAGAAGGCCATGATGAGCGCGATGACCAGCATGGCGCTCAGCATCAGCTTGATGTGCAGCGAGCGGCGGATGAAGCGCATGGGGCGCAGCAGACGAGAGTCCATCAGTTGCACGACAGGTTGAAGATGTAACCCTGGCGGCGGATGGTGGAGATGGGCTGGATGGTCCCCTCCGGATCCAGCTTCTTGCGCAGCCGGCTCACCATCACCTCGATGGTGTTGGGGTCTCCCTCGCCATCGCCATAGAGCTGGTCCAGCAGCTGCTGCTTGGAGACCACCTGGCGGGCGTTGCGCATCAGGTATTCGAGGATCAGGTATTCAAAGCTGGTGAGCACCACCGGGGTGCCGGCGATGGTCAGCTCCTTGCGGGATAGATCCAGCTCGTAGTCGCCGGCCTTGACCCTGGGGGAGATGAAGCCGGCGCTGCGGCGCACCAAGGCGTTGAGACGGGCCAGCAGTTCGTCCTTCTGGAACGGCTTGACCAGGTAGTCGTCCGCCCCGGCTTCCAGCCCCTCCACCTTGTCCTGCCAGTTGCCGCGCGCGGTCAATACGATGATGGGAAAGGGGATTTGCTGCTCGCGCAGCTGGCGGATGAGTTGCAAACCGTCCATGTCCGGCAGACCCAGATCGATGATGGCCACGTCGATGGGATAGTCGGCAGCGTAATGCAGTGCCACCTGGGCACTGTCGGTGCTGTGTACCTGATTCTGGGCTTCGGTCAGCAGGGTGCTGAGGTGGTGATTGAGCAGCTTGTCGTCTTCGACCAACAATATTTTCATAAGGTGCGCGATCATGGGGATCCAGGCTGTCAATTAGAGGGCTTATGACGGGGAGAGTCAATCCGGATCCTAACAGCCCTGGCTGTATCGGGACTGAATCAGCACCCTATTGGTTCATTCCCTCTAATCCATTGCGGTAACGGTATTTATCCGCCAAGTGGCACCAACAAAAAAGCCAGTCAGGGTCACTGACTGGCTTTTTTGTTGGTGCTTGTCGGGGATCAGTCGATGAGACTGGCCCACAGGTCGTACTCGTCCGCTTCATCGATGCGGACCTTGACCATGTCGCCGGGCTTGAGGCCGGTTTCACCGTTCAGATAGACCAGGCCGTCGATCTCGGGGGCATCGGCGGCGGAGCGGCCGGTGGCACCCTCTTCGTCCACCTCGTCGATCAGCACCAGCATCTCCTTGCCGACCTTGCGGGCGAGCTTGCGGATGGAGACCTGCTGCTGCAGCTCCATGAAGCGCTGGAAGCGCTCTTCCTGCACTTCTTCCGGCACCGGATCCGGCAGCTCGTTGGCCTTGGCGCCTTCGACCGGGCTGTATTTGAAGCAGCCGACCCGATCCAGCTCTGCCTTGTCGATGAAGTCCAGCAGCATCTGGAACTCTTCTTCGGTCTCGCCGGGGAAGCCGACGATGAAGGTGGAACGCAGGGTGATCTCGGGGCAGATCTCGCGCCACTTCTGGATCCGTTCCAGGGTGCGCTCGACGGTGCCCGGTCGCTTCATCAGCTTGAGGATGCGCGGGCTGGCGTGTTGCAGCGGGATGTCGAGGTAGGGCAGTACCTTGCCGTCACGCATCAGTGGGATGACGTCATCCACGTGCGGGTACGGGTAGACGTAGTGCAGGCGCACCCACATGCCGAGCTTGGCCAGCTCTTCGCACAGGGCCACCATGCTGGTCTTGACCGGCATGCCGTCGTAGAAACCGGTGCGGTGCTTGACGTCCACGCCGTAGGCAGAGGTGTCCTGGGAGATCACCAGGATCTCCTTCACGCCGGCCTCTTTCAGACGCTTGGCCTCGGCCAGCACTTCGCCGATGGGACGGCTCACCAGATCCCCGCGCATGGAGGGGATGATGCAGAAGGTGCAGCGGTGGTTGCAGCCTTCGGAAATCTTCAGATAGGCGTAGTGGCGGGGGGTCAGCTTGACGCCCTGGGCCGGCACCAGGCTGGTGAAGGGGTTGTGGGTCGGCTTCTCGACGTACTTGTGCACGTGGCCCAGCACCTCTTCATAGGCGTGGGGACCGGTGATCTCGAGCACCTTGGGGTGGATCTCGCGGATCTGGTTCTCTTTGGCACCGAGGCAGCCGGTGACGATCACCTTGCCGTTCTCGGCCAGGGCCTCGCCGATGGCTTCCAGGGACTCCTGTACCGCGCTGTCGATGAAGCCGCAGGTGTTGACCACCACCACTTCCGCATCGTCATAGCTGGGCACCACGTCGTACCCTTCGGTACGCAGCTGGGTCAGGATGCGCTCGGAATCGACCAGATTTTTGGGGCAACCCAAGGAGACGAATCCTACTTTGGGGGCCTGTTTTGTGTTGGACATCGCTCAATCACTCTTAGGTGGCTCTAGTTTTAGGGCGCGGATTTTACCGGAATGGCTAACCAAAAACTATACAGCCGGCACGGCGGAATCGAACAATATCTCCGGCGAGGCAGGATTGTGCCAAGGCAGGCCCGATTTGAGCCGATACGGGCCGATGGCGGCACCCTTGCTCCGTCAGCTTGCTGGCTGTTGAGTTTCAAATCAATTTTGCGAGAGCGGGAAGACGGGTGTCACTATACTCCCTGCAGGCAGACTGGAAGGAAGGACGGGATGGACAGCTCATTTGGCGAGAGAATGCAGAACGTGCACGCCACGCTCAGGCAGCGGTTTGACAAGTTGAGCCGGGTGGCCATCGCGATTTATGACCAGCACACGGACAGGCTCAAAACCTTTGCCCACAGCACCGAGGGAAGCTCCCCGCTGGTGCAGTACGAGGTCAAGCTGAGCGACGTCCCCTCCCTGCGCTATCTGGCCGAGCATAAACAGCCCCGCGTGCTCGACACGCTGGACTCGCTGCTGGGCTCCCCCTCCGAGCACAGCCGCAAGCTGCTGGCGGCCGGTTATGAATCCAGCTACACCGAGCCGCTGTTGTTCAACAGCAAGCTGTTCGGTTTTCTGTTTTGCGATGCCAGGGTGCCTGGCTACTTCGACCCCGCCATCCGCGGCGAACTGGCGGCATACGCCCAGATCCTGGCGGCCATCATAGCAGTGGAGTTTTTCTCGATTCAGACCCTGAGCGGCGCGCTTACCACGGCGCGGGAGTTCAGCCGCTACCGGGATGAAGAGACCGCCAATCACCTGCACCGGATGTCGGCCTATTCGCGGCTCATCGCCCGCGCCGTGGCCACCCGTTATCCCTTGAGCGACGAGGAGGTAGAGTTCATCTATCTCTTCTCCGAGCTGCACGACATCGGCAAGATTGCGGTGCCCGACGCCATCTTGCTCAAACCCGGCAAGCTGACGCCAGAGGAGTTCGGGGTGATGAAGATCCACCCGCTCAAGGGGCGGGAGATGATCGCCCTGATGATCAGCGAGTTTGGCCTCGACGGCATCCATCACACCGACATGCTCAAGAACATCATCTCCTATCACCACGAGCGTTTCGACGGGCAGGGTTATCCGGAGGGGCTGGCGGGGGAGGCGATCCCGCTGGAGGCCCGCATCGTCGCGGTGGCCGACGTGTTCGATGCGCTCACCAGCGAGCGGCCCTACAAGCAGGCCTGGACGTTCGAAGCGGCCTTTGCCTACCTCGAAACCCACGCCGGCAGCCAGTTCGACCCCGCCTGCGTCGCCGCGGCGCTGTGCAACAAGGAGGCGTTTCGCGCCATCCATCAGCAATACCGAGAGCCCGCCGCCAGCTAGGCGGCGGGCCTGGTGTCATGACTTGCCCTACCTCGTTTTGCCCTGTTGTGACTCTTCCCGAGATAGCGTGAGAGCTGCGGTGGGCTTTGCCCCATCGAGGCCGTCAAGCGGATGGATCCCATCATGACGAGCGTCACTGATTGACCCGCCTCGTGCCATTGGGCTTATCCGGCTTAGGCCAGATCTGCTACTGTGACCATCAACTCATCACAAAGGGTGGAGCACAGCATGAAGATTCGATTCCTGGTGATAGCAACGGTCATGGCGCTGGCATCGGCTCCCAGCCTGGCTGACTGGGCCAAGGTGAAAGCGGCCGCGAGCGAGCTCGGCAGCGCGGTGAGCGACACCAGCAAGGAGGCGTGGCAGAGCGTCACGGATTTCTCCAAGGCGACCTGGGCATCGGTTTCCCAGTGGGGTTCGGAGGCGTTCAACACCGCCGGCGCCTGGACCGACAAGAGCGTGGCTACCGGCAAGGAGTGGCTGACGGTGGCCGACAAGAAGCTCGACGAGATGCTCGAGCCCAAGACGGCCGACGAGGCGCGGCTTGCCCTCGATACCATGGCCGACACCGCCCTGGTGCGGCTATTCAACCAGCAACCCTCAGCCAAGTTGTTGTTTGACAAGGCCTATGGCTATGCGGTGTTCGACTCGCGCAAGTTCTCCCTGATGCTGCACACCAACCAGGGGGCCGGGGTGGCGGTCAACCGCACCAGCGGCAAGCACACCTACATGAAGATGTTCGGTGCCGGGCTTGCGGCCGGGCTCGGTGGCAAGTTCTACCAGCAGGTGATCCTGTTTGAAGACAAGGCCAGGTTCGATGCCTTCGTGAGCCAAGGCTGGGAGGCGACCTCCGAGATGGGGGCCGTGGCGGGCAAGGAGAGTGCCGAGCTCAGCGCCAAGTACAACGGCGGCATGGCCATCTACCAGATCGGCGAGAAAGGCTTGCTGCTCGATGCCAACATCTCTGGCTCCAAGTACTGGGTGGACAAGGATCTGACCCGCTAGTCACCCGCTTTCCGGCCTTTTCCGTCGGCCCGCATCTTGCTGGCTGACGGGAACGCCTGCTACTTGGCAAATAATCTGCCCTCGCATCGCCTGTTGCGTGCTGCTTACCCCTCCTCTCATCCCGCTTGCCTGGCGGTTTTCTACTTGTTGGCACCCTAATTGCTTACACCCTGACAGCGTCAATGATTTGTCTGGGGATGGAATATGGAAATTAGTGCAAGCAGCCTGATGCAAGAGATGCAGGCACTCAAGGTCGAAGCCGGCGCCACGCCGCTGACCCAGCCCGGCCGCCAGGTCACGTCCGACTTTGGCCAGTTGCTGCAACAGGCCCTTGGCAACGTCAACGAGTTGCAGGGGGCCGCCAACGATCTGCGTACCCGTTTCGACATGGGCGACAACTCGGTCGACTTGTCCCAGGTGATGATCGCCGGGCAGAAATCCTCCATCGCCTTCGAGGCGACGGTGCAGGTACGCAACAAGATGGTCGATGCCTACAAGACCATCATGAACATGCCGGTATAAGCGCGCTCACCATGGCAACTGAACATCATGAACATCATGAACATCATGAACATCATGAACATCATGAACATGTCAGCAATAAGGACATAAATCGTGGCTAATGACCAAAATGGCGAACTGCTGATGAACGATGAGGGCAGTGCCGCCCTCGATGAGAATGAGCAGAAGAGTTCAGCACTCGGCTTTCTGTACAACACGGATGTGCTGCGTCAGATCACCCTGATCCTGGGGTTGGCCATCTGTCTGGCGATCGCCGTTTTCATCCTGCTGTGGGGCAAGGAGCCGGACATGCGGCCCCTTGGCACCTACACCACCCAGGAGCTGGTCAAGACCCTCGACTACCTCGATCAGCAGAAGATCCCCTATCAGGTGGATGGCAAGAGCGTGCTGGTCAGTGCCGAGAACTACTCCAGCATCCGGCTGGCGCTGACCCGTGCCGGCCTGGCCAACGCCACCGACACCACCAGTGACGGGGAAGACATCCTGCTCAAGGACTCCAGCTTTGGTGTCAGCCAGCGGATGGAGAGCGAGCGTCTCAAGCTGAGCCGCGAGCGCCAGCTGGCCAGCGCCATCGAGCAGTTCCAGAATGTGGCCAAGGCCCAAGTGCTGCTGGCCATCCCGAAAGACAACGTGTTTGCCCGCAACGAACGCAAACCCAGCGCGACTGTGGTGCTGAGCCTCAAGGGCAATGCCCTCGGTCAGGGTGAGGTGGACTCCATCGTCGACATGGTCGCCTCTGCGGTGCACGGTCTGGAGCCGACTCGCGTCACCGTGACCGACCAGAACGGCCGCCTGCTCAACTCGGGCTCCCAGGATCCCGTCTCTGCCCAGACTCGCAAGGAGTTTGCGATGCAGCAGAAGCAGGAGCTGGAATACAAACAAAAAATTGACGCCATCCTGATCCCGGTGCTCGGCGCCGACAATTATACGGCGGAGGTCGATCTCTCCCTCGACTTCTCCCAGCAGGAGCAGACCCGCAAGACCTACAACCCGGATTTGCCGGCGGTGCGCTCCGAAATGACCATGGAAGAGAACAGCGCCAACGGCAGCAACGGCGGCGTGCCTGGCGCCCTCTCCAACCAGCCGCCAGCCGCCTCCAACATTCCGCAGCAGGCGACCGGCCCCAATGCCGAAACCACTGCGTCTTCTTCCGGCCGCTCCCGCAAGGAGGCGACCCGCAACTTCGAACTGGATACCACCGTCAGCCATATCCGGCGCCAGATGGGTGGCATTCGCCGCATGACCGTCTCGGTGGCGGTGGATTACAAGGCGTCTACCGCTGCCGATGGCAAGGTGACCCGTGAGCCCCGTACCCAGCCCGAACTCGATACCCTGCGCCGTCTGCTGAGCGGTGGCCTTGGCTTTGATGTGACCCGTGGTGATACTCTGGAGGTGGTCGCCATCCCGTTCAACCGGCCCGAGCTTGAGAGCGTGGCCGAAGCGCCGCTCTACGAGCAGCCCTGGTTCTGGCGTGCGGTGCGCATTGCCGCCTCCGTGCTGGTCATCATAGTGTTGATCGTCACCGTGGTACGACCCATGCTCAAGCGCCTGCTCTATCCGGATGCCAAGCCGGAAGGGGAACTGGACTTCGACAACCACACCGTCTTGGGTGGAGATGACGAGCTCAGTCTGCTGGCGGCTCAGGCTGAATCCGAGCCGGTGTTCGGGGTACGTGACGGCCATCTGAAACTGCCGGATCTGCACCGTGACGAAGACTTGCTCAAGGCGGTACGTGCGCTGGTGGCGAACGAACCGGATCTGGCCGCACAGGTCATTAAAGAATGGGTAGCGAACAAAGATGGCTGACGAAAACAAGACACAGGTCACCGGCAATGACATCACCGACAGTCAGCGCCAGATCCTGGATCAGATGAGCGGGATGGAGATGGCGGCGGTATTGATGCTGAGCCTCAACGAAGAGGATGCCGCCCAGATCTTCCGCCATCTCGAGCCCAAGCAGGTGCAGCGGCTCGGCATGTCGATGGCCTCCATGTCGGATTTCAGTCACGACCGGGTGGCGGCGGTCCACCGTCAATTCATCGACGACATCCAGAAGTACACCAACATCGGTATCGGCAGCGAAGATTTCGTGCGCAAGGCGCTGGTGGCGGCCCTTGGCGAAGACAAGGCCAGCAACCTGGTGGATCAGATCATCCTGGGTTCAGGTGCACGCGGCCTCGACTCGCTCAAGTGGATGGATGCCCGCCAGGTGGCCAGCATCATCCAGAACGAACACCCGCAGATCCAGACCATCGTTCTCTCCTATTTGGAGCCAGAACAGTCGGCCGAGATCCTGAGCCAGTTCCCGGAACAGGTGCGCCTCGATCTGGTGATGCGTATCGCCAACCTGGAAGAGGTGCAACCGGCGGCACTGCAAGAGCTCAACGACATCATGGAGAAACAGTTCGCCGGTGCGGCGGGTGCCCAGGCAGCCAAGATGGGCGGCCTGAAGGCGGCAGCCAACATCATGAACTACCTCGACACCAACATCGAAGGCCAGCTGATGGACTCCATCCGCGAGTCGGACGAGGAGATGAGCCAGCAGATCCAGGATTTGATGTTCGTGTTCGAAAACCTCATCGATGTGGACGATCGCGGCATCCAGACCATGCTGCGGGAAGTGCCTGGCGATCTGCTGCAACGGGCGCTCAAGGGCTCCGACGATCAGATGCGCGAGAAGGTATTCAAGAACATGTCCAAGCGGGCCGCCGAGATGCTGGCGGACGATCTGGAGGCCATGGGGCCGATCCGGGTCTCCGAAGTGGAAGCCGCCCAGAAAGAGATCCTCTCCATCGCCCGTCGTCTGGCGGATGCCGGCGAGATCATGCTGGGTGCCGGTGGCGGCGAGGAGTTCCTCTGATGAGCGGTCACGTCGGCGTGAATAGCGGAGCGGGCCGCGTTATGGCGAGGAGTGCGGCAGGCAGATGAACAACAACAAGCTGCGCGGTTATGTCAGACCCGACGGGGATGAGAGCCAGGTCCAGACCTGGGGCTGGCCCGAGATGGAGGTCGAGGCCGAGGTCGAGACCAACGCCCTCGGGCTGACGCCGGATTGGTATCGGCAGGAAGAAGAGGTCCCGGTCGAAGAGCCGGTGGAGGAGCCGGCCCCCAGCATCACTGCCGAGGAGCTTGAAGCAATTCGCCAGGCCGCCTGGGAAGAGGGGATGGCCGAGGGGCGTGAAGCCGGTTACGCCAAGGGGCTCGAAGAGGGCAAGCTGGAAGGCTTGCAGCAGGGTCATGCCGCCGGGTTGGAGCAGGGCAAGGAGGAGGGGCTGGCCCTCGGCCGCGAGCTGGTGGATCAGCAGATGAGCCACTGGCAGGGGCTGATCGATCGCCTCGCCAACCCGCTCAAGGAGCTGGACGGCGCGGTGGAGCAGCAGCTCATCGCCCTGGTGATGCAGCTGGCCCGCGCCCTTATCCGTCACGAGGCGGAAACCTCGCCCCGGCTGTTGCTCGAAGCGCTCAAGCAGGGGCTGGCGCTGTTGCCGGCCGCCGAACTGGGGGTCACTCTGATGCTGAACCCGGACGATCTGGCCCGGGTCGAGCAGGCGTTCGGCGCCGAGGAGTGCGCCAAGCGCCACTGGCGGCTGCAAAGCGATCCCACCCTCTCCCCCGGCGATCTGCAACTGGCCACCGAACTCTCCAGCATCGATCTGACCCTCGCGGGGCGCATCGATCAGCTGCTGCGCAACTTCCTGCGCGACAATGCATCGCAGGATGCCCGCGGCTAAGGGCGTGCGGGCCGCCAGGGTGCGGCCCGTCTGCTTTCTCTACCCATTCAACATCATATCTCAGGAGGCCGGATGAGCGGCTCGTTACTCAATCGGTTGCAAGGGTATCGGGTACGCGATATCGCCCCCAAACCGCCGGTGGCCGGCAAGCTGACCCGGGTGGTGGGGCTGACCCTCGAAGCCATCGGCTGCCGCGCCGCCATCGGAGCGCTCTGTCGCATCGATACCCAGGACGGCTCGCTGGAGGCCGAAGTGGTCGGCTTCTCCGGCGATCGGCTGTTTCTGATGCCAAGCGAACAGCTCAAGGGGGTCATTCCGGGCGCCCGGGTAGTGCCCATCATCGAGGAGCACGGTATCCCGGTCGGCATGAACCTGCTGGGCCGGGTCATCGACGGCATCGGCCAGCCGCTGGACGGGCTTGGCCCCATCCTCTCTTCCCAGACGGTGCAGTTTGCCCAGCACCGCATCAACCCGCTCTCCCGCCGCCCGATCCATCAGCCGATGGACGTGGGGGTGCGCGCCATCAACGCCGTGCTGACGGTGGGGCAGGGCCAGCGGATGGGGCTGTTCGCCGGCTCCGGCGTCGGCAAATCCGTGCTGCTCGGCATGATGACCCGTGGCTCGGTGGCCGACGTGGTGGTAGTGGGGCTCATCGGCGAACGGGGCCGCGAGGTGAAGGAGTTCATCGAGGAGATCCTGGGGGAGGAGGGGCGTGCCCGCTCCGTGGTGGTGGCGGCGCCGGCCGATGCCTCGCCGCTGATGCGGCTCAAGGGGTGTGAGACGGCGCTGGCCATCGCCGAGTATTTCCGCGATCAGGGGCTCAACGTATTGCTGCTGATGGACTCGCTCACCCGTTACGCCCAGGCCCAGCGCGAAATCGCCCTGGCAGTGGGCGAGCCGCCGGCCACCAAGGGCTATCCGCCCTCGGTGTTCGCCAAATTGCCGGCACTGGTGGAGCGGGCCGGCAACGGCAGCGACGGCCAGGGCTCGATCACGGCCTTCTTCACCGTGCTGACGGAAGGGGACGATCTGCAGGATCCCATCGCCGATGCGGCGCGGGCCATCCTCGACGGCCACATCGTGCTGTCGCGCGAGCTGGCCGATGCGGGCCATTACCCGGCCATCGACATCGAAAAGTCCATCAGCCGGGTGATGCCTATGGTGACCTCGCCGGAACACATGGAGCTGGCGCGCACCCTCAAGCAGTTCTACTCCCTCTACCAACAGAACCGTGACCTCATCACCATCGGTGCCTACAGCCAGGGCTCCGACCCCCGCATCGACCGCGCCATCATCCAGAAACCCTATCTGGATCAGTTCTTGCAGCAAGGCATGCGCGAGGTCATTCACTACGATGCGGGCCTGCAGGCCCTGCAGCTGGTGGCCATGCCGCTGATGCGGTGACGAGAAGATAAGAGGGGGGCGTGCCCATGAGTAAAGGCTTGGTAATGTTGTCGGAGCGGCTGATGGAGGCCGAACAGCAGGCGGCGCTGGCGCTGGCCAAGGCCCAGCAGGATCTGAAGATCTTCATGGAGCAGCAGGACGCGCTCAACCAGTACCGCCAGATCTACCACCAGCAGTGGACCGACCGTGGCCTGCAGGGCATAGGTGCCCAGCAGAACAGCCAGTATCACGCTTTCATCAACAAGCTGGAGCAGGCGGCTACCCAGCAGTATGAAGGGGTATTGCAGGTACGCCAGGCGCTGGAACTGCGTCGCGAGGAGTGGCTGGCCGCCCAGCAGCGGCGCAAGGCGGTGGAGTTGCTGCTGGCCAAGCAAGCGGGACGCGAGCAGCAGAAAGCCCAGCGCCAGGAGCAGAAGATGCTGGACGAGTACGCCATGCTGCGCCGTTTCCACCATTCTGGCCTGTAACTTGCTTTCTTCTTGCCATCCCGTGTGCGCCTCACTTCCCCCGGGGAGCTGAGGATAAACCCGAAGCCGAATGTCGCCAGGAATCTTCACCATGATGCAGACACTGTTAACCAATTCTCCCGCCGCGCCGACCGCTGCCGCTGCCGACAAGAGTGCTGTGCTGACGGCGAGCCAGGATGGCGGTGAAGGGGCCCTGCAGAGCGACGGCAAGGTCGGCTTTTCCGAGGTGATGAACCGGGTGCAGCAGGCTGACAAGGTCAATACCAAAGCCGACGGCAAGGTTGCCAACGCAGATGGCAAGGCCCCCAACGCTGATAGCAAGGCTCCGGCACGGCCTGGCGCCGAGCAGGGAAGCGCGGGTGCATTGGAGGGCAACAAGCTGGTGCCGACCGCCAAGGGCGAGGCTGCCAAATCTTTGGCGAATGAGGCCGAAGAGGCCGCTAGCGCCGACGACAAACCACAGAAGGGGAGTGAGCCCGATCCCGCTCTCGCCCCCAACGATTTCTTGCAGCGTCTGCAGGATGCCCTCAAACAGGACACCTCCCTGGTCGCCCCGCCGGCCATCAATCTGGTCGCCACGGCTCCCGTCATTGAGATGGACGGCAAGATGTTGCCGCACAAAGACGCGGACGCCGAGTCGGCCGAGGCAGCGGCCACCCTCACCCAGCCGCTCGCCGGCAGTGGTGAGAAGCAGGGGGCGACGACCAGTGCCGCCGCGCTGGCCCGCCAGGCTGCCAGCTTGCTCACGGGCGAAACCAGTGTGCCGGTTGATGCGAAAGCCGCGCAGTCGGATGCCGTCGTGACGGATGATGCCGCCCTGGCGGCTCAGCTGCAGGGAGCCGGGAAAGAGAGCGGTGGCAAGGAGAGCGGTGCCGGCGGCGCCAATGCCGACCAACCTACCGATAACAATGGCA
This sequence comes from Aeromonas sp. S5(2024), assembly GCF_041403025.1. NCBI lineage: Bacteria > Pseudomonadati > Pseudomonadota > Gammaproteobacteria > Aeromonadales > Aeromonadaceae > Aeromonas > Aeromonas sp. S5(2024). The sequence goes on along the minus strand of NZ_JBGLRI010000003.1, from coordinate 540,109 downwards.
AAGAGACCAAGGGGAGCAAAAGCGAGCTCTCCGCCGCCGAGCGGGCGGCCTTGCTGAGCAAGGTACCCGCCGCCGCGTTAAGCGAACAGGGTGAGAATGACACCAAGATCCAGCTGGAAGGCGCCGACAAGGGGGCCAAGCCTGTAGTGCCGCCCATGGCGGGCAAGGAAGAGCCGGTAAAAACCGCTCCGCTGCAGGCCACCCACCAGGCCGTGGCCACTCAGCCTGGCGCCGCCAGAGCGTTTGAAAAGGGGGTGACTCGCACCGATGGCGGCTCGAGCAACGGCGCTGCTGACAAGGCGCCGATGCAGACCACCGCCGAGGGGGACGGGCAGTCCAAGCCGGTGGCCGCCAAGACCGAGGGCCAGCCTGCTCCTGCCGCCAGCAGCGGCGCACCGGCGCCGGCCACCGCTCCCGCCAGCGAACCCGTGCTGGTGGCACCGCAACAGGTGCTCGCCAGCAGCGAACCGCAGGGTCCGCAAGCGTCCCTGGCCAGCCTGTCAGCCGGACTCAAGCAGATGGAAGCCACCGAGCGTAGCGACGCGCCCAGGGCCCGCAGCGAGGTGAAAGTCGACGTGAAGCAGAAGGTGGCAGAGCTGGCTCGCGGCGGCACCCAGGAGAGCAGCGAGACCACCACCACCCCGGAGAGCAGCCGCAGCCAGCAGGTCCAGCAGAACAGCCAACCCCAGGCGGTGGGTCATGACAACCGGCCGGCGCCCACCGAAGCGGCCGCGCGGCGCGAGCCCGCCAACCTGCCCCACCTCAAGCTGGCCGATCCGGAGGCGCCGGCCCAGTTGCATCAGAAGGTCAACCTGATGCTGGCGGACAAGCTGCAGCAGGCGGAGATCCAGCTCGATCCCCTCGGCCTTGGCAAGATGAAGATCCAGATACAGATGGGGGCTGACAGCCAGGCCAACGTCCATTTCGTGGTGCAGCACGGCCAGACCCGGGAAATGCTGGAGCAGGCCATGCCCCGGCTGCGTGATATGCTGGCCGGGCAGGGCATCCAGCTGGGCCAGACCCTGGTGCAACAACAGCCGCAGCAGCAGTCACAGGGTCAGTCGGCGTTTGCCGGTCAGGGCCAGCAAGGCCAAAAAGGCAGCGGATCTTTTGCCGAAACAGGCCAAACTGAGGCAGAGGTCACGGGCGCCGGCATGCGTTTGTCGACGGAATCGACAAACGACAGCGGAATTGATTTCTATGCTTGATGCCAGCCCGAGTAAGTTTATGATATCGAACAAGTTTGAGACTAGGGTGGACAAGGGATGGCAGACGATAACGAACTGACGCTGAAAGACCCGGCGGCAGGCAAGAAAAAGAAGCTGATCATGATTATCGCCCTGGCCGTGATTGTGCTGGGTGGTGGCGGAGCTGGCGCCTGGTTCATGCTGTCCGGCGGCGACAAACCGGCGGCCGAGGCCGCGGGGGAGGGCAAAGATGCCAAGCCCAAAGAGGCGGCACCTCAGCCTTCGCTCTACGTGGGCATGCCGCGCCCCTTCGTGTTCAACGTCTCCGGGGGTCAGCGTGACCGGCTGGTGCAGATCAAGATCCAGCTGATGGTGCGCGGCACCGCCGACGAGACGCTGGCCAAGCAGAATATCCCCCTCATCGAAGGCACCCTGCTGCGGGTCTTCAGTGCGGCCACCAGCGAGCAGCTGATGACCTTCGAGGGCAAGGAGAAGCTGCGCAAGGATTCACTGGAAGAGTGCCGTCGGGTGCTCAATGACCTGGTCTCTTCCCCCGTTATCGAACAAGTGCTGTTTACCGGCTTTGTCATGCAATAAGGGTGAAGCGTGAGCGATCTGTTAAGTCAGGACGAAATTGATGCCCTCTTGCACGGGGTCGATGATGTCGAAGAGGAAGAGATAGGCGCGGCGGGAGATCCCGGCGTCGCCCAGTTCGACTTCTCCTCCCAGGACCGCATCGTCCGTGGTCGCATGCCGACCCTGGAGCTGGTGAACGAGCGTTTCGCCCGCCACATGCGGATCAGCTTGTTCAACATGATGCGCCGCACTGCCGAGGTCTCCATCAACGGCGTGCAGATGCTCAAGTTCGGCGAGTACGTGCACACCCTGTTCGTGCCGACCAGCCTGAACATGGTGCGTTTCCGTCCGCTCAAGGGGACGGCGCTCATCACCATGGAGGCGCGGCTGGTCTTCATCCTGGTGGAGAACTTCTTCGGTGGCGATGGCCGCTACCACGCCAAGATCGAGGGGCGCGAGTTCACCCCCACCGAGCGGCGCATCATCCAGATGCTGCTCAAGCTGGTGTTCGAGGATTACAAGGACGCCTGGGCGCCGGTGATGGACGTGGGCTTCGAGTACCTCGACTCCGAGGTGAACCCGGCCATGGCCAACATCGTCAGCCCCACCGAGGTGATCGTGGTAAGTTCGTTCCACATCGAGCTGGATGGCGGTGGCGGCGACTTTCACGTGGCCATGCCCTACTCCATGCTGGAGCCCATCCGCGAGCTGCTGGATGCCGGCGTGCAGAGCGACAAGGGCGATACCGACGTGCGCTGGAGCAAGGCGCTGCGCGACGAGATCATGGACGTCAAGGTGGAGCTGCGGGCCAAGTTGCTGGAGACAGAGCTCACCCTGCGCGAGCTGATGGAGCTGCAACCCGGCGACATCATCCCGGTGGAGATGCCGGAGAACCTGCTGGTGTTCGTGGAGGACTTGCCCACGTTCCATGCCAAGATGGGGCGGACCAAGGACAATGTGGCGCTCAAGATCACCGACAAACTCAAGCGCCCGGAAGGGGTCAAGACCGAGATGCATCTGGTGACCCGGGGCGGTGTACGCATCGATGGCGAGGCCGAGCTGGAAGAGCTCGAGCGCAGCATCGAAGATCAACAACGATAAACGGCGATCTGCGCTGGCAGGGCGTCAAGAAAGCAGCATAAGGAATTCAAGATGAGCGGAACTGATGAAGAGGATCTGATGGCGGACGCCTGGGCAGCCGCGCTGGAAGAGCAGGTGACTGCTGAAGCCAAGCCCGCTCCCCTCGAAGAGCTCAAGGATGATGCCCCCATCAGTGCCGAGGAGCGGCGCAAGCTGGATACCATTCTGGATATTCCGGTGACCATCGCCATGGAAGTGGGCCGCAGCCAGATCAGCATCCGCAACCTGCTGCAGCTCAACCAGGGCTCGGTGGTGGAGCTGGATCGGGTGGCGGGTGAGCCGCTCGACGTACTGGTCAACGGTACCCTGATCGCCCACGGCGAGGTGGTGGTGGTGAACGACAAGTTCGGCATTCGTCTGACCGACGTCATCAGCCAAATCGAAAGGATCAAGAAACTCAAATGATCCGTCTCTTCCCGCTGTGGCTTCTCTCTCTCCCCGCACTGGCTGAACCCGGTGCGGGCGCCAATCCACCCAGCCTCACCTCCTGGCTGCTCTCCAGCCTGATGGTCATCGGCCTCATCCTGGTGCTCGGTTTCCTGCTCAAGAAGAGCAAGATTGCCACCGCCATGGGGGGCGGCCAGATGCGGGTCATCGCCAGCCTGCCGGTGGGCTACAAGGAGAAGCTGCTGGTGGTCAAGGTGGGCGAACAGCAGCTGTTGCTCGGGGTGACGCCGCAGCAGGTCAACTTTCTCTATCGCCTGGAAGAGCCGCTGGACGAGAGCCAGCCCCAGGCGTTTTCCCAGCAGCTTGGCAAATTGATGGGCAAGCATGAAAAAAGCTAACGGCTCACGGCCGCACGGTGGGCTGCTGGTCGGCCTGTTATCCCTCCTGATCCTCTGCTCGCCGCTGGCGCTGGCCCAGGATGGCATGTCGGCAGTCACCATCAAGACCATGGCGGACGGCAGCCAGGAATACAGCCTGACCCTGCAGGTGCTGGCGCTGATGACGGCGCTCTCCTTCCTGCCGGCCATGGTCATCATGATGACCTCCTTTACCCGCATCATCATAGTGCTCGGCATTCTGCGCCAGGCCATCGGCCTGCAGCAGAGCCCCTCCAACCAGGTGTTGATCGGCATCGCCCTGTTCATGTCGTTCTTCATCATGTCGCCAGTGCTGGATCGCATCAACAACGAGGCGCTGCAACCCTATCTGGCCGAGACCATCCAGGCCAAGGAGGCGCTGGAGAAGGCCGAGCTGCCCATCCACCAGTTCATGCTGGCCCAGACCCGGATCAAAGATCTCAACACCTTCATGGAGATAGCGAACGTGCAGGTGGACAAGCCCGCCGACGTGCCGCTGCGGGTGCTGATCCCGGCGTTTGTCACCAGCGAGCTCAAGACCGCGTTCCAGATAGGCTTCATGCTGTTTCTGCCGTTCCTGGTGATAGACCTGGTGGTGGCCAGTATCCTGATGGCGATGGGGATGATGATGTTGTCGCCGATGCTGGTCTCCCTGCCATTCAAGCTGATGTTGTTCGTCATGGTGGATGGCTGGAACCTGATCCTGGGATCCCTGGCCAACAGCTTCGGGCTGGGCGCTGGTGGTTAAGGGCGAGCAACGCAAGGAGCGAACGGCATGAGTCCTGAAACCTTTATCGACGTGTTTCGCGAGGCGCTCTGGCTGGTCACCATCATGGTGTGTGCCGTGATCCTGCCGAGCCTCTGCGTCGGCCTGCTGGTGGCCATCTTCCAGGCGGCCACCTCCATCAACGAACAGACCTTGAGCTTTCTGCCCCGTCTCATCGTCACCCTGTTTGCTCTGGGGGCGGGGGCGCACTGGGGCTTGCAGAGTCTGATGGACTTCTTCCTGCTGATGGTGAGCCAAATTCCGGAGGTGGTGGGATGAGGGGCCCGCTCGAGCAGTGCGGCCTGCTGCGCCCGTTGTCGGCCTCGATGACCCGCAAGGTGCCGGGATGACCTACACAACCGCTCTCATCATGGAGTGGTTGTCTTCCATCGTCTGGCCGTTGGCGCGGGTGAGCGGGCTGCTGATGGTGATGGCGGTGTTTGGCAGCCGGCTGACACCGGCTCGTGTGCGCATCAGCCTGGCGCTGGCGCTGACCCTGATGATTGCCCCTTTGCTTCCCCCCATGCCCAAGATCGAGCTGTTCTCGGTCGGCAGTTTTCTGGTGCTGGGCCAGCAGTTGCTCATCGGGGTCGCGCTAGGCCTCATGACTCAGTTCCTGATGGAGAGCTTCGTGATGGCCGGCCAGATCATCGCCATGCAGACCAGCCTGGGTTTCGCCACTCTGGTGGATCCCATGAACGGCCAGTCGGCGCCGGTGGTGGGCCAGTTCTACCTGATGCTGGCGACCCTGGTATTTCTGGCGGTGGATGGTCACCTCATCATGCTGCGCATGGTGGTGCTGAGCTTTGATACCCTGCCGGTGTCGGACAGCGGCCTCAGCCTGCCCTCCATTCGGGATCTGATCGGTTTTCTCGGGGTCATGTATCAGGCCTCGCTGGTGATGGCGCTCTCTGCCATCGTCGCCCTGCTGCTCATCAACTTTGCCTTCGGCGTCATGACCCGCGCCGCGCCCCAGCTCAACATCTTCAGCATCGGCTTTGCGGTCAGCATGATGTCGGGCCTGCTGATCCTCTGGCTCACCATCGGTGGTTTCCTCGGCCATTTCGACAGCATGTGGGAGCGGGTGCAGGAGACCAGCTGCACCCTCATCGGCACCCAGTGCCTGGGAGGACAGTAAGATGCCGGCGGCAGGCTGGGGGCTCCACTACCTGGGATGGATCTCCTGGATCTGCACCGTTGGCATGGTGCGACTGAACAACGGTGCTCAGGCGGCTTTGATGCCTGATTGCCTCGACCTGTGCGGGGGTCAGCATGGCTGATACCGATCAGGAACGTACCGAACAACCCACGGGCAAACGACTGCAACAAGCCCGGGAAAAAGGGCAGATTGCACGATCCAAGGAGCTGGGTACCGCCAGCGTCCTGCTGGCGGCCGTGTTTGGCCTGCTGATGGTCAAGGAGAGCCTGGCCGGTGCCATGGTCAAGGTGCTCACCATGGGCTTTACCCTGGATCGGGAGCAGGCGTTCGATCCCAATGCCATGATGACCATGTTGCCGGCCCTGCTGCGGGAGCTGCTGCACCCACTCGGTCTGCTGTTCATGCTGGTGGCCATCGCCGCCTTTGTCGGCAACATCCTGATGGGGGGCATGAACTTCTCCTCCGAAGCCATGCTGCCCAAGTGGAGCAAGCTGAGCCCACTCAACGGCATCAAGCGGATGTTCGGAGTGCAATCCCTGGTCGAGCTGGTCAAGTCCATCGCCAAGGTGGTGTTCATCTCCCTGTTCGCCTGGTGGATGCTCTCCAGCCAGTTCAACCACCTGCTCAATCTCTCCCTCGAGGGTTACCCGGGCGGCATCATAGACGCGCTGGATCTGCTGCTGTGGATGCTGATCATCCTCTGCTGCGCCCTCATTCCCATCGTGGCCATCGACGTGCCGTTCCAGCAGTGGAACCACATGCGCCAGCTCAAGATGACCAAGCAGGAGGTCAAGGACGAGTTCAAGGACAGCGAAGGCAAACCCGAGGTGAAGGGGCGGATCCGCCGCTTGCAGATGGAGATGGCGATGCGCCGCATGATGGGGGATGTGCCCAAGGCGGACGTGGTCATCACCAACCCGACGCACTACTCGGTGGCACTCAAGTACGATACGGCCAAGCCGGGCAGCGCGCCCAAGGTCGTGGCCAAGGGCACCGATGAAATCGCGATGAAGATCAGAGAGATAGCCAGGGAGTACGAGATCCCGGTGATGCCGTCCCCGGCGTTGACCCGCGCCATCTACCACGCCACCGAGATTGGTCACGAGATCCCGGAAGGGCTGTTTGCCGCCGTGGCCCAGGTGCTGGCCTATGTCTATCAGCTCAAGAAGTTCCGTCGTGGCCGTGGTCGCCGTCCCAATCCGCTGGCCAAGGATCTGCCCATTCCAACCGAATTCCGCAAATGACAAACTTCTGACACAGTCAAAATAAAATCATTGTATTTCAATGTCTTGTATTATTGGCTTGATGTTTGCTTTAATCTGGCATCAGCGGTTTGAGATTGAGAAAAACGATGAAACTCCAGGCATCATTGGGCCGAATCAAAGAGTACAAGTGGCTGTTGACCAAGGGCCTGGGGACGCCGCTGCTGGTGCTGGCCTCTCTTGGCATGGTGGTGCTGCCCATTCCGCCGCTGATGCTGGATATCCTGTTTTCCTTCAATATCGCGCTCTCCATCGTAGTGCTACTGGTAGCCGTCTACACCCGCCGTCCGCTCGAATTTGCCGCCTTCCCGACCGTGCTGCTGATAGCGACCCTGCTGCGGCTGGCGCTCAACGTCGCCTCTACCCGGGTGGTACTGCTGGAAGGCCACAACGGCAGTGCGGCGGCCGGCCACGTGATCGAAGCCTTCGGCAACGTGGTGATCGGCGGCAACTACACGGTCGGTATCATCGTCTTCATGATCCTGATGATCATCAACTTTGTGGTGGTCACCAAGGGTGCGGGCCGGATCTCAGAAGTTAGCGCCCGCTTCACTTTGGATGCCATGCCCGGCAAACAGATGGCCATCGATGCGGACTTGAACGCCGGCCTCATCAATCAGGAAGAGGCCAAGAAGCGCCGCCAGGACGTGACTCAGGAAGCCGATTTCTACGGCTCCATGGACGGTGCCTCGAAATTCGTGAAAGGGGATGCGGTGGCGGGGATCATGATCCTCTTCATCAACATCCTGGGCGGCTTCATCATCGGCATGGTGCAGCACCAGCTCACCTTCAGCGAAGCGGCCCAGATCTATACCCTGCTCGCCATCGGTGACGGTCTGGTGGCCCAGATCCCGTCGCTGCTGCTCTCCATTGCTGCCGCCATCATAGTGACCCGCCAGAACACGGATCAGGACATGGGCACCGCGGTGCTGGGTCAGTTGTTCGACAATCCCAAAGCTCTGATCATCTCGGCCGGTATCCTGCTGATGATGGGCAGCGTGCCCGGCATGCCCCATCTGGCGTTCCTCAGCCTGGGGGCCATCGCCGCCGCCGGTGCCTGGTGGCTGCTGCGCCGCGAGAAACAGCTGGCGGCCAAGGCGGCCAAGGGCGAGCTGATGCCGGCGAGCACGGAGCAGACCCACGAGCAGAAAGACCTGAGCTGGGACGACGTGATGCCGGTGGACATCATCGGGCTGGAGGTGGGCTATCAACTTATCCCGCTGGTGGATCGCAACCAGGGCGGCGAGCTGCTCAACCGGATCAAGGGGGTGCGCAAGAAGCTCTCTCAGGAGCTGGGTTTTCTGGTGCCTGCGGTGCATATCCGCGACAACCTGGATCTGGCCCCGAACCAATATCGCATCACCTTGATGGGAGTCAGTACCGGCGAGGCCAATGTTTACCATGATAAGGAAATGGCCATCAATCCGGGCCAGGTGTTCGGCCAGATCCAGGGGGTTGCGACCCGGGATCCCGCTTTCGGACTGGAGGCGGTGTGGGTTGCCAAGGAGCAGGTCTCCCAGGCGCAGACCCTTGGCTACACAGTGGTGGATACCGCGACCGTGGTGGCAACTCACCTCAGCCAAATCCTCTCCAACCATGCCGCCCTGTTGCTGGGCCATGACGAAGTACAACAGTTGCTCGACATGATTGGGAAGCACCAGAACAAGCTGGTGGAAGGGCTGGTTCCTGAGGTCATCAGCATGGGTAACCTGGTGAAGGTATTGCAGAATTTGCTTAATGAAGGCGTGCCAATCCGCGATATGCGCACTATCCTGCAGACCCTGGTGGAATATGCCCCGCGCAGCCAGGATCCGGAAGTGCTGACGGCGGCCTGCCGTATCGCCCTGCGCCGGCTCATCGTGCAGGAAATTGCCGGCCCGGATCCCGAACTGCCGGTGATCACCTTGGCACCAGAATTGGAACGTATATTGCATCAATCCCTGCAGGCAGGGGGTGGTGATGGCGCCGGCATCGAGCCGGGTCTGGCGGAGCGGATGCAACGCTCGCTGGTGGAAGCCACTCAACGACAAGAACTGGAAGGCCAACCGGCCGTGCTTCTGACATCAGGGATACTGCGCAATACCCTGGCGAAATTTGTCAAGAATGCCATTCCTGGATTGCGCGTTCTGTCTTATCAGGAAGTGCCTGATGACAAGCAAATCCGCATCGTCAGTGCGGTAGGGCAGAACTAGTTAGCGGAGATGACGGGTGAAGATTAAGCGGTTTTTTGCCAAGGACATGCGAACGGCTCTGGCCGAGGTCAAGGAGACTCTCGGGCCCGATGCCGTCATCATGTCCAACAAGAAGGTCACCGGTGGGGTGGAGATAGTCGCCGCTGTCGATTATCAATCCCAGGTTCCGGGACCCAAAGATGCGCCAGTTCGCCGTCAGTTGAACGATGAGAGCGTCAATATCTCGTCTGCCGGACGGCAGATGACCCGCCCTGCACCGAGTCCGGCCCAGGAGCAGAACGAACATTATGTCGACACCCTGGCCGCCTTGCTGGCCCGCCAGCAGAAGCTGAACCCGGCCCAGAACGGTCAGGCGGGCCAGAGCGGCGCCCCGTCGGCCGCTGTCAGCGGTGCTCCCCGTACTCTGGCCGAGCAGGGGCAGTGGGGAGCAGCTCCCGAGCCCGCCAAACCGAAGGCGAGAGCCGCCGCGCCCGGCCGTGCTCCCCAATCCCCCCAGCGGGATCAGGAGATGGAGGGGATGCGCAAGGAGATGGCCAGCATCCGCAAGCTGCTGGAGCATCAGATCTCCGGCCTGATGTGGCAGGAGGTGGAGCGTCGCGAGCCGATGCGTGCCCTGCTCATCAAGGAGCTCAAGAAGATAGGGTTTGACGATGCCTTTGCCGATCAGCTGGCCGGCCTTATCCCCGAGGATATGTCGATCCATCAGGCCATGGCCCAGTTGGCCGAGGTGTTGACGGCCCAGCTCAAGATCAGCGAAGACGAAATTCTGCGGCAGGGTGGGGCGGTTGCCCTGCTCGGGCCGACCGGGGTGGGCAAGACCACCACCATCGCCAAGCTGGCGGCGCGGTTTGCCATGAAGTATGGCGCCGAGCAGGTGGCACTCATCACTACCGACAACTACCGGATCGGTGCCCATGAACAGCTGCAGACCTATGGTCGCATCATGGGCTGCCCGGTGCGGCAGGTGCGGGATGCCGAGGAGCTGGCCAATGCGCTCTATCAGTTCCGTCACCGCCGGCTGGTGCTCATCGATACCGCCGGGGTGGGGCAGCGGGATATCCGGCTGACCGAGCAGCTCGATACCCTGGTCAAGAATGCCAAGGTACGCATCCGCAGCTACCTGGTGATGTCGGCCACTTCCCAGCGTCGGGTGATGCAGGAAGCGGTGGACCATTTCCGGCGTATTCCATTGAGCGGCTGCATACTTACCAAATTGGATGAGAGTCTGAATCTGGGCGAAGTGATTAACGTGTGTATCCAGAATGCATTGCCTATCAGCTATATCACTGATGGACAAAGGGTTCCGGAAGATATTCAGGTCGCCAATGCGGCACAGCTCGTCGGAGCTGCCATGGGCTCGCTGGAGCGGGAAACAGAAGAACCCTATTTCTGGGGCACAGGCTTTGGCGAGGCCGAAGATTCGGAGTTTTATGAGTAACATGTATATGGATCAGGCGAGTGGTCTGCGCAAAATGCGTCAAAACAATCGAGTAAAAGTGATCGCCGTGTCTGGTGGCAAGGGTGGCGTCGGCAAGACCAACGTGACCCTGAACGTGGCGGGAGCCATGGCCGCCCAGGGCAAACGGGTGATGGTACTGGACGCCGACCTTGGCCTGGCCAACGTGGACGTCATGCTGGGACTGCGGGTGCATCGCAACCTGTCCCACGTGCTGGCCGGCGAATGCACCATCGACGACATCATCGTCGAGGGTCCTTACGGCATGATGATAGTGCCGGCCACCTCGGGCACCCAGTCCATGGTCGAGCTCTCGCCGGTGCAACACGCCGAGCTTATCCGCGCTTTCAGCGAGATGAAGACCCAGGTCGACATCCTGCTGGTGGATACGGCAGCTGGCATCTCCGACATGGTGCTGAGCTTCACCCGTGCGGCCCAGGACATCATGGTGGTGGTGTGCGATGAACCGACCTCCATCACGGATGCCTACGCCCTCATCAAGATCCTCTCCAAGGAGCACGGCGTCTTCCGCTTCAAGGTGGTGGCCAACATGGTTCGCTCCTTGCGCGAAGGGCAGGAACTCTACGCCAAGCTGACCCGGGTCACCGACCGTTTCCTGGATACCTCGCTGGAGCTGGTTGCCTGCGTCCCCTACGACACCAATCTGCGAGCCGCCGTGCGCAAGCAGAAACTGATTGTCGAAGCCTTCCCCAAGTCCCCGGCCGCGCTGGCGTTCAGAGCGCTGGCCAACAAGGCGGCAAGCTGGCCCATTCCTAACCAACCCGGTGGTCATCTCGAATTTTTCCTGGAAAATTTGCTGCAAAAGCCGGTCATAGCACAGGAAGGTTCCCGTGAATAAAGCCCAAGCGTACTTGCGTCATCAGGATTCCTATGTGCTGGTCGAGCGTCATGCTCCGCTGGTGAAACGGATCGCCCAGCATTTGTTGGCTCGCCTGCCAAGCAGTGTCTTGCTGGATGACCTGATCCAGGCAGGTATGATTGGATTGCTCGAAGCCTCTCGCAATTTTGACGGCAGCAAGGGGGCGAGCTTTGAAACCTACGCCGGGATCCGCATCCGCGGTTCCATGCTCGACGAGATCCGGCGGGGTGACTGGGTGCCGCGTTCGGTACACCGCAACAGCCGCACCATCGCCGAAGCCATCGAAAATGTTGAACAAGCCCATGGCCGTGATGCTCGCGATAGCGAGGTAGCTGCTCAGATGGGGGTCAGCCTTGGTGAGTATCACGCCATGCTGCAGGATGTCTCCTGCGGCAAGATCATCGGCATCGAAGATCTCGGCGTCAGCGAGGATGTCATTGGCCACCCCGATGACGAGCCGGGCAGCAACGGGTTTGATGAACTGGCCGCCGAACGTTTTCAAGGAGCGCTGGCCGAACACATCGGCCGCCTGCCGGAGCGGGAAGCGCTGGTGCTCTCCCTTTACTACGATGAAGAACTGAACTTGCGTGAAATAGGCGAGGTATTGAACGTCAGCGAGTCTCGCGTGAGCCAGATACACAGTCAGGCGATGCACAGATTACGCGCGCGTTTAAGAGATTGGCATGTATAAGTGTTTGTACTGGCTACACTGAAACAAAACTCTAAGGCATAATCCGCAAAACAAAACCTGCGATCTGCATCATGTAAGTGAGCCGCTCTGGCGGCTATTTAGGAGGGAATTTTGGACAAGAACATGAAAATCCTCATTGTTGACGATTTTTCAACGATGCGCCGGATTATCAAGAACTTGCTGCGTGACTTGGGATTCAACAACACCCACGAAGCAGACGATGGCAACACGGCCTTGCCAATGTTGAAAAATGGTGATTTTCAATTTGTCGTGACCGACTGGAACATGCCTGGCATGCAAGGCATCGACCTGCTCAAGGCTATTCGCGTCGATGACAAACTCAAACACCTGCCGGTACTGATGGTGACTGCTGAAGCGAAACGCGAGCAGATCATTGAAGCTGCCCAGGCCGGCGTCAATGGCTATATCGTCAAGCCTTTCACTGCTGCAACGCTCAAAGAGAAACTCGACAAAATCTTTGAACGAATCGGCTAAGGAGCAGCAGGGATGAAGGCCAAAACGAGTGCAATGATTTCGCTCGATCAGGCAAGGATGCTTGTTGCCCATCTTGAGCAAGGTGAATTTGAACAGGCCGACACGCTCATCGCCGATGCGTGTGCTCCCAATGCGGCGGCCTTGTTTGACAAAGTGGGTCAGTTGACCCGACAACTGCATGATTCCCTACAAGATTTTCGACTAGATCCCCGGATCCCCGATCTGGCCACCCATGAAATCCCCGATGCGCGGGAGCGACTCAGTTATGTCATCGACATGACGGACAAGGCTGCCAATCGCACCATGGATGCAGTGGAAGCCAGTCTACCGATTGCCGATCGATTAAATGACAATATTCAGCTTGTTCTGCCCAACTGGAATGCCCTGATGAGCAGAGAGATGAGTGTTGGGCAGTTCAAGTCTTTATGTCACCAACTGGATGATTTCATTAAGGCTTCTGAATCTGATGCCGATAAATTACGGCAACTGCTGACAGAAATCCTGATGGCGCAAGATTTTCAGGATTTGACCGGCCAGATGATCCGCAAGGTCATCAAGTTAGTTCAGGAAGTTGAAACTAAATTAATAGAAATGCTGACTATGTTTGGTGAGGCATCTGCTGAGCATTCTTCTCGCAGCCTTCCTGTAAGCGGGATTGAAGCGGAAGGCCCCATCATGAACCCTGAGACTCGTTCCGATGTGGTCAATGGTCAGGATGATGTGGACGATCTGCTGTCTAGCCTGGGATTTTAATGGAGTGACGCATGGCCTTCGAAGTTGATGAAGACATACTGCAAGACTTTTTGGTCGAAGCATCCGAAATATTGGAACAGTTGTCTGAACAACTGGTCGACTTGGAAAAGCGACCCGATGACAAGAATCTGTTGAATGCCATATTTCGCGGCTTCCATACCGTCAAAGGCGGTGCCGGCTTTCTCTCGCTGACCGAGTTGGTGGATGTTTGTCACGGTGCCGAGAACGTGTTCGATATCTTGCGCAATGGCAAGCGAACCGTTACCGCCGAGTTGATGGATGTTATTTTGCAGGCGCTGGATGCCATCAATGTGATGTTTGCCCAGGTGCAGAATCGCGAACCGCCAAGCCCGGCTTCCGCTGAAATCCTGCACGACCTGCATGAGCTCTGCAAGCCTGAAGGGGAAGAGCAGCTGTTGACCGCTTCTGCGGGTGGCAGTGTGGCGTCTGAAGAGATGGCTCCTGCCGTTGAAGAGGTGGTCGAGGTGGCCGCAGCCATCCCGGAACCTGTCGCCGATCCCGTCCCCGCTTCTTCCGTCGTCAGTGGTGGGGGCTCCATCGACGAGATCTCCGCCGATGAATTCGAACGCCTGCTCGATGAACTGCATGGGGTGGGAGGTGCTCCGACTGCTGCCGCTAGCCCGGTGGTGGCAAGCTCAGGAGATATTACCGACGATGAGTTCGAGGCCCTGCTTGATCAATTGCATGGTCAGGGTCAACATGGCGGAGCACCTGAAAGTAACCCATTGAAATCAGTGCAAAAAGAAGTCGACGAACTGATCGATGACGATGAATTCGAGCGTCTGCTGGATGAATTGCACGGTCGTGGCCAGGGGCCGCAAACCAGTATTACGCCGCCAGCAGCACCTGTGCAGGCCGCGGTCTCACCCGCTGCCGCCACGCCAGCTCCGGCCGCCAAACCAGCCCCGGCACCGGCTGCAGCCAAACCGGCTGCTGCACCGGCAAAACCGGCACCAGCCCCTGCGCCAGCCAAGCAACCGGCCCCTGCGCCTGCTGACAACGCAGTACAAAGCGATACCACCGTACGGGTGGATACCAAGACGCTGGACGTCATCATGAACATGGTGGGTGAACTGGTATTGGTGCGTAACCGTCTGGTCAGCCTTGGTATTGCCAGCAACGATGAAGACATGTCAAAAGCGGTTGCCAACCTGGATGTGGTGACGGCAGACCTGCAAGGTGCGGTGATGAAAACCCGCATGCAGCCCATCAAGAAAGTGTTTGGTCGCTTCCCGCGCGTCGTTCGTGATCTGGCTCGTACCCTCAAGAAAGAAATCGAGCTGGTGATGGTCGGGGAAGAGACGGATCTGGACAAGAACCTGGTTGAAGCGCTGGCGGATCCGCTGGTTCACCTGGTGCGCAACTCCTGTGACCATGGCGTTGAAATGCCGGATGTTCGTGAGAAAGCAGGCAAACCACGGCAGGGCACCATTACCCTGAGTGCTTCCCAGCAGGGCGATCATATCTTGCTGTGCATCGAAGATGATGGTGCCGGTATGGATCCCGAGAAGCTCAAGTCCATCGCCATCAGCCGTGGTGTGCTGGATGCCGATACGGCAGCTCGGATGAGCGACAACGATGCCTACAACCTGATCTTCGCCCCCGGTTTTTCTACCAAGTCCGAGATTTCGGATATCTCCGGCCGTGGTGTGGGGATGGATGTGGTAAAGACCAGTATCGTCAGCCTCAATGGCTCGGTGCATATCGATTCGACCTGGGGCAAGGGCACCCGTCTTGAAATCAAGGTGCCGCTGACCCTGGCCATTCTGCCGACCCTGATGGTGGAAGTGGGTGAGCAGACCTTCGCGTTGCCGCTGGGCTGCGTGAACGAAATTTTCCACCTGGATCTCAAGAAGGCCAACATGGTGGATGGCCAGCTCACCATCATAGTGCGCGAAAAAGCCATCCCGCTCTTCTATCTGTATAACTGGCTGGTCAGGGGCAAGCACAAGAAATCACGGCAGGATACGGGTCATGTGGTCATCGTGCAGATTGGCACGCAGCAGATCGGTTTTGTCGTGGATAACCTGATTGGCCAGGAAGAAGTGGTGATCAAGCCGCTGGACAGCCTGTTGCAAGGTACCCCAGGCATGGCGGGAGCCACCATCACCAGCGATGGCGGTATTGCACTCATTCTGGATGTGCCGAGTCTGCTCAAGGCGTATGCCCGTAGACATTGATAGCCCAGGCCCAAGGAGTTAGAAAAATAACAATGGCAGTCAAGGTATTAGTTGTCGACGATTCGAGCTTCTTCCGTCGTCGGGTCAGCGAGATCATTACTCAGGATCCCATGCTGACGGTGATCGATACGGCTCAAAATGGACGTGAGGCCGTGGACAAGGCGATCCAGCTGCGCCCGGATGTGATCACCATGGACATCGAGATGCCCGTGATGGATGGCATCAGTGCCGTACGCGAGATCATGGCCAAGTGTCCGACTCCGATCCTGATGTTCTCCTCTTTGACTCATGAAGGGGCCAAGGCGACGCTGGATGCGCTGGATGCCGGGGCGCTCGATTTCCTGCCCAAGAAATTTGAAGATATCGCCCGTGACAAGGATGAAGCCGTTCGCCTGTTGCAGCAGCGAGTCAAGGAGATTTCCCGCAAGCGTTTCCTGATGGCGGCACCTGCTCGTTCCAAAGCCCCTGAGCCCGCCGCCCGTTCCCCGCTGGGTAGCTCAATCGCCCGGCCAGCAGAGCGTCAGGCCGAGCCGCCGCGCGGCATGCCTGCAGCAGCCTTCAAACGCAGTGGCAAGAGTTATCAGCTGGTGGCTATCGGTACCTCGACGGGGGGCCCGGTTGCGCTGCAGAACGTGTTGACCAAATTACCCGGTGATTTTCCTCATCCCATCTTGTTGATCCAGCATATGCCGGCAACCTTTACCGCTGCGTTTGCTGCTCGCCTCAACGGTCTGTGCCAGATCGGGGTCAAGGAAGCGGAAGATGGTGATGTGCTCAAACCTGGTCATGCCTACTTGGCTCCGGGCGGCAAGCAGATGCTGTTGGAAGGGCGTGGTGCGGGTGCCCGCATCCGGATTGTCGATGGCAATGACAAGGTGAATTACAAGCCATGTGTCGACATCACCTTTGCGTCTGCTGCCAAAACCTATGCCGACAAGGTGCTTGCCATCGTGTTGACCGGGATGGGGGCGGATGGTCGGGATGGTGCGCGTCTGCTCAAGGAGCAGGGCTCTACCATCTGGGCGCAGGACGAAGCCTCCTGCGTGGTATATGGCATGCCGCAAGCGGTTGCCAAAGCCGGCATCGCCACGGAATCACTGCCGCTTGATCGGGTTGCACAACGAATCCTGGTTGAGCTGGGCCGCTAACGATGGGCATGTTCGGCCTGATCCTGGCACTGGGAGCCATCGCCATTGCCCAGTTATGGCATGGCGGCAACCTGCTCACCCTGCTTGATGGGCCTGCTTTCGTCATCGTTGTAGGAGGAACCTGGGGTGCTGTCATTTTGCAGACGCCACGCAAGTTTCTACTGGAAGCGATAAGACAGACCCGTTGGATGCTGTTACCTCCCGCCTGGGATCTGGTCGCACAAGCTGAACGACTGCAAGCCTGGGCCGTGTTTGCACGTCAGCAAGGGTTGCTGGCGCTGGAGAACCAGGCGGATCAGGAGAGCGACGAATTTACCCGACAGGGGCTCACCATGATAGTGGACGGGGTGTCGATAGATGATATTCGCATGTTGCTGGAAGCAGATATCGATATCGAGCAGGAGCGAAACGAACACTCCGCTAGGGTCTTTGAAGCCATGGGGGGTTACAGTCCGACCATAGGTATCATTGGCGCAGTGATTGGACTTATCCAGGCCATGTTTCATCTGGAAGAACCCGCCTCGCTGGGTGCCGGTATCGCCGTTGCGTTTGTCGCCACTATTTACGGGGTTGGCTTTGCCAACCTGTTATACCTGCCGATTGCCAACCGGTTACGGGCTTTTCACTATCATTACGCCCTGTTTCAGGAGATGACGCTGGAAGGCTTGATGGCAATCGCCCACGGCGAAAATGGTCCTCAGGTTGAACGGCGGTTGAAGGCTTATCTGAAGGGAGAATAGCCATGCGCAAGCGCTACCGTTTGCATCTGCAAGGTCGGGAACATCTCGATCGCTGGCTGGTTTCCTACGCCGATTACATGACGCTGATCTTCGCCCTGTTCGTTGTGCTTTATTCGGTGGCGCTGGTCAACAAGGACAAGTATCGCGCGGTCATCGATGGCATGACCCAGGCATTCAACGTCATGCAGCCACGCAGCGACGGTTTGCTGGAAGGGCAGGGAAAGTCGTTGTTGAACAACGAGGTATCTGCCGCCTCCTCGGTTCTGGAGAGCGCCACAGCCCGCTCACCCTCTTTGGCTCCCATCTCAGGTGTTCCCGTCGCGCAAGATGGTATGACTCTTGCGAAGATCGATACGCAATTGCAGGAGAGCATGGGTTCTCTGGTCGATGCCGGGGTGGTCAAGTTGACGCTCAATGACAACTGGTTGACGGTCGAGTTGAGCTCAGGTCTGTTGTTCGGCAGTGGCAGTGCTTTCATGAGTACCAATGCCGATCCCGTGCTAAATACTCTTTCAAGTATTCTGAAGCAGGTCGATAACTATGTAAGAGTACGCGGCTATACCGATAACCAGCAGATAAATAATGAAATTTTTCGTTCCAACTGGACGTTGTCTGCGGCAAGGGCGGAAGCCGTACTCACCGCGCTCATCGCGAAAGGGATAGCGCCGCAGCGGTTGGCCTATGAAGCTTACGGGGAGTTTTCTCCCTTCACAGACAACAGTACCGAGCAGGGGCGTTTACAGAATCGCAAGGTGGTGGTCGCTATTTCCAAGTTCGCCTGGGTGCCACCTGCACCGGTATCAACTCCCCCGGTGCAGGCTGTAACGGAGACGCAAGTGCCGGCCGTGCAACAGGCGGTCGAGGCAGGAGAGGTCAAGGTGATCACGCTGCCAGGTGGTGGCATACGCATAACAACGAGGCAGGATTGATACAGTGATTGTTTGGACGGTTGCCAACCAAAAGGGTGGGGTCGGTAAAACCACCACAGTGGTCTCGCTGGCCGGTATTCTGGCCCAGCGCGGCCAGCGGGTGCTGTTGATTGACACCGACCCTCATGCCTCCCTGACCTCTTATCTCGATTTTGATTCTGACCGGCTGGATGGCACTCTTTATGAGCTGTTTCAGGCGGTCAAACCAACGGCAGAGCTCGTCAATAAACTGACGTTGCGCACCAAGTTTGACAACATTCATCTGCTGCCCGCGTCAATCACCCTGGCGACCCTCGATCGAGTAATGGGCAATCGGGAAGGGATGGGGCTGGTACTCAAGCGGGCGTTGCTGCGCATTCAGGATCAGTACGATTACGTGCTGATCGACTGTCCACCCGTCTTGGGGGTCATGATGGTCAATGCGCTGGCGGCGTGTGACCGGATCCTGGTGCCGGTGCAGACCGAGTTTCTGGCGCTCAAAGGGCTGGAGCGGATGATGAAGACGTTTGAAATCATGCAGCGTTCCAAGCGGGAGAAGTTCCGTTATACCGTCATTCCCACCATGTTTGACAAGCGAACCCGTGCCTCGCTGATGACTCTGCAGTCCATCAAGGAGCAGCACGGCAATGCGGTATGGAATGCCGTCATACCCATAGATACCAAGTTCCGGGATGCCAGTTTGCTTCACATTCCCCCCTCCATCTATTCGCCGAGCAGCCGTGGCACCTATGCCTATGAGACCCTGCTCAACTATCTTGATGCGCAAGAGCGTCAGCGTGCTCATGAGGTGACATCATGAGAGATACCACCCAAGTTCGGGCCATGGATGATTACTTCCACTCCCTGTTGCTGGATGATGCGCTGTTGCTGGATTCGTCTGACGAGCCTGACTCTGCCCCCGTCATCCAGTTGCAGCGTCAGCCCCAGCCGGTGATTGATAAGGTGGCGCAACCCTATCTGGAGGCGGATCAACGGCTGGAGCAGTTGAGTGAATTGCTGGCTCAGGTCGGTCAGGTGCAGTTTGAAATCGACGCGCTGAGCCATGAAGAGGTCGTCAGCGAGCCACTCCAGATTGAGGCCGAAGATGCCCTGCTGCCCGTCGAGCCGGTCTGGCCCGAGGTGATGCCTGAGCCTGCAGCTGCGGATCCTGCCACGCTGGTGGTGACGGAAACCGATGTTGCATTGGCGCCACAGGAGGAGGTTGCCCCCTCCACCTGGGAGAATATCGATACCGGCAAGGAGTTTCAGGCGCTGTTCTTTGAGGTTGCCGGTGTCACCTTTGCGGTGCCGTTGACCGAGCTTGGCGGTATTCATCAACTGGGAGAAGTGAACACCCTGTTTGGTCAGCCAGGTTGGTACAAGGGGATCATGACTTCCCGCGAACAGAAGATGAACGTGGTGGACACGGCGCAGTGGGTCATGCCCGGCCAGCATCTGGAAGTGCCTGATTACAAGTATTTGATCATGTTGGGTGAATCTCCCTGGGGACTTGCCTGCCATCATCTGAAGGGAACGGAGTTATTGCATCGTGACCAGGTCAAATGGCGCCATCAGGAGGGCAAACGCCCCTGGCTGGCGGGCATGGTCAAGGAGAAGATGTGTGCCCTGCTGCATGTGAAAGAATTGCTCCTGTTGCTGGAGCGCGGGGTCAACATAGAAGGTCGCTGATAACTTCTGCACTCGGGCTGTTTTATTGCTAGTTTTACCAGTAGACGTTTTCATAAAAGGAATAAAAACATGACAGAAAAGCGCAATATTGCACAGAATCTGGCCGAAGATGAAGTGCTGCAGTGGGTCACCTTCCAGCTGGAAAATGAAACCTACGGCATCAACGTGATGCAGGTGCAGGAGGTGCTGCGCTACACCGAGATCGCTCCTGTGCCCGGTGCACCCGAGTATGTACTGGGCATCATCAACCTGCGCGGCAACGTGGTGACCGTCATCGATACCCGTTCCCGTTTCGGCCTGCCCTCCGGCGATGTGAGTGAAAACTCGCGCATCGTCATCATCGAGGCGGAGAAGCAGGTGATCGGCATCATGGTCGACAGCGTGGCCGAGGTGGTCTATCTGCGCTCCTCCGAGATCGACGCGGCCCCGGCGGTGGGTACCGAAGAGAGTGCCAAGTTCATTCAGGGGGTCAGCAACCGCGATGGTCAGCTGTTGATCCTGGTCGATCTGAACAAGCTGCTCTCCGATGAAGAGTGGGAAGATATCGGTTCCCTCTGATAGGAAGATAATGTGTTGATGATTGAAATTGCCGCCTTGGGGTTGTCCTTGCTGGCGCTGGTGCTGGCCCTGTATGGGGTGATCGGCAGCCGACGTGGCCAGCGAGAGTCCGAGGCCAGGGTGGAGACGCTGCAAGGGCAGCTCGAGAGCCTGCGCAAGCAGATGATGGAGCTGCATACCGGGGCCATCGGCATGGGCCAGCGTCTGCAGTCCGTCGAAGGGGCCATGCAGCAGATCAACGATCGCCAGCAGGAGCTGACCCTGCAGGATCCGGAACGTCGCCTGTACAGCCGCGCCGCCAAGATGGTGGAACTCGGTGCCGACCTCGATGAGGTCATGAATGAATGTGAATT
Source organism: Aeromonas sp. S5(2024) (assembly GCF_041403025.1). Classification (NCBI taxonomy): domain Bacteria; kingdom Pseudomonadati; phylum Pseudomonadota; class Gammaproteobacteria; order Aeromonadales; family Aeromonadaceae; genus Aeromonas; species Aeromonas sp. S5(2024). The sequence continues at coordinate 519,152 of NZ_JBGLRI010000003.1, read as the reverse complement.
GCCTAAGGCCGAGGCTGAATTGTTGATTTCATTGCGAAAAGGCCGCTCATGAATGTTCGGGAAGGCGTCCGCCTTCCTGATTTTCCTCCCCTCTCTTCAAGGCGGGATCTCCCCCACAAATCCTGCTGATAATTGGCATCTTTGAAAAGACGCTTCCCGATACTGTGTTAATATGCAGGCCGCTTCTTTTCACTGATTACATCCTCATGCTGCTTCAAATTCACAATCTGAGCTGCGTGCGTGAAGATCGCACTCTGTTTGAACATCTCTCCTTTGCGGTGGCTCCCGGTGATCTGGTGCAAATTGAAGGCCCCAACGGGGTAGGGAAGACCAGCCTGCTGCGCTTGCTGACTGGCTTGTCCCAACCATTTGCCGGTGAAGTGTGCTGGAATGGCGAAAATATCCACAGTTGCCGCGATGAATATCACGCCAATCTGCTCTATCTCGGTCATCAGCCTGGCGTCAAGGCTGCCCTGACACCGCTCGAAAACCTCGCCTTCTACCAGAAACTGCACCATGCAGCCGATACCAGCGTGGATCTGTGGCGGGTACTGGCCCAGGTCGGTCTGGCCGGGTTTGAAGACAACCCCACCGGTCAGCTCTCTGCCGGCCAGCAGCGCCGTGTCGCGCTGGCCCGCCTGTGGCTCAGCGACAAGCCGGCGCTCTGGATCCTGGATGAGCCGTTTACCGCCATCGACAAGCAGGGGGTGAAGGTGCTGGAGCGGCTGTTCCTGACCCACGCCGAACGAGGGGGCATGGTGATCCTCACCACCCATCAGGACATGACCCTGATGCAGGGACGGTTGAAGACCCTCTCTCTCACGCCCTTGCTGCAGGAGTAGTTCTGATGTTGCGCGCCGTAATGCACCTGATCCACCGCGAGTTGTTGATGGCCTTGCGCCAGCGCTCCGACATCCTCAACCCGCTCTGGTTTTTCCTCATCGTCATCACCCTGTTTCCGTTAGGGATCGGCCCTGAGCCCAAGCTGCTGGCCCGCATCGCTCCCGGCATCATCTGGGTGGCTGCCCTGCTGGCGGCCATGCTGTCGCTGGAGCGGCTGTTTCGCGACGATTTTGGCGACGGTGCGCTGGAGCAGATGATGCTGATGCCCCATCCGCTGGGCTTGCTGGCGCTGGCCAAAGTGATCGCTCACTGGTTGCTGACCGGCCTGCCACTGCTGCTCATCTCCCCGCTGCTCGCCATTTTGCTGTCACTGGACATGAACACCTATCTGGCGGTGGTCGCCACCCTGGCGCTGGGGACGCCGGTGCTGAGTCTGCTCGGGGCGGTCGGCGTCGCGCTGACGGTCGGTTTGCGCAAGGGGGGCGTACTGCTAAGCCTGCTGATCCTGCCGCTCTATATTCCGGTACTGATTTTTGCCACCTCCGCCATCGATGCGGCGGGGATGGGGCTGCCCTATTCGGGGCAGCTGGCGATTCTGGGGGCCATGCTGGCCGGTGCGTTGACCCTGACCCCGCTGGCGGTCTCGGCGGCGCTGCGAGTCAGCGTGAATTGACGAAAGCGTCTGAAAAAGTGGCCATGGAAGGGCCGTTATAAAAAATATAATTGAGATAGATCAAGAGGATGGCTGCTTATTGCTTTCGGGGGATGTGATGTTTTCCGGCAGTGGGTATGGTAGGCCTCGCCACGATATTAATAACAGAAAGGTTTTGTGAGCTATGTGGAAATGGTTGCACCCTTACGCTAAACCCGAGCGCGCGTACCAGTTGGCAGGGACCCTGCTGCCCTGGTTTGCCGTGACAAGCCTGCTGGCATTCATCATCGGCACCCTCTGGGGACTGGCCTTTGCACCTGCGGATTATCAGCAGGGCGACTCCTTCCGGATCATCTACATCCATGTTCCGGCCGCGATCCTCTCCATGGGGGCCTACTCCACCATGGCGGTGGCTGCCTTTATCGGTCTGGTGTGGCAGTTGCGGATGGCGGACATGACGGTGGCCGCGGTCGCGCCGGTCGGCGCCGTGTTCACCTTCATCGCACTGTTTACCGGCGCCGCCTGGGGCAAACCCATGTGGGGCACCTGGTGGGTGTGGGATGCACGACTCACCTCCGAGCTGATCCTGCTGTTCCTCTATCTCGGTGTCATCGCCCTCTACAACGCCTTCAGCGACAAGGTGCTGGCCGGTCGTGCCGCCGGCATCCTGGCGCTGGTGGGGGTGATCAACCTGCCCATCATCCACTACTCGGTGGAGTGGTGGAACACCCTGCACCAGGGCGCCAGCATCACCAAGTTTGACAAGCCTTCCATCTCCCCCGAGATGCTGTGGCCGCTGCTCATCATGATCCTGGCCTTTGCCGCCTTCCTCGGGGCCCTCTCCCTGATGCGTTTTCGAAACGAGCTCTTGATGCGGGAGTGGCACCGCCCCTGGGTCAAAGAGATAGCCGAGCAGGAGAAGTAAGCATGCACTTTGCCTCATTCAGTGACTTTCTGGCGATGGGCGGTTACGCCTTCTACGTCTGGCTCTCTTTCGGTCTGACCCTGCTCTGCCTGGTCGGCATCGTCATTTCCACCCGTATGAAAACCCGCGCCCTGCTCGGTGAACTGCGCAACAAGCAGGCGCGCGAGGCCCGCCGCAAGGCGGCCCAGCAGATGGAGAACACCCTATGAACCCGAGACGCAAGAAACGCCTCACCATCATCCTGGCGATCAGTGCCGGGCTTGCCGCGGTGATCGGCCTAGTGCTCTATGCCCTCAGCCAGAACATCGATCTCTTCTATACCCCGAGTGAGCTGGTAGAGGGCAAGGGGCCGGACAAGATCAAGCCGGAAGAGGGACAGCGCCTGCGCATCGGCGGTCTGGTGGTACCGGGTTCGGTACAGCGGGATCCCCAGAGCCTGAAGGTGGCCTTCAAGCTGGTGGACAACGGCGGGCATCTGGTGACCGTCGAGTTTGACGGCATCCTGCCGGACCTGTTCCGCGAGGGGCAGGGCATCGTTGCCCAGGGCACCCTCAAGGATGCCACCACGGTCGCCGCCTTCGAGGTGCTGGCCAAGCACGATGAGAACTACATGCCGCCGGAAGTGGCCGATGCCACCAACGGCATGCACTTCAAGCCGGAATATACCGAGGCGCAACTGAAGGGGAGCAAGCAATGATCCCGGCAGCATTCGCACCGTTTTCACCTTTTCAAGCCGGTTTACAGGTTCGTGCTGCGGCTCATTTGAAAGGAGTTCAGCCATGATCCCTGAATTGGGACAGTTTTCACTGATCCTGGCCTTCGCCACCGCCCTGCTGCTGGGCAGCTATCCGCTGCTCGGGGCCAAATGGGGGCGCCTTGGCATGATGTCGGCGGCCCGCCCGCTGGCCTATGCCCAGTTCCTGCTGCTGTTGCTGTCATTCCTGTGCCTGACCTGGGCCTTCATCGACAACGACTTTACCGTGCAGTACGTGGCCACCAACTCCAACAGCCTGCTGCCGCTGGCCTATCGCATCTCCGCGGTGTGGGGCGCCCATGAAGGTTCGCTGCTGCTGTGGGTGCTGACCCTGGGGGGCTGGACTGCGGCCGTCGCCATGTTCAGCCGTCGCCTGCCGCTCGACGCGGTGGCGCGGGTGCTCGGCGTGCTCGGCCTCATCTCGGTCGGTTTTACCGCCTTCGTGCTGTTTACCTCCGACCCCTTCATTCGTACCTTGCCCTACTTCCCGGTGGATGGGCGCGACCTCAACCCGCTGTTGCAGGATCCCGGCCTCATCTTCCACCCGCCGATGCTCTACATGGGTTATGTGGGCTTCTCGGTGGCGTTCGCCTTTGCCATCGCCTCGCTGATGACCGGCCGGCTCGATGCCACCTGGGCGCGCTGGTCGCGTCCCTGGACCATGGCGGCCTGGGTCTTCCTCACCCTGGGTATCGTGCTGGGCTCCTGGTGGGCCTATTACGAGCTCGGCTGGGGCGGCTGGTGGTTCTGGGATCCGGTAGAAAACGCCTCCTTCATGCCCTGGCTGGCGGGCACCGCCCTGCTGCACTCGCTGGCGGTGAGTGAAAAACGCGCCACCTTCAAGGCCTGGACCGTGCTGCTGGCGCTCTCCGCCTTCTCCTTGAGCCTGCTGGGTACCTTCCTGGTGCGCTCCGGCGTGCTGGTGTCGGTGCATGCGTTTGCCTCCGACCCGACCCGCGGCCTGTTCATTCTGGGCTTCCTGCTGGCGGTAATCGGTTCCTCCTTGCTGCTGTTTGCCTTCAAGGGCTCCCAGGTGAGAAGCCACGGCAAGCACGAGTTGTGGAGCCGCGAGACCCTGCTGCTGTGCAACAACATCATGTTGGTGGCGGGTCTGCTGACCGTGCTGCTCGGCACCCTGCTGCCGCTGGTACACAAGGAGCTGGGGCTGGGCAGCATCTCCATCGGTACTCCCTTCTTCAACCACATCTACAGCTGGCTGATCATTCCGTTCGCCCTGTTGCTGGGGGTCGGCCCGCTGTTTCGCTGGCGCCGCCAGGAGCTGGGGGAGCTCAAGGGCAAGGTGGTGCTGGCGCTGGTATTGAGCCTGGCCGCTGCCATTTTGCTGCCGCTGCTGCTGGCCGAGGAGTTCAAGCCCTGGGCTGCGCTCGGTATCGGGCTTGGCGCCTGGATCATCGTGACCAGCGTGCAGGAGACCTGGGTGCGTGCCACCCACAAGCACAGCTTCGCCGTTGGCGTGCGCCGCCTTGGCAACAGCCACTGGGCGATGATCCTGGGTCATGTGGGCCTCGCGGTGAGCATCATCGGCATCGCCTGTACCCAGAACTACAGCATCGAGAAGGATCTGCGGATGCAGGCCGGCGATCGGGTCCAGTTTGCCGACTACGAGTTCGTCTTCACCGGTATCAAGGAGAAGAACGGCCCCAACTACGACGGCTTCAAGGGCGTGCTGGAAGTGCACAAGGACGGTAAGCAGGTCGCCCTGCTCAAGCCGGAGAAACGCATGTACAAGGTGACCCGGATGCCGATGACCGAAGCGGCCATCGATGCCGGCTTCACTCGGGATCTCTACGCGGCACTCGGCGAGCAGCTCGACAGCGGCGCCTGGGCGGTGCGGATCTACTACAAACCCTTCGTGCGCTGGATCTGGTTCGGCGGCGTCTTCATGGCCATCGGCGGCGTGCTGGCGATGTTGGACAAGCGCTACCGTTTCGGTCGTCGTGACGAGGAGGCCAAGGCATGAGCAAGAAGACCTGGTTGTTTCTGATCCCCTTCATCGTGTTTCTGCTGGGGGCCGTGTTTCTGTTCAAGGGGCTCTACTCCGACCCCACCAAGCTCGAGTCCGTGATGGTGGGAAAGGAGGTGCCCGTGTTCACCCTGCAGGACATCTACGACCTCAATAAGCAGCATGACAGGAGCATCCTCAAAGGACGCCCCATGCTGCTCAACGTCTGGGCCACCTGGTGCCCGACCTGCTATGGGGAGCACACCTACCTCAAGCAGCTGGCGGGGCAGGGGATCTACATCGTCGGCATGAACTACAAGGATGAACGGGCCAAGGCCATCAACTGGCTGGCGGAGCTCGGCAATCCCTACCAGATCAATCTTTATGATCCCGACGGCATGCTGGGGCTGGATCTGGGGGTCTACGGCGCGCCGGAGACCTTCTTCATCGACAGCCAGGGCATCATTCGCTATCGCCACGTGGGGGACGTCAACCCCGAGGTGTGGGCCAGCACCCTCAAACCCATCTATGACGCCATGAAGTGAGGGAGAGCCTGATGAGAATGTTTATTGCGTCCCTGCTGCTGCTGGCGGGACTGGGCGGGGCGGGCCAGGCGCTGGCCGCCATCGATGTCTACACCTTCGACAGCGACGCCCAGGAACAGACCTTTCGCGAGCTGACCAAGGAGCTGCGCTGCCCCAAGTGCCAGAACCAGGATATCGCCGACTCCAACGCGGGCCTGGCCAAGGACTTGCGGGACAAGACCTACCAGATGGTGCGCGAGGGCAAGGACAAGCAGGAAGTGGTGGATTACATGGTCGCCCGTTACGGCAACTTCATCCTGTACAACCCGCCGCTGATGGCATCGACCCTGATCCTCTGGCTTGGCCCCCTGCTGGTGATCGTCATCGGTGTCGTCATGGTGGTGGTGCGCAGTCGCCGTCGTCCCGCGGCGGCCACGCCGGCGGATAGCGCCCTGAGCGCGGAGGAGCAGCGTCGTCTGGCTACCCTGCTCAAAGAGGAAGAGAAACAATGACCGCATTTTGGATAGTGATCGCGGCCCTGCTGGCGCTGGTGAGTCTGGCGCTGGTGCTGCCGTTGTGGCGGGGTGAGGGCAAGCAGAGCATCAGCCGCTCGGCCCTCAACAAACAGCTTTATCGCCAGCGTCTGCTGGAGATCGGGGAAGAGCGCGAGCAAGGAGTGCTGGCGGAAGAGCAGGATTCCCTGATCGAGCTGCAACGCAGCCTGCTGGACGACATCCCCGACGTGGAGCAGACCGCCCGCGGCGGCAAGAGCATGATCTGGATCCCGGGTGTGCTGGTGCTGCTGGTGGTGAGCCTGGGGCTCTACTACAAGCTCGGCTCCTGGCAGGAGGTCAGCCGCTGGCAGGATGCCAACAGCCGGCTGGGCGAGCTCAGCAACCGCATCTTGGTGGAGCGGGACGCCGAGGTTACCGAGCAGGATCTGCTGGACTTCACCCTGGCCCTGCGTACCCGCTTGAAGGATGAGCCGAATGATTACCGCGGCTGGCTGCTGCTGGGGCGGCTGTCACTGGATGGCAATGATCCCGAGATGGCCCGCGAGGCGCTGGAGCGGGCCTACGGGCTTGCTCCGCAGAAGGCGATGGTGGCGGTGCCCTACGCCCAGGCGCTGATGATGACAGGGGATGACGCGCAAGCCGATCAGCTGCTGCGGGTGGCCATTGCCCAGGATCCTGCCAATATCGAGGCGCGCTCCGTCTACGCCTTCATGGCGCTGCAAAAAGAGGACTTCAAGACCGCTCTGCAACGCTGGCGCGAGATGCTGCCGCTGATGGAGAAGGGCTCGACCCGTTACACCATGGTGGAGCGCTCCATCGACTATGCCGAGCAGCAATTGAAAAAACGCGACATGGCCAGTGCGACCGTGCCGGCTGAGGCGAGCGGGCAGAACGCGGCCTCTGACCAGGTGCTGGAGGTGAAGGCTGGCGAGTTCCCGCTCAAGGTGACGCTGGCCGATGGCATTGCACTGCCGGAAGATGCCCATTTGTTCGTGTTTGCGGTGATCCCCAACGGACCGCCCATGCCCATTGCGGTCAAGCGTATCCCGGGGCCGCACTTCCCGCTGACCCTGTCGCTGGGTGACGGTGACGCCATGATGGAAGGCAACAAGCTGGCTGCCTACCCCGAGCTGCAGTTCAAGGCGCGCCTCTCCCGTGGCGGCAACGTCATGAACAAGGAAGGAGCGTTTGAAGGCGTCTCCGTTCCGGTCGCCACCGGTTCGATTCCTTCAGCGCCGATTGACATCCGCATCGATCACGCCCTCTAATACGCCTTTGGCCCGGCCCCTCGATGGGGCCGGGCTGCCTATAATTCAGATTAATCACAATAAAAAGCTAGGACTTCCATATGTATGTGCGTGTAGGGGCATTGATGGTGGCCTTGTTGCTGGGGGGCTGTGCTGGCGGCCCGCCCAAGCAGGGGCCCGAGAGCCTTGACCTCAAGGAGACGCCGAGCCGGCCCGGTGCGACCAGCACGGCCAGCGATGGGCGTGACCCGTTCCAGGGCGCCAACCGGGCCATGTGGGCCGTCAACTACGATGTGCTGGAGCCCTATGTGGCCCGTCCCGTGGTGCATGGCTATGCCCGCTATATTCCGCAGGGAATGAAGGACGGCATCGAAAACCTGGTGGAAAACTTCAACGAGCCGAGCAGCATGGTCAACCATCTCATCACCGGCGATTTGAAGGGGGCGGGCACCAACCTGGGTCGCTTCACCCTCAACACCACCGTGGGTCTGCTGGGTATCTTCGACGTGGCCAAGCATGCCGGCCTTGCGCGCAACAAGCTGGAGCTCAATACCGTGCTGGGCCGCGCCGATATCGGTGATGGTGCCTACCTGATGGTGCCGGTCTACGGCCCGACCACCACCCGCAAGCTGGTGGGGGATACCATCGATACCATCTACTTCCCCTATGCCTTGCTGACCCTGCCCCTGCGCATCACCCACTGGGCGCTGGATGGTCTGGGTACCCGTTCCAAGCTGATCGATCAGGAGCGGATCATCGACAACGCGCTCGATCCTTATGCCCTGACCAAGGACTTCTATCTGCAGTACAACCAGAACAAGGTGACCGGCCGTCAGACCGAGCTCAAGCAAGAGCAGCAGGAGAAGCAAGACGACAGCAATCTGGACGACTATCTGGATGAAATCGACCAGTGATGCCAGTGCATCCTGCTCGATTGATGTAACAAAGGCGCCTACGGGCGCCTTTTTCGTCTCTGCTGTTGCACAGGCATAAAAAAACGCCCCGCAAGAGCGGGGCGTTTTGGCAAGAACGGGGGCTATCAGGCAGCCAGGTTCTTGGCCACGAATTCCCAGTTAACCAGGGTCCAGAAAGTTTCCATGTACTTCGGACGCAGGTTGCGGAAATCGATGTAGTAGGCGTGTTCCCACAGGTCGACGGTCAGCAGCGGAGTGGTACCGGCTTCGGTCAGCGGGCAACCGGCGTTGGAGGTGTTGACGATGGCCAGGGAGCCGTCAGCCTTTTTCACCAGCCAAGTCCAGCTGGAACCGAAGTTGCCGATGGCAGACTTGGTGAACGCATCCTTGAACTCGGCGAAGGAGCCGAACGCCTTGGTGATGGCATCGGCCAGAGCGCCAGTGGGCTCGCCACCGCCGTTCGGGGAGAGGCAGTGCCAGTAGAAGGTGTGGTTCCAGATCTGGGCGGCGTTGTTGAAGATGCCGCCAGTGGAGGTCTTGATGATCTCTTCCAGAGACTTGCCTTCAAACTCGGTACCCGGCACCAGGTTGTTCAGGTTGACCACATAGGTGTTGTGGTGCTTGCCGTGGTGGTATTCCAGAGTTTCCTGGGAGATGTGCGGTTCCAGAGCATTGATTGCATAGGGCAGAGCGGGAAGTTCGAATGCCATTTTCTACTCTCCATTGGCTGGCCGTGCGAAGGCGACGGTTGCAAGACATTGCGTACTCTTTTCTATCTTGAAAAGAATTGTTCTTGAAATAAGGGGGCCAGATGGCCCAAAGCCCATCGATTGTACCAGCATCAAAGATGGGCTAACAACTCTTGATTCTCGCCATGATCCGGATCAAGCTGCGGCGTATTGATTCATCACTTCTTGCATCCGAGGTAGTTTGCCAGTTTGTGGTCTGCCCGGATTGCAGTAGAATGGCCGCCGAAATCGCTCTAGTGAGGCACCTATGGAAACTATTGAAAAGATCAAACAGCAGCTGGCTGAAAACCCCATCATCCTGTACATGAAGGGCTCCCCCAAGCTACCCAGCTGCGGTTTCTCTGCCCAGGCCTCCCAGGCCCTGATGTCCTGTGGCGAGCCGTTTGCTTACGTCGACATCCTGCAAAACCCGGATATCCGCGCCGAATTGCCGAAGTTTGCCAACTGGCCGACCTTCCCCCAGCTGTGGGTGGAAGGTGAGCTGGTCGGTGGCTGCGACATCATGATCGAGATGTTCCAGGCCGGTGAGCTGCAGACCCTGATCAAGGAAACTGCCGCCAAACACAAGCAGGATGACGCCGCCGCCGAATAAGGCAGCAGCTGCATCATGCAAAAAAGGGAGCCAGTGGCTCCCCTTTTTTATTTCACAACTTTATGTCACAACAGGCATCAGGCGATGCGTTCGATGCGTGCCATGTAGAAGCCATCGAAGCCGGTGGCGGCCGGGCTGACGGTGTGGTCATCCCGCAAGCGGTAGTTTTCATTGGCGGCGAGGAACTTGTCCACTTGCTGACGGTTCTCTTCCGGCAGGATGGAGCAGGTTGCATAGACCAGCAGACCGCCCACCTTCACCATCTGGCTGTAGCGCTGCAGGATCTCCGCCTGCAGGGCAACCAGTACCGGCAGCCGCTCGGCGGTGTCGCGCCACTTGGCATCCGGATTGCGCTTGAGCACGCCGAGGCCGGAGCAGGGCACATCCAGCAGCACGCGATCCGCACTCTCTTTGAGGCGCTTGACGGTCTTGCTGCTGGTGATCACCCGGGTTTCCACGTTGTGGGCACCGGCGCGGCGGGCGCGCTGCTTGAGGTTTTCGAGTTTCCACTCTTCCACATCCATCGCCAGCAGGCGGCCCTTGCCCTCCATCATGGCGGCCAGATGCAGGGTCTTGCCACCGGCACCGGCGCAGGCATCGATGACGCGCATGCCGGGGCTCACTTCCAGCGCGGCCGCAACCTGCTGGGAGCCGGCATCCTGCTGCTCGAACCAGCCATCGGCAAAGGCCTTGGTACGAAACAGGGCGGCATCCGAGGTCACTTGCAGGGCTGAATCGACCCCTTCCACTGGAATGGTGGTGACCTGCTCTTTGGCCAGTGCGGCCTGCAGCTCTTCACGGGTGCACTTGAGGCTGTTGACCCGCAGATAACGCTTGGGCATCCAGGCCAGCGCGGCACGTTCGGCAGGCCAGGCTTCGCCCAGTTGCTCGCTGCCGAGTTTTTCCAGCCAGGTCGGGCAGCCATCCATCAGCACCGGGTTCTTCTTGGCTTCGGTCAGACGGCGACGAAACGCCTCTTCATTGAAGCGATCCAGCGTCGGATGGTTGGGTTGGGCTATCTTGTGAAAAGCGTGCCAGCTATGCAGCAGCGGCCAGACGTTCTTCTCGGCCTGACGGACCTGGATGCCGGTCAGGGCGCAATAGAGGCTGAGGCGACGCAGCAGATCGCCGGTGACCAGGGCAATCCTTGCCTGTTCTTGCGGTTTGAGTTCGATGCCGGAGAAGTGACGGGCATAGGCGCGGTCCAGGGTGAGACCCTGGCCCAGCACATCGTCAACAATGGCAACGACCAGGTCCCCGAAACGGGGCAACAGTGGGGATTTGAGCATGAGATTAACCTTGGTCAGATAAAGACGAACCGTCGTCATGGTGACGCGGCTCAAAAACTGATAAATCCGCGCAATGATAGGGGCTAGACAGGGTTGGTGCAACACTCCCCATTCGGGGAATATCCGCTAGGCAGTGCTGGACTAAGCAGGGCGGCAGGCGAATGATGCCAGTTGCAGTTTGGGTGAGTGCATTTAAAAGGACTAAAAAGATGCAGTTGATGAAATTTTCTCCCTTGGCGCTGGTGGTAGCCAGCCTGATGAGCTCGGGTGGCCTCGCGGCCAAGGAGTGGGACACGGTGGCGGCGCGCGCCAGCGCCGCCGACGGCTATGAAGTGCGGGCCAACCAGTTTCGGGTCGCCAAGGTTCCCATCGATTATTTTGCCGGCCTGCAGGCCGGGGCCCGTTCGCTGACCCTGCCGTTGCCCGACGGGGGAGAGGTGATCTTCACCCTGCAAGCCTATGATCTGCTGCCGGCCGATCAGGCGGCCAAATTCCCCGAGATCCTGACCTTCAAGGGCCATAACCCGGCGGCACCGGTAGAGACGGGACGTTTTGACCTGGGGCCACTGGGCTTTCACGCCATGTTCACCCATCAGGGCAAGACGGTGTTCGTCGACCCGCTGCGCAATGCCGACGGTTATGCCGTCTATTACCAGCAGGATGCCTACAGCCGGCTGGAGGAGGACGCGGACAAGGTTATCGGCAACGAGGCCAGCAGGGCGCTGGCGCACAAGGTGCAGGTGGATGGCAACGTGCGCAAGCGTTACGTCATCGCCATCTCGGCGGCGGGGGAGTACACCCAGTTCCACGGTGGCTCCAAGGTGCTGGCCACCGCGGCCATCGCCACCCTGCTCAACCGTGTCAACGAGGTATACCAGCGCGATGTGGGGGCCGAGTTTCAGCTGGCCAGCGGCAACGACAACATCATCTTTACCGATCCGGCGAGCGATCCGTTCAACAATGACGACACGGATGTCGATGTCAACGGCGCGGTGCAGGCTAATGCCCAGACCCTGCCCAGCGCACCGCTTGGACAGTTCGACATCGGCCATGTGGTCAACACGGGCGGTGGTGGTCTGGCCGGATTGGGTGTGCTCTGTACGGCTACCAAGTCGGACGGCATGACGGGTTCATCCACCCCGGTGGGGGATGCCTTCTTTATCGACTACGTGGCCCACGAGATCGGCCACCAGTTCGGCGCCGACCACACCTTCAACGGCACCACCAACAGTTGTGGCAGCGGCAACCGGGAGGCGACCCAAGCCTGGGAGCCGGGCAGCGGCACCTCCATCATGGCCTATGCCGGGATCTGCGGGGACGAGAACATCCAGCCCCACAGCGACCCCTATTTCCACAGCAAGTCCATCGAGCAGATGCGAGCGCACATGGCGACCGTGCCGGCCTGTGGCACCACCCTCAACCTCGTCAACAATGCGCCCCAGGCGGCGGCTGGGGCCAGCCGCATCATTCCGGCCAACACGCCGTTCGTGCTCAAGGGGGCCGGCGCCGATCTGGACGGGGATCCTCTGACCTACACCTGGGAGCAGATCGATCTGGGCACGGAGTCGAGCAGCCCGGCCACCATGGTGGACGATGGCAGCCGGCCACTGTTTCGCTTCGTGTCCCCCACCAGCTCGGCGGAGCGGATCCTGCCGAGCCTGCCCTCCCTGCTCTCGGGCACGCTCGCGAAGGGTGAGGCCTGGCCCACCACCAACCGGGATCTCAACTTCCGGCTGACGGTGCGTGATGGCAAGGGCGGTGTCGCCAGCGACGACATGAAGGTTCAGGTAGTCAACACCGGCAGCGCCTTCCGGCTGACCGCCCCGCTTGGGGTGGCGTTGACGCCAGGGGCAAGCCAGGCAGTCAGCTGGGATGTGGCCGGCACCATGCTGGCGCCGATCAGCTGCAGCAAGGTGGATCTGTTCATCACCCAGAACGAGGGAACCAGCTGGAGCAATCTGGCGGTCAGCCAGCCCAACAGCGGCGCCGCCACCGTCACCCTGCCGGCGGATCTGGCCAGCGCCGCCCGCCTCAAGGTGGCCTGCAGCGACAACATCTTCTTTGCCATCAGTCCGGCTAAGCTGCCGGTCGTCCAAAGCGGCGGCAGTTCGGGCGGTGGCGGTGGTGGCGCCCTCGGTCTCTGGACTCTGGCGCTGGCCCTGCTGGGTTGGCAACGGAGGCGCGGATGAGAGCTGGCTGGCTGGTGCTGGTGTCCCTGCTTGGCGGCTGTCAGGCCGACGCCGATACCCTGGAGCAGGCGGTCAGCGCCAGTCTGGCCAAGCAGGATTACCGGTTGATCGTGCGGGCCGGGCGCGGCGAGGTGGCGCCCGGCATCGCGCCGGAGCAGCAGGCCTCGGCCAAGGCGCGCTGCGGCGTGCGCTACCTCGATGGCCTGGGGGATGTCATCAAGCCCGGGCAGGAAGAGGCCCAGGCCAAGCTGGCGGCCTACGCGGCGGATTACAACCGGCGCATGCTGACGCATTGTCCCGCTGCCTCTGGCAAGCAATAAGTCTACGCGTAGCAAGAGCGTACGAAGGGCATACCAAGGAGGGAGGCGTGAGCCTCCCTCTTTTTTGCAGCCGCCATTTGCCGGTTACAAGGCTTGTACCCATGGCGTGCTCGTCGCACAATGCCAGCACGCATGGCCGCATGGGCGGCAAAGAGAGAAGGAAAATCAAGATGATGGATGTAGCCGATCTGCGCCGCGAATACACCCGGGGTGGATTGCACCGGGCCGATCTGCCGGCCGAGCCCCTTGCCCTGTTCGAGAAGTGGCTGGCCCAGGCGTGCGAGGCCAAGCTGACCGATCCCACCGCCATGGTGGTGGGCACCGTCGATGCCGACGGCCAGCCCTGGCAGCGCACCGTGCTGCTCAAGCATTACGATGCGGAGGGCATGGTGTTCTACACCAACATGGGCAGCCGCAAGGCGCATCAGCTGGAGAGCAATCCCCGCATCAGCCTGCTGTTTCCCTGGCACACGCTGGATAGACAGGTGCATGTGACCGGCCGAGTGGAGAAGATGAGCACCTTCGAGGTGATGAAGTACTTCCACAGCCGTCCCAAGGACAGCCAGATCGCCGCCTGGGTTTCCCAGCAGTCGACCCGCATTTCGGCGCGCGGCGTGCTGGAGGCCAAATTCCTCGAGCTCAAGCAGAAGTTTGCCAATGGCGAAGTGCCGCTGCCGAGCTTCTGGGGCGGTTTTCGGGTGCGGATCGACACGGTCGAATTCTGGCAGGGTGGCGAGCATCGCCTGCACGACCGTTTCTACTACACCCGCGAGGGGGAAGGCTGGCACATCGAGCGGCTGGCGCCCTGAGTGCCCGCTGCCGCTGACAAGGAGTCTGTATGCGTCTGTATGGCGATCTGAAGTCCGGCAATTGCTACAAGCCCTGGCTGCTGGCCCGCTGGCTTGAACTGCCCCTCGACTGGGTGCCGGTGGATGTGCTGGCGGGGGAGACCCGTACCCCTGATTTTCTGGCCATCAACCCCAACGGCAAGATCCCGGTGCTGGAGCTGGCCCACGGCGATACCCTGGCGGAATCCAACGCCATCCTCTTCTATCTGGCGCAGGGCTCGCCCCTGTGGCCGACCGAGCCGCGCCAGCAGGCCGAGGTGCTCAAGTGGCTGTTCTTCGAGCAGTACAGCCATGAGCCCTATATCGCGGTAGCCCGTTTCATCGTGCACTATCTGGGGCGGCCGGAGTCCCAGGAGGCGCGCCTCGACGGGCTCAAAGCCGGCGGCGAAAAGGCGTTGGCGGTGCTGGAGCAGCAGCTCAAGCAGAGTCCCTACCTGTGCGGTGATTCCCCGACCATCGCCGACATCGCGCTTTACGCTTACACCCATGTGGCGGAGGAGGGGATCTTCTCGCTGCAGGGCTGGCCAGCTATTCGCGACTGGATCGCCCGTATCGAGGCGTATCCCCGTCACCTGAGCCTGCCGGCTGCCTGCCAGGCCGGCTGATGGAGCTGCTGATCGAGCGGGCCCTGTGGCAGCCCCACTGGGCGCCGGTGCTGCAGGCCTGGCAACGGCAGGGCGGTCGCTGGCTGCTGCTGCAGAGCAAGGTCGATGAGGGTTTGCCGAGCGATACCGGTGGACTCTGGTCCTGTTGTCCGCCCGATGGCGTGCGTTCGGCCAGCGCGCTGCTGGCCGCCTGGCTGGATGGTGACTTGCCTGCCCAGTCCGCGAGGGATCCGAGCCGCCAGATCCTCATCAGCGGCTCGGCCTCCCTGCTGACCCTGGCCCGGGAGGAGGGGCTGCTGACGCTGGGGCCTCAGGGCGCCGATCTGACGCTGATGGCGCAAGACGATCTGGGCGCCGTGCTCAACCGCCTGCTGGCCCGCCGCCTGACGGTGCCGGTGCTGGCCGAGCCCGCCTCGCCATCGGGGTCTGCCCTGCAACTGCGCCCCCTGCTGGCGCGCGATGAGGCCGACGTGGTGCGCTATTGCAGCGATGCGGCGCTCGCCCGCTACACCCTCAACATCCCCCATCCCTACCCGCCGGAGGCGGCCCTCGATTGGTTGGCTGGCTGTTGGCGCAAGGCGGCGCTCGGGCTGGGCTGGAGCTGGGCGCTGACCCTGCCAGTAGGGGAGGGCCAGGCGCCGCTGGTGGGGGTGATCTCGCTGCACTGGAACGGTGAGCTCGCCTGGTGGGTGGGCGTGCCCTGGCAAAATCGCGGGCTGGCGACCCGGGCCGCCCGGCTGGTCAAGGCCTTTGCGTTTGACCGGCTGCAACTGCCGGTGCTGACCGCCCGCCATATGCCGGGCAACCTGGCCTCCGGCCGGGTGATGGCCAAGCTGGGCATGCGCTATTGCGGTCGGCGTGAGCTGAGTGGTCAGCCGCCGTGCGAGGTGAGCTACTGGCAGCTGGAGCGAAGCCAGACGCTGGTGGCGCCGCTCAAACGGCAGCTGACTCCTCTATTGGCTGACGAACGGGTGGTGGCGGCCATCCTGCAAGCAGGCGGTGAGGAGGATGAACCGAGGCGGCTGGCCCTCTTTCTGGCGCAGCCGGAGCCAGAGAGCGGACTGGCTGTCGACTCCCTGCCCGAGCAGGAGGATGACGGGCCGCTGGCGGTGGAGTATCACGACCAAGAGGCGTTGGCGCAGGCCGAGCCGGACCAGCTCTATCTGTACCGGGGGCTGCTGCTCAAGGACCATGAAGAGCGGGGGCTGGCCTATCTGCAGCAGCTGGCCAGCCTGCAGCGTCAGGGGCCGGCACCGCTCACGCTGGCGGAGCGGCGTCAGCGGCTCAGCTGGCTGGGCACCTTGGCCCGCCGGGCCAGCGGCGAGAACACACAGAGGAATGGCGTCAGCCACCGTTATCACCAGCTCTGGCTGCTGGTGGAGTTGCCCGCCCTCATCGACGAGCTGGCCGGACGCTGGCATCGCGGACCAGACCAGACGCTGAGCTGGCTGGAGCAGACGGATGCCGAACTGTTTGCGGCCTATCGGGCGGCCATCACCACCCTGCAACCGAGCAATCTGCAAACCATGCTGCGCCTGCTGGCCGTGCGGTTTCCTGAGTCCACCCTCCCATTTCTCGACAAAGGTGCTCAGGGCGGCGGTCAGTTTGTGGAATAATGCCAGCTCTGCTGTACGAGGAGTAACGCTGTATGCTGAGAACCGAGCGCCCCGGCGACATGCTGCCGGTCTATGACCTGGTGAGTGCCGCCTTTGGCCGTTCCGACGAGGCCGAACTGGTCAACCGCCTGCGCGAATGTGGCGCCGCCGTGGTGACCATGGTCGAGGAGGAGGAGTACGAGTTCATGGGGCACCTGATGCTGAGCCCGATCACCATTAACGGCATGGAAGGGCCCTGGCTCGGTCTTGCACCCGTGGCGGTCCATCCCGATTGGCAGGGGCAGGGCATAGGGTCGGATCTGGTACGCGAGGGGCTGGATACGGCGCTGGAGATGGACTGGAAGGCGGTGGTGGTGCTGGGTGACCCGACCTATTACAGCCGCTTCGGTTTTCGCCCCGCCAGCGAGTTTGGCCTGCACTGCATCTACGAAGTGCCCGCCGACTGCTTCATGGCGATGGAGCTGCAGGAAGGCGGCCTGACCGGGATGCAGGGCGAAGTGCTCTACCACCCACTGTTTGACGAGCTGCCCGAAGAACAATGAGCAACGCAAACGGCAGCCTGCGGGCTGCCGTTTTGTTATCTGCATGAGCAGCAGGTGCTGCGCCTTTCCCCTTGAATAGCGATGAGTCGTTGCGCTCCTCCGCTCCATTATCCTGGGCAGTATCCGCGCCCATGCCATTGAGCAAACACCTCTTGAATCCGTGTCGGGATATATGGAGCGCGCCACCATATTCTCTGAATATGGGGTCTGCTGTCTGAGGGCTGGCCGTTGCTTTTTCCGGAGGTATTCTGTTGCAATGTCTTGTTACAAATTTTTATCGGCAAGATCTATTTTTGTCTAACGGGTAACATTTTTTGGTTTGACCTCATTATTGATGTTTGACTCAAATGAGGATGAAAAGGTAGGTTGTTGAATATATAAACAAGGAGGCTTGGTGCGATTGCCATGGCTTTAATTATTCATACCCGCCCTTGTCTTATATATCGATAGAGTTGCTCTCGTTTGCATATCAATAATGCTGACGCGGTAACCTGTCTTCATCTTACACCAAAAAACAACCACCATATGCTCGGTCATGATGATATGGCCTGCCCAGCTATTGCCTGAAAATATCGGGCAATCTGGAATGAATTGAGCACTGATAGGGATACATTATATGAAAAAACTCTCAGCAATAATTCATCGTGAGGTTTCACAAGGACGTCGTGATTTTCTGACGTTTTCCTCCATGTCGCTGATTGGTCTGGCTGCCAGCAGCGTTTTCCCCGCCCCGGTGAAGGCTGCCATTGCTGTCTTGAATAATGGCAATTTTGCTGAGCTGGATGCGATCAATTTTTACGTGATGGCGTCTAACCAGCCCGCCGTTGATTCAAATCGGGTCAACTTTTTACAAGAAACCGATGAAGCGCAATATCT
Organism: Aeromonas sp. S5(2024); assembly: GCF_041403025.1. NCBI lineage: Bacteria > Pseudomonadati > Pseudomonadota > Gammaproteobacteria > Aeromonadales > Aeromonadaceae > Aeromonas > Aeromonas sp. S5(2024). The sequence goes on along the minus strand of NZ_JBGLRI010000003.1, from coordinate 501,189 downwards.
TGCCCAGGTGATGTTTCAAGAGTTGATGAAGTACGAATTCCAGTATCAGAACAGCTCATTAAGCGAAGCATTAGGCCCTGGCATGAAGCCTAATAATAATGTGCTGACAATGAGTGATGGCATCAGCTCGGTCAATGCTATTTACAGCAGCAATCGACGCTATTTTACCGATAATATGGTTGAGTACGTGAGTGGTCTGTTACAGAACTCATATAGCAAGCAAACCAATGTCACAGTAGCTGACCGGAAGCTGTATAACTCTTGGGATATGGTGAAGGTAAATGCGAATATCAAACAAGCAGAAAAGGGGGTGCAGTTTAAAGAGATTATCGATCAGCTATACTCTGTCGCTACTCATTATTGCCAAAGTGGAAAGTTAACCGCCTACAAAGCAGGGGGAGAAAGCTGGGCTCGTCAACTTATCGAGCACTACTCCAAGAATGAGGTGTTAGACGAGCTTATCAGTTCTTTTAAAGTTCAGGAGTATCTGGGGTCAGGCTCATCGTTTGAAAAGGCGATGTGGCAAGTGTACAACACCATCAATAAAGTAAGAGCGCTCAATATTTCATCCGGTCGTCGCATCACAGAAGATGAGCTGAAAAAATTTGAACGTACCATGGCGGGATCTGTTTACAGCGGGTTTGCCATGAACATGAGCTGGGGTCACCAAAGCGAGAAATACACAGTCCTGGCCAACAGGAGGAATTTCGATGATGTGGTGACCTTGCTGAGAAATGAAAGCGGTACGCAGCGCACCTTCTGGAACAGTTTCTTCAACCAGAATAGTCCGGATAGCTTCTGGAATGAACTGAATAATATGAGTCTGAGAACAAGCACCTTGCAGGATGAAGGGGCTCGGCAGCGTATTCTTCAACGATATCCTGCTCTGGCAGGGGCGGCGGGCAGTATGGCTCCCACAGCCTTCTCCGGTGTGGCTCCCGCGGCCTTCCCCATAGATTCATTCCTTTCCGTGTTCACCTTGTTGCTGGGGGTGGGCAACTTTACCTGGTTGACGGCGACCGATCGGGAGGAATGGAGCAATCCTGTTCCTTTGATGGAGTTGGGGGCAGCCTTGTTTGATTTGACCTTGAATCTGATCCAGCTCGGTCGGTTCCTTGATAAAGTGACCATGTTTATTTATGGCAATGGTGAAGGCATCATCAATAGCATTGCCATCAATATGGGGAAATTCAGTCAATTCTTGAGCAACCTTACCGCCAAAGGCCAGCATCTCACGAATGTGGTAGAGCGGCAGATAGCCAGCAAGATGTTTCTCGCCACGCAAAATATCACTCGGGTTATCAATATATGTTTTGTTGGCTTGGCGGCACTGGGGGCGGCCCTGGCCGCGTATAACCTGTATCAGGCTGTCGAGGGCGGCGATATTGGGGATATTATATTTGCGGCAATCAATATGTTGGTCGCCACGGTGGCGTTGGGTGTCGCCATTGCCTCTTTTATGGGGTTTGCCATTGCCGGCCCCTTGGGTATCATTGTCGCGGTGATAGGCATAGTGGTGGCCATTGCCCAGTGGATCTACACCTTACTTAAAAAAGAAGAGGTCAAACCTACCCCGATCGCGAGATATACCAACGAATATATTAAGCCACGGGGACTTGAGTATGAAGATCTTGGTGCATATATTTGCCGGGTATCCAGTTACTGGAAGCGTACTCTGGTGTGCGCATTCGATGCAAGGACCATGAATACCGATTGGGATTATGTCCCAAGCATCGCTGATCATGATAATCCGATTTATACTCAGCCAGGAGCTCTGGTAACCTCCCCGAGAAATGGCAGGATTTATAACTTTGCCAATATTCAAAAACCAGGTTACGGAAATATATCGAATTTCTTCACTGCGGGAGCCACCACACCAATCAGTAACTGGCGGCCGGGGAGTGATTTGCAGACCTGCTTGCATGCCGTTGAGAGTCAGGCAAGCAATAATAGTCGTGCTGCTATATTTGTGGCGCTGGGAAACAACTCAAGTTTTTCACGCGCTTTCTTGACATCTCACCTGGAAGATGCCCCGACAAACAGCAATGAGCTGACGAGTCAATTAAATCTGGAGTGGCAAGAATATCCGCTGGATGTGGTTGCCATCAATGGCCTTGATGAGACCATGTTCCTTATCTTCACTACCCGACATATCTATCAAGTGAAAGCTGGTGTAGCGCGCAGGATAATCTCTGACTTTGTCGGTCAGCGCGATGCACCGATAACCTATGGCCTGAATGCCCTGGCACTCGGTACCAACGTGAATTTGATCTATCGGTTAAATGGTCTGCAGGCTCCCGAGATCCGCTACCATTATCTGCTGACCCGGGATGACAATGGTGACTATACCCGTATGAAATTACTGCGGACCATCAATAATCCCCTGTCCTCAGACTCGCCGATTGTTGGCAGGTTGTTCAAGAAAACCAGCGATCTGGTTTCGCGGATGGACTTTATGTATCACGACGGCAAAAGTGGTTATGCCCGCTATGGTGCAATTATGAGTAAGACTGATGATGCCTCATTGTCATTGTACAATGGGGTTGAGTTTCAGGTACCGGACAATGGATTCCGATCCTTCTACAAGAATGCGTTTATTCCGAAATAGCGGAGGTGACGCCCCTGTCCATCGCTTGGCCAAGAGTCGTCATTATTGAACCGGCCCATGTACGAAAACCAGGTGCATCCACATCGGCTGCAAATAACAAAAAAGGCGCCCTCGGGTGCCTTTTTTATCTCTGTCCGTCAGCTCAGCTGAAGAACCAGTAGCCGCGGTTGACCAGCCGGGTCAGCAGCTGCAGGAAGCCGGCCTGATCGGCAAGTTCCACCATGTCGGCCTGAGTAACCATGTCCTTGTCGCACAAGAGCGAAATGGCGGCGGCATCCTCGCTTGGCAGCGCCCAGGCTTCGCCGTCGATGTAGCACTGCTGGCTCTCGCCGCTGAACCAGACGGTGCGCAGACCCGGCACCTTGATGGCGGGCTCGCCCTGGGTCAGCAGGTCGGCCACTTCCTCGGCGCTGTAGTCCGGCTCCACCGGATTGACGTCCAGATCGTGCTTGGCCTCGGAGATCATGGTGCCGAACCACTCCTTGAACAGGGTCTCGTCATCGAGGGCCTGCTGCATCAGCTCGCGCAGACGGTGCAGCTCGTGGGGCTGGATCTCGCCGTGGCGGGCACGTGGCTTGAGATCGGCATCGCCGTAACGCTCGGTGCGCACCTCGTTGTCGATCAGGTGATCGGCAAAGGAGGAGATAAGCGCCTTGGCATCCGGTGCGCGGAAGCCCACCGAGAAGTTCAGGGAGGGCTCGATGGCGTAGCCCTCGTGGGGGAATCCGGGCGGGATGTAGAGGATATCGCCCGGCTCCATGATGACGTCGATGATCGCCTCGAACGGCTCGCAGTGCAGCAGGGCCGCATGGGCGGCGAACTCGTTCAAAGGCTTGGCATCGCCGACGCGCCAGTGGCGCTTGCCCTGGCCCTGGGTGATGAAGACGTCGTAGTTGTCGATGTGGGGACCGACGCCGCCGTGAGGGGTGGAGAAGCTCACCATCACATCGTCAAAACGCCAGCCCGGGATGAACTGGAACGGCAGCGCCAGCTCGTTGACCTCGGGGGCCCAGTGGTTGCAGGCCTGCACCAGCACGGTCCAGTTCTCTTCACCCAGGTGATCGTAGGATTCGAAGGGGCCGTGAGCCGCCTCCCACTTGTTGTTGAAGCGGGTGACGAGGCGCGATTCAATCACCTCTTCCATGGCCAGACCTGCCAGCTCGTCCGGGCTGATGGGATCCTGAAAGTCGGTGAAGCCGCCCTTGATGAGCAGTGGGCGCTTCTGCCAGTAGTGCTCGAGGAAGTGAGCGATATCCAGATTGAGTTGGTACATAGATCTTCTCGTCAAAGGGTTCGACAAAGGTCAAGAGAGGTCTTGCCGGAGGCGGTGGCTGGCCTCGGGCAAGACCTCTTGCAAAGGGTGTATAGGGTGCCACATAAAATAACCGGGGCCCTGTTGCAGATCATGCACAGGGCCCCGGTGGTGTCACTTATCCGCTTATTTCAGCAGATCGACCAGACGCTGGGCGTCGCCGATGTAGTTGGCCGGGGTCAGCTTCTTCAGCTCGACTTTGACCGCTTCCGGCAACTCCAGGGTGTCGATAAAGGTACGCATCCCTTCGGCATCGACGCGGCGGCCACGGGTCAGCTCTTTGAGCTTCTCGTAGGGCTTCTCGATGCCGTAGCGGCGCATCACGGTCTGGATCGGCTCGGCCAGCACTTCCCAGTTGGCATCCAGATCGGCAGCCATGGCGGCGTCGTTGGCTTCCAGCTTGGAGATACCCTTGAGGGTCGCCTGATAGGCAATCAGGGAGTAACCCACCGCCACCCCCAGGTTGCGCAGCACGGTCGAGTCGGTCAGATCACGCTGCCAGCGGGAGATGGGGAGCTTGGAGGCCAGATGCTGGAACACGGCGTTGGCCAGACCCAGATTGCCTTCGGAGTTCTCGAAGTCGATGGGGTTGACCTTGTGCGGCATGGTGGAGGAGCCGATTTCGCCGGCGATGGTGCGCTGCTTGAAGTGGCCCAGGGAGATGTAACCCCACACATCGCGATCGAAGTCGATCAGGATGGTGTTGAAGCGGGCCATGGCGTCGAACAGCTCGGCGATGTAGTCGTGCGGCTCGATCTGGGTGGTGTAGGGGTTCCAGGAAAGGCCGAGGGAGGTGACGAATTCCTCGGAGAACTGGTGCCAGTCCACATCCGGGTAGGCGCTGATGTGGGCGTTGTAGTTGCCGACCGCGCCGTTGATCTTGCCGAGGATCTCCACCGCCATGATCTGCTTGTACTGGCGCTCCAGCCGGTAGGCGACGTTGGCCATCTCCTTGCCCATGGTGCTCGGGGTCGCCGGCTGACCGTGGGTACGGGACAGCAGCGGCATGTCGCGGTACTCATGAGCCAGACGCTTGAGCTCGGAAATCAGCTTCTCGCAATAAGGCTTGATGACCTCTTCGCGGGCGGTTTTCAGCATCAGGCCGTGGGAGTTGTTGTTGATGTCTTCCGAGGTGCAGGCGAAGTGGATGAACTCGCTGATGGCGGCCAGCTCTGGGTTCACTTCGACTTTTTCTTTCAGGAAGTACTCCACCGCTTTCACATCATGGTTGGTGGTGCGCTCGATCTGTTTGATGCGGGCGGCATCCTGCTCGTTGAAGCTCTGGACTATGCCGTCGAGCAGGGTACTGGCGGCCGCGCTCAGGGCAGGGACTTCCGGGATCCCGGCGTGGCTGGCCAGTTTTTGCAACCAGCGCACCTCGACTTCGACGCGAAAACGCAGCAGGCCGAATTCGGAGAAGATAGGGCGCAGGGCATCGGCCTTGTCGCCATAACGACCGTCAATCGGGGAAACAGCAGTCAGCGCGGACAGCTCCATGGGGTGAACTCCTGATGATTGGTGTGGGGGATCCGTATCCACTCGCGCGTGGGCCCGGGATATCAACAAGGGGATGTGCGGCTGCCCGCCTTGCTGTCGTCCCTTGGCCCGCGCACGAGCCGATGATTAGTAACGTTTGGCCAGCTCCACCATCTTCTTGCGAGCGAAGATGATCTGGGTGCGGCTGCCGCCGAGCTGACGCCACAGCACGCAGGCCCGGATGCCGGCCAGCAGCAGGGCACGCACCTTGTGTTGCACCAGCGGCTGCTGCAGGAACAGCGGGGTACCCGCCACCTGGATTCGGGGGCCGATCGGGCTGATGAGGTCGCTGTAGATGCTCGCCATGTTGGCCAGGATCTGCTCGTCGAGCAGATCGAAGTGCTGTTGCTGGCGGCCAATCTGGCTGATCCGCTCACCCAGCATGTTGAGGATGTCCTTGCGCTTGGCCAGCTTGCGCTCCAGCGCGATCAGGCTCACCACGTAGCGGGTCAGCTCGGCATTCTTCTGGCTACCGTCGGCGCCCAGCTGCTCGACCAGCGCACGGTAGCCGTCGCGAATGGCCAGATGGGTGTTGTTGAACACCTCGAGCGGCTGGCTCGGGTTGGTCACCAGAATGCTGGAGAGGCTCTCGCGCAGGGCCGCCTCGTCGCAGCTGCCGTCACGGGCCACCTTCTGCACCAGATAAGCGGCCTGGCAGATGCCGGCAAAGGCCATGGTTTTGTCTTGGAATTTGTCGCTCATATCTTCACAGCCCTGTTCTGTTCATTCACCGGCCGATGCCATGAGCCGGCCTGGAAGTTGCCAATCATGTATCGCTGCCTTGTGCTGTTTTGTCTTTGTCCCTTCTCCCGCGAGGGGAGAAGGGAGTACAGCGCGGACGCTCGTGAGCGCCCAGCCCTTAGACCGGATGGCTGAAACGTTGTTCGATGATGCCGCCGCCCAGACACACTTCCCCGTCGTAGAAGACGGCGGACTGACCCGGGGTGACCGCAGCCTGTTTCTCGTCGAAGATGACCCGGATGGTCTCATCGTCGATGGGCTGGATCAGGCAGGGGATATCTTCCTGGCGATAGCGGGTCTTGACGGTGCAGCGGCGCGGCGCGCGAATGGGGGTGCGATCCACCCAGTGCAGCTGGCTGGCGATGAGGCCATCGGAGTAGAGACGGGGATGTTCGCCCTGCGCCACCACCAGGGTGTTGCGCTCCACCTCTTTGTCGACCACGTACCAGGCTTCTTCGGTGGCATCTTTGCGACCACCGATGCCAAGCCCCTTGCGCTGGCCCAGAGTGTGATACATCAGGCCCTGATGCTCGCCGATCACCTTGCCATCGACGGTTTCGATGGGGCCGGGCTGGGCGGGCAGGAACTTGGCCAGGAAGTCCTTGAATTTGCGCTCGCCGATAAAGCAGATACCGGTGGAGTCTTTCTTCTTGGCGGTGATGAGATCCAGCTGCTCGGCGATGCGGCGCACCTCGGGTTTTTCAAGATCGCCGACCGGGAACAGGCTCTGACCCACCTGAGCTTCGCTCAAGGTGTAGAGGAAGTAGCTCTGATCCTTGTTGGTATCGAGGCCGCGCAGCAGGCGCGGGCGGCCGGTGCTGTCGTCACGGCGTACATAGTGGCCGGTGGCGATGTAGGTGGCCCCCAGCTCTTCGGCGGCAAACTCCAGGAACGCCTTGAACTTGATCTCCTTGTTGCACAGGATATCCGGGTTCGGCGTACGGCCGGCCTTGTACTCTTCGAGGAAGTGCTCGAACACGTTGTCCCAGTACTCGGCGGCGAAGTTGATGGTGTGGAGTTTCATCCCCAGCTTGTCGCAGACGGCCTTGGCATCAGCCAAATCCTGGGCGGCAGAGCAGTACTCGTCCGTGTCGTCTTCTTCCCAGTTCTTCATGAACAAGCCTTCGACCTGATAGCCCTGCTGCTGGAGCAGGTAGGCCGAGACGGAAGAATCCACGCCGCCGGACATGCCGACGATCACCTTGATTTGGCTGTTGTCTGTCATTAGTCGAAGTTACCAGTTCGTTTAAACGGGGCGTATTCTACCAGAATTTCGCGCCCCCGGTCACATATCCATGCCGCCGTTCCCATCAGGAACCTGGCAGCAGGAAATCGTTTTTCTATTTGTCGGCGCCATGATGAAAAAGTGGCGCCAAACGGTCCTGCATAGCCTGTTCACGATCTGTCACGAGAGGCCGTCAGCAAGGTAAAGAACAGCGCAGGAACCGGAACGTATAGATATACGTGAGGATTCCGAGCTTCACATGAGCCTTGATCACGGTCTCGCAGTAAGAGCGTGGGCAGGCTCTCAAATAAAGGCCTTGAGGGCCGACAGCGGCAAGCGGGTGCCGGCCAGATAGTCCTGTATGCACTGCCACACCAGCGGGCTGCGCAGGGCCGGTTTGCACTCGGCGATCTCCGCCAGGGTGAGCCAGTGGCAGGCCAGCACGTCGCCGTCAGGATCCTCTGGATGGTGCTGACCCGGCGCCTTTTCAAGGTCGAAGATAACGGCGGTGCGCACAAAGGTGGCCTCGCTGTCCGCCGGCTTGTAGAGATAGACCCCGAGCCAGCCGGTGGGGGCGGCGGTGAGCCCGGTCTCCTCCTTCAGCTCGCGGCAGGCCGCCTGGATGAGATCTTCCCCCGGCTCCACATGGCCGGCAGGCTGGTTGAAGCGGCGCTGGCCCTTGATCTCCTCTTCCACCAGCAGGAAGCGGCCCTGCCAGTGGACCAGGGCGGCCACGGTGAGGCGGGTGGGCAGCGGTGGGTGATCGCTCATAAGGGACTCCTTGTCTGGTTGGCTGTGCCCCGGTGGGGCGCTGGATTCAACAGTGCCGTTCAGGTGACGGCACGCTGGCCAAATGGCTTACTCGTGTTATTCCGACGGCTTGCTGCGGGCCGGGCGACGGGCGGTGCCGCGCCCGCCGCTGCGATTGCCGGGGCGCGGCTCGGCCTCGCGGCTGCCCCGCCCTTGGTCGGGTGCCTGCCCTTGGCCCTGATGCTGGGGGCGGCGAGCCGCTCGCAGTGCGCTGTGGCTGCCTGCTCCCTGTGGCTTGGCGGATGTCCGTGCTTTCCCTTGCGTGGCAGCTGGCCGTGGCGCAGGGGCCAGTTCGGGGGCGGGCAGGGCGCGGCTCTCCCCCGGTGCCAGCGCGTCGAGGGTCCACTCCCCGATGGCGTAGCGGATAAGGCGCAAGGTGGGGTGACCGATGTGGGCGGTCATCCGCCGCACCTGGCGGTTGCGCCCCTCCACTATCTTGATCTCCAGCCAGCAGGTGGGGATCTCTTTGCGCTCGCGAATGGGCGGGTTGCGTGGCCACACCGCAGGCTCATCCATGAGGCGCGCCCCGGCGGGCAGGGTCATGCCGTCGTTGAGCTCCACACCGGCGCGCAGGGCAGCCAGTTTCTCCTCGCTTGGCACTCCTTCCACTTGCACCCAGTAGGTCTTGGGGGTCTTCTCTCCCGGCTGGGTGAGGCGCGCTTGCAGCTTGCCGTCGTTGGTGAGCAGCAACAGCCCCTCGCTGTCGCGGTCGAGCCGGCCCGCGGCATAGATGCCGGGCTCGGTGATGTAATCCTTGAGGGTCTCGCGGCCTGCCTCGTCGGTGAACTGACAGAGCACCATGTAGGGCTTGTTCAAGAGCAGCAGCTTGCGATCGGCCGGGGCGGGGGCCGGTTTGCGCTCACCCTCCTTGTCTCTCATGGCGTGTTGCGCCTCCCGGCGTTGGGATGGGCGCGCCGTGGCTGCTGGTCTGCTGGCCGAACGTTCGGCGTCAGGACGGGCGGAGAGGGAGAGACGGGGGCGGGCTGATTTCATCGCATGCATACCAAAAACAGAGGAAGGGCGAGTGTATCACAGGGGGCTGTCGCGGGCATGAACGACGGGGACGGGAGGCTAGCCGCTCAGCCGAGCAGGCCGTCGATGACGATGGCCTGACGGGCGGGGGCGGAGCTCGCGTGCAGCAATGCGGTGCCCACCTGCTCGTCCATCAGTGCGCGGGCCAGCCGGGTGAGAGGGCGCAACTGCTCGGGAGCCAGGCCGGTGGGCACTGCCAGTAAAATCAGGGTCTGTACCGGCCCGAGTGCGGAGCCCCACTCGATGGGCTCGCTGCTGCTGAGCAGCGAGAGCGCGGGGCGGCGGATAGCGGGGCAGATGACATGGGGCATGGCGAGCCCGGGCCGGATGATGGTGGCTGCCAGCTGCTCGCGGGCGGCGATGGCCTGCTCCAACATCGGCCTGTCGCTTATCAGCTCGGTGGGCAGCAGATCCACCAGCACCGCCAGTGCCTGGCACTTGTCGAGGGGCGCCGTGGCATGGCCGAGCTGGGCCAGGGTGAAGCAATAGTCGGGCAGCGCCTGGCCCAGGCGCTGCTCGGCGAGGGCGGCGCTGCCGGGACGCCCCAGCGGCTGGCCCAGCTCCACGCACCAGCAGGTGAAGGCCATGTGGGCGAGCTCGGCATCCAGCCCCTCGATCAGCAGCAGACAGAGATCGCCGGGCTGGGTGGCCAGGGTGAGCAGGGAGAGCTGGTTGGTCGCCTCCACCGCCTGACGGCGGGTGACGTTGATGAACTGGATATGGGACTTGAACAGCCCGGCCAGCCGACTCAACTGCTTGGCCTGGGTGATGGTGAGTCCCAGCCGGCAGTGAAAGGAGATCTCGCGGATCAGCATTCAGACGCCGGGGGCGGCGGTCTTGAGCACGGCCACCGCATCGAGCAGCACCGCCTCCAGCGCCACCTGGTGGATGGGACAGCCGAGGAAGCGATCTTTTTGCTCAATCTCGATATCGGAGGCGATCAGCACCAGATCGGCGCCGGCGATGTCGCGGGCGGTGAGGATGTTCTCCAGCCCCATGGCACCCTGGGTTTCGACCTTGATCTTGAGCCCCAGCTTGTCGGCGGCTTTTTGCAGCGCTTCGGCGGCCATATAGGTGTGGGCGATGCCGGTGGGGCAGGCGGTGACGGCGAGGATCTTCATGGGCTCTCACGGCAAGTTCGGGTGGGGCAACAAGATAGCGCCAAGGGGCGGCCTTGCCAAAGGGGCGGAGGCAAAAATGGGATCCCGACTGCGCTCTGCTGAGGGGATGGGCAAGGGGTGAGCGCTTTTGCGGCCTCAAAAGGGACAAGTGGAGAAAAGAGGGGATAAAAAACGGCCCGCCAGAGGGCGGGCCGAATGCACACTACGGAGTGAAACCGTGCTACCGGGCAGCGACTGCCCGGTCAGCCGGGGCTCAGGCGGACTGGGTCGCCAAAGTGGCGGCTTTCAGCTCCCGCTTGATGCGGCGGATCTTGCGCTCTTCGGCAACCGCGACGCAGGCCATCAGCACCAGACAGGCGGCGGCGGCCATGTCCAGCGCCGCGAAGGTGCCGGTCCAGCCGGTCAGGCCGAAGATGGGGGTGCCGTCGGCAATCATGCCCAGACCCAGCTTGGCGAAGCTGTCACCGATGAGGTAGGCGAAGGTACCCTTGACGCCATCGGCCACGCTGATGCCCTGCTTGGGGACGAAGCCCACGGCGGCCACGCCGATCAGCAGTTGCGGACCGAACACCAGGAAGCCCAGCAGGAACAGGGAGCCCAGGAACATGAACTGGGTGGTGGCGTGCTGGTAGAGCCCCAGGGTGGCGATGATCAGCGCCAGTGCCACGCAGGCCACCAGACCACGGCGACCGTTGGCCAGGTCAGAGAGGTAACCCCACATCAGGGTACCGACCAGGGCGCCCACTTCGAAGAAGGTAAAGCCCTGAATGGCGATTTCCTTGGAGAAGCCGAGCTCCTGGTGGGCATAGACGGTGGACCACTGGTCGATACCGATACGCACCACGTAGAGGAAGATGTTGGCAAAGCAGAGCAGCCAGATCACCTTGTTCATCAGCACGTACTTGACGAAGATCTGCCACTTGGTCAGTTGCTGCTCTTCGGTGGCGATATCTTCTTCGCTCGCCACTTCGTCAAACAGCTCTTCGACCTTGCCGAGGCCATAGGCTTCCGGCGAATCGCTACCAAAGCGCAGGCCGATGAAGCCGACGATCAGCGCGATGATGGAGGGGAAGATGAACATGCCGAGCACGTTGCCATCGAACAGGTAGTTGGCACCGAACAGCGCCACACCGGCCGCACCGGCCCCGCCCACGTTGTGGGAGAGGTTCCACATGCCGAGGTAGGTGCCGCGCTTGTTGCGGGGCGTCCACTTGGTGATGGTGGAGTAGCTGCAGGAGCCGCCGCAGCTCTGGAAGAAACCGCTGGCCGCGTAGAAGAAGATCATCAGGTAGAGGCTGAAACCCGTGCCGCCCATGCTGGCACTGAAGCCCAGCATGCAGAGGGAGGAGAGGATCAGCATCAGCGGCAGGAACTGCTTGGTGTTCTTGCCATCGGCATAGTAGGAGACGATGGTCTTGCCCACCCCGTAGGTGATGGAGAAGCCAAGGCCGATCATGCCGAGCTCGGTCATGGAGAGACCGTACTCCTGGATCATGTCGTTCTGCGCAATGTTGAAGTTCTTGCGGATCAGATACATGGTCAGGTAACCGATGAACACAACCAGATAGGATTGCATAAACGGTTTGAACCAGAGTTTGCGCCGGGCTTCGACCGGCAGGTTCAGGGTGGGGACCCGGACCTGTTCGAGTAGTTTAAACATCTTCGTTCATCCTCTGCGAGATAGACGCTGTTTCCGCCGCGTTCCTCCCTTTTTGATTGGAGTTGGAGGTCACGCCACGGAAAGAACAACAGGAAGCGGGCGCGGTGCGCGGCGAGCCCCTGTCGATTGAACCCATGCCCGTCCCTTGCGCCGTGGCGCGGGTCGGGTAACGACATCAGGTAGCGTGACTTTAATGAGGCGCGCTGCAAATGGCGTGAGAGCCATCCCTAGGGGGGGTAGGAAAATTTCCTAGTTTGGCGGGATCCGGCCGCGAAGCGTGAAGAGGATCACAAGCCGGCGTCGTACAGCAGAGGTGAGCGGGCTCTCTCGAACCCGACAAAAAGACGAGGCCACCCGCAGGTGGCCTCGTCCGGTTTGGTCACCACCCCGCGGGGGATGGCTTGGTTGGGCAGGGATCAGGCGGCCTTGGCCAGCGTCACCTCGTCACTCTTCTTGACCCGCAGTTTTTTCAGGGCAACCGCCACCACGCCGGTGACGATGGCACCGCAGATCATGCAGAGCAGCGCCAGCAGCGGCTTGTTGACGGCGCCAAGCAGGGCCACGATGGGGCCACCGTGGGCGACGCTGTTGGTGATGCCAAACAGGAAGGCCATCACGGCGGCGGTCATGCTGCCCAGCACGTTGGCCGGGATGACGGCGAGCGGATCACGGGCGGCAAACGGAATGGCACCCTCGGAGATCCCCACCAGACCCATGGCACCGGCGGCTTTGCCCGCTTCAATTTCGGTGGCGTCGAAGATGCCGAGCTTGCGACCGAGCACGGTAGCCAGTGACATGCCGAGCGGCGCGGCCGGGATGGCGCAGGCCATGGCACCCATGAACTGGGTCTGGCCGGAGGCGATCATGCCTACCGAGAACAGGAAGGCCACCTTGTTGACCGGGCCACCCATGTCAAAGCCGGCCATGCCCCCCAGCACGATCCCCAGCAGCACCAGGCTGCCGCCGCTCATGGAGAGCAGCATGGCGTTCAGACCCGTCATCATGTCGGCAATGGGGGCGCCGATGATGAAGATGAAGACCGCAGCGATAAAGAGCGACCCGACGATGGGGGCGATCAGGATCGGCACCAGCGGCTGCACCATCTTGTGGTAGTGGCGGGTCGCAATCCAGCGCACCAGATAACCGACCAACAGACCCGCGATGATGGCACCGATAAAGCCGGTACCGGCGTCGGCGCCGTAGAAGCTGCCGTTGTTGGCGATCCAGCCGCCGATAAAGCCCGGTGCCAGTGCCGGTCTGTCACCGATGGCGTAGGCGATGTAGCCCGCCAGAATGGGGATCATCAGGGTGAAGGCGGCGACGCCCACGTTGAGGATCTGGTTCCACATGCTCCCTGCCGGGATCTGCATGCCGCTCGGGGTTGGATCACCGCCGATGGCCAGAGCCAGGGCGATCAGCAGACCCCCCGTGACCACAAACGGGATCATGTGGGAGACGCCGTTCATCAGATAACGGTAGAGATCCGAGCTGCCGCCTGAGCTCTTCTCCTCGCTCTTGCGCTCATCCTTGTCCGCCACATAGGCGGGGGCCTTCAGCGCCTGCTCGATCAGACCCTTGCCATCCTTGATGGGGGCCTTCACGCCGGTTTTGATGAGCGGTTTGCCGTTGAAGCGGGCCATGTCCACCTGCTTGTCGCAGGCCACCACGATGGCGCTGGCGCGGGCGATCTCGGCCGCAGTCGGGCTGTTCTTGACGCCGATGGAGCCGTTGGTCTCCACCTTCACCTCAAAGCCCAGCTCCTTGGCGGCGCGCTCCAGGGATTCTGCCGCCAGATAGGTGTGGGCGATGCCGGCCGGGCAGCCGGTGACGCCGATGATCAGCCCCTTGTCGGCGGCCGGGGCGGCCACTTGCGGCTCTTTCTTCTCGAGCAGCAGCGCCAGCGCATCGGTAGACGTCTTGGCTGCCAGCAGGGCATCGATAAAGCCCTCTTCAATCAGCTTGGCGGAGAGCTCGGCCAGCACCTCGATATGGTGATTGGCGCCACCGGCCGGGGAGGCAATCATAAAAAACAGCCGGGAGGGCTTGCCATCCTCGGCGCCGTACTCGATACCGGCGCGGCTGATGCCGATGGCCACCGCCGGGGTGCTTACTGCCGCACTCTTGGCGTGGGGCAGGGCAACGCCCTCTTCAAAGCCGGTGTTGTCCAGCTCTTCCCGGGCCCACAGATCCTTGACGAACTGCTGCTCGTCGCTGACCTTGCCTTGCGCCGCGAGCAGACGGGTCATCTCGGTGAAGACCTCCTCCTTGCGCGTGGCCTTTAAATCGAGCGCGATCAGTTGCTCGTTGATAAGGGTGGTGATCATGGCGTTCTCCCTGCTCCTGGCCGGAGCCTGTTGGCATCTTTTCCTGGGCTATAGCCCAGGAGATGCAGACAAAAGTGACCCCACTATTATCCCGCCCGCAGGGCCGCTCACCTATCGGACAAAACTGCGAAATACTGGATTTTTGTGCGATATGACCTTGAGTGTGATCCTGATCGCATAGCAGACCAGCTGACAAAATGGGTCTGGATTGAATCGAAGAATGATTTTTTGTTTTTAATAATCAGTATCTTGATGTTGGTTCTTTCAACGTGCTTTTATGATGGAGGGTGATGTTATCCGGCCAGGAATCGGTGCAAAACTGTAAATTTGTGAGGTGAAAAGAGCGGGCGGGGTGTGAGCTGTCGCACATAAATGGCGGTAACGGGGGGCTTGGTAAGGGGAGGCCGGCGAGGGGAAAGGTGGAGAAATGGGTTGAGCCATTGGTGCCAGACAGCCCACCACAACGCGCGAGTGAAACCACAGGCATTGGCCCCGTAGGGTGCAATGAACGAAGTGAATTGCACCGCTTGTTTGGAGGCAGGAAAGGTAGAGGTGCAATGCGCTGCTCTTATTGCACCCTACCGAATTGATGACGTGAATGTCTAAGTACGCTTGGGTATTAAAAGTTCTAGGTTAACTTTTGGCTATTGCTTCTGGAAGATAGAGCCAACGGACAAGGGGGCCTTTTCTGGAGGCAAATCGGATCTTAATCCAATCATCTTTCTGCTCGAGAATTTCTACTTTGTCGTTATGAATAAGATAGGCTTTGGTCTTTGATGTTTTTTCAGGTGATGAGTAGAGGAAGGCTTTCTCGGATGTGACTGACCAGAGAATTTTCTTGCCATCAAAGTCAATCGCAACGGTGTCCAGTTTCTCTCCCTTCTGATTAAATGTGTGCTCGTAAAGAGGGAAGGTATCAATCTCGGAGTTTTGGATCTGATACTCTGTTGTTTTATATAGCCAGAGTTCACCTTGGGCGTTATATCGGTAAGTATCGTAATACCATACAGGGCCGGAGCGGCAAGAGCTAACCAAAGAAAGATCATCTAATCGAACTGAAAGGTTATAGAGATCTTCGCAGGCAGATGTAGGTGTCTTCGAGTCTGCAAATTTTAGCTCTTTGAATATTGCATTCATATGATCATATAAGAACACATGAAAAATATTATTTACCATGCCAAGATAGTTGGTAATGGCAATGTCCTTATAACCATCAAAGTTGAAATCCTGTATAAAAATATCAGACTCCAAATTATCATCAATACATTTAAGTTGCTGCTTTTCTTTTCCTGCTGTCATCAAGTAAAAGCATTCACCCTCTTTTTTAATGTCTACTTTCACTCCGTCAATTATAAATGTGGCGTCTGCTTTTGCAGAAATGGAGAAGCATAGTAATAAAGTTGTGATGATGATAAGTAATTTCATGTTGATTTATCCTGCCACTTGAACTTTTGTAAAGTGCTGCTTGCGTCGTTTATTTACTGTCTCGGAGCGTCTTAAATTGAGTTGAATAAAGAGGCGGAATTCCACGCTACCGACCGTGGATTACAGCCTCCAGCCTGCTACGGTCATCCGGCGATGTGGTGGATGGCGAAACGGCCGCACAGATGTGTCTTTGCATAAATGGTTTCCAAGTGGGCATCTTAACCAAGGTGATTGGGTGGCAAAACAGGAAGCTGAACAAAATCAGCCTCAGATCAACAAATTACTTAATAAGGAAGAGGGTTGATTGGCTTCCGCCTTGCCGGTAGCGACGGGTTACTGGCCGCTATGGAGCGGGGGATTGGGCTCCAGCACCAGCGAGAGCCGCAGCATATCCTTGTGCTGGATGCCGTGCTCCATCAGGGGCTCCGGGTAGTGGATAAGGAAGTGATCCTTGACGACGGCATCGACGCGAAAGCCGTGGCGCTGGTAATAGGTGAGCTGGTGGCCGAAGCTGCCGGTACCGAGCTCGACGCGGCATACCCCTTTCTCGGCCAGGTTGGTCAGTACGAAGTGCAGCAGGCTGGATCCGATGCCTTGCTGCTGGCGGTTGGGGGCAACGGCGATATTGAAGATCTCGGCCGTTTGCTCCCCCACCAGACCGGCCACGCAGGCGCCCACTACCTCGTTGCCCGCCAGGGCGGCAAAGCCCCAGGCGTCGGGCAGATAGGCGGCAATGCGCTGCTTTGCGGGATCTGCCTCCAGCAGCAGCGCCAGCGGCAGTTGACCGGGGGCCATCTCGACAAACTTCATCTTTCTCTCTTTTATCTCGCTGTGATTGTCTGGGGCGCGCCGCCCTCTGGGCATCAATATTCCAGAAACTTCTCCCCACAGCGCTCGCAAATCAGGTGCTTTACATGGGTGGCCTGGTAAGCCAGCGTTTCGCCAAACGCCCAGTTGGTGATGCTGCTGGAAGTAAAGGCTTGCCAGAAGGCTTTGCGGGGATCCTTGGGCATGATGTCCTGAGTGTGATCGCGGGCGACCAGCACCACGATATGGCGGGTGCGCTCCCGGCATTTGTCACAGCGATGGATTTCACTCGGTGGCTCGCTTTGGGAGTGGGCGGTGCGCTCTGTTGTCATGATGATGACCTGTTATGGATGGCGCGCCCATCATAGTCTTCTTCAGTTGGCTCTCAATCCCCCATGCTGGGGGCGTGTGCTGGTTGCGAGCGGGATCACTTTTTGGGGCGCGTAGCGGGCTTGGCTGCGATGGTGTTTGTTGCGATGCCCTCGGGGGAGGGAATACCCATGCTAGCCAATACCCGGGCGGCGTTCTCTTCACACGGCATCTCGTCGGGTTTGGACTCCACCAGCCTGATCAGGGCCTGCAATTGCTGCTTGCTGTGGGCAAGTCTTGTCTCCAGCGCTTCTATGTCGCTCACCTTGGCCTCGAGCGCCGCCAGTAGCGGGGCGTGTTGCCAAGAACTGATATCTGCGGGCACCAACTGCTTGATCTCGTCGAGGGAGAAGCCTGCCTGCTGCGCCTGGCCGATGATGGTCAGCAAGGGTACCGTCTCGGGCGGGTAGTCGCGATAGCCGTTGGTACCCCGCCGTACCTTGCTGAGTAGGCCTCTGGCTTCGTAGAAGCGGATGGTCGAGGCCGCCATGCCGGTCTGTTTGGCCAGTTCACCGATCTTCATCTTGCCTCCTGGGCTGCGGGTTGGCGGGTCTGCCCGCCGAAAGGGGGGCTCAAGGGGAATTCTAGGGTGAAAGCCCGCTTGAATGTCAACGGTCCTATGGGCTGTGCGGGTGGATACCATTTCTCCCATCGCGACGGCATCCCGATAAGGGGGCTTGACCTTCAAGTCAGCTTCAAACTTATGGTGGGGTCCTCATTACCGAGGAGATCGCCATGAACCCATTTACTCCCCTGACCCTGCCCAATGGCAGCCAGCTTATCAACCGCCTCGCCAAGGCCGCCATGGAAGAGAACATGGCCGACTATGACCATGCCCCCTCAGAGGCGCTGATCCAGCTCTATCGTACCTGGGCAGAGGGTGGCGCCGGCCTGCTCATCACCGGCAATGTGATGGTGGACGGCCACGCCATGACGGGGCCGGAGGGCGTGGTACTCGACTCCCACGATCTCTCCCCAGCGCTGGCCGAGCGTTTCAGTGCCTGGGCCGAGGCGGCCAAGAGCGGGGGCGCCCAGATCTGGATGCAGATCAACCACCCCGGTCGCCAGATGCCGGCGGCGCTGGGGCAGCCCACCCTGGCCCCTTCCGCCGTACCCATGGCGCTCGGCAGTTTCTCGAGGCAGTTCTCTCCGCCCAGAGCCATGAGCGAGGCCGACATTGCCGAGGTGAAGGCGCGCTTCATCAACACGGCGCTGCTGGCACAGCGTGTCGGTTTTGACGGGGTACAGATCCATGCCGCGCACGGCTATCTGCTGAGCCAGTTCCTCTCGCCACTCACCAACCAACGCCGCGATCGTTGGGGCGGCAGCCTTGAGAATCGCGCCCGCTTGCTGCTGGAGATAGTTGAAGGGATCCGCCAGCAGGCGGGCAGCGGCTTCGCACTGTCGGTCAAGCTCAACTCCGCCGACTTTCAGCGTGGCGGCTTCAGCACCGAGGATGCAAAGGCGGTGGTGGAGATGCTCAACCCGCTCGGGGTGGATCTGGTGGAGCTCTCCGGCGGCAGTTACGAGGCGCCCGCCATGCACGGCCAGGCCCGCGATGGTCGGACTCTGGCGCGGGAGGCCTATTTTCTGGCGTTCGCTCGGGAGATCGTCTCTGTTGCCCATATGCCCGTGATGGTGACCGGGGGAATTCGCCGCTACCCGGTGGTGGAGCAGGTGCTTGGCAGCGGGGTGGCGGTCGCCGGCATGGCCACTGCGCTGGCCATCGCCCCGGATCTGCCTGCCAGATGGCACCGTGAACAGGCGGCAAGTGCCGAGCTCAGGCCCATCCCCTGGCGCAACAAGGTGCTGGCCTCGGTAGGTTACATGGCGATGGTGAAATACCAGTTGCGGCGGCTGGGGCGCGGGCAGCCGAGCCGCCCCAAGATCGCGCCCGCCCTGGCGCTGGCCTGCCAGCAGTGGCAGACCCTGCTTGGCAACGCCCGCTATAGACGCTGGATCAAGGCGCAGGAAAAGTGAAGGGGGGGCTTGCCACCCAGCGAACTCAGGCCGATGCCCGCTTTTGCAAGCTGGGGATGATGAGATGGCGGTTGGGGGCGAGCTCGGGTTGCTGCAATCGGGTCAGCAGGCGCAGGGCCGCCTGGCGGCCGATGTCGCGGGCCGGCGAGCTGACGAAGGTAAGGGCGGGGAAGGTGAGTTCGGCCTCCGCCACGTCGTCAAAGCCGAGCAGGGCCACCTGCTGGCCGACGTAGTTGTCCTTGCCCACGCTGCGCCCGCTCGCCTCGACGCCGTAGATGGCGCCGAGGGCTACCTCCGGGTAGTGGCAGAGCACGGCGGTCACCTTGGGGTGCCGGTGCAACAGCTGGGCGATGGTGTCGGCGGCGCTGCGCTGGGTGCGCTCGCACTCCAGTACCCACTCCGGTTTGAAGGGCAGCCCGTATTGCAGCAGGCTGGCACAGTAGCCGCCGATGCGCTCGGCGCGGGTGAGGGAATCGGCCCGCCCGCCGACGTAGGCGATATGGCGGTGGCCCTGCTCGATGAGATAGGTGGTGGCCTGCTGGGCGGCGTGGGTGTTGTCCGGGCCGATAAAGTCGACGTCGTCTCGATAGTAGGAGCGGGCGGCGCACACCAGCGGCAGCGCCGAGCCGAGCAGGTTCTCCAGCGGCTTGGCGGCGGCGCCGCGCACCGGGTTGAAGATGATGCCCGCCACCCCCTGGCGCGACAGGGACTGGATGCTCTGCTGCAACCGCTCGGGGCTGTGACCACACTGGGTCAGAAACAGCAGATAGCCCTGTTGCTCCAGCACCTCGCTCACCCCGGCGGTCACCTCGGTGTAGAAAGGGTCGGTGATGTCGCGCAGGATCAGCCCCACCAGGTTGGATTGCTGGCTGCGCAGGTTGGCGGCGGCGCTGTTGGGCACGTAGTCGAGCTCTTTTATCGCCTGCTGCACCCGCTCGGCGGTGGCCGGCGAGATACGCCCCTTACCGCGCAGCACCATGGAGACGGTGGTGACCGAGACCCCGGCCAGCCGGGCCACGTCGGTGATCTTGGGGTTGTTGGCGAGCAGCGGTTTGGGTGACATAGGCAGGCGGTGGCGATCAAGGCGAAGAGACGAGGTGCACAGCATACCCGCTTGGGTTGCCGAGTGAAACGTTACATCCCGCGCCCATGGATCTGCCTCACAAATTTGAGGAACAGTGTCCAGCAGGGCGGTTGAACTGTGATCCTGTCGGCACTTGCGAGTTGATAAAACGTTTTATCATCCAGCAAAACCAGATACGGCTCACCGTCGCCATCCGTCAGGAACGGTACCGGGCAGGCGTATCGAATGACCCTCACCTCACAAGGATCTGACACATGGCCAAGTCCCCCGCCAAATCCACCATCTGGGAGTTCCTGCAGAGCCTCGGCAAGACCTTCATGCTGCCGGTCGCCCTGCTGGCCTTCTCGGGCATTCTGCTCGGTGTCGGCAGCTCGCTCACCAGCGATGCGGTCAAGCAGAGCATGCCCTTCCTCGACAATACCGTGCTGCAACTGCTGTTCCTCTGGATGACCAAGGTCGGGCTGGTGGCCTTTATCTACCTGCCGGTGATGTTCGCGGTGGCCATTCCGCTGGGCCTGGCGCGCGAAGAGAAAGGGGTGGCGGCCTTTGCCGGTTTTGTCGGCTATGCGGCGCTCAACCTCTCCATCAACTTCTACCTGACCGTGGCCAATGTCATCGGTGACGGGGCGGCGGAGAAGGCTTACGGGGTGAAATCGATCCTCGGCATCAGCTCCATCGACACCGGTATTCTGGGGGCCATCATCGTCGGGGTGATCGTCGCCAAACTGCACGCCCGTTTCTACACCTACCAGATGCCCGATGCGCTCGCCTTCTTCGGCGGCGCCCGCTTTGTGCCCATCATCACCGCCATCGTGCTGGGGGTGGTCGGTCTGGTGGTGCCCCTGGTCTGGCCCTGGTTTGCCGCCGGCATCAACGGCATCGGGACGCTCATCTCCCACGCCGGTCCCTTTGGCCCCTTCCTGTTCGGTACCGGCGAGCGGCTGCTGCTGCCGCTCGGCCTGCACCACATTCTGGTAGCGCTCATCCGCTTTACCGAGGCGGGCGGTACATCGCTGGTGTGCGGCAACGAGGTGAGCGGCGCACTCAATATCTTCTACGCCGAGCTCTCCTGCGCCGACACCACCCAATTCTCGGTCTCTGCCACCTCCTTCCTCTCTCAGGGCAAGATGCCGGCCTTCCTCGGCGGCCTGCCGGGGGCGGCGCTCGCCATGTATCACTGCGCTCGCCCGGAAAATCGCGGCAAGATCAAGGCGCTGCTGGTCTCCGGTGTAGTGGCCTGCGTCATCGGTGGCATCACGGAGCCGCTGGAGTTCCTGTTCCTGTTCGTGGCGCCGGTGCTCTACGTCATTCACGCCATCCTGACGGGTCTGGGTTTTATGACCATGGGGCTTTTGGGTGTCACTATCGGCAACACCGACGGCAACCTCATCGATTTTCTGGTGTTCGGCGTGCTGCAAGGCACCGCCACCAAGTGGTATCTGGTGCCGGTCGCAGCCGCCATCTGGTTTGCCATCTATTACGGGGTGTTTCGCTTTGCCATCGTGCGCTTCAACCTCAAAACCCCTGGCCGTGAAAAAGAGAGCCGCGAGATTGAGGCCAGCGAGGCTGCCCAGCCCGTGGGCAAGAAGGCCGGCAACAGCGGCTATAACGGCGAGGTGATCCTCAACGCCTTGGGCGGCGCCGACAACATCCTGGCGCTCGATAACTGCATCACCCGCCTGCGGATGTCGGTGCAGGACATGAGCCGGGTCGATGACAAGGTATTGAAGGCGAACGGCGCCATCGGGGTGATCAAGCTCGATGAGCACAACCTGCAGGTGGTGATCGGGCCCCAGGTCCATCTGGTGAAAAACCAGCTGCAGAGCCTGATGGGGGCCTGAGTCGGCCCCCTGTTACCCTACCTCGGGGGGCGCCATGCCCCCTTGTTCATTGCTGTTTTACTGGTGAGAAAGAGATGCCCAATACCGACTTCTTTGATTTTGATCGCGTCGTCGATCGCCACGGCACCTACTGCACCCAGTGGGACTATGTGGCCGACCGCTTCGGCCACGCCGACCTGCTCCCCTTTACCATCTCCGACATGGATTTCGCGACAGCCCCCTGCATTCGCTCAGCCCTGGCCAAGCGCCTTGAGCATGGGGTCTTTGGCTACAGCCGCTGGAATCACGACGACTTCAAGGGGGCGGTGAGCAACTGGTTCGCCAGCCGTTACGGGGCGCAGCTTGATCCAGCAACCCTGGTCTACGGCCCTTCGGTCATCTACATCATCGCCCAGCTGGTGAGCCTCTGGTCAGCGCCGGGCGAAGGCGTGCTGGTGCATACCCCCGCCTACGACGCCTTCGGCAATATGCTGGCCGCCAACGATCGTGTGCTGCTGCCTTGCCCGCTCAAAAAAACAGAGGGGAGTTACCAGATCGACTGGGCCTGCTTTGAGCAGCAAGCCGCTCGCCCCGATTGCCGCATCCTGCTGCTGTGCAGCCCCCACAATCCCACCGGCCGGGTCTGGACGCGGGATGAACTCGGCCGGATGGCCGCCATCTGCCAGCGCCACGGGGTCAAGGTCATCTCGGACGACATCCATATGGATGTGAGCTTTGCCCGCTACCTGCCGTGGAGCGAGGTGGCAGAGGACGAAAGCTGGGCGCTGGTGAGCTCTGGCTCCAAATCCTTCAATATTCCCGCCCTTGGCGGCGCCTACGCCTTTATTGCTAACGCCGAGGCGCGGGCCGGCTATCTGCAGCGGCTCAAGGCGGCCCATGGCCTCTCATCGCCCCCCATTCTCGGGGTGCTGGCCCATATCAGCGCCTATCTGGATGGCGCTGTCTGGCTCGATGCCCTGAAAAGCTATCTGCACGGCAACCTCACCCAGGTGGCGGCGCGGCTCAACACCGCCTTTCCCGCCATCGACTATCGGGTGCCCGAGGGGACCTATCTCGCCTGGATTGACTTAAGTGGCCTCGGCATCGACTCCACCGAACGGATGGATGCGCTGCAAACCTTGCTGGTGGAAAAATACCGGGTCGCCATCATGCGTGGCGACACCTATGGCCCGGAAGGCACAGGCTATCTTCGCCTCAACGTCGGCTGCCCGCGCTCAAAAGTAGATAAAGGCCTCGATGCCCTGATCGGTGCACTGGGAGATAGTTTCTGAAGGTATGCAGAAATGTGATATAAAAACGCAGTATTAGCTGCGTTTTTATTGGGACGTCAGCCTTTTAGGTAGACTCTTGCGAATAGGATTTAGCTCTATTGCCTTGTTACTAAGCTAGCAACCAAGACTCGGATCTCTTGATGAACGGCGGGGCCTGAATAGGCAATCGATGTTTCGTGACGAGCGTAAGGACCGTGATTCGCTGCACTGAGCCAATTAAAAGAGCCTAGACAGAGGATCTTTCCATCTTTGGCCACCATTTTACTGTGCAGGCGAGGCACTTTAATGAGATTTATCCCCGCTTCTTGTAGAGCTGTTGAACTGGGGAGCCAATGATCTTCATCTTTCATGTTGAGCGCAGGGTCTGCATAGACGGTTACGGTAACACCTCTGGCCGAGGCCTTTTCCATTGCGGGTAATAGGCCTGCTTGCACTATCCGGTGCTTCCTCAACCATGGCGATACGATGTGTACTTCTTGAGTCGCGCTGGCCAGTACTTCAAGCAAAAAAGCATTATGTTCATGAACGTCACGAAGCAGGTCGCATTGCGCCTCTGTGGGGGCGAGGTCATGTCTTCGCATCGTTTGAAATTTCAGCATATTTTCAGGTCGAGAGAAGAGATGCTTGGCCAGCAGGCCCCTTGGGGTGTTGTCCCGCTCTTGATTAAACAGATCCATATCGCCAAATACCAAGAAGTGATCCTTGGCGCGAGACACCGCCACGTTGAGCATGCTGTTGCTGTTGTCGATGAAGAGCCCATCTGCGTGCTTTGAATAAGTTGGTGAAAAAAGAACGATGGGGCGTTCGGCTCCTTGCAGAGCATGGGTGGTCCCGATAGTGATGCCGTCCTTGTTTTTACCCACGGGAAGTCCTCTTTTCTTGCAGGCTGTCGAGATGGCTTCGACCTGACCCGCAAAAGGGGTCACCACGGCGACTACTTGACCAAGGTCTGCACCGTACAAAGTTTCTATTTGTTGCCGATGTTCCCGCAGCCATGCTGCGATGGTCTCGGCCTCGAGCAGATTGTGGCGGCTGCCACCATGGATCCGCAGGCACTTCCCATCGATATGCAGATATCCCATGGCGGGAAAGGCGGTGTTGGGAACGGCTACACCTCGCTTGGGAAGCAGCTTGCCGTGATAACAGAGCTCATTGCAGTAATTGATGATTTCATCGACACAGCGTCTGTGTTCGTACAGGGTCATGCCTCGTTCCAGCGCCGGATCATAGTGATAACGCGACGCACATTGAGCGATTCGCATCACGCTGCCTTTGGAAGCCGTTTTACCAGCCTTACACAGACGATCATAGTCGGTGTCGGCAGAGTGGATGTCGAGCAGGCGATGGAAATGCAGGTTGCCGATATCGATACTGGGCTGCATGTTCCAGATAGGAGCAATCTGTTGCGTATCACCAATAACCAGTGCTTTTTTGGCTAAGGCAAAGCTGGCACCAGCCACTTCGGGTGACACCTGTCCGGCCTCATCCACAATCAGAAGATCAATGAATTCATAGAGGTAATCAGGAATAAAGTCGCCTTGCTCATACCGGCTGACCTTCATTTCGGAAGGCAGCATATAAAAGGTGGACACCATGCAGGGCGTCAGCATCATGCGGCGCATCCAGCGTGCCGTGACGGCATTCTTCCCTGTTTTACCCTGTTCTTTTGGGAGTTGATTGAGTTGCTCTTCCATCGTCTGCAACCAACGCCCCTCCCAATAGTGGGTGGCGAGTAAAAAGGCCTGAAAGCGTATTCCCGTGTCCGCCAATTTGTCGACCTCTTCCAGAGAGGGGACAGTATCAGACTGCTGAATACTCACCACAGGGGCAATAGCCTGGCACCACTGTCTTCGGGTTGTTTCGCACAGGGTGAGCGCCGTTTCTCCATCCACCACGCGCTGCTGCCTAATTTTGTAGGTTATGAGGGCATTATCTAGTTCTCTATCCAGTGCCGCAGTCAGTGCCTCGATTGAATTGCACTCATCGGGTATGGTGGCTGTGGTCGCCCTAAGGGCTCGCCTGGCGGTGATAAAACGGCGATTGGCGACAGCTGGCAGCCAGGAAAACAGTGTCTGCCACCATGGTTCCTCGGTGAGGATCATCTCCCAAGCCAGTTTGGCTGCTCGGGCAAAAGCTACTGCCTCGTTCGCTTGGTGAGCGTCGAGTCGCAGGTTCGCAAGGGCTTGGTAGGGAGCCTCACCCAACCATGTGACGGCATCCTTGGCTTGCGACATCAGTTTCCAGCTCGAATCAATGGAACAGAGCATGTCAGCATAGGCCACCAGATCCTTGTGCAGCCGGTCGGTGACCTCTGAAACTCGTGCATCGGCAAGGTCGGGGTAGGCCTGTTGGGCTGCGTGTAGGTAAACCTCTCTGGCGCGCGAGACATAACTGCTATTTTCTATCGAGTCGAAGAAATTCATGGTCTGGTATTGCGCGCTGGCGTCTAACCGTTTATGCGCGGCGGGGAAGTAGGAGCCAAAGCTGTGCACATCCGGAAGCCAGCGCCCGGCGAAGGGGCCTGTACCGACGGAGAAGTCTTTGGCAAAGGCATCGAGAATATTGGTGACTGCTTGGTTGTTGGTCGATGCGGCTGCAATGAGCCTGGGTTGGTCGGCCGCGATGGCCGACTCAACCATGTGGGAGGCAATGATGGAGAGTAGCAGGGTTGTCTTACCCGTCCCAGGTGGGCCATTGACGGCCAGTATATCTCCCTGCTGACTGAGCAGATGGTGTGTCATGGCCGCGCGCTGTGCATCGGCTAGTGGGTAGCGGTCTGAAGCATGTCCTAGCCGCTGGCTAACGCCTGCGAATGTGCCCAGACAGGGCTGAAGGGGTAATTGTTGTTCACGAGCGTATCGTTCGAACAAGGCATTACTTGGGCGTGTTTTGACCAAGTGATCGTAGAGGGGCAATATATGGCGACTCGCACCACTCTGTGTCGATCTTTTATGAAGCAGGCCATAATCTGCTTTCAAGTAGGATGTCTGCTCATCTGGCCAATTATCTGTGACCTTGGCAATCATCTTGTCGAAATAGGATGCGACCAGTAGTTGCCAGTTATTAGCACTCCAATTGTGGGTCTCATGAGTATCTGATTTACGATCGATGAACGGGGCGGGATGCTGGGTCAGCCACTCATCGAGCATCTCGATTCGGCCGACGGAGAATGAGCCCTGAGCTAATGGTTCTAGAATGTCTCTGGGAACCAGAGCCAGCCCATGAGGATAGAGGATTCCTTCTCGATCCAGAGTGGCTACGGTCACCAGCGGGGTGACTACCTCGGGACAGCCGGTGGCAGTGCGTTTACCATGAGTTAGGCGGTATAGATAGACCTGAAGTCTCAGCTCCACGACAACCGATTCCATATCATCGGCTTCATCATGGAACAGTGCCAAAGTTATGTCTGGGGCCAGCTGCCCCTCCTGGATCTGGTTGAAGGGAAGTTTGTGATAATTCAACAGGTCTTTTTGAGAAAGACCACCACGATTAAGCTCGGCGTCGGCAAGGGAATCACGCCAATAGGCGGCGTAGGAGAGGCTGGTTGGTTGCATAGTGTGATCGCGATAGGCAGGAAGCAGAATTAGCCTGTCAGGCTGGTTTTGGAATGTATTCTATCGCGTTTAGGTGGGTGGGATACATTTGGGTTGTTATTGTAATTTCTTCTTTTGAGAGGCTGTTCTCAAAAAACTATATTGATATATATGTTATAAGTGAGGGGCCATGAGGCCCCTTATTTATTTCAGAATAACCCGCTTGTGAGTCACAGAATCACGCTACCTTGCTGCCGCCGCCCAGGGTGCGGGCCAGCAGCCCTTCCGGGTTGTGGATAGCCTCCCGGGTCTTGACGTCGATGACCTCGATATGGGCGAAGCGCTCCTTGTTCTTGATGGCCACGTCGTGGGCCAGGATGACGCAGCGGGCGTTGGCCACGTCCTTGGCGCTGATGCGGTTGATGATGCCGTTGGCGCCCTGGGTTTCCACTTTCAGCTTGATGCCGGCCTTGGCGGCCGCTTTTTGCAGGCTCTTGGCGGCTAGGAAGGTGTGGGCCACGCCGGAGGGGCAGGCGGTGATGGCCAGTACTTCGGCTTCCCCTTCCGCCTCGATGATCTGGTACTCCTCCTGGCGCTCGTTGCTCTCTTCGGTGTCGCTGACCGGCTTTTTCAGCAGGTTGACGATAAGGGCCGTGGTGAGGGCGCCGAGCAGGGTGCCGAGGATATAGCCCATCTTGCCCTCCACCACCGGCAGCACGATCCAGCCGCCCCAGGGGGCGTGGTTGATGCTGTGCATCATGAAGCCGGTGATGTTGCCGACGATGCCGCCTGCGACGATGGCCGGGATGACGCGCACCGGGTCGGCGGCGGCAAATGGAATGGCCCCCTCGCTGATGCCGATCATGCCCATGATGGCGGCTGCCTTGCCCGCTTCACGCTCCTCTTTTTTGTAACGCTTGGGCGAGAGCAGGGTGGCCAGCGCCATGCCGAGCGGCGGCACGCAGATGGCGATGCCGACCCCGCCCATCAGCCAGGGCTGGGTGTTGACCTGGGTCTGGGCGAACAGGGTGGCCACCTTGTTGATGGGGCCGCCCATGTCAAAGGCGGTCATGCCACCCAGGATGGCCCCCAGCATCACCTTGCCTGAGCCCGCCATGCCGGAGAGCCAGTGGTTCATCCCCTCCATCATGGCGGCGATGGGGGCGCCGATGACCCACATGACAATGCCGCACACCAGGAAGGTGCCGATGAGCGGATAGATGAAGATGGAGCCGAGCGAACTCATGGAGTCCGGTAGTTTTATGCGTTTGAGCTGGTTGACGATGAGGCCGGCGATAAAGCCCACCAGGATGGCACCGAGAAAACCGGTGTGAAACTGCTGTACTGCAATCCAGGAGCCGATCATGCCGGGGGCCAGGCCCGGTTTGTCCGCCATGGAGTAGGCGATGTAGCCGCCCAGCACGGCAGTAAACAGGGTGAGCCCGGCAATCCCCATGTCGGCCATGTCCTTGAGCACGCCCGCCTCGGGCACGGCGCCCTTGCCGCTGATCATGACCGACAGCGACAGCAAGACGCCCCCGGCCACGATGAAGGGGATCATGTGGGAGGTGCCGAACAGCAGGTGCTGCTTGAGGGTGTTGAGCTGGGCCTTGATGCCGCGCTCCTGCGGCTCTGCCGGCTGGGCGGGTTGTGCCCGGGCGGGGGCGACAGGGGCAGCGGACGGCCCTGGTGCGGCCAGCAAGGCGAGTACCTCGGCACGGCTGGTGGCCGCCTGCATGCTGGCGATGAAACCGGGTTCCAGCAGCTTGGTGGAGAGCTCGGCCAGCACCTCGATATGGTGGTTGGCGCCGCCCGCCGGGGAGGCAATCATGAAGAACAGCTTGGAGGGTTCGCCATCTTCGGCGCCGTAGTCGATGCCCTGGCGGCTGATGCCGACCACGATGGCCGGCTCTCGCACCGCCTCGCTCTTGGCGTGGGGCAGGGCGACCCCCTGCTCGAAGCCGGTGTTGTCCAGCTCCTCTCGCGCCCAGAGGTCGCGGACAAACTGCTCCTCACTGGCTATCTTGCCGCTGGCCTTGAGCCTGGCGGCCAGTTCGACAAACAGCGCCTGCTTGTCGTGGGCCGCAAGTTCGAGGCAGATCAATCCTTCATCTATCAGGGTGGTGAGCATGGTTCTCTCCTGGCTGGTGCCGTTCGAATGGAAGTGGTCCTGTTGAAAACGGTGGTGCAACGGGTTGACCTGCCTATTGTTTCTCCCAAGTGCCTCGGCCGAAATCGGACATATGTGCCCTTTACTGGATTTTTGTGTTGATGGCGCCTGCCTGTGACCCTGCTCGCATTTTGTCCTACCTGAGAGGGTGATCCTGTTTGTATAGAAATGTATTTTAAAACAGATAGTTATTTTTAATCTGAGTACGACTGATGACCAATAAGTGGTGAGCCTGAATGCTGTCGGCAGGCGGCGGGATGGAGATTTGTGCGCTCGAGCTGGCGGAAAAATTGTGAGCCGGTCGGCAAAAGCGGTGGCCTGGCCGTAGGGGATGCTCATGGTGGTGGGGTGGCAGAAAACGCAAGAAGGGGGGATGAAAAATCAATGCATAATTGGCTGATTGAAAAGGGTGTGCGGATTTGTAGTGGTGTGCGCTTAACTATTTGATAATTAATATTTTGTATTTTCTTGGTCGGAGCGGAGAGAGGCGGTTTTGACCTCCTTTTGATGGCCTACTGAGAGACATTTAATCATTTTTTAGATTGCTTTTTGCATATCCAATCGTTTATTTAGTTGGACAGTTTTGGCAAACCGGAAGTCAAACCTGATGAACCGACAGGCCAACGCCCTTGATGCGGAGTGTGCCGTCAACCCGTTTTACTTGTCATGTTCACCCAGATGTAAGGAGACATCCCGATGGAAAAACTGGTCCAAGAGATCGACACCATGCGCGAAGAGTTCAAGCAACAGGAGCGCAAACAGGCCCACGACAAATGGCAGGCCAGGGTCGAAGAGCTGCAGCAGATCCGCGCTGAAGAGCCTCAGCCGGAGGCCGTGGAGGAGTGACCCCGTGGCCAGCCCGGCGCTGATGCGCACGCGGCCCGGCAGAATGCAAAACCCCCGCCAGCACGGCGGGGGTTTTTTATTGCGGTTCGATGGCGTTGTGGCTCTGCCATTGGCGCAGGCGCTGCTTGAGCGAGCCGTCGCCGGGAGGGATGAAGTCATCCATCAGGTAGCAGCGATTGTCGCCGCTCTTTTGAAAGTGGAGGCTGACCGTCTGCGGCTCTTTCTGGTTGTCGGAAAGGGCAAACAGATACTGCATCCTGACCGTTACCCCTTGCTCTTGCTGGTTGGCCAGGGTGAAGCTGACGGGTTCGCTCACCTCGCCATCCTGGGCGTTGATCCAGGGATCGGCATCGATGGCACACACCTCGCCGTCGGCGTTGCAGGCGGCCTCGCTGCTCAGCACGGCGAAGAAGTCGGGGGTGAGCAGTGCCTTGAGCGGCGCCGGGTCGGCGTAATAGAAATCCTTGTGCTCGTTCCAGAACGCCTTGGCCAGCCTGAGCGCTACCCCCTTGTCACAGGCGGCATGCACCGGGCTGCCCAGCAGCGCCAGCAATAAAACGGATAGTCCGCAGTAGCCTTTCATGATGTTCTTCCTGAAGGGGTGCCGGGTGACCGTGGTGGCTCCGGCGAGGGTCAAGGCGCAGTGATAGCCAGACGGGCATGATAGCCAACCCGGCAGAGGACGACAGCAGGATCTGATGAATTTATGCCGCACATCAAGAAATTTGTCGGCAAAGGGGAGGGGCGCGGTGATTGAGACCGCCAAAAAACAAGGGCCATCCTGGATGGCCCTTGTGGTCATGAGTCGATTTGAATCGGCTTAGCAGCGGTTGCCGGCGCGGGCGACCCGGCCCTCGGCCAGCAGCTGGTAGCGGCCGGTGGCGGCCGGGATAAAGGCTGACTGCCCCTTCTCGAGGCGCAGAGTGTCATCACCACGCTTGAGGATCACGGCCTCGTCGATGGCAAACAGGATCTCGGCGCTGGCGGTGGTGAGCTGGTGCTCGCCCGCCGGGTAGACGCTGAAGGTGAAGTCCGGCACTGGCACCTCGAAGTGCTGCACCGCCCCTTCCACGCGGGGGGCCAGCAGGATCTGGTGGTCCGGCTTGGGTAAGCTGCGGGTGCAGGCCAACAGCTCGGTCACGTCTATGTACTTGGGGGTGAGCCCGGCGCGCAGCACGTTGTCGGAGTTGGCCATGATCTCGAGGCCAGTGCCGCGCACATAGGCGTGCGGGGTGCAGGCGTCCAGATACATCGCCTGGCCGGGCTGCAGGGTCACCACGTTGAGCAAGAGCGGCGAGAACAGCCCCACATCCCCCGGGTACTGGGCGGCCAGGCTGGTGATGAGAGCGAAGGTCTCTTCATCCTGATGCTCACCTGCGTAGGCCAGCAAGCCCGCCAGTGCCTCCTCCTTGCGCGCCCCTTCCAGCACCAGCAGCTGGTGGAAGAAGTGTTGCAGACCCGCTTCGTTCTGGCTGGCGGCGAGGGCGGCGACCAGCTCGGCAAGGGCGGGCAGCTTGACCCGCTCGAACAGTGCCAGGATGGCCGGGATGGCGCGAAAGCCGTTCATCGCCTGATAGGGGGTGAGGGCAAACACCAGCTCGGGCTTGTGGTTGGGATCCTTGTAGTTGCGATTGGCGGCCTTGGGCGAGATGCCGGCGGCCTCTTCCTTGGCAAAGCCCGCTTCGGCCTGCGCCTTGCTCGGGTGCACCTGAATGGAGAGGGCCTTCTCGGCGCACAGCACCTTGAACAGGAACGGCAGGCTGCCGAAACGGGTCTGGGTGGCCTCGCCCAGCACGGCGGCGGGGGCGCTCTCTATCAGGGTCGAGAGCTTTTGCGCCTGCCCGGCCAGCACTACCTCGGAGCAGCCATTGGGGTGGGCACCCATCCACAGTTCGGCCTGGGGCTTGCCCGCCGGATTGGGGATGCCGAACAGGGTGGTGAGGGCGTCATGGCTGCCCCAGTCGTAGCCTTGAATCGGATTTTGCATTGACAAAAAAGAGGGCAGATCGCGACTGCTCATAAGGGATGCCTCATTTGGTGTGCAGAAAATCGGGTGCAGAAAAGGGTGGCATTGCTGCCGTGGACCGGACTATAACATGGGCGGTCGCGGGCACCGCAACCGCTTGCCTCTCTCTTGATCAGGATCAGCATGTCTCTTGTCTTCAGCCAGTTGCTCGATGGCGCCCTCCACGAGCAGGCCCCCTTCGACCAGATCTGGTTTGCCCAGGATCAGGGGGTGCCGCCCGGTTTCAGCTATCAGGTCAACTTTCCCCGCCTCGAGCTGGTGTTCAGCGGCGAGTATCGCAACCAGATCTGGGACAGGGAGCAGGGCTGCCAGGAGATCTGCATCGCCCCGGGGCAGGCGCTCTACATCCCCCCCAACGGCTGGAACAAGCCGCTCTGGACCACCGACTGCTCGGTGCTGAGCCTGCTGTTCGGCAAGCGCCAGCTGGGTTTCAGTCTGGTGAGCAAGCGGCGGGAAGACCACGATTTCTTTGACGTGCAAAAGCACAGCATCATGGCCCGGGCCGGCCATGTGAACGAACACATACTGGCGGCGCTCAACGTGCTGACCGAGGATCCCGCTCGCTCCCCCACCGACAATCACCTGCTGCAGGCGCTGCTCACCAGCGTGCGCCAGCTGCTGGCGGAGTCCACCTTCGAGCGGCCGCGGGGGGCCGAGCTGTTTCACGGGATCTGCATCTATATCCAGGAGAACTTTCACCGCCCCATCAGCCGGGATTCGATCGCCCATCGCTTCAACGTCTCGGCCAGCCACCTGTCGCACCTGTTTCGCGAGCAGGGGCACATGCGCCTGGCCGATTACATCAGCTGGGTGCGCATCGATCGGGCCAAGTTCATGCTCAAGAAATACCGCTTTCGCCTCGAAGAGGTGGCCAGCCGCTGTGGTTACAGCGATGTGAACTATTTTTGCCGGGTGTTCAAGCAGAAGACCGGGCTGACCCCCTCCCAGTACCGGGCACTCAGCCAGCCGCAGGGGCAGGCCGAGGGGCTGGCGGGATAAGCAGGGATGCTGCTGGAGCCTGTCCGAGTCAGGTGCCGGCGGGCCTGCTTCGGATCCGGAGCAGGCAGAAGGGACGCATTGTGATCCAGTGCGCGACTATGGTCTGACATGCGTGCTCGCCATTTGATTCTGCAAATGGATGGGCTTAAGATGGCCGCGCGCAACTTACAGATTGATAACAAACGGAAGTTAGGAGATGCCGATGGAAAGCAAAGTAGTTATCCCGACCCAGGGCCAGAAAATCACAGTCGATGCCAACGGCAAGCTGCAGGTTCCCAACCATCCGATCATTCCGTTTATCGAAGGGGATGGCATCGGTGTGGACGTGACCCCGGCCATGTTGAATGTGGTGAATGCCGCGGTCGAGAAAGCCTACAAAGGCGAGCGCAAGATCGCCTGGATGGAGATCTACACCGGCGAGAAGTCGACTCATGTCTATGGCGAAGGTGCCTGGCTGCCGGCCGAAACCCTGGATTTCATTCGTGAATACTGCGTGGCCATCAAGGGCCCGCTGACCACCCCGGTCGGCGGCGGTATTCGCTCCCTCAACGTGGCCCTGCGCCAGGAGCTGGATCTCTACATCTGCCTGCGTCCGGTCCGTTACTACGAAGGCACCCCGAGCCCGGTCAAGCGTCCTGATCTGACCGACATGGTGATCTTCCGCGAGAACGCCGAAGACATCTACGCCGGCATCGAGTGGAAAGCCGACAGCGACGAAGCCAAGAAGGTGATCGCCTTCCTGCAAAACGAGATGGGCGTGAAGAAAATTCGCTTCCCCGAGACCTGCGGCATCGGCATCAAGCCGATGTCCAAGGCCGGTACCGAGCGTCTGGTGCGTGCCGCCATCGAGTATGCCATCGACAACGATCGTGACTCCGTGACCCTGGTGCACAAGGGCAACATCATGAAGTTCACCGAAGGTGCCTTCAAGGATTGGGGCTACGCCCTGGCCCAGAAAGAGTACGATGCCCAGCTCATCGACGGCGGCCCCTGGTGCTCCTTCAAGAACCCGAAAACCGGCAAGACCATCGTGGTCAAGGACGTCATCGCCGACGCCTTCCTGCAACAGATCCTGCTGCGCCCGGCCGAGTATGACGTCATCGCCTGCATGAACTTGAACGGCGACTACATCTCCGACGCGCTGGCGGCCCAGGTGGGCGGCATCGGCATCGCACCGGGTGCCAACATCGGTGACGGCGTGGCCCTGTTCGAAGCAACCCACGGTACCGCGCCGAAATACGCAGGTCAGGACAAGGTCAACCCGGGCTCCCTCATCCTCTCTGCCGAGATGATGTTGCGCCATATGGGCTGGACCGAAGCGGCCGACCTCATCATCAAGGGGATGGAAGCGGCGATCCGCAACAAGACCGTCACCTATGACTTCGAGCGTCTGATGGAAGGCGCTACCCTGCGCTCCTGCTCCCAGTTCGCCCAGGACATGGTCGACCAGATGTAATCCGGGTCACTGAAATGCAAAACCGGCGCCATGAGCGCCGGTTTTTTTATGGGTGATGGGCGGGTGCCGAGGGGGGGGCACCCAATGGGTCAGGTGGTCTTTTCCACGTGCTGCTGGTAGATCTGCTGCCATTTGCTGAACTCGGCCTCGTCTCCCTGGGCCTGCCAGAACTCGCAGATGGAGCTGGCGAGTTCGGATGCCATGGCGTGATCCCCATCGCGGCGACTCATCAGATATTGTCCCAGCCAGCTTTGATATTGTTTCATTGCCCGATCTCCTTATCTCGTGTGTCTTGCTGACCGCCGCCAGGCTTTGTGCCGGACGGGGCCATCAGGCCACGGTTTTTCTGCATGCCCGTGATGGTTGTGATCGACGGATTGGGTCGCGATCTCGCCGGATCAGGGCGCCAACGTGGGTGCAGATGTCAAAAAACGGCCACTATCGTATCACAAAATAACCAGCTTGGGGGGATTGTCGGCAATTCAGGGTGTCCAGCTGTCTGGCCGTCTGGCTTGCAAGGGGGCGAGCAGCGGCGCCATCTTGCTGATCCCACACGAGAAAAACCCGCCAGTCTGGCGGGTTTTATGGCTGAAAAAAAGATCAGCGGCGGGCGCTGGCCAGGTACTTTTCCATCTCCTCGGCGGGCACCATGCCGCCGCCGGTGGCCCATACCAGGTGGGTGGCCCGAGCCATTTTGGCGGCATCCAGCCCCTGACCGGCCTGCCACTCAAGCTTGGCCGCGACGCGCCACGGACCTGCCATGCCGGCCAGCGCAGAAGGTTCCAGCTTGATCTGCTCAGCGCGGGCCAAGAGTCCCAGCAGGTCATACATCTCCTGATCGCTCAGGGTGTAGAAACCTGCCAGCAGCCGCTCCATGGCGCGGCCGACAAAGCCAGAGGCGCGCCCCACCGCGAGGCCGTCGGCCGCGGTGAGGTTGTCGATGCCAAGGTCTTGCACCGCAATGGCATCGTGCAAGCCGGTGTGCACCCCGAGCAGCATGCAGGGGGAGTGGGTTGGCTCGGCAAACAGGCAATGAACGTTGTCACCGAACGCGAGCTTGAGGCCAAAGGCCACCCCGCCGGGGCCGCCACCGACGCCGCAAGGCAGGTAGACAAACAGCGGATGGTCGGCGTCCACCACAATCCCCATGTCATCAAACTGCTTTTTCACCCGCTCACCGGCCACCGCGTAGCCGAGGAACAGGGTGCGGGAGTTCTCGTCATCGATGAAGAAACAGTTGGGGTCGCGTTCGGCCTCCTTGCGCCCCTGCTCCACCGCGACCCCGTAATCCTCTGCGTATTCCACCACGATGGCGCCATGTTCGCGCAACTTGCGCTTCTTCCACTCCCGCGCATCAGCCGACATGTGGACGGTGACGCGAAAGCCGAGGCGGGCGCTCATGATGCCGATGGACATGCCGAGGTTGCCGGTGGAGCCCACCGCGATGCTGTACTGGCTGAAGAAGTGGCGGAACTCGTCCGTGAACAGCTTGCGATAATCGTCCTCTTCGCAGAGCAGACCGGCCTTGATGGCCAGTTGCTCGGCGTGGGCCAGCACCTCGTAGATGCCGCCGCGCGCCTTGATGGAGCCGGAGATGGGCAGATGGCTGTCTTTTTTGAGCAGCAGCCGGCCGCTCACCTCGACCCCGTAACGGGCATTCAGGGTGCGCTGCATGGTCGGGATGGCGGCGATGTCGGATTCGAGAATGCCCTTGCTGGCGCGGGTCTCGGGGAAGGCTTCGTACAGGTAGGGGGCGAAGCGGGCCAGGCGGGCGGAGGCATCCGCCACATCGCGGCCATCCAGCCCTACGTGGGGCAGACCTTCCTTTAGGGTGGTGGCCTTAGGGTTGAACCAGCTGACCGGTTCCAGCGCGATCAGGGATTGCAGCAGTGGAAACTGCTGGGTGAGTTGTGATACGTCGATGTTTTTCATGGTGTTCTCGGTCTTGTCATGGAATTCGGGCGCGCCGGCCAGTCATGGCCGATGCCGTCTCAAGGCTGCGATAGCTGCGGCGCGCCCCGGCATGGGAATAAGCTTGGCGTTATTCAATGCCAATGAGGTGGTCGTGACAAATGATGAAATGAACGTCTTGGATGAGCTGGATTGATGCAAGGGCGCCCCATTCATCACAATGTTGGCCTGAGAGCGACATTGGGTGGTATGAGCTGATGCAAGTGGGCACTTTTTCGGTATCATCGGCGCACGTGTTGAAGAGGGGCAATAGGGGCGTCATGTACCAGCAGGATCATCAGGTGGCGAGAAGCCGCATCGCGGGAAACAAGCTGCTCAACGGCTATCAGCTGGCCAGGCTGCACACCTTCGAAGCGGCAGCCAGACACGGCTCCTTTGCGCTGGCGGCCGACGAGCTGGCGCTCAGCCCGAGCGCGGTGAGCCACCGGATAAGCGCGCTGGAGGAGGATCTCGGCTTCAAGCTGTTCCAGCGCTTTCACCGCAAGGTGGCGCTGACGGCAGACGGGCTGCGGGTGTTCTGGGCGCTCAAGTCATCGCTGGAGTTCATCAACCAGGAGATCCTAGAGATCCGCCATCAGGAGCTGTCGGGCACTCTGACCGTCTACTCGCGCCCCTCCATCGCCCAGTGCTGGCTGGTGCCTCGGCTAGCAGATTTTTCCCGCCTGCATCCCCAGATCGAGCTCAACATCATGACCGGCAACGAGAACATCAATCTGCATGGTTACGGCATCGATCTCACCCTCTATTTCGATGACCAGACGCCTGCGCGGCTCGCCATCCACCCGCTGATGGACGAGTACATGGTGCCGGTGTGCAGCCCGGAGTATGCCGAACAGCACGGGCTGCTCGGCAACCCGGCCAACCTGGCGCACTGCCGCCTGCTGCACGATCGGCAAGCCTGGGGCCATGACTCCGACGGCGACGAGTGGTCCAGCTGGGCCGAGCAGTCCGGCGTGTCGCTTTCGGCATGTAGGGCCAGCATGGGGTTTGATCGCTCCGATCTCGCCATCATCGCCGCCATGAACCACGCCGGGATCGCCATGGGACGGCAGAACCTGGTGAGCAAGCGGCTGGCACAGAACGAGCTGGTGGCCCCCTTCCCGGACATGGCGGTGCGCTGCGCCCAGCGTTACTACATCGCCACCCTGCCCAATTGCCAGAACCCCAAGGCGCAAGCTTTTATCGACTGGGCCTGCCAGCAGGCGGGGGACTGAGTCAGCCCTTGCGCAAACAGGCTAGCGAGGCTGTGCCAGGGCACGTTCCACATAGAGATAGCCAATCCCCATCACCTGCTGGGCGCGGCTGAGCTGGCCAAAACGGATGTGGGTGGCGTTGACGGCGTCGCTGCAGTCGAACGGGTTGGCACCGGTCTGGTGGATGATGGTCTGCAGCCACTCCTCGCCAAAACCGCAGCTACGGCCATAGAGCCAGATACGGTTGATGTTGAGGATGTTGAGGAAGTTGTAGAGGCTCAGGCCAATGGCGCGGGCACCCTCATCCACCATGGCCCGGATCATGGGATCCCCCTGCTGGTAGCGTGCCAGCAGCTGGGCGGTGCCGACACGCCCCTCCGCCAGCGCAGCGGGATCTGCCCCCTGCTGCTTGAGAAAGACCCGGGCCCGCTTCTTGATGGCCGAGAGGGAGGCGACTGTCTCCAGGCAGCCGTAACGGCCGCAGGCACAGGCGCTGCCATCCGGGTTGATGATGGTGTGGCCGATCTGGCCGCTGCCAAACAGGGCTCCCCGGTAGATCTGGCCGTTGATGATGAAGGCCGAACCGATGCCGTAGTCGACGTTGATGACGCAAAAATCGCCGACGTTTTCCGCCCCCTGCCACTTCTGGGCCAGCGCCAGCATGATGCAGTCGTTGTCCACCATCACCTCGCAGCCGAGGTGCTCCTCCAGCAGATACTTGAGCTCGACCGGCGCGTGCCAGGGGGCCTGGGGCATGGTCTGTGATACCCCGCTGGCCGGGTTGACCTGACCGTGTACCGCAATGGCCAGCCGGATCGCCAGTCCCTTGTGGCGGCGCTTGTGCTGGTAGTAGCAGGCCTCGATCAGGCGCAGCAGCTCGTCCGGGGTTTGCGGCGCAATTTTCTGACCGGCGTAGTCATCGAGCGGGGTGATCAGGTTGTCCACCAGAATGCTCTCTAGGCTGGTGGGGCTGATATTGAGGCAGAGGATTGCCCCCTGACCGCTGGCGATGCGGTAGCTGCCGCCATTGATGCCGCGCTGGGAGAGGTTCTGGTCGCTGTGGCTGATGGCGCCCTCGGCCACCAGCTCGTCGAGGATCTTGCTGACCGCCGGAATGGATAGCTCGCAATGGCGTGCCAGGGTGGACTTGCTCGCCTCCTTGAGCTGGTAGAGCAGGGCCAGCAGCACCTGCTTGTTGTGGTGGCGTACCTTCTGGTTGTTTAACCCTGTGCTCATCACTTCACTAAACTCCGCTTACTGTATTGCGTGATATTTAGGCAATTAATGGTGGTTTAACCATTCTAATCTGGTCTCACTGAAATTTTTACTAACAAGTATTAAGTGAGGCGAGATTGATGAGAGCTGATGTCAAGGTCTGGGTCGAGACCATCACCCTGCCGACCTACGAGGTGGGCGCCGAAGATCCCAACCCCATGTTTCTCGAGAAGCGGGTCTATCAGGGCTCCTCGGGGGCCGTCTATCCCTATGGGGTGATCGATACCCTCACCGGCCAGAAGCAGATGAAGCCCTATCGGGCGGTCTGGCTGGAGAACGACTTCATCAAGGTGATGCTGTTGCCGGAGCTGGGCGGTCGCATCCACCGTGCCTATGACAAGGTGATGCAGCGGGATTTCGTCTATTACAACGAGGTGATCAAGCCCGCGCTGGTGGGGCTGGTGGGGCCCTGGATCTCCGGCGGCATCGAGTTCAACTGGCCGCAGCACCACAGACCCACCACCTTCATGCCGGTGGATTTCACCATCGCGGAGCAGGAGGGTGGCGCCAAGACAGTCTGGCTGGGTGAGGTGGAGCCGATGCGCGGTCTGCAGGTGATGGCGGGCTTCACCCTTTACCCCGACAAGGCGCTTATCGAGATCACCGGCAAGGTGTTCAACGGCAACGACACGCCGCGCCATTTCCTCTGGTGGTCCAACCCGGCAGTGAAAGGGGGCGATGCCCACCAGAGCGTCTTCCCGCCCGATGTCACCGCCGTCTACGACCACGGCAAGCGCGCCGTCAGCGCCTTCCCTATCGCTCGCGGCACCTACTACAAGGTGGACTACTCCGCCGGGGTCGATATCTCCCGCTACCGCAACATTCCGGTGCCCACCTCCTACATGGCGGACAAGTCTGACTACGACTTCGTTGGTGCCTACTGTCATGACGAGCAGGGCGGCCTGTTGCACGTGGCGGATCACCACGTCTCGCCGGGCAAAAAGCAGTGGAGCTGGGGCAACTGTGACTTTGGTCTGGCCTGGGATCGCAACCTGACCGACGACAACGGCCCCTACATCGAGCTGATGACCGGGGTCTATACCGACAACCAGCCCGACTTCACCTGGCTGGATGCCGGTGAAGAGAAAGTGTTCGTGCAGAACTTCCTGCCCTACAACACCCTGGGCACCCTGCAAAACGCCAACACCCGCGCCGCCATCAAGCTGGAACGCAGCGATGACGGCCTCGTCTGCGGGGTCTATGCAGTAGCGCCACTTCTCGGGGGCAGCTTCGAGGTAAGCGACGAGGGGGGCGTGCTGTTTACGCAACCTCTGGATCTGCAGCCGGGTCAGGCCTGGCTGGAGCTGTTCGCCATTACCGGCGAGGGGCGTTTGCAGGCCCGTCTGCTGGATGAGCAGGGTCAGTGCGTGCTGAGCTATCTGGAGCATCAGCCCGCAGGCGAGGCTATGCCGGATCCGGCCACCGCACCAGAGCCCGCCGTCAACCTCGACTCGGTCGACGAGCTCTACTTCATCGGCCAGCATCTGGAGCAGTATCTGCACGCCAGCCGCTCGCCCTTTGATTACTACCTGCGGGGGCTGGAGCTGGATGGCGGCGACTATCGCTGCAATCTGGCACTGGCGACCCTGGAGTACAACCGTGCCAATTACGAGCAGGCGCTGCTTTATGCCAATCAGGCGCTAACCCGTGCCCATCGCCTCAACAAGAACCCCCAGTGTGGCAAGGCGAGCTTGCTGCGCGGCCATATCGAGGAGCGACTCGGCCAGTTCGATGCCGCCTTCGATGACTTTTACAAGGCGACCTGGAGCGGCAACTGTCGCGATGGCGGCTTCCTCGGGCTGGCCCGTATCGCCATGGTGAGCCGCGATGCCTTGCAGGCGCTGCAATTTGTCGAGCGCAGTCTCGCCGTCAACGGCACCCACTACGGCGCCATCGCTCTCAAGGGATTAGCCCTGCTGGAGTCTGGTGAGCCGGAGGCAGCCATCTCCTATATCGACGAGCAGCGAGTCCGCTATCCGCTCCACTATCAGCTGGCTTTCCTGCGCTGGCTGGCGAGCGAGCAGACCTCCGATCGCGACGCGCTGGTCCGTCTTTGCAACGGGCGTGGCACCAACCTCTGCTTCCTCGTCAGCGAACTGCTGAGCTGGGGGCGCCCCGAACTGGCCAGCAAGCTGCTGGCAGCCCTGCCGATGGAGGAGACCCTGCCGCTGCTGTTCGAGGCGAGCTTGCTGGCAGCGGGGCCGGAGCAGGAGGGGCTGCTGCAACGGGCCGAACAGGCGTTTGGCCGCAAGGTGCGCTTCCCCAACACCTTGGGCGAGGTGGCCATACTGGCGCAGCTTTCCCACAGCTGGTTTGCCAGCTATCTGCTGGGCTGCTTTCACTACAGCAAGCGCAACTACGGGCAGGCGATTGCCCTGTGGCAGCGGGTGTGCGAGCAGGCTCCGGACTTTGCCCCGGTCTGGCGCAACCTCGGTATCCACCACTTCAACAAGGCGGGTGATATGGCGGCGGCCGAGCAGTGCCTCCGTCGGGCCTTTTCCCTCAAGCCGGACGATGCCCGCCTGTTGTTTGAACTGGATCAGTTGCACAAACGCTGCGCCATGGCACCCGCAGAGCGGCTGGCCCTGCTGGAGGCGCACCGTGCGGTCGCTCTCAAGCGCGATGATCTGACCGCCGAACTGCTCAGTCTCTATCACATCACCGGTCAGCTGGATGCTGCGGCCGAGATCTTGCGGCTGCGCGAATTCCACCCCTGGGAGGGGGGCGAGGGCAAAGTGACCGGTCAGTACCTCATCAACCAGCAGCGCCGGGCGTTGGTGTTGATGACTCAGGGACGCCACGAGCAGGCTATTCCGTTGCTGCAACAGGCGCTGCACTACCCCCTCAATCTGGGAGAGGGGCGCCTTGTGGGACAAACCGACAACGACATCCACTACCTGCTGGCGCTCTGCCATCTGGCCTGTGACAACCAGAGTCTGGCGGCTCAGTGCCTGCAACAGGCCTGCCTCGGCCAAGGATCGCTCGGGGCCAGCCGCTACTACAACGATCAGCCGGTGGATTACCTCTTCTATCAGGGCCTGGCACTGGCGCGTCTTGGTCGGGTTACGGAGGCGCTGCGTCTGTTTGAAGGGATGGTCGGCTGGGCCGAGCAGGCAATGGATGAGTCGGTCGAGGAGGACTTTTTCGCCGTCTCGCTGCCGGATCTCATCGTGCTGGATGACGACCTGCAGCACAAACACTGTCAGCACTGCCTGCTGGTCCGGGCTCTCGGCCAGTTGGGGTTGGAGCAGCGCGAAGCGTGTGCCCAGACCCTGCGCGAGCTGCTCACCCTCAACCCGGCTCACGACAAGGGGCAGCTGTTTGCCCTGATCTGCCGCGAGCTGTCACTCAATCCATCACAGCCATAACAACAACGGGCGCCCCGCCACGGTACGGGGCGCCACTGCACCCTACAATCGACAAGATAATAAGGATGAGTCATGGAACACACTCAACATCGCTCGGATACGCACCGGCTCAACATGAGCTACGTCTGGATGATCTGCCTGGTGGCCGCCTGCGGTGGCCTGCTGTTTGGTTACGACTGGGTGGTCATCGGCGGGGCCAAGCCCTTCTATGAGGCCTATTTCTCCATCACCGATCCGGCCCAGTCCGGCTGGGCCATGAGCTCGGCGCTGGTGGGCTGCGTGCTGGGGGCCGCCATCTCCGGCTGGTCGGCGGATCGCTTCGGCCGCAAGAAGCCACTGATCCTGGCCGCCATCCTGTTTACCATCTCGGCATGGGGTACGGCAGCTGCCAGCAACTTCGATCTGTTCGTTATCTATCGCATCGTGGGGGGGATCGGCATCGGTCTGGCTTCTGCGCTCTCACCCATGTACATCGCCGAGATAAGCCCAGCCGACAAGCGGGGCAAGTTCGTTGCCATCAACCAGCTCACCATTGTCATCGGTGTGCTGGCGGCTCAGCTGGTCAACCTGATGATCGCCGATCCGGTCGCGAGCAACGCCACTCAGGCCGATATTCTGGCCACCTGGAACGGCCAGTCCGGCTGGCGCTGGATGTTCGGGGCCGAACTGGTACCTGCGCTGGCGTTTCTGGTACTGATGTTCTTCGTGCCGGAGTCACCGCGCTGGCTGGCCAAAGATGGCCAGTATGAGCTGGCGGCCCGCATGCTCGGCAAGATTGGCGGGGATGCCTATGCCAAGCAGACGCTGGCCGAGATCCGCCAGACTCTGGTGGGGGAGTCGGTGCACAAGGTATCGCTGGCGGAGCTGGGCAAGCCCTCGGTGCGCCCCATCCTCATCATCGGCATGGTGCTGGCGGTATTCCAGCAGTGGTGTGGCATCAACGTCATCTTCAACTACGCGCAGGAGATCTTTGCCTCCGCCGGGTTTGACATCAACAGCACCCTCAAATCCATTGTCGCCACCGGCCTTATCAACCTGCTGTTTACCCTGATTGCACTGCCCATGGTGGACAAGCTCGGCCGCCGCAAGCTGATGCTGATTGGCTCGGCTGGTCTCACCATCATCTACGGCATGATGGCGGCGGCCTATGCCACAGGCGTATTGGGGCTGCCGGTGTTGCTGCTGGTATTGGCGGCCATCGCCATCTATGCCCTGACGCTGGCGCCGGTCACCTGGGTGCTGCTCTCCGAGATTTTCCCCAACCGGGTGCGTGGGCTTGCGATGTCGGCCGGAACCCTGGCGCTCTGGATCGCCTGCTTCGTGCTGACCTACACCTTCCCGCTGCTCAACGCCGGGCTGGGGGCCGCAGGCAGCTTCCTGCTCTACGGCATCATCTGTTTCGCCGGGCTTATCTTCATCTACCGCAAGGTGCCCGAGACCAAGGGGGTAACGCTGGAGGCGCTGGAAGCCCAACTGGCTCAGGGTAAGGTCGAACTGACGCCGACCAAGGCGAGCGCCTCGGCATGACGGTATACACATTGAGCAACCCGCATCTTCGGATGCGGGTTTCAACCCAAGGGGCCTGTGTGCTGGGGCTGGAGGATGAGCATGGGCGCCCGCTGCTGCGCGGCACCAATCCCGATGCATCTTGCAACCCCGGTGCATCTTGTCATCCCGGCGAAAGCGCCCTCTTTCCCATGGTGCCGCTGGCCAACCGGGTGGCAGGCAACCGTGTTGAGTTGTGGGGGGAGGCGCATGGCTTGCCAGAAAGCCCGGTTGATCCCGACTTCTTTCTGCATGGCGATGGCTGGTTGCAGCCATGGCAGCGGGTGGCGGGCTCTGCCAGTTCGGTGACGCTACAGCTCACCAGCCAATGCGGCCTTTTTCACTATCTGGCCGAGATTGACTATCGGCTGCAGGGTGTGAGTCTGTTGGCACGCATCAGTTTGACCCATCTGGGGGAGGAGCCCTGTCTCTACGGCGCGGGTTTTCACCCCTTCTTCTGGCGCGACGAGCAGACCAAGATTCGCTTTTTGGCGAGCGGCGTCTGGCAGGAGGGGCTGGAGCATCTGCCGACCGATTGGTCGAGCCGGTTAGCGCCCCACCTCGACTTTCGCCAGTGGCAGCGCCCGCAAGGGTGGCTCAACCACTGTTACGGTGGCTGGCGTGGTACGGCCGAGCTGGTGCACCCCACCCGCCGGCAACGGTTGAAGGTGGTCAGCGACGCTTCTTTCCTGATGCTCTATCAGCCGGATGACGCGAGCGGTTTTGTTTGTCTTGAGCCCCAGAGCCACGCCGCCAATGCCCACCACATGGCCGGTCACCCTGGCCTGCGTCTGCTGCAGCGCGGTGACACCATGAGCATTGCCATGACCATCACCCTGATGCCAGCGTTGATAGATGGTTGTCAGGCGTAACGGGATTGGCGGCGAGATTGTGCGGATTGGGTGTTTGCTGAAAACAGAGGAATAAAAAAGGGCCACCTCTTGCGAGGTGGCCCTTTCCAAACGT
This sequence comes from Aeromonas sp. S5(2024), assembly GCF_041403025.1. Classification (NCBI taxonomy): domain Bacteria; kingdom Pseudomonadati; phylum Pseudomonadota; class Gammaproteobacteria; order Aeromonadales; family Aeromonadaceae; genus Aeromonas; species Aeromonas sp. S5(2024). The sequence continues at coordinate 456,695 of NZ_JBGLRI010000003.1, read as the reverse complement.
TTGGTGGAGCTGGGGGGATTTGAACCCCCGTCCAAAATTACTACATCCTTGGCACTACATGCTTAGTCACTCTTTACATTCGCCAACCCGCTGCGGAGAGACACGCCACGAATTGACTAGCTCGATTGGTTTTAATGCTTCCGCCCCGAGCAGGACTTCCACACGATCCTGTGAAGGATGACCTTCCGATTCCCTAGGACACAGGCAAGCTAGGGTAGAAGGGCTCAGCGCAGGTTATTAAGCTGCGAGTGCGTAGTTTTCGTCGTTTGCGACTATTTTTTTGCGGTTTATTAACGAGGCCTACCGCACCTCGGCATGCACCTTGGGTTTCGTGAATCTTGTCGAATCCAGAATCAGCCCCAAGTTGTTAAGAGCGATTGTACGCAAAAATCCTGTCATGGCAAGGCGTTGATGGCAATCGACCGGCCTTGGCAGGTCGATTGCTGGTTTATTGGGCGACGCCTGGCAGGCGGCGCACCATCAACCGCGGTGCTTGTTCTTCATGATGCGCGCTTTTTCCCGATCCCATTCGCGGGCCTTGGTGTCTTCGCGCTTGTCGTGCTCTTTCTTGCCCTTCACCAGGCCGATCTCGACCTTGACCCAGCACTGTTTCCAGTAGAGGGCGAGGGGAACGACGGTGTAGCCCTGGCGGGCAATCAGGCTCTCGAGCTTGTCGAGTTCACGACGGCTCAACAGCAGTTTGCGGGTCCGGGTCGGGTCGCACACCACATGGCTGGAGGCCGCTTGCAGTGGCAGGAAGCTGGATCCGAACAGGTAGGCCTCACCATCGCGGAAGATGACATAGGCTTCGCTGATGTTGGCCTTGCCCGCCCGCAGAGATTTGACTTCCCACCCTTGCAGGGACAGACCCGCCTCGATCTTCTCTTCGATGAAGTATTCGTGGCGCGCGCTTCTGTTGAGTGCAATGGTGTTGGACCCGGCTTTGTTTTTACTGTTTTTTTTGCTCATGACGGGCGATTTCCGGCAATGACTGGGAGGAGGGCATTATACGTGGGCAAGGGCGGCTGTAAAACGCGCAGCGGGTCAACTGATGGCTTTATGAGCAGTTTGACCGAGGTTTTACCTCCACAAGATGAAACATGATGATAAAATCGCGGCGATTGGATGAGGAAAAGCCATGCCCCGTATTACTCGCAGTGCCCTGGTGATGTTCAGCGCCGAACAGATGTTCAGGCTGGTCAATGATGTTCACGCTTATCCGGAGTTCCTGCCCGGTTGTGTCGGCAGCCGTGTCCACGAAACCGGCGATGACTATATGACGGCCTCGGTCGATGTGGCCAAGGCCGGGATTGCCAAGACCTTTACCACCCGCAATCTGCTCGATGCCAACCGGCAGATCAAGATGGAGCTGGTGGAGGGGCCCTTCAGCAAGCTGGCGGGCTGGTGGACCTTCACGCCGCTGGACGTGGATGCCTGCAAGGTGGAGTTCGATCTCGACTTCGAGTTCACCTCCAAACTCATCGAGCTGGCTTTCGGCCAGATCTTCCGCGATCTGGTGAGCTCCATGGTGCTTGCCTTCTCCAACCGCGCCAAGGTGGTGTACGGTGCCTGATCAACTCAACATCGAAGTGGTCTACGCCCTGCCCGAGCGGCAGACGGTGCTGCGGCTGCGGGTGCCTGCACAGACCTCGGTGCTGGCCGCCCTCGAGCAATCCGGCATAGTGCAAAAACACCCCGAGATCGATCTGGCGGTCAACAAGTTCGGCATCTACAGCCGACCGGTCAAGGGCTCCGAGCTGCTGCAAGATGGCGATCGCATCGAGATCTACCGTCCGCTCATCGCCGACCCCAAGGAGATGCGCAAGAAGCGCGCGGAAAAGGCCAAGGAAGAGGGGCGTGCCGACGTGGTCACGGGTGGCCGTCCCAATGCCAATCGCAAACAGTCTGACTGAGTGCATGTACTGGCACGACACCGCATATAAAAAAGGCGCCTTGGCGCCTTTTTTGATCCCGTTATCTACCCGCCAAGTCGAGGCGCTTCGTTACAGCTGGAGCAGCCGCTCGTTCTCGACCACTTCGCAGCCGGCGGGCTGGCGGGAGAGGGCGATCATGGCGCGGGCCACCTGGCCGGCCTCGATGGCGCGCCAGCGGCGCAACCTGCCAACCAGGAGCGGCTTCAGCAACGGGTAGATGGCCTGGAAAAACTGCTCCGAGCGGCGCGGCGGCTGGCGATCGCCCAGCAACATGGCGGGGCGCACGATGGCGAGTCGCGGCCAGGGCTGGGCGAGCAGAGCCTGCTCCATCTCCCCCTTGGTACGCGGATAAAGGGCAGGGGAGTGCGGGTTGGCCCCCAGGCTCGAGACCACCACCAACCGCTGGCAGCCGTGGCGGCGGGCCAGCTCGGCAAAGGCCAGCACATAGTGAAGATCGACCCGGCGAAAGGCCTCGGCCGAGCCGGCCTGCTTGCGGGTGGTGCCAAGACAGCAGAAGGCGAGATCCACCGGCTCGGGCAGATTCACCTCGGCCAGCATATCGAAATTGACTGGCAGCCAGTGGTGGGCGGGTTGCGGCGGCCCGGGCTTGCGGCAGAGCAGGGTTAGCTCGGGCTCTGCTGGCAGTTGTCGCACCAGCTCGCGGCCGATGAGGCCGGTGGCTCCGGCGATCAGGATCCGGCTCATGCTGCTCTCCCTGTGTGATGAAATTGACGTCCGCATCTGGTGAAGGGCTGCCCTCTGCTAGCGGGTTGTCCGTGGCTGGCGGCGCTAAAACAAAACCGGCGCGAGGCCGGTTTTGTGGATGGGATCAGAGCGGGGTATGGAAGGCCGCTGGCAGCGGGAAGTCGCCGGTGACCGTAGCCAATCTGTCGTTGGCAAAGGTCAGGGTGAGCTCCTTGCGCTCTTTCTCGCCGCGCCCCGGCTGGAATTCATAGAGGTAATACCAGGTGTTCGGGTCAAAGCCATCGCGCAGCATGGCGGAGCCCAGCACGAACTCGACCTGCTCGCGGGTCATGCCCTGGCGCAGTTTGTCGACCTGTTTTTGTTCCACATAGTTGCCCTGAGGAATATCGATGCGATAGACCAGGCTGCAACCGGACAGGGTGAGGGCGGTCAGGGCCGCGGCAATCAGGTGTTTCATCCGCATATCGAGTTCAGATCATCCATTCAAGTCTTTTTAAGCTCGGCAAATCATACCGGCTCCCTCTACGGAAGTAAAAAGCCATTGATCCATCAGCCAATAAAAAGGGCCGCCATGCGACCCTTTCTGCCGATTGCGCCCTTACATGGCGGCGCGGAAGATGGCGACGATCTCTTCGTGGCTCGCCTGTTTCGGGTTGGTGAAGCCGCAGGCATCTTTCAGGGCGTTCTCGGCCAGCAGGTTGAAGTCATCGGCCTTGACGCCCAGCTGCTCCAGCCCGGCCGGGATCTTGACGTCGCGCGCCAGCTGCTGGATGGCGGCAATGGCGGCGGCGGCCCCTTGCTCGTCAGTCATGGCGCTTACGTCCACCCCCATATGACGGGCTACATCCTTGAGCCGGCCGGCGCACACCTGGGCGTTGTAGGCCTGCACGTGGGGCAGCAGCACGGCGTTGCACACCCCGTGCGGCAGGTCGTAGAAGCCGCCCAGCTGGTGGGCCATGGCGTGCACGTAGCCCAGGCTCGCGTTGTTGAAGGCCATGCCGGCCAGGAACTGGGCGTAGGCCATCTGCTCGCGGGCGTGCAGATCGTCGCCCTGATTGACCGCGGTGCGCAGGTGCTTGGCGATGAGCTGGATGGCCATGATGGCGCTGGCATCGGTGACCGGAGTGGCGATGGTGGAGACATAGGCCTCGATGGCGTGGGTCAGCGCGTCCATGCCGGTGGCGGCGGTGAGGCCGGCGGGTTTCGCCAGCATCAGCTCGGGGTCGTTGACCGACATCAGCGGGGTGACGTGCTTGTCGACGATGGCCATCTTCACGTGGCGAGCCTCGTCGGTGATGATGCAAAAGCGGGTCATCTCGGAGGCGGTGCCGGCGGTAGTGTTGATGGCGATGAGCGGCAGTTGTGGTTTGGCGGAGCGATCCACCCCTTCATAATCCTTGATGCTGCCACCGTTGGCGGCCACCAGGGCGATGCCCTTGGCGCAGTCGTGAGGCGAGCCGCCCCCCAGCGAGATGACGCAGTCGCAGCCATTGGCCTTGAGCATGGCCAGGCCCGCTTCCACGTTGGTCATGGTCGGGTTGGGCTTGGTCTCGTCGAAAACTGCGCTTTCAATGCCATGTTCTGCCAGCAGGCCGGCGACCTTGGCGACCACGCCGAGCTGATTGAGGATCTTGTCGGTGACGATCAGCGCCTTGCGATGGCCATAACCCTTGATATCGGCTGCCGCCTCTTGCAGACAGCCTGCTCCCATCAGGTTGATAGCGGGAATGTAGAACTTGAATGTCGCCATGATGGACTCCGTTTTATTAGCCATTAAGTGGTATGCGGGCGCCAACATAACATCGTCAGAGGGGATGAAAAGGGGTCAATGGTATCTGCTTTGCAACTTTATGGACTCGATCACGTACCGGAAACATGGGGCGCGACAGGGATTGACAAGGGCCTTTGCCCGTTCGCGGGCAGAAAAACGTTTTTCAATTAATTCATCAGGTTAGCAAACGTTTTGCGCCGAATTTGTCACTGTCAATGCAAGGAAGTGTGAGATGCTTCAAGGAATTGGAAAGCGCTTTCGACCATAGTTGGCGCCTCCCCGACGAGGGGAGTGAAGGCTTGAAAGTACCATAAAGAATCATCTTAACTTGCGCCCTGACCATGCTGGTGGGGAGCAACCAGGAGTCCACTATGTCTGATGTATTTCACTTGGGTTTGAAGAAAGCGGATCTGCAAGGCGCCACCCTGGCGATCGTCCCTGGTGATCCCGAGCGCGTTAAGCGTATCGCAGAGCTGTTGGATAACCCGGTGCACCTGGCCAGCCATCGTGAATTCACTACCTGGCGCGGCGAGATGGACGGCAAGGCCGTGATCATCTGCTCCACCGGTATCGGCGGCCCGTCCACTTCCATCGCGGTGGAAGAGCTGGCTCAGCTGGGCATCCGTACCTTCCTGCGCATCGGCACCACCGGCGCCATCCAGCCGCACCTGAACGTGGGCGACGTGATCGTCACCACCGGTTCCGTGCGCCTCGACGGTGCCAGCCTGCACTTCGCGCCGATGGAGTTCCCGGCCGTGGCCGACTTCGACTGCACCACCGCGCTGGTCAACACCGCCAAAGAGCTGGGTTCCAAGCTGCACATCGGTGTGACTGCCTCCTCCGATACCTTCTACCCGGGTCAGGAGCGTTACGACACCGTATCCGGCCGCGTCGTGAGCCGTTTCCAGGGTTCCATGAAAGAGTGGCAAGCCATGGGCGTGCTGAACTACGAGATGGAATCTGCCACCCTGCTGACCATGTGCACCAGCCAGGGCCTGCGTGCCGGTATGGTGGCTGGCGTCATCGTCAACCGTACCCAGCAGGAAATCCCGAACGCCGAGACCATGGCGAAAACCGAATCTGATGCCATCAAGATCGTACTGGGCGCTGCCCGCAAGCTGATCTGATAGCACCACACCGAGTGGGGGGTGGGGGCCGTTGCGAAAGCGCGGCCCCTATCTTTATCCGCTGTTTACCGTTTTGCCCCTCTTCTGCTTGTCTGCCCCTTCTGTCCCTGTTCCTGGTTACCCCGGTTGCCCCGTCATGGCCGCCAGCGCCTGCGCAAAGGGCGCCTGACAGCGGATCTGCATCGACTCGCCACTGACCGGATGGACAAAATCGAGTTCACTGGCGTGCAGCATCAGCCGCGGCGCCTGCTCGCAACCGGGCGGCAGCAGGCCGCCATAGAGATCGCAGCCGAGGATGGGGTGGCCCAGCTGCTGGCTGTGGATGCGCAGCTGGTGGGTACGGCCAGTCTCCGGCACCAGTCGCACCGAGGTCAGCGGCACTGTCTGTCCCTGAATCTGCTGCTCCAGCCGCTCAATCACTTGATAGCGGGAGCGGGCGGGTTTGCCGTTGACGGTGCAGATGCTCATCAGCGGGAAGAGAGCGGGATCCTTGGCGATGGGGGCGTCGATCACCCCTTCCTCTTCGGCCAGGTGGCCGCACAGCAGGGCGCTGTAGGCCTTGCTCACCGTGCGCTGGCTGAACTGGCGGCAGAGCAGGGCGTTGATGGCCTTGTTCCTGGCCACCAGCATGAGACCTGAGGTGCCAAAGTCGAGGCGATGGACCAGGGCGCAGCCGGGGTAAGCCTGCACCAGCCGATGGTGCACCGAGTCGAGGTTCTGCGGGTTCTTGCCCGACAGGCTCAGCAGGCCGCTTGGCTTGTTGATGAGCAGCAGGTGCTCATCCTCAAACAGGATCTCGATGGTGGCCGCACAGGGCGGCGCGATGAAGGTGTCGATGATGACGGACATGGGGCGCACGGTTAGAAAAGGGAGGGGGATCATACCCGAACCGGCGAAGCGCGGCGAACTGACGTGAGTACCGTTGGCAAGTGATTGATCTGTTTGGCCAAGGCGTTTTGTGACTCCCTCCAGAGTTAATCCTGCCGCCGCTTGCTAAGGTATGGCTCCCTGTCATGTTGTAAGGAGTCCGTCCATGGCGTTGCCCGTTATTCTCGATTGCGATCCCGGCCACGATGATGCCATCGCCCTCATCCTGGCGCTGGCCAGCCCTGAACTCAAGGTGCTGGCGGTCACCACCAGTGCCGGCAACCAGACGCCGGACAAGACCCTCAACAATGCCCTGCGCATCCTGACCTTGTTGGGGCACGACGATATTCCGGTGGCGGCGGGGGCACCCAAGCCGCTGGCCCGGGAGCTGATCATCGCCGATAACGTCCACGGTGAATCGGGTCTTGATGGCCCCAAACTGCCGGATCCGGGTTTTGCCCCCGTGGCCATGACTGCCCTTGAGCTGATGGCCAAGTGCCTGCGCGAGAGCCCGGAGCCCGTGACCCTGGTGCCGACCGGCCCGCTCACCAACATCGCCCTGCTGCTGGCGGCCCACCCCGAGCTCAAATCCAAAATCGCCCGCATCGTGCTGATGGGCGGCGCAGCGGGGCCAGGCAACTGGACCCCGGCGGCGGAATTCAACATTTATGTGGACCCGGAAGCGGCCGATATGGTGTTCAAGTCGGGGCTCCCCATCACCATGTGCGGGCTGGATGTGACCCATGAGGCGCAGGTGATGGACGAGGATATCGAACGGGTGCGCGCCATCACCAATCCGGTGGCCCAATGCGTGGCCGGGCTGCTCGACTTTTTCATGATCTACCACCGGGATCCCAAGTGGGGATTTGCTGGCGCGCCGCTGCACGACCCCTGTACCATTGCCTGGTTGCTGGCCCCCGCACTGTTTCACGGGGTCGAGTGCCGGGTCGATATCGAGACCGGCGGCACCCATACTAGCGGCATGACGGTAGTGGATCGCTACGGTCTGACCGGCAAAGCGGCCAATGCGCTGGTGTTGCTGGGGCTGGATCGGGCCGGTTTTATCGATCTGCTGGTCACGCGGCTGCGGGCCTTTGACTGAACGCAGTTCCACTCTTGCAAGAAGGGGCGAAGCGATGTGGAAGACAGGGCTGGCACTGCTGGCCGGGTTGCAACTGACGGGGTGTGCCACGCCGTTCGAATCGATGTGGCAGGGGCTGGCGACCTGCGAGCTGGACGATCTCTATCTCGACAGCGAGACCGGCCAGCCGGTGCACCCGCAGCTCAAACACTTCACCCCCTACAAGGTGACGGACGGCTTTGCCTGGTACAAGACCCGCCAGGATCTGCACGGTCTGCCCATCAGCGGCTTTCTCATCCCCTCGTCCACCTTCGAGGTGCACGCCCTGTTCGTGGATACCCCTATCGCCAATGCGCGGCGTCTGACCCACAACGCCTATGGCAGCGAGTTTTCCGACGAGCAGCAGCACGACGCCGGGCTGGCGCCCCTGCTGTTGCGTGACCCCAACAACCCCAAGCGCTCCATCATCGACTGCACCAAGGGGGAGACCCAGGATCCATTGCCGGAGGAGCCGTTCCCCGAGTGAGGACTCTGTCGGCCGGGCCACTCCTGGCTGACAAGATACAAGAAGGGCCAGCCTTGTCGGCTGGCCCTTCTTTATTTGGCGGATTGGATCCTGTTGCAGGCTGGCTTGCTCAGCCTGCCCCAGTCACAGACGACCTCAGGGGTAACCCAGCGTCTCCTTGATGGCAGGCAATTGCGCCGCGATCCAGGCAGGATTGATGGGCCCCCAGTCACTGATGCGATAGTGCCCCTGCAGATGACGAGCCCCCTCGGTCTGCTCGAAGCCACAGCTGATGTCCAGCTCGGCCAGGGCGCTGAGCGTATCCTGCGCGGTGCGGCGCGGCATGCCGGTCGCCTCCATGATGGCCGGCACCGTATCCGTGCCCTGGCTGATGAGCCAGGCCACGTAAAGCCGGCGATAGAAGCTGGTGCGCGTCTTGCTCGGCTCACTCATTGTCCGTTCCTCCGGCAAGCGGCGTCGCTCATATCTCATCCTCGAGTCGATCGAAGTAGCGCCAGGTGGTGATGGCAGCCTTGCCCATCACCAGGGCCCAGATGCCGAACCAGAACCAGCGGAAGAAGCTCCAGGTGGAGGCGTCGGGCTCGGTGCTCTCAATCTTGGTGACGTTGGGGAACATGGAGAACATGTTGATGCGCCAGCCGTAGGAGGTAATGATGGCCAGCCGTTTTTCGAACTCCATCGACTTGGCCTTGGCCTGCACGTCGGCGGCGTTGAACTTGAAGTAGAAGGGCCAGCCCCACTCGGTGTCTTCGTTGCGGAACACGCGGATCTTCTCGCCGGGCCGCTCGGTATAGATATAGTAAACGTCGGTGGTGGGACCGTCGGCCGGGTTCTTCTGGCTGATGGGGCCATCCTTGTCGGTGCGTTTCACCTCGACCCCGGTGATGGTGGCGATGGTGTGTTCCGGCAGATAGAAATCGAGCCAGATGGCGGAGACGAGGGCGATGAGCCCGAGGCCGATGAAGGCCGGTTTCTTGAAGGACAGCTTCATGATGATCTCGCATGAGGGGGAGTGACGTGCCTCTACCATACCCACATTTGGTGAGGTAGCCCAGCCCCCAATGAAGCCATGTTATAAAAAAGAGCGTTTAAAACAACAACAAGCTGTCAGCTTCATTAACAGCAAGGCCCCGGATCCGGGGCCTTGTCTGCACTCATGAAGTCGTGGTTACAGCTGGAACTGGGCCAGCTGCTTGCGCTGCTGCTCGGCGAGCTGTGACAGTTCGTGACTGGCGGCGGCACTCTGGCTGATGCCGGCCGCGTTCTGGTTGACGATCTCGTGGATGTTGGTGATGTTGCGGTTGATGTCGGCGGTGACGCAGGACTGCTCCTCGGCGGCGGTAGCCACCTGGGCGTTGGCGCCGTTGATCTGGTTGACCGCTTCGGTGATGCCACCCAGCAGCGCCTGCACCTCGCCGGAGAGCTGCTGGTTGTGGGCCAGGATGGCGAGGGTCTCCTGCACGCCGCTGTTGGCCGACTGGGACTGGCTCTGCAACTGCTCGATGATGGCCTGGATCTCCTTGGTGGAGTCCTGGGTACGGGCCGCCAGCATGCGTACCTCGTCGGCCACTACCGCAAAGCCGCGGCCGGTTTCGCCGGCGCGGGCGGCCTCGATGGCGGCGTTGAGCGCCAGCAGGTTGGTCTGCTCCGAAATCCCCTGAATAACCTCGATCACCTTGCCGATCTGCTCGGACTGGGACTTGAGTTGGGCCACCTGCGCGGCGGCGCTCTCTAGGCTGCCCGCCATGCGGCTGTTGGCCTGGATGCTCTCGGCAAACAGCGTCAGCCCCTGCTCGACCCTGTCGTTGGCATCGCGCGCCAGTTCGTCGGCCAGGGCGGCGTTGTGGTTGACGTTGTCGGCGGTGCTGGCCAGCTCGGTGACGGCGGAGGCGACCTGCTCGGTCTCGCTGCGCTGCTGCTGGGCGTTGGCTTCGGACTGGGTCATCACGGCGGCGAGCTCGGTGGCGGCGGAGGCCACGTTGCCGCTGATGCCGGTCAGGGTCTGGATGGTGTTGCCAAGCTGGGTCAGGGTCTGGTTGATGTCGGCGGCCAGCTGGCTCAGCTCGTTGTCGCCGTCGGCGGCGGCACGCACGTTGAAGCGGCCCTCGGCCACGGCGCGCATCACCTGCTGCAGCTGGCCGATGGGGCGCACGATCCGGCCGGAGAGCCACCAGCCACCAAACAGGGCGGCCAGCAGGGCAGCCCCCATCAGCAGCAGGGTGCGCAGCAGGGTGGCGTGGTAGTGGGCCTGCTCCTGGGCGATCTCATCCTGGATCAGCTGGTTGATGTGGGCCGACATGGCATCGATCTGCTTGATGAGATCTTCCCCCAGCTCACGAAAGCGCAGGCGGGCCTGCTCGTAGGCGGCGGGATCGCCGCTGCCCTGGTGCTTGGCGGCCAGCAGCGGCAGCATGTTGTTGCGGGTGTGGCCGAGGTAGGCCTGCAGGGCGGCCGCCACCCGGCTGTTGTCCTGCTCGGCGCCGGTGATGACCAGTCTGGCCAGGATGGCGCCGATCTCCTGTTCGGCGGCGGTCAGGTCACCGGGCAGCGTGGCAAAGCGTTCGGGGTCGTAGAGGCCATAGATGGCGGTGGTGCGCAGCCGGTAGGTGGCGTGGATCAGGGTGGCGATGTCGTCCTTGTGACGGGTCACGCTGACGGTGGTGTCGTTCATGTCGCCGATGGCGCTGTCGATATCTTGCTTGCCGATCCCGATCATCAGGATCATCAGCAGGCTGGCGAACAGGAGAGGAATGAGTACTTGCAGACGGATAGAGAGATTATTCAATGACATGAAAGATCCTGACCCAGAAGAGGAACAAGGCGGCATCTTACACAGGCGCGACAAACCTTGTCACAGGTTTTTATGGCTGAAATCATGCTGAACGAAAAGGTTTTTTCTTGTGTTAAATGAATGTGATAGGCAAGATCATCGGTCTGTTACCATGGAGGTGTAGTGTGTCCGACTGGATCGATCCCGCCATTCTGGCGCTGTTTATTCCCACGTTCTTTTTTGTCTCCGTGACCCCCGGCATGTGCATGACCCTGGCGATGACCCTCGGCATGAGCCTGGGGGTGCGCCGTACCCTGCACATGATGTGGGGGGAGCTCATCGGGGTCGGCCTGGTGTCGGTGCTGTCGGTGATCGGGGTGGCGGCCGTGATGCTCAACTACCCGGCGCTGTTTGCCGCCTTCAAATACGTGGGCGGCGCCTATCTCATCTGGCTCGGCATCCAGATGTGGCAGGCCAAAGGCAAGCTGGCCATCCCGGCCGATCTGTCGGCGGCCCAGGAGACCCGTCCCTTGGCGCTGGCCATGCAGGGTTTTGTCACCGCCATCGCCAACCCCAAGGGGTGGGCTTTCATGGTCTCCCTGCTGCCCCCTTTCATCAACGCGGCCAAGCCGATGGCACCCCAGATCAGCGCCCTGGTGGCCCTGATCCTGGTCATCGAGTTCTCCTGCCTGCTGCTCTACGCCAGCGGTGGCCGCACCTTGCGCCACTTCCTCGCCAAGAGCGGCAACGTCACCCTGATGAACCGGATTGCCGGCTCCCTGATGTTTGGCGTCGGGGTCTGGCTGGCGCTGGGTTGACGCCATCGCTTGCCAGCTGGCCTGACTCTGCCAAAAAGCCCCGCCCTGCGGGGCTTTTTCGTGATGCCTTCGGCTATAAGGACCGACCATGGATGCGGTGATCGGGGCGGGATGGGGAAGGCTGGCCACATTTGCTTACATTTATCCGGTTTGCAAACGGCCGCAATATCGTCAGTCTCGAATGGCATTCGCTTGCAGCCGCAAGAGTGTGCGAACGGTCCGTTTTAACATTCTGAGCAAGGAGAATTAAGGATGATGAGGCTAACCAGCATTGCATTGCTCCTGTTTGCCGGCGCGGCGGTCGCCGGCAAAGAGAGGAACCTCGATTTTTACAACATCAAGGAGCCGCAGCTTATCGAGTTGTTTGCCCGGCCGCAGGGCTCGCCGGGTCAGTCGATCAGGGATTTCTCCGGGCTCTTTCTGGGCAATCCCTACGTTGCCAACCGGTTGGTCGGCTCGAGCGATACCCAGGAGCAGCTGGTGGTGGATTTTGGCGGGCTCGATTGCTTCACCTATCTGGATTACGTCGAGTCACTGCGTCGCGCAACGAGTGTGCATCACTTCATCGAGAACCTGATGCACACTCGTTACGTGAACGGTGAGGTCAACTACCTGACCAGAAAGCACTTCTTCTCCGACTGGGTGCATGGCGACAGCCGGGTGAGCGACGTGACCCATCTGGTGGGCGGCGCCGTGGTGACCACGGCCAAGCAGCTCAACCAGAAGGCGGACGGCGGCCACTACATTCCGGGGCTGGGGGTGACGGCGCGGGACATCACCTACATTCCGTCCGCCAGCATCGACGAGAACACCCTGAGCCTGCTGGAAGAGGGCGACTATATCGGCATCTATACCGATCTCGCCGGGCTCGACGTGACCCACACCGGCATCTTCATCCGTGGCGAGAACGGCCCCGTGCTGCGCAATGCCTCCTCCCTTTCGAGCAACATGCAGGTGGTGGACTCCCCCTTCCAGGAGTACGTGCAGAACAAGCCGGGGATCCTGGTCTATCGGCCCCAGGCCGAGGGTGCGAGCTCCTAGGACAGATTTGGCTATGACCGACACGGGTGCGCCTGGTGCCTGATAGCTTCATAAAGAAAAGCCCCGGGGTAATGCCCGGGGCTTTTTCGTTGGCGGTGCAGCCCTTCAATAGGTCAATGGGCCAATGGATCAATGGGGCTTGAAGCGGGCGACCCAGGGGTTGGCGCTGATGCCGTGCAGGATGACGCTCAGGATGATGGTGCAGAGCACGGTGGCGATGATGGGGCGCTGGCCGAGGAGGGCCGGCTCGTGCTGCAACACCATCACCGCAAAGACGATGCTGGCCAGCCCCCGTGGGCCGAACCAGCCGATAAAGAGCTTGAGCTCGGGCTTGAGGCCGGTGCCGAGCAGGCTCAGCCAGACCGGCAGCATGCGCAGCAGGGTGAGGCTGGCGGCGGCATAGAGCCAGTATTGCCAGTGCAGCAGCTCCGTCAGCATGGGCATCAGGGTGGCGCCGAACACCATCCAGATCACCACCGAGAGCAGATCGCCATAACCCTCGCAGCTGTCCAGGTAGGCGTGCTTGTGCTCCCCCAGTTTGCGGCCGATCAGCAGACCGCCCACGAAGGCAGCGATGAAGCCGCTGCCGCCCAGGGTCTGGGCCAGCGCGAAGCAGAGCAGGGCCAGCCCCGGCATGGTGAGCTGGCGCCAGAGCGGCAACTGCCAGCCGTTGAGGTAGGAGGTCTTGAGCAGGCGCAAGGTGAGGCTGGTCAGCCCCCAGGCTACCAGCAGGCCGATGCCGATCTCCTCCAGCAGCAAGGTGAGTGCCAGCAGGCCGGTGCCGCTGTGCTGCTCGGTGGGGGCGATGAGGGCGAGCAGCAGGAGCAGCACGGGTACGCAGATGCCGTCGTTGAGGCCGCTCTCCTGGTTGAGCCCCTCCCGGATGGGGGCGGGGACCGCCGGGTTGCTCACCACCGCCTTGCCGAGCGCCGCATCGGTGGGGGCGAGTATGGTGGAGAGGATCGCCATCTCCAGCAGCGGCAAGTCGGGGAAGAGCCAGTGGCCGAACAGGGCGCCGGCCGCCAGGGTGAGCGGCAGGCCGATCAGCAGCAGCCGGATGGGCAGAGCGCGGTTGGCCTGCAGCACCTGCCAGTTGGTGTTGGCCGCGTCGCTGAACAGCACGATGACCAGGGTCAGCTCCGCCAACAGCTTGATGCCGTCGCTGTCGATGGAGAGGGAGAGCAGCTCGATGCCGCCCGGCCCCAGCAGCCAGCCCATCAGCAGAAACAGCAGGGGGCCGTTGACGAGGCGCGATTCAAAGCGCCCGGCGATCAGGCTGTAGACCAGCAGAAAGGCGGCGATCACCGCCAGGTTCTGGTAAATCAGGGACGCATCCATGCAGCCTCCTGTGGCAGGGTCTCTGTGGTGGGTCAGTCGGTCAGGCAGTCCGGGTCGAACACGTATTCGCCATCCAGCCAGCGCAGGATCTCGCCGACGCAGGATTGGTCGCGAAACGGCAGGTAGCGAGCCTTGAGATGGGCCACCTGCTCAGGGGTCAGCTGGGCCAGCCCTATGTCCTGAAACAGCGGCAGATCGGCCTGGATCATGGCGGAGATCTGCGGGCCGCAGGTGGCATTGAGGGAGGCGTGCAGCGCCTTGTCCGGATCATACTGCTTGCCGAGCTTGTAGCTCATCGGCAGGGTGGCCAGCGGCAGCACCGACAGCGCCGCCTGCTTCATGGGGTTGACCGCGTGGCCCGAGGTCAGTTCGGCGAGTTCCGCCGGACGGTTTTCGAAGGCGCGCAGGTGCAGGAAGCTGCTGGCTTTGCTGCCGTCGTTGACCGGGTAGTTGTCCCACAGGAACGGCTTGCGATGCAGCCATTCGGCCACTTGCTTGAGGTGGGCTGCCGGATAGTCGCTGGAGCAGACTTTGGGGCCGGTCCAGAAGATCTCGAAGCGCTTGTCCAGCCCCTGACCCAGATCCTGCAGATAGTGGGGCGGCATGGCGCCGAACACCTTCTCCAGCACGGGGTCCGTGCTGTAGTAGCTGGGGCAGAACAGCAGCCGGCCGGCGTGGGTGTGGGCCGCGATGTCGTGGGCGATGGTGAGCTGCCAGTGGGCGAGATCCGGGGTATCCCCCTTCATGTCGTCAAACAGCACGGCCAGGATGTCGGGTTTGAGCTCCTCCTCGATGAGCCACACCTTCTCCAGCAGGGCTGGCCGCTGGCGGGCATAGTCGTGGTGCGCGCCCATGGGGCTCAGGCCCACCCCGAAGGCGAGGCCGTTGTCGCGGCACTGGCGGGCGAGCTGGCGCAGCGCCTCGAGCTGGGCGGCAGGCCAGGGCTTGGCCCAGTGCTTGCGCAGGTAGCCATCTTCCTTGGGGGCATAGAGATAGAAGCCGTAACCGTGGCGGGGCAGCCACTGGGCATAGCGGGCACGGGCTTCCCAGCTCCAGCCCTTGCCAAAGAAGCCCTCGATCACCCCCAACTGAGGCGAAGGGGGTTGCAAGCCGGACAACAGGGTTTGGTAAGGCATAGGTAACTCCCTTCTCGCAGAGGACGAGGCAAACAACGACGATCAGACCGGATCTTCTTCCAGAAAGCGCACCCCGATCTTGCGGGGCTCACCCTCGTCCATTTCGGCCACGGTCCAGATCAGTCCCTGCCATTCGACGTAGTCGCCGACCACCAGATTATCGCCCAACTGGTGGGCAATGAAATGGCCAAGGGTCTGATCCGCCACCTCGCTCACATCCAGCCCATAGAGCGGGGCGAGATCCACCAGGTTGGCGGCCGCCTCCAGCAGGAAGTCACCGAAGAAGCGCGGGCCCAGATCCTGCTCCGGCGCCTGGCTGAACAGCTGGCCGAGGGCAGGCAGGTCGCGCTCGTGGCCGATGACGCAGAGGATGTCATCGGATTGCAGACAGGTACTGCCCGAGGGGTGCAGCAGCTCCTGATCGCGGAACAGGGCGCAGATGCGGGTGCCCTTGGGCATGCGCAGATCCCGCAGCGGCGAGCCGATGCACCACTTCTCGTCGCTCAGGCGATAGACGAAGGTCTCCCACTGGCTATCGAGATCGATCTCGAGCCCGGAGCGGTTGATGGGCGAGGGAGGCGCCGGCACTTCCACCCGCGCCAGCCTGGAGGCCAGCGGCAGCGAGCTACCCTGCAAGATGAGTGAGACCAGCACCACGAAGAAGGCGACATTGAAGTAGAGCTGGGCGTTGGGCAGCCCCGCCATCATGGGGAACACCGCCAGAATGATCGGCACCGCGCCGCGCAGGCCGACCCAGGAGATGAACCAGCGCTCGCGCGGGGCGAAGTTCTTGAACGGCAGCAGCCCGATCCAGACCGAGATGGGGCGGGCGAACAGGATCATCCACATGGCCAGCGCCAGTGCCGGCAGGGCGATGGGCAGCAGCTTGTGGGGGGAGGCGAGCAGCCCCAGCACCAGAAACATGCCGATCTGGCTGAGCCAGGTCAGGCCGTCCAGCACCGACAAGGTGGTGCTGCGGCTGCGCAGGGAGAGGTTGCCGAGCAAGAGGCCGGTCAGATAGATGGCGAGGATGCCGCTGCCGCCCACCGCCGTGGTGAGGGCGAAGATGAGCAGGCCGCCGCTGACGGTGAGCAGCGGGTAGAGACCGGGGGCCAGCTTGGCGCTGTTGATGAGTTTCCACAGCAGCCAGCCGCCGCCAAGGCCGATGCCGGCGCCCAGCCCGAACTGCTTGAGCAGTTGCAGCAGCAGAAAACCGGCGTTGAGGTCCTGCTGGGCGCTGGCCAGCACCTCGATCAGGGTGACGGTGAGAAACACCGCCATAGGGTCGTTGCTGCCCGACTCTATCTCCAGGGTGGCGCTGACCCGTTCGTTGAGGCTGCGCCCGCCGAGCAGGGAGAACACCGCCGCCGCATCGGTGGAGCCGACGATGGCGCCGATCAGCATCCCCTGCATCAGGTTGAGGTCAAACAGCCAGGCGGCGGCCAGGCCCGTCAGGCCGGTGGTGATGGCCACCCCGACCGTGGCCAGCGACAGCGCGGGCCAGAGCGCGACCCGAAACGAGGAGACCCGGGTGCGCATGCCGCCGTCGAGCAGGATGATGGCGAGCGCCAGGTTGCCCACCAGATAGGCGATGGAGTAGTCGGCGAAGTGGATGCCGCCGGGGCCATCTTCACCGGCCAGCATGCCGACGGCGAGGAAGATCACCAGGATGGGGATACCGAGACGGGAGGAGAGCGCGCTCAACAGGACACTGGCGCCCACCAACAAGGCCGCGACGAGGAAAAAACTGTTGATGGTGACGGCATCCAATGGCGAACTCCTTCTGTCAAAATGCAAATCAGGCACATTATATGCAGTTTGTTGGGCTCGGTGTGGCTTAATTGTGCATTTATTTGCAGTTTTTTACATTTTCGGTGTCATTGCTGCGAAGGGTTCTGGCCATCAAAAGGGGGTCGCCGGCGTCGGCAGCGCGATGAACAACGTGACCATGTTCACAAAGTGGACAGATAGCGACAGGGGCGCCCGTGGGTGCCCCTGTCGGCGGACTCGAGTCAGTCGTCCTCGTCGTCCTTCACTTCCCGGATCTTGTCCTTGTAGCGGGGCAGCTCTTTCTCCAGTCGCTTCATGTCCTTGATGGCGTTGAGAAACAGGCCGAGCAGGAAGAGCAGTGGCAAGCCTATCCAGAGCCAGAGGTTCATGTGCTACTCCTTTCGTCGGTGGCCAGGGTGACATAGTGGGCCAGGATTTCGTCGAGGTTGGCCAGTATGGTCGCCTTGCCTTCAATATCCGCCTGTTGCAGGCAAAGTGCCAGCGCCGCAGGGTCGAGCCGCTGCTCGCGGGACTCAGGCGCAAAGCTGATGTGCCAGGGCTCGTAGGCGACACCGCTACCGGCACCGACCGGTTTGGCGTAAGGCAGGAAGAAGCCGAAGTCGTTCATGCGATCTTCAAGCCACTCGCTCAGGTCGGCGAACCAGCCCCCGGCTTCATACTCCCAGGGCTCCAGCGCCAGCCTGGTGCCGGCGGGCAGGCAGTCCGGGTCATAGATGTCGAGATCGGTGCCCCAGTGGTGGCGACTGGTGCCGGGCAGGGCGCTCCAGTGCAGGATGGCGTGGAGGCGCTCCTCGTCGCTCAGTTGCAGGGCGTCGATGGGCTGGCTGTGGGCATCGAGCAGCGGCCGCTCGCCGCGCCACTTGCCATTCCAGATGGCGAGCTGGCGATCAAAGCCGCGCCAGCTGGAGGCGGGCTGCAGGTTGAAACCGGCGTGGGCGGCGGCCACCTGCATGTCGTTGAAGGCCGCCGCGGTGGCGGCCGTCAGCCGGTGCGGGCCTTGCCCCACCAGAATGAGGTGACCTTCATCCAACCCCAGCAGTTGCTCCTGGGTCATGCCAGCAACCTCGCGAGCACCCCTTGGTACATGTCTGCCAGCAGATCCAGATCGTCCGCCTTCACGCACTCGTTCACCTTGTGGATGGTGGCGTTGACCGGGCCCAGCTCGATCACTTCGGCCCCGGTGGGGGCGATAAAGCGTCCGTCCGAAGTGCCGCCGGTGGTGAGCAGGGCCGGCTGCTGGCCGTTCACCGCCTCGATGGCGGAGACCGCCGCCGCCAGCAGCTTGCCGGTGTCGGTGAGGAAGGGCTGGCCGGAGAGGGTCCAGTCGATCTGGTAATCCAGACCATGCCTGTCCAGCAGGGCTTCGACCCGCTCGCGGATATCCAGGTCGGTCAGTTCGGTGCTGAAGCGGAAGTTGAACTGGACGTGCAATTCGCCCGGAATGACGTTGGAGGCGCCGGTGCCGCTCTGGATGTTGGCTATCTGGAAGCTGGTAGGGGGGAAGTAGGCGTTGCCCTCATCCCACACGGTGGCGGCGAGCTCGGCCAGCGCCGGCGCCGCCTTGTGGATAGGGTTGTCCGCCAGATGGGGGTAGGCGACATGGCCCTGCACCCCGCGTACCAGCAGATCGCCGGTGATGGAGCCGCGTCGGCCGTTCTTCACCACATCGCCGACCACGGCGGTGGAGGAGGGTTCGCCGACGATGCACCAGGTGATCTTCTCGTGGCGCGCTTCCAGGGTGTCGATCACCCGGGTGGTGCCGTTGATGAAGGGCCCCTCCTCATCGGAGGTGATCAGGAAGGCGATGGACCCGGAGTGATCCGGATGCTCGGCCACAAAGCGCTCGACCGCCACCACCATGGCGGCCAGCGAGCCCTTCATGTCGGCGGCGCCACGGCCGTAGAGCACGCCATCCTGGATGGTCGGCTCGAACGGCGGGGTGTGCCATTTGTCCAGCGGGCCGGCGGGCACCACGTCGGTGTGGCCGGCGAAGCAGAACAGCGGCCCCTCGCTGCCGCGGCGGGCCCAGAGGTTGGTGGTGTCTTCGAACACCATGGGCTCGATGACGAAGCCGAGCTTGGCGAGACGCTCCGCCATCAGGGTCTGGCACCCTTCATCCAGCGGGGTAACGGAGGGGCGGCGGATCAGATCCTTGGCCAGTGCGATGACATCCGACATCAGCGTTCCTTAGCAAAAAAGTTTAACGAGAGAAGAGGGATTGGTAGTGATCGGCCTTGAAGCCCAGGGTCAGCTCGCCGTCTCGGTCCAGCAGCGGGCGCTTGATCATGGCCGGGTGCTCCAGCAACAGGGCGCGCGCCTTGGCGGTGTCGAGCCCCTGCTTGGCCTCGTCCGGCAGGGCGCGAAAGGTGGTGCCGCGGTTGTTGAGCAGCGCCTCCCAGCCGAGCTGGCTCAGCCAGCGGTCGAGGTCGGCCGGGTTCAGGCCATCGGCACGGTGGTCGTGAAAGCGGTAGTCGATGCCGGCCTGCTCCAGCCACTTGCGGGCTTTCTTGATGGTGTCGCAGTTCTTGATGCCATAGAGGGTGGTGGCCATGGGGAGTCCTTGTCTGCGGGCATGGGCCCGGAAAGCCGAAACTTGAGTCCTGAAACGGGAAATCAAGAAGAGGCCCGATTCTGGCATTGTGGCGATCTCAAGGCAACGCCGATGCGCATGGGGGAGGTGGGGCGAGGCGCTGGTCGGGCCTGGGGGGAGGGGAAAAGTGCCCGGCGCGGGACGCGCCGGCGGGCATCAGAGTTCGCTCTGGGTGCGACACCAGAGGTGCAGTTCGGATTCGAACCAGTTGAGCATGGCGTTGTTGTCGTCGCGACGATGGCGAATGAGGCTCACTTCGAAGGTGGGCAGGGCGAAGCGGGTCTCGTACTCCACCAGATCCAGCAGCGGCATCAGCGGGCGCAGCACCCGGGCGGGGGAGGTGAGCAGCAGAGGCGCGCACGGCAGGATGAAGGGGGCGGCCAGGAAGCTTTGCACTATCAAGGGGGTGTGCCGGGTCATGCCGTGGGCGGCCAGCAGATCATCGACGATGCCCCCTTCGCTGCCGCGGGGAGCGACCAGCAGGTGCTGGGCCTGGGCGAAGGATTCGATGCACAGCACCTGGCCCTGCAGCGGGTGGCTGCGGTGGGCGGCGCAGATCAGCTTGTCCTCGAACAGCGGGATGCGGCGAAAACGGCCGGGCACCTCGTCCTGCTTGCTGATCACCATGCTGATGACCCCTTCGTCGAGCTGGCTCTCGTAGTCCGCATTGAGCGGCACCATGTGGATGCGCAGGTTGGGCGCCTGCTGCTGCAGCCGGGCCAGCAGGCTCGGCATCATCACATACTCCACATAGGTGTGGGCCCCGATGCGCAGCACCCCCTCGAACTGGGCGGGGTCGAGCTGCTCGGGGGGGCTGAAGGTCTGCTCGATGTCGTGCAGGATCTCCCGCAGCGGCAGCAGCAAGGCCTCCGCCCGGGCGGTGGGTTCCATGCCCTGGGGAGTGCGGATCAGCAGGGGATCGTCATAGAGCAGACGCAAGCGGGCCAGTGCCCGGCTGACGGCCGGCTGGCTCATGGCGAGCCGTTCGGCGGCCTTGGTGGTGTTGCGCTCCTCCAGCAGTGCCTTGAGCACCACCAGCAGGTTGAGGTCGACGCCTCGTAAATTCATTCTGTGCATAATGGAATACTAATAAATCATTTCCTTAAGCAGGGCCTTCACTTTAGTCTCATTTCCCGTCGATGGTCAGCATGAAGCTTGGATAAATCAGCGATTTATGCAAACCCATGTTGTCCTGTTACCTCTTTCGCGTGGTGCCGGAGGTGGCAAGATTCGACAGCCTGAACTCTTTACTCTGGTCATCCAGAGCGTTGCTTGCTTAGTACCCGCCGTCTCGGCGGGTTTTTTTTGCCTGCGGTTCAGGAAAAGGGGGCCCAAAGAAGTACAAAACGCGCCGGCGGGCGCGTTATTGTGAGGGGTGGATGACTCAGGGCGCAACCGGCCACTGGTAGTCAAACACCTTGGCACGCTCCCAGGGGGCGTCCGGCAGACTGGAGGAGAGGCCGGTATATTTGCCCACATCGTCCACCACGATGGCGGAGAGGATCGGCAACTGGTGCTCGGTGCAGTACATGCGGATGCGTTGCAGCAGCGTGCGCAGCTCATCCTGGCAATTCTCCAGCCCGGCCTGCCTGGCCAGCTTGGAGTAACGAATGGTGGTGCGTTCCTTTGCAGACTCGACGAGGATGTCCCATAGCTTGTAGTCGCAGGTCGTCATGCCTGCGTTGGCTCGGTCTGTCATAACTCTCTCCGGCGCGAAACGGTCGCTGTGTGTCGATGCGCATCTTGGCCAGTTCACTGGCCTCTGACGTTGATCCAAAGCAAAAAAGCCTGAGGTTATTCGCCAGAACGCGTGGCAAAGGGATTCTAAAGGTTTGTCTTTAGTTTAAATTGCTGTTTTTTGTTAAGTGTATAGCATTTTGTTTCATTGAGGTGCGGTCAAGCCATCTTTCTTGACGGGGATCAATGGGAAAGCGCGGTCAGACCACTAGATTCCGCTCCTCGATAACTTTATCAGGAGTGAATATTTGGAACTCGTCTTCGTCTTGCTCGTACTGCTGGCCGTGGTCTACGGCATCGTCAAGGATTACAACCCGCAGGCGGTGCTGGCACTGGCCGGTATGGTCATCTTCACCGTCGCCTACTGGCTGGGACTGCACCCCATTCTGCCCGCCGACAAGAGCACCGGCTTCGCCCTGTTCGATCTGTTCGAGGTGTTTAAGGGGATCTTCTCCTACCGTGCGGCGGGGCTCGGCCTCACCATCATGGCGGTGGCCGGCTTTGCCACCTACATGTCCCATATCGGTGCCTCCCAGGCGCTGGTGCGGGTGGCGGTCAAACCGGTGGCGGGCATTCAGTCCAGCTACCTGATGCTGGCCATCTGCTACCTGGTGGCGGTCTTCGTCTCCCTGTTCGTCACCTCCGCCACCGGCCTTGGCCTGCTGTTGATGGTCACCATGTACCCGGTGATGCGCAACCTCGGCATCAGCCCGGCCTCCGCCTGTGGCGTCATCGCCACCTCCCAGGCGTTCGAAATCGGCCCGACCCAGACCAACGCCATCTTCTCCGCCGGCCAATCCGGTATGGATCCCACCAGCTATTTCGTCGACTACCAGATCTGGCTGGTGGCCCCCATGCTGCTGGTGACCATGGTGCTGCATTTCTTCTGGCAGCGGCACTGTGACCGTCAGGATGGCTGGGATCCGGCCCTGCATCGCGGCGAGCACGCCGAGCTGGACGAGAAAGGCACCGACGCGGTGGCGGCGCCCACCTGGTATGCCCTGCTGCCCATCATTCCCTTCGTGCTGATGATGACCTTCTCCAAGCTGCTGGTGACCACCATCAGCGTCAGCGTGGAGGTGGCCATGCTGCTGTCGGTCTTTATCGGCATGCTGTGCGAGCTGCTGCGCACCCGCTCGGTGCGCACCGCCTTCGCCGGGCTCTCCAGCTTCCTCGACGGCATGGGTAAGGTGTTCGGCCCTGTGGTGGCGCTCATCGTCTGCGCCGAGCTGTTTGCCGAATCCCTCAAGGCCATCGGTGCCATCGATACCCTGCTGCACTCGGCCAGCAATGCCGGTATCGGCAGCGGCCTGATGACCCTGGTGATGGTAGGGCTCATCATGGTGGCAGCGGTCATCATGGGGTCGGGCAACGCGGCGTTCCTCAGCTTCTCGACCCTGGCGCCGGCGGTGGCGGCCAAGTTCGGCGTGCCGGCGGTGACCATGCTGCTGCCGATGCAGCTCGCCTCCAGCATCGGTCGCACCGTCTCCCCCATCGCGGCGGTGCTGATCGCCTGCGCGGGCATCGCCAAGGTCTCCCCCTTCGTGGTGGTCAAGCGCACCTGCGTGCCCATGGCGGGCGCCCTGGTGACCGCGCTCACCCTCAACTATCTGCTGTTTATGTAACCGGGCGGCGGACGGCCCGAGCTGTCTGCCCCTTTCATTCGGCCGTCGGGCGGGAGGTGTGTCCTCCCGTCCCAGGAGATGACAATGACAGACTCTCGCAACGCTTTTTCTCTGGACGCCTACCTGGCGGATCTGGCCCCCCTCATCAATCTCGATTGCGGCACCCGCACCCCGGCCGGGGTGGCGAAAGTGGCCGACATCATGACCGAGAAATATGAGGCCATCGGCTGGCAGGTGACTCGCCACCAGTTCGCCGCCGAGTGCGGCCCCTGCCTCGAGGCAACCAATGCGCCTGGCGCCAGCCACTACGACGTGATGCTGGTGGGCCACATGGACACCGTCTTCCCCGAAGGGACGGCGGCCAAGCGGGCGCTGAAAATTGAGGGCAATCAGGCCTTTGGCCCCGGCGTGTCGGACATGAAGAGCGGTCTGCTCTCCAGCTGGTATGCCCTCAAAGAGATGGATCCGGCGCAGCTGGCCAAGCTCAAGGTGCTGGTCTGCTGCAACTGCGACGAGGAGATTGGCTCCCCCTGGTCCAAAGAGTGGCTGGTGGAAAAAGCCAAACAGAGTGGCTGCGTGCTGGTGGCCGAGGCGGCGCGCCCGAACGGCGATCTCATCAGCGCCCGCAAGGGCAATGCCAAGTACCGCATTACCTTCCACGGCAAGGCCTCCCACGCCGGTTCGGCCCTGACCGAAGGTGTCTCGGCCATCACCGAACTCGCTCATTGGGTGCTGGCCATCAACGAGCAGGTCAACATGACCACGGGCACCACCATGAACGTCGGCGTGGTACAGGGCGGCACCGGCGTCAACGTGGTGCCCGACTTTGCCGAGGCGATCGTCGACTTGCGCTTCTGGAGCAATGACGAAGCGGCCACCGTGCACGAGCGGCTCACCTTCATGGCCAACAACCCCTTCCTCGCCGGTTGCCGGGTCGAGGTGGATCGCCAGAGCTTCAAGCCGGCGATGCGCCCGAGTGGCGACACCGAGGCCGTGATGGCGCTGGTGGAGGCGGCGGCGAAAGAGGAGGGGATCACCTTCAACTGGCTGGAGGCCGGTGGCGGCTCGGATGCCAACTTTACCGCCGCCGCGGGTGTGCCGTCGCTGGATGGCTTCGGCCCCATGGGCGGTGGCTTCCACTCGGAGGCGGAATTCCTGCTGCTCGATAGCATCGAGCCGCGCATCCGCCTGCTGCAGCGGGTGCTGGGCAAGCTGGCCAACTAGGTCAGCGTCAAAGACAAGCAAAACGGGAGGCCATCGCCTCCCGTTTTTTATCTGTCCTGTCGGTGCAGAGAGATCGAACGGTGCTGCGTCGCTACCTCTCATCCTCCAGCAGGTAGGCAAGCTGCTCCTGACGGGCAACCTGCCAGCGGCCGAGCACCAGCGGCGCCGCAAAGCCCGGGCCGTCGGTCACCATGGTGTGGTACTCCCCCTGCTCGCCGCAGGCATCGAAGCCCCGGCTTGCCGCCAGCTGCTGCAACTCGGCCAGGGTGGCGGTATCGAGCGTGCGCCCCACCCATTCGGGGGCCAGCACCCGGGTGTCGACGCAGGAGAGGTGGGCGACGATGCCGCGGGTCAGCAGGTCTGCCAGCAGCGCTTCGCGGCTTTGCTGCCAGAGCGGGGTGTGAACGGCCAGATCGAGCTGGCGGCAGCGCTCGCGGATCCAGTTCGGCGCGCCCCCCACGCTGTCGATATCGCCGGTGACCACCCCATCCAGGCGCCACTCCTCTTTCAATGCCGCCAGCGCCCGCTCATAACCGAGGTCGAACGGCGCTTCGATGGTGATCAGCAGATGGGGCAGCCCGAGGGCCGCCGCCTGCCGACGCACCTGTGACAGGGGATGGGCCAGAAAGCGGGGTTCGGGCGGGGCAAAGGTGGCCAGTGCCACCACCTGATGACCCGCTTCGCGGGCATGGCAGAGGGCCTGCATGGCATCCTTGCCGCCGCTCCAGAGCACGATGACGCGAGACATGGGGGAGATTCCGCAAAGAAAAGAGGGGCCATGCTACCCAGAGTGCGGGCGGTTGGCAAAGCGGGATGGGGCAGGGGGCAAAACAGCAGGCCCCCGGGTGGGGGCCTGCTGGACTGGCTAAGCGGTGCGTGTTGCTTAGAGCAGTATGCTGGTCAGCAGATAACCCAGGGTACAGGAGGTGGCGACCCCGATCAGACCCGGAATGATGAAGCTGTGGTTGATGATGAACTTGCCGATGCGGGTGGTGCCGGAGCGGTCGAAACCGATACAGGCCAGATCGCTCGGGTAGGTCGGCAGCACGAAGTAGCCGTAGCTCGCCGGCAGGAAGGCGATCAGCAGCTTCGGCTCCACACCCAGCGCCAGCCCCATGGGAGCGATGGCGGTGAGGGCGGCGGCCTGGCTGTTGACCAGCTTGGAGATGAGGAACAGCACCAGGGCATAGGTCCAGGGCTGGGCCTGCACCACGTGGGCCAGGGTTTCTTTCAGCAGCGGCATGTGGGCCTGGAAGAAGGTTTCGCTCATCCAGGCGACCCCGAATACCGAGAAGATCGCCACCATGCCGGCCTTGAACACGGCGCCGTTGGAGATGTCACCCGGTTTGACCTTGCAGCGCATCAGGATGATGGCGCCGGCGATCAGCATCATCATCTGGATCACCAGGTTCATGGAGAGCGGGCCTGTCTTGCCACCCATTTCGAACACCGGGCGCAGGGAGGCGTCGGCCCCCAGCACCACCACGGCGGCGATGGCGGCGAAGAAGATCCAGGTCGACCAGTAGGCCTCTCTCGGGAACTTGGTGTTGAGCAGGGTCTCACCGCCGCCGTAGACGAAGGCACGCTGCTCCGGATCCTTGATCTTGGCCTGGAACTCTTCGTCCTTGTCCAGATCCTTGCCGCGACGCAGGCTCCAGAGGGCCGCGACTATGACCCCGGTCAGCGAGGAGGGGATGGCGATCATCAGGATGTCGAGCAGGCTGTAGGCCTGACCGATGCCATGACCGGCCGCCAGGATGGAGACCATGGAGACCACGGCCACTGACACCGGCGAGGCGCAGATCGCCATCTGGGAGGCGACGGAAGCCACCGCCATCGGCCGTTCCGGGCGGATGTTCTTCTGCAGCGCGATGTCGGCGATGATGGGGAACATGGTGTAGACCACGTGGCCGGTACCGCACAGGAAGGTGAGGGTCCAGGTGGTGAGCGGTGCCAGCAGGGTGATGTACTGGGGGTGGCGGCGCAGCAGACGCTCGGCCACCTGCATCATCAGGTTGAGACCGCCGGCGGTCTGCAGGGTGGCGGCGCAGCCGATCACCGCGAGTATGGTCAGCATCACCTGCACCGGCGGTTCGCCCGGGGTGAGACCGAACACGAAGGTCAGCAGGAACAGACCGATGCCGCTGATGAGACCCAGCCCCATGCCCCCAAACCGGGTACCCAGCAGCAAGCAGCCGAGTACCACCAAAAATTCCATCAAGATCATTCCATTACCTCGCGTTATTTAATCCATGTCTGTGCTGTGTTGGGCTCATGGACCGGGATTGTCTGTTTTTTATTTAGCCCTAAAGGGTTAGTGGTTATTGTGCCTGCCAAAAAAGGGCAAAAATTTGAGGTACTTCAATAACTCATCGCTTTTTGATTTAACGTCATAAAAACCACGTATTAACGTTTTTGTTATTTTGCGGGCAATAAGTGGCAGCGTATGGGGCTCAACGGCTGGCGCGGGGCGGGTGTGTCAGCAAGGAGGCGTGGCGAGGGCGGCAAGCGTGATTAATTGTGGTGCCGGCAAGGCCGTCCGGCCGCCGGACGGGCAACAAAAAGCCGACCCTGAGGTCGGCTTTTAAGGCAAAGTCCTGTAATCAGAACTCGGCGGTGCGCGGGGTGCGCGGGAAGGGGATCACGTCGCGGACGTTGCCCATGCCGGTCACGTAAACCACCAGACGCTCGAAGCCCAGACCGAAACCGGAGTGCGGCACGGTACCGTAGCGGCGCAGGTCGCGATACCACCAGTAGTCTTCCTTGTTCAGGCCCATCTCGGCCAGACGGGCATCCAGCACGTCCAGACGCTCTTCACGCTGGGAGCCGCCGATGATCTCGCCGATGCCCGGGGCCAGTACGTCCATGGCGGCGACGGTCTTGCCGTCGTCGTTGAGGCGCATGTAGAAGGCCTTGATGTCTTTCGGGTAGTTCTTCACCACCACCGGGGACTTGAAGTGCTCTTCGGCCAGGTAGCGCTCGTGCTCGGAGGAGAGGTCGATACCCCAGGAGACCGGGAACTCGAAGCTCTTGCCGCAGTTTTTCAGCACTTCGATGGCGTCGGTGTAGTCAATCTGGGCGAAGTCGGAGGCGACGAAACGCTCCAGACGACCGATGGCGTCCTTGTCCACGTGCTGGGCGAAGAACT
This sequence comes from Aeromonas sp. S5(2024), assembly GCF_041403025.1. NCBI lineage: Bacteria > Pseudomonadati > Pseudomonadota > Gammaproteobacteria > Aeromonadales > Aeromonadaceae > Aeromonas > Aeromonas sp. S5(2024). The sequence continues at coordinate 429,466 of NZ_JBGLRI010000003.1, read as the reverse complement.
CCAGATCGTCGCGGCGCTCGGCCAGCACCGCGTTGAAGACATACTTCAGCATGGCTTCGGCTAGGGCTGCGTTGTCTTCCAGATCGGCGAAGGCCACTTCTGGCTCAACCATCCAGAACTCCGCCAGGTGGCGGCTGGTGTTGGAGTTTTCGGCGCGGAAGGTCGGCCCGAAGGTGTAGACCTTGGACAGGGCGCAGGCGTAGGTTTCGACGTTGAGCTGGCCGGATACGGTCAGGAAGGTCTCTTTGCCGAAGAAGTCCTTGTCATAGTCCACCTTGCCTTGCGGGGTGCGCGGCAGGTTTTCCATATCCAGGGTGGAGACGCGGAACATCTCGCCGGCACCTTCGGTGTCGGAGGCGGTGATGAGCGGCGCGGCGATCCACAGATAGCCCTGCTCGTGGAAGAAGCGGTGAATGGCCTGGGAGAGGCAGTTGCGTACCCGGGTAACGGCGCCGACCACGTTGGTACGAGCGCGCAGGTGGCCCTGCTCGCGCAGGTATTCGATGCTGTGACGCTTGGCAGACATGGGGTAGGTATCCGGATCTTCGACCCAGCCCACCACCTTGACGTCGGTGGCCTGCAGTTCAAACGCCTGGCCGCTGCCCTGAGACTCGACTACCAGACCGGTCACTTCCACCGAGCAAGCCGTGGTCAGACGCAGCACTTCATTCTCGTAATTGGCCAGGGTATTGGGGACGACTGCCTGTACCGGATGGAAACAGGAGCCATCGGAGATGGCCAAAAATGAGATCCCCGCCTTGGAATCGCGGCGGGTCCGGATCCACCCTTTGACTGTCTGGGTGGTGCCGACCGCATACTTACCGGTCAGCACATCTACTACGGATGCGTGCGTCATCGAAATATTGTCTCCAGCTTGTTCTTGCAGCGCTATTTGCAACACTTGGGGTCTGGCCCGGGCAATCTTGGCCCATCATGGCAGACTAAGCCGTCAATCTTACCCGCGCAGGTTTGATAAACAAGCAAAAATGTCGGACTCTGGGGGGGATTTCGGCGCCTATCGGCGGATTGGCAGGCCAGTTGGACGGGGGATAAGCGTGAAAGAGCGGCGACGGGGGCCGGACCGGCTGACACGGGTGTTGCAGGGGCTGGTGATGCTCTGCTGGGGTGGCTTCATCGTCCTGCTCTCCCTCTATCATTTCGCCAGACCGCAGACGGCCTACGGTTTTCTGGTCTATGGCGGGGTCAGGGTACGCCAGAGCTGGGATCCCCTGCTCACCCCCTGGCTGCTGCACGGGCTCTGGGGTTGCTGCCTGCTGACCCTGGCGGTGCTGCTGGCGGAGCGCCGACGCTGCCGGCGGCAGGAGGACACGGGGCGGGTGCACCTGACCATCTTGCTGCTGATCCTGATGGCCAGTCTGCTGTTCTACTACCTGGGCTAGCCCTCTTTTCTTCTCTCTGTCGCCTTCTGCTTGCTCTCCTCCACCGGTGCGGCGGGCCGTTTGCCCAGCTGACGCTCCACGCTGTCGAGCATCTGGTTGTAGGCGAGCGCCACCCGGCCAATCTCGTCCCCTTCATCCCCTTCCAGCCGGTGGCCGAAGTCGTGCAGGTCGGTGGCCTCCTCCATGGAGCGGGTCAGCTGGTTGAGGGGGCGGACGATCCAGGTGCGGATGACCCAGAGGGTCAGCAACAGCCCCAGGCCGAAGATGACGGTGAGGCTCAGCGCCGAGGTGAGGATGTTCTGCTCGACCCGGGTAAACAGGGTGTCGAGGGAGTAGTCAAAGCGCACCGCCCCCAGCACGGTATTCTCCGGCACCAGGTGGCAGCTGGTGCAGTCGGTGCCGCGAAAATCCTTCTTGGCCAGCAGCGGGCGGGTCACCACCAGCTTGCTGTGCATGCCGTCGTGCACCACCTCCAGGCTGCCCTTGCCGGCCAGTGCCAGCTCATCGAACCTGTCCTTGGGCTGCTCGCTCTGGTGGCCAGCCCCGTACTGCTTGCTCACCGCCTCGCTGCGCACGATGCGGGCATCCTCCACGTGGGCGTGCTCGAGAAACTTGCCGCGCAGGGTGTCGCGGGCATCCATCTTGCCGGTCAGCATCAGCATGTTGAGGCCGTCGAAGTAGGCCTCGGTCTGCTCGCGGCTCTGCTCCTTGATGAGGGTCAGGATCAGGTCGCGTTCGCGCACCGCCTGATAGGCGGCGGAGAACACCAGCACCATGGAGAAGATGAACAGCAGGAAGAAGTTGATTTTGGCAGCAATGGAGAGGCGCATGGGAACGGTACATCTGTTGGGTAAAACCCGCGCAGTCTACGCGTCTTGGTCGCCCGGGTCTGGTGTCTCGCTCACATTCTGATGAAAAAGAGTCAAAAGACCCTGCCTGGTCGGGCAGGGCCTGCCACGTCTGACTCAGAACTCGCCGCTGTGGATGGCGGCGGTGATGGCGTTGGTCAGCACGGTTAATTGTGCCGGGCTGATGACGAAGGGGGGCATCAGATAGACCAGTTTGCCAAACGGGCGGATCCAGGCACCCAGTTCGACGAACTTGCGCTGGATGCGCGCCACGTCCACCCGCTCCTTCATCTCCACCACCCCGATGGCGCCAAGCACCCGCACATCCGCCACCGCCGGGTGCAGGGTCAGTTCCACCAGTTCGGTTTTGAGTTGGTGTTCGATGGCGCGCACCCGCTCCTGCCACGGCGAGGCCAGCAGCAGATCGATGGAGGCGTTGGCCACGGCGCAGGCCAAGGGGTTGCCCATGAAGGTCGGCCCATGCATGAAGACGCCTGCCTTCCCATCACACACGGTGCGAGCCACATGCTCGGTAGTGAGCGTGGCCGACAGCGTCAGGTAGCCGCCGGTGAGCGCCTTGCCCAGACACATGATGTCGGGGCTGATGCCGGCCCAGTCACAGGCAAACAGCTGGCCGGTGCGGCCAAAGCCGGTGGCGATCTCGTCGGCAATCAGCAGCAGGCCGAACTCGTCACACAGGGCGCGTACCCACTGCAGATAGCGGGGATGGTAGAAGCGCATGCCGCCGGCGCCCTGCACGATAGGCTCGAGCACGATGGCGGCGATTTCCTCGTGATGGTCCGCCACCAGGGTGGCGAGCTCCACCACGCACTGCTCGTCCCACTCGGCGTGGAAGCGGCAGCTCGGCGCTTCGACAAAATGGTGCTCGGGCAGGAAGCCCTTGTAGAGCTCGTGCATGCCGCCATCCGGATCGCAGACGCTCATGGCGCCGAAGGTATCACCGTGATAGCCGCCGCGCAGGGCGACAAACTTGGCCCTGGGCGTCCCCTTGGCGTGCCAGTACTGCTGCGCCATTTTGAGCGCCACTTCTACCGCCACCGAACCCGAGTCCGCCAGAAACACCCGATCCAGCTTGGCTGGCGTGATCTCCACCAGCTTGCGGCACAGATCAACTGCGGGGGCGTGGGTGAGGCCGCCAAACATCACGTGGGACATCTTGCCGAGCTGGGCTGTGGCGGCCGCATCGAGCTCCGGCACCTGATAGCCGTGCACGCAAGCCCACCAGGAGCTCATGCCATCCACCAGCTCGCGGCCGTCGCTGAGGGTGAGGGTCACTCCCCTGGCACTGGCCACTTCATAGCAGGGCAGGGGATGGGTAAGGGAGGTATAGGGGTGCCAGACGTGGTGCAGGTCGAATTCTTGATTGGTCATTTTATGTTCTGTTGTCAATTGGTTTGATCTGGTCGGTGTTGACAGTCTACGCGCGCTCTCTACACTAGCCAACAATTTCAGCCACTTGGCTGCGTGCAACCCAACTCGGGTGCAGGCCGGGTGGCGGCTTCTGTGTTTGCCCATGCAAGCTGGCGGCGCAGGATCCCACTTATAACAATTGGAAGCCATGTATGAATGCTGTTACCGCGGGCGCTCATGCCCTTCGTCACGACTGGACCCTCGCCGAGGTTCAGGCCCTGTTTGCCCTGCCATTCAACGATCTGCTGTTCCAAGCCCAGACCGTGCACCGCGCCCATTTCGACCCGAACGAAGTACAGGTGAGCACCTTGCTTTCCATCAAGACCGGTGCCTGCCCGGAGGATTGCAAGTACTGTCCCCAGAGCGCCCGTTATCACACCGGCCTTGAGGCCGAGCGGCTGATGGAGGTGGAGAAAGTGCTGGAGCGGGCCCGCGAAGCCAAGGCCAACGGCTCGTCCCGCTTCTGCATGGGGGCGGCCTGGCGCAACCCCAAAGAGAAGGACATGCCCTATATCCTGCGCATGATCGAGGAGGTGCGCGGGCTCGGCATGGAGACCTGCATGACGCTCGGGATGCTCACCGCCGATCAGGCGGCGCGCCTCGGGGCCGCCGGCCTTGACTACTACAACCACAACCTCGACACCTCGCCGGAGTTTTACGGCGACATCATCACCACCCGCACCTATCAGGACCGGCTAGATACCCTGGAGCATGTGCGCGGCGCCGGCATGAAGGTCTGCTCCGGCGGCATCGTCGGCATGGGCGAGCAGGCAAAAGATCGGGCGGGCCTCTTGATGGCGCTGGCCAACCTGCCGCGCCACCCGGAGAGCGTGCCCATCAACATGCTGGTCAAGGTGAAGGGCACGCCGCTGGAGAACCAGGAGAACCTCGATCCGTTCGAATTCATCCGCACCATCGCCGTGGCACGCATCATGATGCCGGCTTCCCACGTGCGCCTCTCCGCCGGGCGGGAGAAGATGAACGAGCAGATGCAGGCCATGTGCTTTATGGCGGGGGCAAATTCGATTTTTTATGGCTGCAAGCTGCTGACCACCCCCAATCCGGACGAGAACAGCGACATGCAGCTGTTCAAGCGGCTCGGCATTCGCCCCGCCCAGCGGGCCCAGAAGCCGGACCAGGTTCAAGAGGAGGAGCTGCTGGCCGAGGTGAGCCGCCAGAGCGAGCCCGCCGAAATGTTTTATGACGCCACCCGCCCCCGTGCCGGGGCCGCGCGGTCATGAACGGCCCTGCAGTAACGGGCCCCTTTGGGTTGAGCGCGGCGCTCTCCGAGCGCGAGCAGGCAAGCCTGCTGCGCAGCCGCATCGCGACCGACGGGGCGAGTGGCGGACGGCTCAGGGTGGCCGGGCGCGATTACCTCAACTTTTCCGCCAACGACTATCTGGGGCTTGCCGGTCACCCCGCCATCAAGGCTGCCTTCCAGGAGGGGATTGACCGCTATGGTGCCGGCGCCGGCGCCTCGCCGCTGGTGACTGGCTACAGTCGTGCCCACCAACAGCTGGAAGAGACGCTTGCTGACTGGTTGGGGCTGGAGGCGGTGCTGCTGTTCAACTGCGGTTTCTCTGCCAATCAGGCGGTGCTCAAAGCCCTGCTCGGCAAGGAGCACCTGCTGTGGCAGGACAAACTCAACCACGCCTCCCTGCAGGAGATGGGCAGCCAGCTGCCCTGCAAGATGAAGCGCTTCGGCCACAACGACATGGCGGCCCTTGAGCGGCAGCTTGAGCCAAGTCGAGGCTTGATCGTCTCGGAGGGGGTGTTCAGCATGGACGGGGATCAGGGCCCCTGGCGCGAGCTCGCAGCCCTGGCCGCCCAGAGCGGCAACTGGCTGATGATCGACGATGCCCACGGCCTCGGCGTGCTGGGGCCACAAGGGCGCGGCACCCTGGCGGCCCAGGGGGTTGCTCCTGCCAGCGTGCACATCCAGATGGGCACCTTCGGCAAGGCGCTCGGGGTGGCCGGCGCGTTTGTGGGGGGCAGCCGCGAGCTGGTGGCGTATCTGGTCAACTTCGCCCGCCACTATGTCTACAGCACCCATATGCCGGCGGCCCAGGCCTGTGCGGTGAGCCAGAGCATCGAACTGGTGCGCGCCGCCGACGAGGCCCGCACCCAGCTTGGTCAGCTGATCGTTCGTTTTCGGCAAGGGGCAGAGGCGCTGGGCTGGCAACTGGGTGCCAGCACCACCCCCATCCAGCCGCTGCTGGTGGGGGAAAGCATCGCTGCCCTGCAACTGGCCGAGCGGCTGCGCGAATGCGGCGTCTGGGCTGGCGCCATCCGCCCGCCCACGGTACCGGTCGGCACGGCGCGCCTGCGCATCACCTTGAGCGCGGCCCACAGTGAACAGGATGTGGATCGGCTGCTCGATGCCCTCGGTCCCTGCCCGGCGGACGACGAGAGAGGAGGCAGTCATGCTCCATGAGCGTTTTCAGGCGGTCGACAAGGCCCAGCTTGCCCGCCGTTTCGGTGCCGCCGCCCGTCACTACGACGCCCACGCTCGCTTCCAGCAGGAGGTGGGGCAGGCGCTGCTTGAGCGGATGAGTGCGGCGGGTCTGCATGAGGGAGTTGGCGGCTGCGGGCTGGATCTGGGCTGCGGCACCGGCTTCTTTCTGCCAGCGTTGGCCGGGCGTTGCAGCGAGCTGACCGGGCTGGATCTGGCCCCCGGTATGCTGGCGCAGGCCGCCCTTCGCGGCAGCGGCGCCCGCCTGCTGTGCGGCGATGCCGAGCAGCTCCCCTTTGCCGACGAGACGTTTGATTGGGTCTTCTCCAGCTTGGCGCTGCAGTGGTGCGAGCGACCGGCCCAGGCCTTCGCCGAGCTGCACCGGGTGCTCAAACCCGGCGGCCGGCTGCTGTTCTCGACCCTGCTGGCCGAGTCGCTTTGGCAATTGCGTGAGGCCTGGCGCACGGTTGACGAGTGTGATCATGTCAATCGCTTCCTCAGCCTGCCACAATTGCAGCATGCCATCGCCGCCGGTGGTTTTGCCGCCCCGGCGCTGGAAAGCCTGACCTGGTCGCTCGGCTACCCCGAGCTCAACGGCTTGCTGCGCGATCTCAAGGGGATCGGCGCCAGCCAGGTCAATGACGAGCGTCATATTGGACTGAGCAGTCGCCAGCGTCTGCAGCGCCTGAGCCAGGCCTATGAAGCCCATCGCCAACCGGACGGCCTGCTGGCCGCCAGCTATCAGGTGTGCCTCGGCCAGCTGATCCGCCGCTAACCGGTCTCATGGGCCGAGAGAATTGAGAAGCCGCTGCCCGCCATCGCGAGCCCGGGCAGCGGCCCCGTATTGAGGAGTCATCATGGTTAAATCCTTCTTTGTCACCGGCACCGATACCGATGTGGGCAAGACGCTGGTCGCCCGCACCCTGTTGCTGGAGTTCGCCGCGCACGGTCTGCGCTGCGCCGGCTACAAGCCCATCTCCGCCGGCTGTGCCCGCACCCCGGACGGGCTGCGCAATCTTGATGCCGTGCTGCTGCAGGAGGCGGCGAGCCTGTCGCTCCCCTACGATCTGGTCAATCCCTACGCCTACGAGCCGCCCATCGCGCCCCATATCGCCGCCAGCGAAGCGCGCGATGCCATTACCCTGAAGGGGTTGTCGGACGGGCTGCGCCAGATTGAACAGGCGGGGGCCGAGCTGGTGGTGGTGGAGGGGGCGGGGGGCTGGTTCCTGCCACTCGATCGCAAACATCTGCTGTCGGACTGGGTCAAGCAGGAGAACATGCCGGTCATCATGGTAGTGGGGGCCAAACTAGGCTGTCTCAACCATGCCCTGCTTACCTTCGCCGCCATTCGCAACAACAACCTGCCGGTGGCGGGCTGGGTCATCAACCGGCTGCACGGCTCCATGAGCCACTATCAGGAAAATCTGGACACCCTGCGGGGCTTGCTGCCGGCCCCGTTTTTGGGTGAAATACCCTTTGTAAACAATCCGCTCGAGGCTGATCTGCGCGGGCGACTCGACATTTCGCCCCTGCTCTGAATCCGACATTCAGCGAACATTCATAGAAACTGTCTATTATGCGTGACAGGTGTGGCCCGACCGGCAGCGAACTGGTGACGGGCCACGCGTCCATATCTCACAAGGAGTCAATATGAAGCGAATTATGCTATTCCTGGTGACCAACCTGGCCGTCATGCTGGTGCTGGGGGTGGTACTCAATATCCTGTTCTCGGTTCTGGGGATCAACAAGTCCAGCATTTCCGGTCTGTTGGTGTTCTGCGCCGTGTTCGGTTTTGGGGGTTCCTTTATCTCCTTGCTGATGTCCAAGTGGATGGCCAAGCGCAGCTATGGCGTCCAGGTCATCGAGCAACCCCGTAACGAGACCGAGCACTGGCTGGTCAGTACCGTGGCCCGTCAGGCCCGTGAAGCGGGCATCAAGATGCCGGAAGTGGGGATCTACGACTCCCCCGAGATGAACGCCTTCGCCACCGGTGCCCGCCGTGACGACTCGCTGGTCGCCGTATCGTCCGGTCTGCTCTACAGCATGAGCCGTGACGAGGCGGAAGCCGTGCTGGCCCACGAGGTGAGCCACGTGGCCAACGGCGACATGGTGACTCTGACCCTGATCCAGGGGGTGGTGAACACCTTCGTGATGTTCTTCGCCCGCATCGTGGCTGGCGTCATCAGCAACTTCTTCAGCTCCAACAACGACGAAGAGAGCAGCAGCACCGGCGGTTTTGCCTACATGATCACCGTGTTCGTGCTGGAGATGCTGTTCGGCGTGCTGGCCTCCATCATCGTCATGTGGTTCAGCCGTCAGCGTGAATTCCGCGCCGACGCCGGTGCCGCCAAGCTGGCCGGCCGCGACAAGATGATCGCCGCACTGCAGCGCCTCTCCCGCGGTGCCGAGCCGCAACTAGAAGGCTCCATGATGGCGTTCGGCATCAACGGCAAACGCTCCATGAGCGAGCTGTTCATGAGCCACCCGCCCATCGAGCAGCGCATCGCCGCCCTGCGCGGTTAAGCGTACCGTACCAATGAAAACGGCTGCCCTCGGGCAGCCGTTTTGTTTTGTGAGCTTAGCTACAGCTTGAAGTGGGCCATCTCCTGGCGCAGCAGCCGTGACAACTGCTTGAGCTTGGCCGCCTCCTGCGAGACGTGGCGGGCAGCGTCCCCCGACTGCTCGGAGAGGGAGGTGATGTTGCCGACGGTGGAGACCACCTCGTTGGCGGCGGTGGACTGCTCGCGCAGGGTGTGGCTGATCTCCCCCATCAGGCCGGTCAGGTTGGCGGCGTGGTTCTGGATGCTGGCGATGGCCTCGCCGGTCTGGCTTGCCAGGCTCACCCCGCGGGAGACGTTGTTGACCGTGTTCTCCATGCTGCGGATGGAGGCATCCGCCCCGCTCTGGATCTTGCCGATCATGCCGGTGATCTGTTGGGTGGAGGCGGCCGAGCGGCTGGCGAGGTTGCGCACCTCGTCGGCCACCACCGCGAAGCCGCGCCCCTGCTCGCCGGCCCGGGCCGCCTCGATGGCGGCGTTGAGGGCCAGCAGGTTGGTCTGATCGGCGATGCCGCGGATCACCTCGATGATCTCCGAGATCTGCTGGGTATGGCTGTTGAGATCCGCGATGCTGCTGGCGGCGTTGGAGACGGTATCCGAGATGCTCTGGATGCTGTCGAGGGTCTGCTTGATGACCCCGGAGCCTTCGGCCAGGGTGTTGGCGGAGACCTTGCTCAGCTCGTCGGCGTGGGTGGCGTTGTCAGAGAGATGGCTGATGCTCACCACCAGCTCTTCGATGGCGGCCGCCATGGTCTGGGTGCTGGTCTGCTGAGAGGTGGCGAACTGGGCGGTCTGTTCCGCTATCTGGGCGATGCTGTCGGCCGAGCCGGAGAGCTCTTCGCTGGAGTGGGAGACCTGGGCGATGATCCCCTTGAGGGTGCCCTGCATGGTGGCGAGCAGGCCGATCAGGCTCTCCTTGGCACCGGCCGGCACCTTGATGGGCTGGGAGAAGTCCCCCTCGGCCAGGTGGTTGAGATCGCTTCTGAGCTGGTCGACCGAGGTGCCGACCAGGTCGAGCAATGCCTTGTAGGTGCGCCAGAGGAAGAACATCAACACCAGGCCCAGCGCGATGAACAGGTAGCGCAGCATGGCGGACTGGCTGGCTGCGTCGTCCACCGCCTGCTGGGTGCGGTGTTCCATCAGGACGTAGAAGTCGTCGATGGGGGACATGATGCGCCCCTTGTTCTGGTGATAGGCCTTGTCATGCATCATGGCGATGGCCTTTTGCTGGTTGGCGGCCAGATCGCCGTCCGTCTGCTGCACCAGCTTGAAGGCGGCCACCTCGGTGTTGACCAGGGCATCCGAGTTGTTCTTGGCCTCGTTGAGCTTGGCCAGCTCCTCCTCGGTAAAGCCGGTGTCCTTCATCAGGTCGATGAGGCCACGGCGCACCTGGCTGTCGGGCCGCGGGTTCTGGCCGTTGGCGGCGACGAAGTCCCAGTAGATGCGGTTGTAGCCCTGCGGCCGGTTCTGCTCCCCGTTGCGAATGGCCAGGATCCGCATGTACTGCTGTTCGTAGGCCGGATCCTTGGTGATCACGTAGGTACGGCCGAGGCGGGTCAAGTCGTCGGAGGATTGCCGCAGTTCATCGGCCAGCAGATAGGATTGATAGCGTTGCTGATAGCTCTGCTCGAGTTGCGTTCCTGACCAGCTGTAGGCAAAAAATACCAGCGACAGCAGGATCAGGGTGACGACGGAGAGCAGCAGGTTGAGCTGAAAGGCGGGTCTGTTCTGTTCCATGGTTTGAGCGTCCTTATTCTCACCGGATAACCCCCTTGGTCAGACGGCAAAGGCCGCTACGTCGGAGGGGTTTTGTTGTTGCTGTGAGTATAGGAGCGGGACCCGGCAAGGTTGCGGGGGTTTGGAGAAAAGGTGGAGGCGAGGGAAAACGTACCGAAACAGGGAGAAAACGGCCGGGAACGGGCACCCGGCCGGTGGGGTTATCGCTGCTCGATCACCTTATTTGATGACAAGGTCGGTGAGCGGTACGGCGCAGCAGGTGAGGATCTTGCCCTCGGCCCGTTCGGCGGCGGTGATGGCCGGGGCATCGGGGTGATCCACCTCGCCCGCGAGCAGGGTCTGCTTGCAGCTGCCGCAGATGCCGGCGCGGCAGCTCCAGGGCAGATCCACCCCTTGCTTGTGGGCCTGATCCAGCACGGTACCCTGATTGTTGCCGGCAAAACTCTGCTTGCCGATGCGCAGTTGCACCGCCTGGTGGGGGCGCGCCACCGAGAGGATGGCGCCGCCAAAGCTCTCCTGGCGGATCTGCTCGGCAGGCACGCCCAGGGCGGTCAGTCTGGCGGCCGCATCGGCCATAAAGCCGTGGGGGCCGCAGATAAACACCTCCCGTTCGGCAAGCTGCTTGACCTGTGCGAGGTGCTCATCGCCGAGTCGCCCCTTGAGCCCCTGCCAGTGCGTATCGGGTTGGCTCAGGATCAGGGTGAGGGTCATCCCCTGCTGCGCCAGGGCGTGCAGTTCGCCGGCGGCGGGAATGTCCGCCTCGCTGCGACACAGGTGCATAAAGTGCACGTCGCCGAGCTCCCCGCGCAAGGCCAGAGTGCGGGCAATGGAGAGCATGGGGGTCACCCCCGAGCCTGCCGAGAGCAGCAGCAGGGAGCGCCCGGTGCCTAAGTGAAACTCGCCGGCCGGCGCTGCGGCCAGCAACCGGTCACCGGGTTGCAACTGCTGGTGCAGCCAGTGAGAGATGCGACCGCCCCCCACCTTCTTGACGCTGATGCTGTAACGCTCGGGCCGCTCCGGCGTGGAGCTCAGGGTATAGCGGCGCTGCAGACGCTCGCGCCGCAGACCCAGGCCAATGTCCAGGCTGATGGGCAGATGCTGGCCCGGCAGATAGTCGGGCAGGGGCTCGCCATCGGCCGCCTCGAACCAGAAGGTCTCCAGATCCCGCGCCAGCGGCTCGCGAGCCACGCACACCAGCTCCCGTTTTTTCGGGGCCGCGTTGGGGTAGACGGGGGCGCGGGCGCGCTCCAGCACCTCGATCTCGCTGCCCGCCTCAATCCAGCCCTCGTTGAGGGCCACCAGATTCTGGCCGAAGTAGACCTCGCCATCCTCGCCGCGCCGGTAGCGGGTGAGGGTGGCCAGCGGCTCCTTGAGGGCATTGAAGCGATCCGTGCCTGGCTCCACCGTGGTCATGATGCAGCGGCTGCAGGGCTTGGCGACTCGAAACTCCACCTCGCCGATGCGGATCCGTTTCCAGCTGTCCTCCTCGAAGGGGAGGGTGCCGCTCGCCACCAGGTTGGTGCGAAACTGGCTCATCTGGTGCAGCGCGTCGGATCTCAGGTTGAGATCCTCAAGCGAGGCCTGGCTTATCAGCAGCAGCGGATAACCATCGGCAAAGCTGACCCGGGTGCCGGTCTTCTCCCGAAAGCGGGCGGACTCTTCACCGAGCCAGAGCAGCTGAACCGGCTCCGCCGCCACCTGGCTCAGCCACTGATCGGCCTGGGGCTGGGTCTGCAGGGCACTGAAGCTGTCGCTCCAGACCCCGGTGGCCCGGGGCGTGCGGGAAAACTCCCGCTCTTGCAGGATGAGGGGGTCAAGGCCCGGATAGCGCAGCTGCAGACCGCCCTCGATGGGAGTGGCCACCACCTGCTGCAACTGGGGATGGGTGCGGGCGGTGATGAAGCTGCCGTCCGGCTTGACCACCATGTAGCGGCGATCCCCCTGCAGCCCCTCTTCGGTGACCAGGGCGCGGGTCAGTGGCATGCCTGCCGTGGACTTGATGGGATAGAGATGAATGCTGGCGAGCTTGGGCATGGCCGGGTCCTTGTGCTGTGGTGGTTCCAGTGCAGGAGACAAGATAACGGGAGCTGTTCCGTGCAGCAATCGTTGCAGGGGGGCGGCCTGATGCGCCCGGCTCACGGGGCCAGAGAACGGCGAAGCGTTGCTTGCGGGGCGCGAGCCCGAGCGGTGACTCCTGCAGACGGGCAAGATGTTACACGGGTCACGTTGTGCACTCCATACCTCATAAAGTGCAACATTTTTTGATCCTGATCCGTCATTCGGTACACAAATCAGTCCATTATCGAGTCAGCTTCCAGTTTCTAACGCTTTCGCTTCTTCCCCCTCCGGCCACCGTCTGCCCAGGCAAAACGGTATCAAGCGCATTCGGATGGGGCCTGTCACACAAAAAGAAGAAAGCAATGTATGAGCAAACAACTGGATATGACCCCACAGCCGGATCTCTCCCAGAAAACGGGAACAGGCCCGGTCCGTACTCGGCTACCCGTTTGGCGGCCGGCCCTGCCACCTTGCAACCATGCCTGCCCGGCTGGCGAGAACATCCAGGCCTGGCTTGCCCTGGCCGAAGCGGGCCGCTTTGAAGCGGCCTGGCAACGACTGATCGAAGAAAATCCCCTGCCTGCAGTCCACGGGCGGGTCTGTTATCACCCCTGCGAAACGGCCTGCAACCGTGCCCAGGTGGATGATGCCGTCTCCATCCATGCCATCGAACGCTTCCTCGGCGACGAGGCGCTGGCCCGTGGCTGGCAGCCTGCGCCCCCCGCACCCGCCAGCGGCAAGAAGGTGCTGGTGATCGGTGCCGGTCCCTCCGGCCTCTCCTGTGCCTGGCACCTCAACCGGCTCGGCCATCAGGTGGAGATCCGCGAGGCGGGCCCGCTCGCCGGTGGCATGCTGCGCTTCGGCATTCCCGCCTACCGCCTGCCCCGCGAGATGCTGGACAGGGAGGTGGCCCGCATCGTCGCCGCCGGGGTGACCCTGACCCTCAACCACAAGGTGGAGGATGTGCTCAAGGCGCGTGACGAGGGGGGCTTTGACGCCGTCTTCATGGCCATCGGCGCCCATCTGGCCAAGCGGGTCGACATTCCGGCCCGGGAGGCGGGCAAGATCCTCGATGCGGTGAGCTTCCTCGAGCAGGCCAGCCTGGCCGAGGAGCAGGGCTTGCCACCGCCCAAGCTGGGACGACGGGTAGCCATCTACGGCGGCGGCAACACCGCCATGGACGCGGCCCGCACCGCCCGTCGCCTCGGGGTCGAGGAGGCGATGATCATCTACCGCCGCGACCGGGACCATATGCCCGCCCACGCCTTTGAAGCCGACGAGGCCGAGGAGGAGGGGATCAAGATCAACTGGTTGCGCACCATCCGCCAGCTCGACAACACCAGCATTGAAGTTGAGGTGATGGCGCTGGATGCCGAGGGCAAGCCGGTGCCCACCGGCAAGTTTGAAACCCTTGAAGCGGACTCCCTCATTCTGGCGCTGGGTCAGGAGGTGGACTTGAGCGTGCTGGAGAGCATCCCCGGCGTGCGGGTCAACAAGGAGGGGGTGGTACAGGTTGGCGAGAACCTGATGACGGATGTGCCGGGTCTGTTTGCCGGGGGCGACATGGTGCCCTCCGAGCGTACCGTCACCATCGCCACCGGCCACGGCAAGAAGGCGGCGCGCCACATGGATGCCTGGCTGCGTGGTCGCCTCTACCACAAGCCGCTCTCCTACCCACTGGTGGGGCCCGAGCAGTTGCAGCTCTGGTTCCAGACCCATGCTCCCGCCAGCAGCCAGCCGGTCAAACCGCCCTCGGCGCGGGACGACTTTGGCGAGATCATCGGCGGACTGGACGAGACGGCGGCCCGCTACGAGGCGGCGCGCTGCTACTCCTGCGGCAACTGCTTCGAGTGTGACGGCTGTTATGGCAGCTGCCCCGAGCAGGCCATCGCCAAGCTGGGGCCGGGTCTGGGGTATCAGGTGGATGCCGAACTCTGCACCGGCTGCGGTGCCTGCCATGACCAGTGTCCCTGCCACGCCATCGAGCTGCGCCAACCGGAGGAGTCCCAATGAAACATGAACTGATCATGGTCGACGGCAACGAAGCCGCGGCCCGGGTGGCGTATCAGCTGAGCGAAGTATGTGCCATCTACCCCATCACCCCGAGCTCGACCATGGCCGAACTGGCCGACGCCTGGGCGGCGGAGGGGCAGACCAACCTGTGGGGCAACATCCCCACGGTGGTGGAGATGCAAAGCGAAGGGGGGGCGGCCGGCACGGTGCACGGCGCCCTGCAGGCGGGGGCGCTGGCTACCACCTTCACCGCCAGTCAGGGGCTGATGCTGATGCTGCCCAACATGTACAAAATCGCCGGCGAATTGACCTCGGCGGTGTTCCATGTGGCGGCCCGATCCTTGGCGGCGCAGGGGCTGTCGATTTTTGGCGACCATCAGGACGTGATGGCGGCGCGCAGCACCGGTTTTGCCATGCTCGCCTCCGGCTCGGTGCAGGAGGCGCAGGACCTGGCCCTGGTCGCCCACAGCGTCACCCTGCAGTGCCGGGTGCCCTTTATTCACTTCTTCGACGGGTTCCGCACCTCCCATGAGGTGAACAAGATAGTCGCGCTGCACAAAGATGAGATCCGCGCCCTTATCGACAACGACTGGGTACGCGCCCACCGTGCGCGGGCCCTCAACCCGGATCATCCGGTGATGCGCGGTACCGCCCAGAACCCGGATACCTATTTCCAGTCCCGCGAGAGCGTCAACCCCTTCTACGAGGCGGTGCCGGCGCGGGTGCAGCAGTGCATGGAGAGCCTCGGCGAGTTGACCGGCCGCCACTACCGGCTGGTGGAGTATCACGGCTCCCCCGATGCCACCGATGTCATCGTGCTGATGGGGTCGGGGGCGGCCACCGCCCGCACTACCGTGGATTGGCTCAACCGGCAGGATCGCAAGACCGGAGTGCTGGTCATTCGCCTCTATCGCCCCTTCCCGGTACAGGCGCTGCTCGATGCCCTGCCGGCGAGCGTGCGCCGGATGGCGGTGCTGGATCGCACCAAGGAGCCGGGCGCCGGCGGCGAGCCGCTGCTGCTGGATGTGCAGAGCGCCCTCATCGACGGTTTGCAGCGCGGCCTTATCAAGCGCCAGCCCTGGCTCAGTGGCGGCCGCTACGGCCTCTCTTCCAAAGAGTTCACCCCCGCCATGTGTGCGGCGGTGTTCGAGGAACTGGCATCCGACGCGCCGCGCCCGCGCTTTACCGTGGGGATAGTGGACGACGTTTCCGGCCTCAGTCTGGCCTGGCACCCCATCGGCGATCTGGAGCCCGCCAGCCGGGTGCGGGCGCTGTTCTTCGGCCTTGGTGCCGACGGCACGGTCGGTGCCAACAAGAACAGCATCAAGATCATCGGCGAGCTGGAGGGGTTCCACGCTCAGGGCTACTTCGTCTACGACTCCAAGAAGTCGGGCTCGCGCACCGTCTCTCACTTGCGCTTTGGCCCCGAGCCCATCGACGCCCCCTGGCTTATCGAGCAGGCGAGCTTTATCGGCTGCCACCAGTGGGGTTTTGTCGAATCGGTCGATCTGCTGGAGCACGCCGCCGAAGGGGCGACCCTGCTGCTCAATGCTCCCCATGAGCCGGACCGGGTCTGGGCCGAGCTGCCCGAGCGGCTGCGTGCCCGCATCCGCGCCCTCGATATCCGCCTCTACTGCATCGACGGCGATCGGGTGGCCGAGCGCAACGGCATGGGCAATCGCATCAACACCATCATGCAGACCTGCTTCTTCGCGCTGGCTGGCATCTTGCCGCGGGATGAGGCGATTGCGCTGATCAAGGAGAGCATCGAGAAGAGTTATGCCCGCAAGGGGCCCGAGGTGGTCGAGCGCAACTTCGCGGCGGTGGACGACACCCTGGCCCATCTCCACCAGGTGGCCATTCCAGCCGGTGAGGAGCAGATCAGCGACTATCCGCTGCCGCTGGCGCCGGGTGGTAGCGAGTTTGTCCAGCGGGTCACCGGCGAGATGCTGGCGGGGCGCGGCGATCGCATCCCGGTCTCCATGCTGCCGGTGGACGGCACTTACCCCACCGCCACCAGCCGCTTCGAGAAGCGCGATATCGCCCGCGAGATCCCGATTTGGAATTCGGATATCTGCATCCAGTGCGGCAACTGCGTCTTCGTCTGCCCCCACGCGGCGTTGCGGGCCAAGTTCTACCATCAGGACTGGCTGGCGACCGCCCCCGAGGCTGCGCAGTCGGTACCCGTCACCGCCAAGGGCTTCCCCGACAGTCGCTACACCCTGCAGCTCTATCCGGAGGATTGCACCGGCTGCGGCCAGTGCGTACAGGCTTGTCCGGTGCGGGCCGGAGCGGATGAAAGCCATGAAGGCGAGCGGGCCATCGCCATGATGGACAAGGCGCCGCACCTTGCCGGCCAGAAACAGGCGCTGCGCTGGTTCGAGAGCCTGCCCTGGCCGGCCCGTGAGCGGGTGGATTTCTCCACCGTGCGCGGCACCCAGTTCCTCGAACCCCTGTTCGAGTTCTCCGGCGCCTGCGCCGGTTGTGGCGAGACCCCTTACCTCAAGTTGCTGACCCAGCTGTTTGGTGACCGCATGCTGGTGGCCAACGCCACCGGTTGCTCCTCCATCTATGGCGGCAACCTGCCGACCACCCCCTGGGCCAAAAACGGCGAAGGGAAGGGGCCGGCCTGGTCCAACTCACTGTTCGAGGACAACGCCGAGTTCGGCTTTGGTTTTCGCCTCACCGCCGATCAGCATCACGGTCAGGCGGTGGCAGCCTTGCAGGCGATGAAGGGGGAGATCGGGGTCGAGCTGGTGGAGACGCTGGTCAGCGCCCCGCAGCGGCTGGAATCGGAGATCCGCGCCCAGCGCACCCGGGTCGCGCAAGTGCGAGAACGGTTGGAGGAGGTGAAATCCGGCAAGGCCCGCGAGCTGTTGTCGCTTATCGATCAGCTGGTGCGCCGCTCGGTCTGGATCATCGGCGGCGACGGCTGGGCCTATGACATCGGCTCGGCGGGACTCGATCACGTGCTCGCCTCCGGGCGCGATGTGAACGTGCTGGTGATGGATACCGAGGTCTACTCCAACACCGGCGGCCAGATGTCGAAATCGACCCCGCTCGGTGCCGTCGCCAAGTTCGCGGCGGGGGGCAAGACGCTGGCCAAGAAGGATGTAGCCTTGCAGGCCATCTCCTACGGCAACGTCTATGTTGCTCGTATCGCCTTTGGTGCCAACCCGCAGCAGGCGCTGCAAGCCTTGCGTGAGGCGGAGGCCTATCCGGGCCCGTCGCTGATCATCGCCTACAGCCACTGCATCGCCCACGGCATCGACATGGAGTTTGGCCTGACCCAGCAAAAACGCGCCGTGGCCTCCGGTCACTGGCCGCTGATGCGCTACAACCCGGTATTGCGCAGTGCGGGGCAGAACCCTTTCAGCCTCGACAGCCTGCGCCCCTCCATCCCGCTCGCTACATATCGCCAAGAGGAGACCCGTTATCGGGTACTGGCCCAGAGCCACCCTGAAGAGGCCGAGCGGCTGATGCAGGTGGCGCAACAAGTGGCGTGGCAGAAGTGGGCCACCTACGAGGAAATGGCCACCCGCGAGGCCAGTCATTTCCATCCGCCGGTGTGAGGATGGGGTTAACTCTGCATAAAACGAAGCGGGCCACTGGCCCGCTTTTTTGGCATTTGGGTAGTGACAGGCTCGGTATAGCGTAAAAACATCCATATTTCCGACTTTAATGGAGGTTGCTTTTGAAAGGGATTGGCTCTAAGGCATTGAAAGTTTTTAATAAACATGTCTGTGTTAGAGTGAGTCACTTCACTGAATAAATCTGTTAGGTGCTTATGACTAACCGCCTTTTAAATCTCTTGGGTTCATATCCAAAGTGCGACGAATTTCAAATTGGGCGATTGCTTATTTGGGTCGAGTACCCTTCAGGCAAAAACCGTGTAGCTTGTTTGCGTAATGCAGAAGAAATTCTTCCTGAGCTAGAGTCTGATATTTCCAGAGTGGAAGAACTTGCTGCGATAAGCATTGGAAGTTCAGTGCCTGCAACAGTAGCGGGCATAAGGATTGAAGCAGAACGATCCGCCTCGTATGAGTGCACCTTTTTTGACGGGGAACATGAAGATGAATTCATAACCATCCGCAGAGATTCTGGTGGTTACCTTTTTGCAGAGGCTCAGGGCAAGAGTGCAGGATGAAAGATCTGTAGAAAAAGGCTCTATAAGAAACAGACACAGAAATAAAATGCCGCCACCTTGGCAGCATTTTATTTCTGTAGGCTGTAGGGGGTAAGCTAAGGGTTTGTAAGCTGTGCATGGCAAATAGCGTCAAGCAAGTGAAGGGGCGATGACAGAACAATACATAGCCTGGACGATCGGTATTCTGGGGACCGGGCTGCTCGGGTTACCGCTGACTGCTTGATATGGCCTGCTCAGTGTTGTCGTTAGCAGCCAACAAAAAGCCCGGCATCGGGCCGGGCTGGCAGGATAAGTTGCTTATCCAGGTATTCGTCGAGGCGTCTATTGTGGATGTTGTTTGAGGATGTCGTAGATCTCCTCTTTCAGTTTAAGTTTCTGTTTTTTCAGATCCTTCACCTCGGAGCTGTAGTCGCTGGCGTGATGCTTTTCCAACTTTCTAATCTCCACATCCAGGTCGTTGTGCAAGTCAAACTTCTTTTGGAAATGGACATCACTGCTCTTCAGTTGCGAGATGAGCTCTCTGTACTCTGGGAACATGTAATGCGGCCTCCTTGGTTTCGTTTGATTGTGCCTGCAAGACCAAACTACCGCGTCCCCCGCGAGATAAATGTGATCCGGCTCCAATTCGGGACCAATGATTTGCTGCATGGGATGGGCGATTTTTAACTGTTTGAATCACAAGCTGATAAGACTTTTATCGGTAAGCAGAGAGTCTGAAAAGTGCCGGATGGATCACAATTGTGACGGCCGGATGACAGCTTGTGGCCGCCGGACGGGCAGCAAAAAGGGGCGCAGGGCCCCTTCTTGGTAACAGGTGTGGCGTTTACTCTTTTTTCTTTTTCTTCTCGGGCAGCGGCTTGCCGTCGCGGGCGATCACCTTGCCCACCTCGAAGCCGATCTGCGCCGCCAGCTCTTCCAGATCCGCGGCCTTGGCTTCGTTGCCGATGGCGTACTGGTAGTTGGCGATGGTGATCTTCTCGGCCACCGAGGTACCCGGGACGATGGGCTCGCGCCAGCCCTGACCCACATGGGCCACCAGGGTGCCGTTCATGATGAGCTCGCCGACGATCTCCTGGGTGGGGATGCCCTTGCCGTAGGTGAGGCCCTGCGGGTGCTTCTTGCCGACCAGGGGTTCTTGGCTTGCGGGCATCAGCTTGGTGCGGATCAGCCACTTGGGCGATTTGGTCTTGCCCACCGCCTTGCCGGTCTGGTACTCGTTGATCTTGATGGTCTTGATCATCTGGGCCATGAAGTCCTTGGTCAGCGCCTTCTGCGCTTCGCTGGTTTCATCGATGGCGATGGGGGCCACGTACCAGGTCTGGGCCGCCTGAGCCTTGGGGGCGGCGGGGGCGGTTTGCGCCATGGCGAGCGGGCTGAGCAGGATGGCCGCCAACAAGAGTCCTATCTTCTTCATTGTGATTCCGCTTATGTTTCAACAAGAATTTTGTTTTGCCAGCGACGACTGCGCCAGCGCCAGAACATGGCCAGACCGCGCACCCACTCGTCGCAGGCGAGCGCCAACCAGATACCGACCAGTCCATAACCCTGCATGATACCAAGGAAATAGGCCAGTGGAACGGCAATCCCCCACATGGAGACGAGCGCCATGTAGAGCGGGAAACGGGCATCCCCGGTGGCGCGCAGGGCGTTGATCACCACCAGATTGAAGGTACGGCCAGGTTCCAGAATGAGGCTTATCAAGAACAGCTGCGCCACCTGGGTGATGATGTCGGCATCATCGGTGAACAGGCTGATGATGGTGCGGCCGTTGAGGGCCGCCAGCAAGGCGATGAAGGCGGTGACGATGAGCCCCAGCTTCAGGCTTTTGAGCAGCTGGCGGTAGGCCTGTTCGAAGCGGCGAGCCCCTGCCAGATGGCCGATGATGATCTCGTTGCCAAGGCCGATGGAGAGGCCGAACAGCAGGATGAACAGGCAGATCTGGAAGAAGTAGGACTGGGTCGCCAGCGCCTTGTCGCCGAGCAGGCCGACGAAGGCGGTCACCACCATGAACTGCAGCATCCAGGAGAGGTTCTCGCCGGCGGCCGGCAGGCCGATGTGCAGCACCTTGCCCAGCATCAGCCGGCTGGGTTTGACGATCTCCGGCAGGCGCAGCCGGATGCCGGTCTTGCGCGCCACCAGCCACACCAGCAGCACCACCCCGACGATGCGGCCCGCCACCGTGCTGATGGCGACCCCGGCCACCCCGAGCTGGGGCAGGCCGAACCAGCCGTAGAGCAGCAGCAGGTTGCCGACGAAGGTGATGAGGTTGACGATGAGGGTCACGTACATCGCCTGACGGGTGTGGCCGTGGGCGCGCAGGGTGGCAGCCAGGCAGAGGGCCGCCGCTTCCGGCAGCAGGCACAGGCCGATGATCTGCAGGTAGAGGGTGGCATCGCTCATCAGGTTAGCGGGCAGGTTCATCAGCGCCAGCATGGTACTGGCCCCGGCGATGACGCCGACGGCGGCCACCAGCCCTACCAGCAGGTTGAAACCGATGGCGGTGTGGATGACGACGCGGGCCTTCTCCTTGTCACCGGCCCCCAGATACTGGGTGATCACCACGCTGGTGCCGATGCTGACGAAGCTGAACAAGGTGATGGCGAGATCGAACACCTGGTTGCCGACCGCGAGCGCCGCCACCCCCTGATAGGAGACGTGACCCACCATGAAGGTGTTGAGGGCCCCGGTCAGAAAGTGCAGGGCGAGATCGATAAACAGTGGCCAGGTCAGGGAGAAGAGGGTGCCCGGACCTGCGTGGGATTGAGTTTGCATGGGGTGTCCAAATACTGGGGATGGCCCTCGTCAGCGCCATCTGGACGGGCATTTAACACCAAGCGGGGGCGAGGCGCAATCGTGGCGGTGACCAAGCAGGGGAAGAGAGCGCGGGCCCTGCCGCCATGGGCAGGGCCAGCACTGGATCAGGCCGGGGTGGCACCCGCCTCCTGTTCGCTTGGCAGGGTGAGGCGCGCCGAATCGGGCAGGGCGTCATCCTGGGGCCAGCGCGAGAGGATGGCCTCGGTGGTGCTCTCCACCACCTCATCATCCTTGAACACCGGCTCGCGGTAGCAGCGGGTCATGCGCAGCGCCTGATACATGTCGGGGCAGAGGATGATCCCCTCGTCGCCGACCCGGATCCCGGCCTGCTTGAGCCACAGGCTCATCTGGCCGTGGCGGCCGGCCATTACCATGTGGATGCCGCGTCGTTTCAGATCCTTGTGCAGCTCCCCCAGCATGCTCATCACGCTGATGTCCTGATGGGTGAAGCAGGCCACCGCATCCACCACCAGGCATTTGGGGCTGTGGGGATCCTGCACCAGCAGCGCCAGCACTCGCCGTTTGAAGTAGGGGGCGTTGAAGTAGGTGAGCGGCGAGTTGAAGCGATAGACCAGGATGCCGGGAATGGCCTTGGCCTGCTCGTTGTCCCCCAGAGTGCGTACGACCCCTTCGTCGTCCATGCCGAGCAGCTGGTCGGTGGGGCGCATCACGTTGCGCAGGAACTGGAACAGCCCCAGCAGCACCGCGAGGGTGATGCCCGGAATGACCCCCATGGCCAGCACGCTGATGAAGGTGATGAGCGCCAGCCAGAAGGCGGAGCGATCGGAGTGGCGCAGCGCCCACAGACCGCGAAAGTCGGTGAGCGACAAAGACGCCATCACCAGCACCACGCCGAGGGCGGCGGTGGGGATGTATTGCAGCGGCGCCGTCAGGTAGAAGGTGACCAGGGCGATGACGGCGGCGGCGATGATGGAAACCAGCTGGCTCTTGCCGCCGTTGGCGTCGTTGACCGCGGTGCGCGAATCCGCACCGCTGATGGCAAAGCCCTGGGAGGCTGCCGCCGCCAGGTTGGCCATGCCGAGGGCCCGAAACTCCTTGTCTGCATCGATCTCGTAGCCGTTCTTGGCGGCGAAGCTGCGGGCGGTCAGCATCATGGAGACGAAGCTCACCATGGCCAGGTTGAGCGCCGGCAGCACCAGCTCCCGCATCAGGCCGGGGGGAAACTCCGGCAGCTGGAAGGCGGGCAGGCCCGAGCCGATGGCGCCCAGGGTGGCGATGCCGAACTGGCCCAGATCGAGCGCCCACACCAGTCCTGCCGTCACCACCATGGCCACCATGGAGGAGGGCCAGGCCGGTTTGAAGCGCTTGGCCAGCAGCAGGGTGAGCAGGGCGGTCAGGCTCATGGCCAGGGTGGGCAGATGGGTCTGGGTGATGTAGCTGGCACCGCCGGCGATCCGCTCGATGAGGTAGCGCTCGCTGAAGGTGAAGCCGAAAATCTTGGAGAGCTGGCCCACCATGATGGTGATGGCCACCCCGTTGAGCAGCCCCATCAGGATTGGGCGGGAGAGAAAGTCCGCCAGCACTCCCAGCTTGAAGCGGCTGGCGATGAGGCACCAGAAGCCGGTCATGGCGGTCATGGTCATCACCAACTGCCAGTGGCGGGTGGCGTCCCCGGCGGCGAGCGGGGTCACCACGGCGGCGATCACCGCGCAGGTGGCGGCATCCGGCCCGACGATGAGCTGGCGGGAGGTACCGAACAGGGCGTACACCAGCATGGGCAGGATGCAGGAGTAGAGGCCGACCAGCGGCCCCACCCCTGCCAGCTCCGCATAGGCGATGGCCACGGGCAGGGCCACCGCGGCCACCGACAATCCAGCGCGCATATCCGGCATCAGCCAGGCCCGCTGGTATTGCAGCAGGGCGGCGAGGCCCGGTAGCCAGCGTTCGAGTGAGAAGAAGTCGCGCATTATTTAACCCATTGAGTTACAAACAGCTTTTCCTTAGTGTGCCCAAGGTTATCGAAACATTGCAATCAGGTTATGGCCAGTTCACCACCAGGTCAGGCCACAGCCGTTGCCACTCCTTGGCCTTGACCCGCTCGGTAAAGACCCGGCGCTCCTGGCGGCAGCGCGGGTTGGGGTCCACCTGCAGGGACCAGTTGGGGGCAAAGCCGTAGGGGGCCAGCCACTCGAATGAATCGTCTGCCAGCAGCCGGACCCCGATGCAGGTGGGCACCTCCACCCAGTGGCTGAGGGCCGAGAGCGAGCTGGTGAACGGGGGCACCAGCTGGCGCACATGCATGCGGGCCTGGTTGCGCACCTCCCACTGCTGGCCCGGCATCCTGGTGGCGAGCCAGGCTTCGTGTTCGGCCTCCTGCAATCCAGTGGGATCAGCACTGTCCAGATAGATAAGATCGATATCGTTGAGGGCGGTTGGCGCCGCTTTGCGGTGCAGGTGATCCCAGATGAGGTTGCGGATAAAACCGGCCCCCAGCGCCCAGTCGGGCAGTGCCAGTTCACGGGCTGCCCGCAGGCAATCCATGCGCTGCTCATCGGCCCGCAGCAGGGCTTCGGTCTGCGCCTGCAGGTTGGCTTCCAGGGCGCCCTGGCGAGCGTGCGAGGCTGGCGTGCTGTGACGCGTCTGGGTGTCAGCCGGCATTACGGCGCAACCAGACGTCGATGTAGCTGCAGCTCGGCACTATGGTGAGCCCTTCCGCCTGGGTCCAGCTGTAGAAGGTGCGCGCCAGCTGATCGGCGATCCCCTGTACCCTTAGCTCGGGCGGGACGAAGGTGCTGTAGGCGTCGATGGTCTTGGCGTCGAGCCGCCGGTAGCGCAGCCTGGACTCCTTGCCATCCACCACACAGATGAATTGCTGCTGGTTGGCCTGATGAATGATCTCGCTCATGCTTGCTCCTCGGTACGGGGGATGGGGTTATCTGACCATGTTGGCGCCCCTTTGCCAACTGTTCGGGGTCGCTTACACTGCGAGCCCGGCCGGGTACATACCCGCTAGCCAAGGTATAGAACAGTTCACGAAGGATGGATCCCATTATGGCTTTTGCCACGCTGGAAGAGTTGATCGGCAATACCCCCCTGCTGGCGCTGCGTCGCATCAATCCCCACCCCGGTGTCACCCTGCTGGTGAAGCTGGAGGGCAACAACCCGGCCGGCTCGGTCAAGGACAGGCCGGCGCTGAACCTCATCAAGTGCGCGGAGGCGAGCGGTCACTTAGCGCCTGGGGCCCGCCTCATCGAGGCTACCTCCGGCAACACCGGCATCGCGCTGGCCATGGTGGCGGCGGCGCGGGGCTACCGGATGCGGCTCATCATGCCACATACCATGAGCCAGGAGCGGCGCGATGCCATGCAGGCCTACGGCGCCGAGCTGGTACTGGTGGAGGGCGGCATGGAGGCCGCGCGCGACCTCGCCCTGGCGATGCAGGCGCGGGGCGAGGGGCTGGTGCTCGATCAGTTCAACAACCCGGCCAACCCGGATGCCCATTACCTCTCCACCGGCCCCGAGATCTGGCGCCAGAGCGAGGGGGCGGTCACTCACTTCGTCTCCGCCATGGGCACCACGGGCACCATCATGGGGGTCTCCCGCTACCTCAAGGATCAGAATCCGGCGGTGCAGGTGATCGGCCTGCAACCGGCCGAGGGGAGCCAGATCCCGGGGATCCGGCGCTGGCCTGCGGCCTACCTGCCGGCCATTTTCGAGCCCGCCCGGGTGGATCGGGTGCTGGACGTGACCCAGCAGGAGGCACTCGTCATGATGCGCCGGCTGGCGCGGGAGGAGGGGATCTGCTGCGGGGTCAGCTCGGGGGGCGCCGTGGCCGGCGCCTTGCGGGTGGCGGCAGAGATCAAGCAGGGGGTGGTGGTGGCCATCATCTGCGATCGGGGGGATCGCTACCTCTCCACCGGGGTGTTCAGCGACGAGCAAGGCTGAGGGCTTGCGTCAGCGCGATGATTAACGTGATATGTATCAATAGCTTGCTGATACATTGCACTGTGTACCCCTTGTAACAATCAACCCTGCTGGCAGGGTTGATTCCATTTGCCTCCTGTTTGACACTCGGCGCCCTTGGTTGACCGATGCAAACAGGAGCGTCCCATGATCTTGCCTTCCTCTCTTCGTCTTTCTCTGTTTGGCCTCTGTCTGGCCACGGCGGGTTGTACCGTCGAGCCCTATGCCTATCAGTGCGGCGACAAGCAGTGCTCGGTGATTGATCACCAGGGGCAGAAACACGAGCGGCCGCTGGACGAGGTAAAACCCGTCTGGGAGCGCAAGCAAGAGCGGGAAGAGGCTGTGCGCCGCAACAAGGAGTCCATCTGGCGCGAAAAAACGCCCGAAGAGCGCGGCAACTACGGCGCCGGCGCCACCATCAGCTGGTAACAGGAGGCCCCGCGATGCGGGGCCTCTGTCTGATTACTCCCAGGCCAGCTCGAGCAGGCCGAGCAGCTGGGTGCGGTCGGCATCCTTGCGGTTGTAGAGCAGGGCGCCGTCGTTGATGGCGAGATCGCGGATCTCGGGCAGCAGCGCCTTGTCGGTGACGCCGGCCTCGCGCAGGGTGCGTGGCAGCTTGACCGCCTGCCACAGGGTATCGCGCAGCGCCTGCAGCGCCTCGATGGCGGCCTGGGCCCGCGCGGCGGCCGGGGTCGCGGCAAAACGCTCGGCCCCCACCAGCGGCAACAGCAGGCGGGCCAGCTCGGGATCGATGCCCGGCCGGTTGTAGTCGAGCACGGTGGGCAGGAAGAGGTTCATGCACAGGCCGTGAGGCAGGTGGCAGCGGGCCCCCAGGCTGTGGCCGAGGGCGTGCACCAGCCCCACCATGGAGTTGGAGAAGGCCATGCCCGCCAGGGTGGAGCCTTCCGCCAGCTGCAGCCGCAGCCGCTTGTCCTGCGGGTTGTTCAGCACCTGGGGCAGGGCGCTGGCGATCTTCTCCACCGCCATCAGGGCCAGGGCGTCGCTGACCGGGTTCTTGGCATTGCCGATGAAGGCCTCGATGGCGTGGGTCATGGCATCCATGGCGGTGGCGGCGGTGATGTTGAGCGGCAGCCCCTGGGTGAGGCGCGGATCCAGCACCGCCAGCTGGGGCAGCAGGAAGGGGGAGGTAAAGGGCACCTTGCGTCCGCTCGCCTCGTCCTTGATCACCGCCACCAGGGTCACCTCCGAGCCGGTGCCCGCCGTGGTGGGCACCACCGCCAGCGGTTGCAGCGGCCGGGTCAGGCAGCCGGCGCCTGCGTAATCCAGCAGCCGATCCCCGCCCATGGAGGCGAGGATGTTGACCGCCTTGGCGGTGTCGATGACAGAGCCGCCGCCCAGCGCCACCAGGCTGTCACAGCCAAGTTCCCGGTGACGGGCCGCAATCCGCTCCACCACGGCGGTGGAAGAGTCGGCCGGGATCTCGTCCCAGATGGCGGCCACCGGCAGCTCCCCTTCGGCCAGTACCCCGGCCAGCAGGGTGGCGAGGCCAGTGCCGCTGACCCCCTTGTCGGTGAGCAGCAGCGGCCTGCGCGCCCCCAATCCCGCCAGCTCGCCGGCCAGTTGCTCCAGCGCCTGCTCGCCCGCCATCAGTTTGACCGGACAGAAAAAATCGTAATAGCGACTCATGGTGCTCTTCCTCTCGTTCAGCCGGTCAACAGACCCAGGTAGATGTGGCAGGCCCGGCTCAGCTTGTGGCGCGGGTCAGGATAGCGGCGCAGCAAGGGGCGGGCGATGAAGGCCGGCAGGATCAGCGCCTGCAGCTGCTCCAGCGCTCGCACCAAGTGCATGGCGACGGTGAGGTCCCCCTCCACCAGCAGGCGGTTCTCGCTGAACGCCTGATTGACCCCGAGCCGAAAGCTGAGGGCGCGAAAGGCGATGGCGGGATGCTTGAAGCGCACCCGCAGCGGATGCAGCCCGCCGGTGTCGGGCGCTGGGCCGCTCTGCCAGCGGCCAGCCGCCTTGTGGATGGTCAGGCCGTGGGCCATGCCGCTCACCTCCAGCCGGATGGTGAGCCCGTCCGGCAGGGGGGCGAGCTCCTGGCGCACCGCCTCGTCGATGCGGGCGGCGCGGCACAGGGTGCGGCCGATGATCCAGAGCAGGCTGCTGATCCAGAGGCGGCGACCCAGCGCCGCCAGGGAATCAAGGTGTCGGTTGTGCATAAGCGTGAACTCCCGAGATGGCGGACCAGAACAGGGCGAAGGCGCTGGCTTGCCAGTGGCCGTCCCGTCCCAGTTCAGGTTGGTCAACAAACAGCGAGGCGCAGGCCAGGAACTGGCCCTGGCACACCTCCAGCATCAGAGCCGGTGGAGCTTGCATCAATTCGCCGCTGGCCTGGCCCTGGGCCAGCAGGCGGGGTAGAAAACGCAGGGTGTCGCTCAGGATCTGGCTGCGCAGCGGGCGAGCCAGCAGGGGGGAGTGAAAGAAGCCCAGCACGAACTTGAGCTCGTGGGGGTGGGCCTGCATCCAGGCCATCGCCTGGCTCCAGTAGTGGTGCGCCTGCTCCTGGAGGGACAGGGCGACGTCAGCCTCGGTGATGGCGGCGCCAAGGCGCAGCTTGATGTCCTGATAGAGGCTCTGGATCAGCACCTCCTTGCTGGGAAAGTGGTGAAACAGGGTGCCGTTGGCCACTCCGGCCGCCTTGGCGATGCGGGCGGTGGCGGCGCCCTGCAAGCCATCTTCGGCGCACAAGGCAAGGGCGGCATCCAGGATCTGGCGGCGCTTGTCGGTCACGGGTGTGTTCATGCTGGTCTCGTCAGCGCAAAAACAGGGCCATCATCAGCCGCTGGTGCCAGCGCCGATAGGGAGGGTGCACCATGGTGCCGGTGCTGAAGCGTCCCCGGCTCAGCACGGTCTTGGCCTTAGAGAAGGTGAGAAACCCCTCGTGGCCGTGGTAGTGACCCATGCCGGAGGCACCGATGCCACCAAAGGGCACGTCGTCGGCCGCCACCTGGAACAGGCTGTCGTTGATGGCCATGCCGCCGGAGTGGGTCTCCCGGATCACCTTGTGCTGCAGGGCGGGATCCAGGCTCATCAGGTAGAAGGCGAGCGGGCGGGGCCGCGCGGCTATGTAGGCGAGCGCCTCGTCCAGCGAGTCATAGGGCACGATCGGCAGCAGCGGGCCGAAAATCTCCTGCTGCATCAGCTGGCAGTGGTTTGGTACCTCGGTCAGCAGATGGGGCAGCAGGCGGTGGGCGCCATCGTCCCGGGCCGGGCTGCCACAGGTGTGGATCTGGGCGCCTGCCCGCTCGGCTTCGGCCAGCCAGCTGGTGAGCCGTTCATACTGGCGGCCATTGATGATGGAGCCGTAATCCGCGCTGGCCAGCCCCTGGGGATAGAGGCGGGCGAAGTGATCGCGATAGGCCTCGACAAAAGCCTGCTCCTGACCGCGCGGCAGCAGCACATAGTCGGGGGCGACGCAGATCTGGCCGGCGTTGAGGCTCTTGCCGAAGATCATCCGCTCCACCGCCAGCGCCAGCGGCATGTCGGGGGCGATGAGGCAGGGGCTCTTGCCGCCGAGCTCCAGGGTGAGCGGGGTGAGCTGGGGGGCCGCCGCGGCCATCACCAGCCGTCCCACCGCGGTGGAGCCGGTAAACAGCAGATGGTCGAAGGGCAGGGCACTGAAGGCGGCCGCCACCTGGGCGTCACCTTCAATCACCATCACCTCGCGCTCGTCGAAGACGCCGTCCAGCAGCTCGCGCAGCACCCGGTTGGTGTGGGGGGTGAATTCGGAGAGCTTCAGCATGGCGCGGTTGCCGGCGGCGATGGCGCTGATGAGGGGGCCGAGGCTCAGCATCACCGGGAAGTTCCAGGGCACTATGATGCCGACCACCCCGAGCGGCTGATAGAACACCTCCACCCGGGCCGGCGCCAGCAGCAGGCCGGTGTGGCGGCGGTGCGGGCGCATCCAGCGCTTGATCCGTTTCTGGGTGTAGTTGATCTGCATGACGCAGGGGAGGATGTCGGCAATCATGCTGTCGTAGTCGCTGCGCTGGCCATAGTCTTTGGCCAGGGCATCGCACAGCGGTTGCTTGTGGGCGATCAGGGCACGCTTGAGCTGGCTGAGGTGGGCTCTGCGCTCGCTCAGGCTCGGCATGGGATGTTGCTGACATGCGTCTCTGAGTCTGGCCAGTCTGGCCGGGAGCGACAACTTGTCGGTGGCCTCCTGCAACTGCATCGCTTCCATGGCATACCCCGCTGGTTAGGGACCGACTGATTGGTCGGTCTAAATCTAGCGTCTTGTTAACTGGCTGTAAAGTTTTGCCCGTTGGCTTAGGATGGGGCGCGGATGACTCACCTGGCGACTGTGCTGGCCTCCACACTTTCGTGGATTTGGGGTTGGTGAATTATCCAATAAGGGGTAGTTTTTGGTTATCAACCGACAAGGAGAGAGTGTTATGACCAGGGAACTGAACAGCTTGTTGGCCCGCCTGGAAGATGTGGTCGAGCGGATGCCGGATTGCTTCAACACCTATGAATTTGCCCAGAAGCTGGCGCTGCAGCATCAGCGCGAGTTTTTTGCCGCGGGTCACTCCCTGGCCGAACAGGAGGGGCGCCTGCTGCGAGTGCTGCACGAGAAGATTGCCGAGGCCCTGGCCGGCAGTGACAAGGTGATCGAAGGAGCGCTGTTGCCCTGCGTGACCCCCTGGGGCGAGCGGGCCACCTCGCCGCGCTGGCATCGCAAGCACTGAGCCAATCGGCTGGATCAACAACAACAGGGCCCGTCGCGGGCCCTGTTGTGTTATGGCGGTCACTGGGTGAGGCGGCGCGCCTGCCAGTAGCGGCTGTTCCAGTAGACGTTGTCGAGGCGCGAGCGGATCACCCCCTTGCTGGTGGAGGCGTGGATGAACTCCCCGCCGCCGGTGTAGACACCGACGTGGTATTGCTGCCAGCCGGTCTTGAAGAAGACCAGATCGCCGTGTTGCAGCCGGTAGCGATCGACCGGCCGGCCCAGGTTGGCCTGGGATTCAGTGGTTCTGGGCAAATTGAAGCCCATCACCTGCTGGTAGGCGAGCTGGGTAAAGGCGGAGCAGTCGAGGCCGGCCCGATCAGAACCCCCCATGCGATAGGGTACGCCGCGCCACTGCTGATAGAAGCCTTCAAAAGCGCTGCTCTGCTGGCGCGGCGGGGCAGGCTCGGGTGTGCTGGAACAGGCGGCCAGCAACAGGGCCAGCAGGGGTAGCAGCCATTTGCAATCCATGGGGGCTCCTTCGAGACGACAACGTCTCCATCATAAACGGGGTTCGGGGCTCGAACATAGCCTTGCTTGCAAGAAACAGCCTCTGGCTACCCCGAAAGAGGCGCAACTGCAGAGGGTCATAATATTGTTTGTATTCATTTGAATAATATTTGGCGATTATCTTGAATGAGTATTTCAATATTAAAGTAGTTATTCCAATCAGCCTTGGCATGAAATGATAATTAACCTTGTTGACGCCGCCCCGTGATCTGTGTCACGTTCTGTCTCAGGGTTAATTCGTTATGATGGCGCCATCAAATAAATGGCAAGGGACCCCGCCATTTTCACCGCCAATATGATGGCAGCACCACAAGATATCTCTGGGTATATTCCCGCAACTGGTTCACATAATAATATTCGGCCAATGACTGGCGTCGGCTGACAATATCACCAGACAGAGGAGGGCCATCCCATGATATCCGGTCCATAGCAGTGAGTGTTCCCTCGCACCAGGAGGCCTGCGGTGTCAGGCTGTCGCATCATCGTTCAGGCCGATGGGCGCTACCGCCAAGCCAACGGGCACAGTGCGAGATGCAAGGCGCAGTCAGGCGACCTTGAGGGAAGATTGCCATCAGAGCGAGACTCCCGTGTAATAGCATCGGCGCATGCCGAATCATCCACCTTAGATCGTATCGCGATCCTTGTTCTGTCAACAATAAATGCATTCGCCGCCACGCTGTTAATTCACGGCGAGAATAATGAATGTCATGACAGGCAAGCAGAATAACGCCCCGAAATATAACCGTGAATAATATGGTTATGCCGTATTCGTTCATTGTTTAAATAGCTTGGCGTGATTCGACAAGGAGATAACAATGAAAAACAAAAAACCACGCAAATTCATCACGCAAGCCCCCACTCTCAGTCTGCTCGCGCTGGCCTTGTTGGCAGGCAGCGTGCAAGCCGAAGATATTGGCGAACGTACCGACCAGGGCACCGCCATGCTGGCCAGCCTGCAATCCGAACAGGGTCTGATTTACCTCAATGCCGACGTCTGGCTGAAGGGGCAGGGGGCGACGCCGCTCATGACCCGGGATCAGCTGCGCGAGCGGGTGCTGGCTCGGGGCGAGCGTCTGTTCATCGATTTCAGCGCCGTCACCGACAAGAATGAGCGACAGCAAGCCAGAAAGGCCATGGAGCAGCTGGCCGGCATCTCTTTTGATGCGGACTGGGTGCTGGTGTCCGGCTACAAGGGGGAGCTGCTGTTCACCCCGCTGGGAGGCGTCGATGATCCGGCCTTCTATCAGGTGATGGAGCGGGTCGAGAGCCTGGAAGGGCAGGGCAAGCGCCACAAGCGCTCGCTGACCCTGCCGCCTGCCGCCGAGGCTGGCCTGCCCCACGTGGCCTTCTACCTCAACGTCAACCGCAAGATCAGCGATGCCGAGTGCACCTTCCCGCGCTCGCGCACCTGGAGCCGGGGCGACCGGCTGTTCTGCGATTCGCCGAACATCTCGCTGGTCTACCGGGTCAACCTGGAGCGCTCCCTGCAATTTGGCAACACCGGCTCCGCCACGCCGGATGCCAAGATAGTGCGGATCTCGCTGGACGAAGAGTCGGCCGGTGCCGGCATCCAGCTCAACGAGGATCTCAGCTGGAGCGAGAACATCGCGGACTACCTGCTGCTGGACGGCTGGGCCCGCGACTATGCCACCGATGCCATCGCCCAGGATTACCGCTTCAGCATCGAGGCGTCCAATACCAAGGCGGCGGTGCTCAAGAGCCTGCCGACCAACCTCAACAGCAAGTACGAGCATCGCGAGATCTCGGGCTTCGAGGTGGGGGTCACCGGCGGGGTGGAGGTGAACAAGGATGGGCCCAAGGCCAAGCTGGAGGCCTCGGCCAAGTTCAGCCAGCAGCGCCAGCTCGCCTACAACACCCAGGATTACCGGGTCGAACGCTCGGCGCCGAGCGCCCAGAAGGTGGGTTTCAGCTGGGTGCGCGATCAATACGCGACCGCGGAGTCCCTGCTTTCTTCCAAGACGGCCACCGTCTGGGGCATGGGCTACGACGTGGATCACAACCGCATCCAGCCACTCAGCTACAAGGGGTTCGTGCCGAATCTGGACGTCATCTACAAGGCGGCACCGGACGAGACGGGCAGCACCGAGTTCAAGATCGACTCCTCGGTCAACATCCGTCCCATCTACACCGGCATCTACAAGCACTACTACGTGGTGGGGGCCCATGTCTCCTTCCAGGGCTTCGAAGATACCGACAAGCGCAGACGGGTGACGGCGTCCACCAGCTTCAAGGTGGACTGGAACCACCCGGTGTTTACCGGCGGTCGCCCGGTCAACCTGCAACTGGGGGGCTTTGACAACCGCTGCCTGAGCGCGGATGCCAACCATGGTCTGAGCGCGGTGACCTGTGACGAGACCTCGGCCGCCCAGTCCTTCATCTATGACCAGTACGGCCGCTATGTCAGCGCGCAGGATACCCGCCGCTGCCTGGACGGCAACAACCTCGGCCAGCTGCAGAGTTGCAGCCTGAGCCTGGGTCAGCGCTGGGAGTGGAAAGCGGACAGCGATGCGCTCAGCAACCTGAGTGCCCACCAGCTGCTGGGTCATGACAAGCAGAGCGGGGCGCTGGGGCTCTACGACGAGAATGGCAATCCGCAGAATGTGAGCGTACGGACCCTGACCTCCTACACCCGCATCTTCGGGCCACCGGCCAGTCACTGACAGAGCAGGGCCTTGCGCCCAAGACAACAACGCCGGCAAGTGCCGGCGTTTTTTTATGAAGGACGGATCAGGCCTTGTTTTCGATGAGCGGGGCGAGCAGCTCGGCCAGCTTGTAGAAGGTCTGCACCCGGGTGGTGCTGGGGCGCCACACCAGCCCTATCTCACGGTAGGGGTGCTCTCCCGGCAGCGGAATGGCCACCAGATCCGTGTTGTCGAGGATGCCGGCATCGATGGCCATCTGCGGCAGGAAGGTGGTGCCGAGCCCGGCGCCGACCATCTGCACCAGAGTGTGCAGGCTGGTGGCGGCAAACGGGTTGATCTTGCTCTTGTCCCGCAGCCGGCAGGCGCTCACCGCGTGTTCGGTGAGGCAGTGCTCCCGCTCCAGCAGGAAGATGCTCTGGTTGGGCAGCTCCTTGTAGTCGAACGGGGTGTGCAGGCTGGCCGCCATGCTGGCGGGCATCACCATGTGGAAGGGATCCTGGCCGACCGTCTTGCAGTGAAAGCCGCCGATCTCCACCGGCAGCGCAAGGATCAGCAGGTCGAGCTGACCCTGCTCCAGCTGCTTGAGCAGGTTGGTGGTGGTGTCTTCACGCAGCAACAATTCCAGCTCAGGATAGGTCTTGCCGCACACCTGCAGCAGCTTGCTGAGCAGGAAGGGGGCGATGGTGGGAATGCAGCCCAGGCGTACCGTGCCGTGCATGACCCCCCCTTGATGCTGGCCTAGCTCCATCAGATCCCGCGCATCGGAGAGCAAATTGCGAGCTCGCTCGACGATTTCCATGCCGACCGGGGTCATAATGAAGCTCTTGTGGTCCCGTTCCACCAGTTGCAGGTTCATCATGTCCTCCAGCGTCTGGATCCCGGTACTCAGGGTCGACTGGCTGACATGACAGGCCTTGGCGGCGCGGTTGAAGTTCTTGTGCTCGTCGAGAGCAACCAGATATTGCAGCTGTTTCAGGCTGGGCCAACGTTGCATAGGAAAACCCGATTAATGCTATCTATTTAATTTGATTTAACTAATCTACCATCGGGGCTATAGTTTGTCGCTTTAATTAGACGGACTTGGCTCTAGGTAGCCTGATCCTGACAGGATTGTTCACTTCACATAAAGAGGAATTGAATATGGTATTGGTAGGCCGTCCCGCACCCGATTTCACCGCTGCTGCCGTTCTGGGCAATGGCCAGATCGTTGACTCCTTCAACCTGGCATCCCACATCAAGGGCAAGGCAGCCGTCCTGTTCTTCTATCCGCTCGATTTCACCTTCGTCTGCCCGTCCGAGCTGATTGCCTTCGATCACCGTCTGGAAGAGTTCAACAAGCGTGGCGTGGAGGTGATCGGTGTCTCCATCGACTCCGAGTTCTCCCACAACGCCTGGCGCAACACCAAGATCGAAGACGGCGGCATCGGCCCGGTCAAGTACCCGCTGGTTGCCGACATCAAGCACGAGATCTGCAAAGCCTATGACGTCGAGCACCCGGAAGCCGGTGTTGCATTCCGTGGCTCCTTCCTGATCGACAAAAACGGTGTCGTTCGTCACCAGGTTGTCAACGATCTGCCGCTGGGCCGCAACATCGACGAGATGCTGCGCATGGTCGACGCCCTGCAGTTCCACGAAGAGCACGGCGAAGTGTGCCCGGCTCAGTGGGAGAAAGGCAAAAAAGGCATGACCGCCTCTCCGGACGGCGTTGCCAAGTACCTGTCCGAGAACGCTGCTTCCCTGTAATCGGGTCAGCAAACCGGATAGTGAAAAACCGATGCCCAGGCATCGGTTTTTTTATGGCCGTTATTCGGTACTCTCGTTTCGCAACGTTGGCCAGCAACCTTTGGTCAGCAACCCTTGTCCAGAAACCCATGCTCAGCAGGATTGTGGTTGCCGGCAGCGTGCCGATAAACGGCAGGCATAAAAAAGCGCGCCCTTTGGCGCGCTTTTGTCATGGGTGTCCGGACTACTCGTCAAAGATACCGAAGTGATCCTTGGCGAAGTTGACCCGCTGCTCCACGTTCATCTTCACCTGGCCCAGCTTCTCGATGGTCTTGAGATTGGGCACCAGGCCGCGGCCGTTGGCGATCTGAATGGCAAGACCCGGCCGGGCGTTGAGTTCCAGCAGCATGGGGCCGCGGAACTTGTCCAGCACCATGTCGGTGCCGATGTAGCCCAGGCCCGACATCTCGTAGCAGGAGGCTGCCAGGGTCAGCAGGGTGTCCCAGTGGGGCACCTTGAGCTCATAGAGATCGAGGCCGGTGTCCGGGTGGTGGCGCAGCGGATTGCCGAACTGCACCGCCCGCAGCGCACGGCCGGTACGCAGGCACAGACCCACCCCCACGGCGCCCTGGTGCAGGTTCGCCTTGCCGTCGGACGCCGCGGTGGAGAGGCGCATCATGGCCATCACCGGGAAGCCCTTGAAGATGATCACCCGGGCATCGGGGACCCCTTCGAACGAGTAGCCGTCGAACACGTCATCGAAGTTGATGAGGCCTTCCACCAGCGCCACGTCGGGTTTGCCGCCGAGCGAATAGAGCCCGGCCAGGATGTTGGAGACATGGCGCTCCAGATCCTGCCCGTTGGAGGCGCTGCCATTGGGCTTGTAGAACAGGCCCTCTTCCTGGCGCAGGATCACCAGGATCCCCTTGCCGCCGGAGCCGCGCGCCGGCTTGATGCAGAAGCCCGGCCAATCCTTCACCAGCTCGGTGATGCGGCTCACGTCGTGCTGGGCACGAATGGTACCGATCAGTTCCGGTACCGTGACGCCGGCATCCAGCGCGATGCGCTTGGTCTGCAGCTTGTCATCCACCAGCGGATAGAGGCTGCGCGGATTGTAGCGGCTGATGTAGGAGTGGTTGCGCTTGTTCATGCCGAGGATGCCTGATTGGGACAGGCTCCACGGGGTGGTGTACTTTTCCCAGAACCACATCTGTTACTTGTCCTTACCCGGAGTGGCACCCGATTTGATCTCGTCCACCAGCGGCTTGAAGCGCTTGAGTTCGCTCAGCTTGTAGCCGGTGTAGTTACCCATCAACAGCACGGTCGCCATCAGCACCAGCTGCAGGCCGAGGAAGTTGAAGGTGAGGTGACGGATCAGTTCGTTATCCATGGCCAGATAGGCGATGACGGCCACCAGCAGAGAGCCGCCACCCTGGCGGAACACCTCTTTCGGACCCTCTTCTTCCCACAGGATGGACATCCGCTCGATGGTCCAGGAGAGGATGATCATCGGGAAGAAGGTGATCTTCATGCCGTCAGTCAGCCCCAGCTTGAAGGCAAACGCGGAGAAGATGCCGATCATCGAGATCACCATGATGATGATGGCCGATATTCGCGCGACCAGCAGCAAGTTGAGCCGCGACAGGTAGGAGCGGATCACCAGACCGGTGCCGACGATCAGCAGGAAACCGATGAGACCGGTGACCAGGGAGGTCTGGATGAAGGCGACTGCGATCAGCACCGGCATGAAGGTGCCCGAGGTCTTGATCCCCACCAGTACCCGCAGGAACACCACCATCAGCACGCCGATCGGGATCAGCAGCAAGCCCTTGAACAGGGTCTGCTCTTCCAGCGGCAGGCTGTGGATGGAGAAGTTCATCATCTCCGATTTTTCAAACTTCTGGGCCAGCGCCACGCTGACCGGCTGTTCCTGTTCGATCATCGAGAAGCTGACGCGGGAGTTGTGACCACCGGTCACGTCCAGCAGGGCGCCGGAGTTGTATTCCCACAGCAGCAGGTTGGCAGGGCGCCCCTGTTCACCGGTCTGCGGGTTGAACAGCTTGTAGTCGGTCGGGCTGTTGAACACCTGCAGGTAATCCACCAGCTCCTGACGACGGCGGCCATCTTCCAGGCTCAGCGCGTGCACGACCCGGGTCGGCACGTCGGCGTTGTTGAGCAGCTCGGCGATCAGGTTGGCGCGGCTCTTGTGCTTCTTCAGCAGCTCGGCGTTCTGCTCCTGTTTCTCGATTTCCTTGATGATCTCGCGAGTCAGGGTGTAGCCGTCGGCGGAGCGCTCCTGGGCACGTTCCAGAATCTGCTTCATGGCGGTGGCGTAGGGCTCGCTCTCGATCTGCTTCTCGATGGCCGGCGGCAGCGGGTTGGCGGCCGGTTTGGCATGGGCATCAGCCATCATGTCGACGCGGTAGTAGAGCTCCTGACGGCCGGAAGCGCTGCGGATGGACCACTCGGCGCGGGCATCGCCATCCTTCTCGACGAAGGAGAGGCCGTAGCCCGGGCTCGCGGCGTTCTCGTTCATCAGGGTGAAACCGGGCTGGGTGCCCGGAATGGCCAGGGAAGCGATCACCGGCTCGCCGGTGGCCTCGAACTCCAGCTTGGCTTCGATGGACCAGATCTGGCGTTTTTCACCCGGCGTGAGCGGTACGTCCAGCGCGATGTGGTGATAGAACGTCATCCCCAGGCCGACAATGTACAGCAGGGCTACCAGCAAATAGAACGGCTTACGGGAAACCATGGATTATTTCACATCCTTGAGCTTGGGTTTGGGTTGGATATATTCGCGGGCCACATCAACCACGGCGATGTCTTTCAAAAATTCACGGCCGAGCAGAACGGGGAAGGCCATGTCGCTGCGGTCCTTCAGGGTAAATTCGGCCTTCTCGGTCATGTCGCCGATGCGTACCGCGAGGCGCACCACCGGACGGCGGTCGAGATCGTCGGCGGAGGCCTGACGCACCCGTACATGGCGCACCAGCGGCGCTTCAATCTGGATCTTGTCGTCCATCTCCTGATGGCTCAGGAAGAAGCGCACCCAGTTCTTGCCGTTGCGCTCGAAGATGGTGATGTCCTGGGCGCTGATGGAGGAGGTGGTGGCACCGGTATCGACCCGCGCCTGGAAGGCGTCGTTGGCCGCGTCAACCCAGATCCACTCCGCCTCGCCGACCAGCAGCTTGCCGTCGACGGTGTGACCCTGGCTCGGGGCCTGGCACTTCTCGGTCGGGATCGCCATGGGTTTGGGCGGCTCGGGCGGCAGAGATTCGAGCTTGCTGCCGACTTTGTTCACGGACTCTTTCATGTTGTTGACATCAGTGTTGAGCTGAACCAGCAGGTGCTGTTGCTGCACATACTGCTTCTGTTGCTGTTCCATGGATGTTTGCAGGCGCTGCTCGCTCAGATTGATCTCGTTGCGAAGCTCGGCCAGCGTCAAGGTAGGTACCGGGGGCGCTTTCTCCATACTGACACACCCGCCGAGACTGAGCAGGGAGAGCAGGGTCATTCCTTTTAATTTGCTTTTCATGTCATTCATTTAACTGTGCTTCCTGGAATTGGGTCAGTGTAACTTCCACAGCCGCCATCGGCTAGTCTTTGGCCTTTCTGGCAATCAGTACGGCACGTTTCGGTGCCGGGTGTCCTTCTACCGTGAGTGCGGGATTGGTTGGATCCAGATAATCACTCAGGGATTCATTAATCATCCAGTCGGTACGACGCTGTTCGTCGGTGCTGGTCATATTCTCGTCGACAATCCGCACATCGGTAAATCCGCAGCGTTCGACCCACAGCTTGAGGGCCGCGCTGGAGGGGATGAACCAGACGTTGCGCATCTTGCCGTAGCGATCGGTAGGCACCAGCACGTCGTTGACGCCGCCGTCGATCACCAGGGTCTCCAGCACCAGCTCGCCATCGTCTTTCAGCTGGTTGCGCAGCTGCTCGATGTGCTCGATGGGGGACTTGCGGTGATAGAGCACTCCCATGGAGAAGACGGTGTCGAACGCCCGCAGCTCCGGCAGCTCCTGAATGCCGAGCGGCAGCAGGTGGGCGCGCTGGTCGTTGCCGGCGAAGTGGCGGATGGCCTCGAACTGGCAGAGGAACAGCGGGCTCGGATCGATGCCGACCGCCAGCTTGGCCCCTTCGCCCACCATGCGCCAGAGGTGGTAACCGCTGCCGCAGCCCACGTCCAGCACGTAGCGACCGGCAAGCGGGCTGATGTGGGGCAGTACCCGATCCCACTTCCAGTCGGAGCGCCACTCGGTGTCGATGTGGATGCCGTGCACTGTGAACGGCCCCTTGCGCCAGGGCATGAAGTGGCGCAGCAGGCTCTCAACCTTTTTGCGCTCCCCTTCGCCGAGGCTCTCGGCCGAGCCGATTTCGACCCGGCTGTGCAGCTCGATGTGGCCGGGGGCCACCTGCGGCAGCTTGTTGAGGGCGCGGTTCCAGCGCGGCAGATCGCCGTGCTGGTTGTCGTGCTGCCAGGCGTGCAGCTGAGCGGGCAGGGTATGCAGCCAGTGGCTCAGCCGATTCTTGGCGATCAGCTGATAGAAGTTGGCAAAGTCGATCATGGCTGGGCGTCGCTGGATTTGATGGCAATCATGGAGCCGAAGTTGAAGCACTGGAACCAGAGATCCTGGTGGACGAAGCCGGCTTCCCGCAGGCGCGCCTGATGCACCGGCAAGCTGTCGGTGCGCATCACGTTCTCAAGGGCGGTGCGCTTCTGGCTGATCTCCAGCTCGCTGTAACCGTTGGCGCGCTTGAAGTCGAGGTGCAGGTCGATGAGCAGCTCGTTGACCGGTGCATCTTCGAAGCGGAATTTTTCGCTAAGGATCAGGATCCCGCCCGGGCGCAGCCCATCAAAGATGCGCTGGATCAGGGCGGCCCGCTTTTCGGGCTCGACGAACTGCAGGGTGAAGTTGAGCACCACCACGGAGGCGTTCTCGATGGCGATGTCGCAGATGTCTGCCTCCACCAGCTCCACCGGTACCTCGGACTTGAAGCCGGAGAGGTGGGCGCGGGCGCGCTCGATCATGGGGTGGGAGAGATCCACCGCCGTGATGTGGCAGCCGGGCTGGGTGACGTGGCGACGCATCGCCTGGGTGGCGGCACCGAGCGAGCAGCCGAGGTCGTAGAGCCGGCTCTGGGGCTGGGCGTAACGGGCGGCCATCATGCCGATGGCGGAGATGATGTTGCTGTAACCCGGCACCGAGCGCTGGATCATGTCGGGGAAGACATCGACGACCTGTTCGTCAAAGCAAAAATCCCCCAATCGAGCGATAGGGGCGGCAAAAATCTGATCTTTGGTATGCATGCTGGCGCAACCTGACAGCCGGTGCGCGAACCGACTGTTTTGTTCAATTGAATCGTTGGGTGACACCGGTCCGGGCCGGGTCGTCACCGGTTCACGAACGGGGTGGCGGGCCTTGAGATCCATCGGGCCGGTTCCGTTCGCAATGGACCATCATCCTGGTCCTTTCTGAGGGCGGCACCATCTGCGGCAACGAGTTGCAGCGCACTGGCGTCTGGGCCCTGTTTATGGCGCCGGATGCCTGCCTGCATCGGATTGTGCTGGGCTGGCGGTCCGGGTCCTTACTTGGGGCGCTAGTGTAGAGGAAAGGTCGGCGTTTGTCTTGACGCCAAGCCCCGTCCGGCCACAAAAAAACGGCTTTTTTTCGCGGCGGGGAAGACGGGGTGAGGCGGTTGACTAAAAGGGCAGCACGCCCTGCTGTGCGCGATCGTTTTCCCCCGGCCAGGGGGCCATCTCTTCCCCCAGCAGGCGGGTAACCTGACGGGCCAGCTCGGGGGACTGGGCGTTGTCAGCCGTATGTATAAAGAGGTAGAGATCTTTGCCCTCCGTCAGCCACTGGCGCCAGTGGGGGAGCCAGCCTGGCAGGAAGGGGTGATTGGCGGCCGGATCCGGCAGGCCGATGAGCCGCACCACGGGAGCATTGGCGGTGGCCAGCAGGTGCACCGGCAGTCTCGGCTTCTTGCCCTGGGCATCGATCATGGCTGCCGTGGTGGCTGGCACCGAGAACAACGGCCGGCTGTCGAGCATGATGCGGTTGATGCCTCTCTCCATCAGCAGCCGGTTCAACTGCCGTTCCGCCTCGCCCTTGGCGAAGAAATCGGGGTGGCGCACCTCGAGGGCATAGCGAAACGCCGGCGGCAGCCGTTCGAAAAAGGCCGCCAGCCGGGGCAGCCCCTGTGGGCCGAAGCGGGCGGGCAGCTGCAGCTTGAGCAGCCCCAGCTTGTCGTGCAAGGGCTCCAGCAGGCGGATGAAGTCGCTCACTTGTTTGTCGGCGTTCACCAGATCGCTCTGGTGGCTGATGGTTTGCGGAAACTTGAAGCTGAACCGAAAGTGGGCGGGCACCGCATCGGCCCAGCGCCGGACCGTGTCGGGGGTGGGCGAGGCGTAGAAGGTGGTATTGCCTTCCACCGTGTTGA
The DNA here is from genome assembly GCF_041403025.1 of Aeromonas sp. S5(2024). Lineage (NCBI taxonomy): Bacteria > Pseudomonadati > Pseudomonadota > Gammaproteobacteria > Aeromonadales > Aeromonadaceae > Aeromonas > Aeromonas sp. S5(2024). Next base: position 387,992 of record NZ_JBGLRI010000003.1, on the reverse strand, counting down.
ATACCCGGGCATAGTGGGCGAGGTGCTCGGCGGGCTTGGCGCCCATGCCCAGCAAATGACCTGGCCAGGCCGGGTGCGACCATTGTGGCAGGCCCAAAAAGAGGCTCATGAGGGATCCTGTCTGCGGGTTTATCTCGTTTTATCCCCCTTTTTTGCCCCGGGATGTAAAAAACAGGGCAAAGGAGGCTGCTGGCCATTTTACCCAAATGGGGGTTTTCCTCTATAATGCCAGCCCTTTTGTTTGCCAATTTGTTGTGACTCACGCCGCTGTACGCATATTGTGACGACGGCAGCGGCCATGATGCGGCCAAACAACAATCGCTTGCCGATGCCCTCCGCCCGACAACCCGGCCGCTTGCCAGCCGCCTCTGGTCGAGCCGATATCGGCGGCAGGTGTCCGATCCCGGCGGTCGGACGGTACGAGACAGATTTCAAACCGGGCAAGAACAGGATCTGGCCAGCTGTGAGACAGACGGTGCTTGCCAGTCGTGCCCGGCGACCCAGGTTAACCGTCTCTCTACAAATTCGAAGGAAGAAGTCCATGCGCTCTATCTATTGCGGACAGGTCAATGAGGCCCATGCAGGGCAGACCATTACATTGTGCGGTTGGGTCCATCGTCGTCGCGATCTGGGCGGCCTCATCTTTATCGACATGCGCGACCGGGAAGGGATCGTGCAGGTGTTCTTCGATCCGGACAAACCGGACGCCTTTGCCCTGGCCTCCGAACTGCGCGGCGAATTCTGCATTCAGGTCTCCGGCGTGGTGCGCACCCGTCCCGACTCCCAGCGCAACAGCGACATGGCCACCGGTGCCATCGAGGTGTTTGCCCACGAGCTGACCATCATCAACCGTGCCGAGCCGCTGCCGCTGGACTTCAACCAGGTCAACAGCGAAGAGGTGAGCCTCAAGTATCGCTACCTGGACCTGCGTCGCCCCGAGATGGCCAAGTACCTGAAGACCCGCGCCAAGGCCAGTGCCTTCGTGCGCCGCTTCATGGACGAGCACGGCTTCCTCGACATCGAGACCCCGATGCTGACCAAGGCAACCCCGGAAGGGGCTCGTGACTACCTGGTGCCGAGCCGCGTGCACAAGGGCAAGTTCTACGCCCTGCCGCAATCCCCGCAGCTGTTCAAGCAGTTGCTGATGATGTCCGGCTTCGACCGCTACTACCAGATCGTCAAGTGCTTCCGCGACGAAGACCTGCGTGCCGACCGCCAGCCGGAATTCACCCAGATCGACGTGGAGACCTCCTTCATGACCGCACCGCAGGTGCGTGAAATCATGGAAGAGATGATCCGCAAACTGTGGCTGCACATCCTGAACGTGGATCTGGGTGACTTCCCGATCATGACCTTCGACGAAGCCATGCGTCGCTACGGCTCCGACAAGCCGGACCTGCGTCTGCCGATGGAGCTGGTCGATGTGGCAGACCTCTTGACCGCCGTCGAGTTCGCCGTGTTCGCCGGCCCCGCCAACGATCCGAAAGGCCGCGTGGCCGCCCTGAAAGTACCGGGCGGCGCCGAGCTCTCTCGCAAGCAGATCGACGAGTACACCAAGTTTGTCGGCATCTACGGTGCCAAGGGCCTGGCCTGGATGAAGGTCAACGAAGCGGCCAACGGTATCGAAGGCGTGCAGTCTCCGGTGGCCAAGTTCCTCTCCGACGCCATCGTGCGCGAGATCCTGGCCCGCACCGGCGCAGCCGACGGCGACATCATCTTCTTCGGTGCCGACTCCAAGAAAGTGGTGTGCGATGCCATGGGCGCCCTGCGCCTGAAAGTGGGCCGCGATCTGGGCCTGCTGGAGAACAGCTGGAAGCCGTTGTGGGTCATCGACTTCCCGATGTTCGAAGAAGATGGCGAAGGCGGTCTGGCTGCCATGCACCACCCCTTCACCGCGCCGAGCGGCCTTAGCCCGGAGCAGCTGAAAGCCAACCCGGTAGGCGCTTACGCCAACGCCTACGACATGGTGATCAACGGCTACGAAGTGGGTGGCGGCTCTGTCCGTATCCACAACAGCGAGATGCAGGCCACCGTGTTTGACATCCTGGGGATTACCCCGGCCGAGCAGCGCCTGAAGTTCGGCTTCCTGCTGGATGCCCTGAAGTACGGTACCCCGCCGCACGCCGGCCTGGCCTTCGGCCTGGACCGTCTGAGCATGCTGCTGACCGGTACTGAAAACATCCGGGACGTGATTGCCTTCCCGAAAACCACGGCGGCCGCCTGTCTGATGACAGACGCCCCCAGCTTTGCCAACGCCGCCCAACTGGGCGAGCTGGCGATTGCGACCACCGTCAAGGGTGATGAATAAGCCGTTACCGGCAGCAAAGGCCGCAGCAATGCGGCCTTTCCCTTGCATTAGTCATGACCAGTGTTACTGAAATTCAAAAATAACGGAGAGTCCCTATGGCAGGTCACAGTAAATGGGCCAACATCAAACACCGCAAGGCGGCGCAAGACGCCAAGCGCGGCAAGATCTTCACCAAGCTGATCCGCGAAATCACCACCTCCGCGCGTCTGGGTGATGCCGATCCTGCCAACAACCCGCGCCTGCGTGCGGCGGTGGCGGCTGCCCTGACCGGCAACATGACCCGCGACACCATCAACCGTGCCATCCAGCGTGGCGCCGGCGGTGGCGATGGCGAACAGCTCGAGACCATCGTGTACGAAGGTTACGGCCCGGCCGGCTCTGCCGTCATGGTGGAGTGCCTGACCGACAACCGCAACCGCACCGTTGCCGAAGTGCGTCACGCCTTCAGCAAGTGCGGTGGCAACCTGGGTACCGATGGCTCCGTTGCCTATCTGTTCAGCAAGAAAGGGCTGCTGACCTTCGTGGGCGTCGATGAAGATGCCCTGATGGATGCCGCCCTGGAAGCCGGTGCCGACGACGTGGTGACCGAAGAGGATGGCTCCATCGAGGTGTATACCACCCCGAACGATTTCGGCACCGTGCTCGATGGTCTGGAAGCCGCCGGCTTCAAGCCCCAGAGCGCCGAAGTGACCATGATCCCGTCCACCGAAGCCGAGCTGGATGCCGAGACTGCGCCCAAGCTGATGCGCCTCATCGACATGCTGGAAGATCTGGACGACGTGCAGGAGGTGTACCACAACGGCTCCATCTCCGACGAAGTCGCCGCGACCCTGTAACCCGGTTCGTGAACAGCCAGGTGGCGACGCTCTGTTCGCCCCCGCTAAAACGGCAGCCTCGGCTGCCGTTTTTCTTGTGATGGCCTGACGCCTGAAGGCCGTGCCGGCCATGGCATTGCCCGCCTTAATTTTCCCTTAAGTTTGGCTTCTTAAGCTGCCTGCCGTGTCCGGGCCTCGCTGCCCCTTGCCGCCATCACCTCGGGAGAAGGGAGCGGCAAGCGAGACTGCAACAAGAGGTGCCCTCTGTGGCCCCTGTCCTGCCTGGTTTGTCGGAGTATCGTTATGCGCATCACCCTGGGTGTGATGAAGGTGAATCTGTTGCTGGTGCTGTTGTTTGCACTGGTATTCAACTGGCCCATTTTCCTGCACTTTTACACCATTCTCACCAAGCTGGAACACGTCAAGACGGGCTTTGCCCTCTCGATCCCCTTCGTGCTGCTGGCCGCGCTCAACGCGGTGTTCCTGCCCTTTACCTTTCGCTATCTGCTCAAGCCCTTCTTCGTGCTGCTGATCCTGATGGGATCCGTGGTCAGCTACGCCATGCTCAAGTACGGCGTCATCTTCGACGTGAGCATGGTGCAGAACATCGTCGAGACCAACACGGGGGAGGCGACTTCCTACTTCAATGCCTCCATCCTGCTCTGGTTCGTGCTGACCGGCCTGCTGCCGGCGCTGGCCCTGCTGTGGGTGAAGATAGAGTATCCCCGTCCCTGGTATAAGGGGCTGGGCCTGCGGCTTGGCTCCATCGCCCTGTCACTGCTGTTTCTGGTGGGGGTGGCGGCGCTCTATTACCAGGATTACGCCTCGGTCGGGCGCAACAACAAGTCCCTCGGCAAGGAGATAGTGCCCGCCAACTATGTGCACGGCCTCTATCGCTACGCCACCGACATCCTGTTTGCCACCCCGATCCCGTATCAGCCGTTGGGGACGGATGCCAGGGTGGTGGGGCAGGGCGGCAAGCCGACCTTGATGTTCCTGGTGGTGGGGGAGACGGCGCGCAGCCAGAACTACTCCCTCAACGGTTACGGGAAGGCCACCAACAGCTTCACTGCGCGGGAATCGGGCATGGTCTCGTTTCGCAACGTGCGCTCCTGCGGCACCGCCACCGCGGTCTCGGTGCCCTGCATGTTCTCCAACCTGACACGGCGCGGCTATGACGACACCCTGGCCCAGTCCCGCGACGGCATGCTGGATGTGTTGCAGCATGCCGGCGTCTCCGTGCTGTGGAAGGAGAACGACGGCGGTTGCAAGGGGGTGTGCAAGAACGTGCCTACCATCGAGATCGAGGCCAAGGATTTTCCCCAGTACTGCCAGAAGGGTTCCTGCTACGACGAGGTGATGCTGGAGGGGCTGGATCGGCAGATCGCGCAGATGAAGGGCAACAAGCTGGTGGCCTTCCACCTGATGGGCAGCCACGGCCCGACCTACTATCGCCGCTATCCCGCCAGTGAACGGACCTTCGTGCCGGATTGCCCGCGCAGCGACATCGAAAACTGCACCAATGAAGAGCTGGTCAACACCTATGACAACACCATCCGTTACACCGACAAGGTGGTGGCCCGTCTCATCGACAAGCTCAAGACGCTGGAGCAGGATTACAACGTGGGGCTGGTCTATCTGTCGGATCACGGCGAATCTTTGGGGGCCATGGGGCTCTACCTGCACGGCACCCCCTACAAGTTTGCCCCGGACGATCAGACCCGGGTACCGCTGATGACCTGGTTCTCACCCCAGTTGCAGGCCGATCGCCAGCTGGATATGACCTGTCTGCAGCAGGAGGCGGCCAGCAAGCGCTTCTCCCACGACAACTTGTTCCATTCCATGTTGGGGATCATGGATGTGCAGACCCAGGTGTATGATGGAGCGCTGGATCTGTTCAAACCGTGTCGGACGGGCTAACCCGGCGAACAGCACACAATAAAAAACGGCAGCCACTGGCTGCCGTTTTTTATTTCGCAAGGCCTCGGCCTTACTTCTGCTCCATGATGATCTGCAGCAGATCCCCTTCCAGCAGGGCTCGCTTCACCAGCGCGAAACCACCGACGGTGGGTTGATTCTGGAAGCGTGCCTTCACGATGGGCAGGCCGCGATGGAAGCTTGGCAGCGACTGGTGCTCCACGCAGCGGCGGATGGCCGGGAACAGGATCTCTTCGGCGGCGGTGATTTCGCCCGCGATCAGCACCTTCTGCGGGTTGAACAGGTTGACCGTGATGGCCACCGCCCGCCCCAGATGCTCACCCACGTTCTCGATCACGCTGCGGGCCAGCTCGTCACCGGCCATGGCAGCCTTGCACACCTCCTGGATGGTGATGTGCTTCTCTTGCAGCGAGCTCAGGTGGCCGCGGCTGATGAGCTCCTTCACCTTGTCGACGATGGCCTCGTTGGAGGCGATGGTCTCCAGGCAGCCGAAGTTGCCGCAGTGGCAGCGCTTGCCGAGCGGTTCGACCTGGATGTGGCCGATCTCGCCGACGTTGCGGTTCTGGCCGAGGAACACCTTGCCCTTGGTGATGATGCCCGAACCCGCCCCCTGGTGGACGCTCACCAGGATGGAGTCCATGCAGTCGCGGGACTCGCCGAAGAAGTGTTCGGCCAGTGCCAGCGAGCGGGTGTCGTTGCCCACGTAGCAGGGGAGGTTGAAGTGGTTTTCCAGCAGCTTGGCCAGCGCCAGATTGCGGATCTGGTACTTGGGGGTGTAGATGACCATGCCCGATTCCGGATTGACCAGACCCGGCATGGTCAGCGCGATGCTGATGAGGTTGCGGCTGCGATCCTGCTGGGAGTCGATGAAGGCTCCGATCTCCCGCAGCAGCATGTCGACCACCGGCTGTTGCTCGATCTCGGTCACCTGAGTGATGTGTTGATCGAGCTCCTTGCCGTCGAGGTCATACAGGGCGAGCTGCAGGTAGCCGCGGCCGAGCTTGGCGGACACAAACTGGAAGCGATGTTTGATGGTGGTCAGGGAGATGGCGCGCCGTCCGCCGGTGGAGGCTTGCGGCGAGGTCTCCTTGATCAGGCCATGCTCGATCAGTTGCCGGGTTATCTTGGTCACGCTGGCCGGGGCCAGCTGACTCAACTCGGCAATTTTGACCCGCGAGATGGGCCCCTGCAGATCGATGAGCCGATACACGGCTGCACTGTTGACCTGCTTGATAAGATCTACGTTTGCTATTTGTCCGCCAGTCATAGTGTCACTGTGTTGTGTAGTGTCCGTTAACCACGGTCCCGCAGACCGTGAAGGCCTGATCAAAGACAGTCAGGTTGGCTATTTTTCCGACCTGGATACTACCGAGACGTGAGTCCCATCCAATGGCGCGAGCAGGGTAAAGGGTGGCCATTCTCAGTGCTTCATCGAGCGGTAATCCGACCTGTTTGACCAGATTCTCCACCCCCTCAATCATGGTGAGGGCAGAGCCGCCGAGTGTACCATTCTCGTCGACGCACTGACCATCGCGGAAATAGACGGTTGCGCCACAAAAATCAAACTTCTCAAAGCCTTCCGGTGCCCCTGCCGGTGCGGTCGCGTCGGTGACCAGCACCAGTCGCTCTCCGAGCATCTTGTGCGCGAGGCGCACGTTGGCCCAGTGCACGTGATGGCCGTCGACGATGACGCCGGCGTAGACATCCTTGCGATCGTAGATGGCACCGACCACGCCCGGCTCGCGGCCGTTCACGGTCGGGGTCATGGCGTTGTAGAGGTGGGTGGCAAAGCGGATGCCGTTGTCGAACCCGGCCATCGCCTGATCGTAGTTGGCAGCGGTATGGCCCGTGGAGACCAGAATGCCGGCCTCCACCAGCCGGCGGATGTGCTCCGGCTTGTTGCGCTCCGGCGCCAGGGTGATCTTGGCGATGGCATCTGCGTTGGCGCAGAAGAAGTCGATCATCTCGTCGGCGGGCTGGCGGATCTGCTCGGCTGGGTGGATCCCCTTGCGCTTGAGGTTGGTGTAGGGCCCTTCCAGATGGACGCCCAGTACCTCGTTGGGGTGCGCAGCCATGTAGTCGCGGGTGACGGCGACGGCCTGCTTCATGTCCGCATCCGGGCTGGTGATCAGGGTCGGCAGGAAGCTGGTGGTACCGGATTTGAGGTTGGCGGCCTGCATGGTCGCCAGGGTCTGGGTGGTGATGTGGCCGTTGAACATGACGCCGCCACAGCCGTTGAGCTGGACGTCGATGAAACCGGCGCTCAGGTTGGCACCCTTGAGATCAATGCGTTCGATGCCAGCCGGCAGTTCGGCCAGGCGGGAGATGGCGACAATCTTGTCGCCCTCGATGACCACTCCGTAACCGGTCAGCACGCAGCTGCCGGTGTAGAGGGTGCAGTTGGTCAATGCGTACATGGTGACTCCTTACAGACGGCCGATGTTGGTGGCTTCGAGCTGCTGGAAGTAACGCACCGTCTTGACCTTGAGCTCCATGGTTGAGGGCTCGTCACACACCATCATTCCCTTCGGATGGAGCTGCAGGGTGGAGATGGTCCACATGTGGTTGACGCTGCCTTCCACCGCGGCCTGCAGGGCCTGGGCCTTGCCGTGACCGGTCACCAGGATCATGATCTCCTCGGCATCCATCAGGGTACCGACACCCACGGTCAGCGCCAGCTTGGGCACCTGCTCCATGTCGCCGCCAAAGAAGCGGGAGTTGGCGATGCGGGTGTCTTCGGTCAGGGTCTTGACCCGGGTGCGGGAGGAGAGGGAGGAGGCCGGTTCGTTGAACGCGATGTGGCCGTCGTTGCCGACACCGCCCATGAACAGGTGGATCTTGCCGTAGGACTTGATCTTCTCTTCGTAGCGTTTGCACTCGGCCACCAGATCCGGGGCGTTGCCGTTGAGGATGTTGATGTTCTCGGGGCGAATGTCGATATGGCTGAAGAAGTTGTTGTGCATGAAGCTGTGGTAGCTCTCCGGGTGATCTTCCGGCAGGCCGACGTACTCGTCCATGTTGAAGGTGACCACGTTCTGGAAGCTCACTTCACCGGCTTTATGCAGTTCAATCAGGCGCTTGTAAGTGTTGAGCGGGGTGCCGCCAGTGGGCAGGCCCAGTACGAAGGGGCGCTCGGCAGTGGGTTTGAACCCATTGATACGGTCAACGATGTAACGGGCAGACCACAGGCCCACTTGGCTGGCAGATTTCAACGGGATCAGGCGCATTGTAGATACCTCTGTACGGGTTGCTGCCGGGATGTCGGCGGCAAATAGACTAGGACGGATTCAAGTTGTTTTATAGCGTAAATAAAGATTGCGAACTAAGCCACATCTATCCGCCACCTTTATCTCGTTTGGGTGATAATGATCACGATTATAGGTTTATTAATTTGCGCAGCGAAATAAAAGCCCTAGACTGCCAATCAAGCCTTGATGGCTTATGCGTCAAACGTGATAAGCACTTAATTTCTAGAAAAACATTAACTAAGGAGAGGAACCGTGAACATTCTCGGTTATTTGCAAAAGATCGGCCGTGCCCTGATGGTGCCGGTAGCGGTATTGCCTGCCGCCGCGATCCTGATGGGGATTGGCTACTGGATTGACCCGAATGGTTGGGGTGGTGGCAGTCCTGTCGCCGCGTTCCTGATCAAGGCCGGCGCAGCCATCATCGACAGTATGCCCGTGCTGTTCGCTGTCGGTGTTGCCTATGGTATGTCCAAAGATAAAGACGGTTCTGCCGCGCTGGCCGGTCTGGTCGGTTTCCTGGTGGTGACCACTTTGCTGAGCCCGGGCGCCGTTGCCCAGATCAAGGGTATCCCGGCCGATCAGGTTCCGGCTGCCTTTGCCAAGATCAGCAACCAGTTCGTCGGTATCCTGTGTGGTGTCATCGCCGCTGAGCTCTACAACCGCTTCAGCAGCGTGGAACTGCACAAGGCGCTGGCCTTCTTCTCCGGCCGCCGTCTGGTGCCGATCGTAACCTCCGTGGTGATGATCGTCGTCTCCTTCATCCTGATGGCCGTTTGGCCGGTCATTTACGGTGGTCTGGTGAGCTTTGGTGAATCTATCGTCAGCCTGGGCTCCACCGGCGCCGGTATCTACGCCTTCTTCAACCGCTTGCTGATCCCTGTCGGTCTGCACCACGCCCTGAACTCCGTGTTCTGGTTCGACGTGGCCGGCATCAACGACATCCCGAACTTCCTGGGCGGCCAATCCTCCATCGACGCCGGCAAGGGCATCGTGGGTGTGACCGGCATGTATCAGGCTGGCTTCTTCCCGATCATGATGTTCGGTCTGCCGGGTGCCGCGCTGGCCATCTACCACTCCGCCAAGAAAGAGAACAAAGAGAAAGTTGCGTCCATCATGATCGCAGCCGCCTTTGCCGCCTTCTTCACCGGGGTGACCGAGCCGCTCGAGTTCTCCTTCATGTTCGTGGCACCGGTGCTGTACGTCATCCACGCCCTGCTGACCGGTCTGTCCGTGTTCATCGCTGCCTCCATGCAGTGGATTGCCGGCTTCGGCTTCAGTGCCGGTCTGGTGGATATGGTGCTCTCCAGCCGCAACCCGCTGGCGACCCACTGGTACATGCTGCTGGTACAAGGACTGATGTTCTTCGGTCTCTACTACGTGGTGTTCCGCGCCGTCATCGTCAAGTTCAACCTGAAAACCCCGGGTCGTGAAGATGACGAAGCAGTACCGGCACAGGCTCAGACCACCGACCGTACCGAACTGGCACGCCAGTATCTGGAAGTGCTGGGCGGTCAGGAGAACCTGGTGACCATCGATGCCTGCATCACCCGTCTGCGTCTGACTCTGAAAGACCGCAGCATCGTTGACGAGCGCAAGCTCAAAGCCCTGGGCGCGGCCGGTGTGGTCAAGCTCGGTGAGCAGAACCTGCAGGTGATTCTGGGCCCATTGGCCGAAATCATCGCCGGTGAGATGAAGGCCCTGCGTTAATCGGGCGCCAAGCTCGCCTCAAGTCTAAGTCCATTGTTGACATAACTAAGGGCCCCGCCTCGGGGCCCCATATAAAAAAAGCCAAGAAAATCCAACCTTTACTTCAAATGAGAGCAGCAGTTATGAACTTGAAACATTCTCTGTTAGCCATTGCCATGTCTACCGTTTTCGTCAGCCAGGTGCAGGCAGCCGATGCCGCCAAGCAAGCCGTGGTCGACGCCCTCGCCAGCAACCTCGTCGTCAAGTACGAAGTCGTCACCAACGACGGTGCCGGCGCCGGCCTCGACTGCCAGGCGCTGGGCTCCGAGTGGGCGAGCTGCGGTGTTGCCAAGCTGCACCTGACCAATACCGGTGCTGACGTTACCTCCAAAGACTGGAGCATCTATGTCTCCTCCATCCGTCGCATCCAGCGGGTGGACAACGACCAGTTCACCATCACCCACCTGACCGGCGACCTTTATCGCTTGACGCCGACCGAGAAGTTCCAGGGCTTTGCCAAGGATGCCACGGTCGAAGTGCCGCTGGTGGTGGAGTACTGGGTATTGTTCGAATCTGACATCATGCCGAACTGGTATGTCGCCAGCGAAGGGGCCGAGCCGAAAGTGCTGGCCAGCATGAGCAACATCGACGATGCCACCACCTACGAGAAGCCGATGCCGGCCGACGGCTGGAAGCGCACCAAGGATGACAACAACATCCTGATGAACAGCGAAACCCGTTTCGCCGCCAACCAGACCAGCAGCTTGCTGCCGGCTGGCAAGGTCGACAACCAGATCCTGCCGACCCCGATGAAACAGGTGGTCAAGGCCGGCCCGCAGGTCGACTTCTCCACCATCAAGCTCAATGCCCTGGACCTGCCGAGCGATCGCGCCGAAGCCCTGAAGGCTCAACTGACCAAGCTGGGTGTTACCCTCTCCGACACCGGCTACCCAGTGACCATCAAGCTCGGCAGCAAGCTCAAGCAGGCCGAAGGCTACGACATGACCATTGGCCAGAAAGGCACTGTGGTGCAGGGTCACGACATCGAAGGCGCCTTCTGGGGTGCCCAGTCCCTGATCTCCCTCCTGGGTGTCAACGACAAGCTGGTCAGCCAGATGCACGTTGAGGATGCGCCGCGCTTTGAATACCGTGGCATGCAGACCGACGTGGCCCGTCACTTCAGAAGCCCTGAGACCCTGAAGAAGCTGGTGGACCAGATGTCCGCCATGAAGCTCAACGTGCTGCACCTGGGGCTGACCAACGATGAAGGCTGGCGTCTGGAGATCCCGGGTCTGCCGGAGCTGACCGACGTCGGTAGCCAGCGTTGCCACGACGAGTCCGAAACCAAGTGCCTGATGCCGCAGCTGGGCTCAGGCCCGACCAGCGACAACCAGGGTTCCGGTTTCTACAGCAAGGCCGACTACATCGACCTGGTACGCTATGCCAAGGCCCGCGGTGTGACCGTGATCCCCGAGATCAACATGCCGGCGCACGCCCGTGCCGCCGTGGTCTCCATGGAAGCGCGTTACAAGCGCCTGATGGCTGAAGGTAAAGAGACCGAAGCCAACCAGTTCCGTCTGACTGACCCGGCCGATACCTCCAACGTCACTTCGGTGCAGTTCTACGACAAGATGTCCTTCATCAACCCCTGCCAGCCGGGCGCCGCCACCTTCGTGGCCAAGGTGATGGACGAAGTGGCCCAGATGCACCAGGCCGCCGGCCAGCCGCTGACAGCCTGGCACTACGGTGGTGATGAGGCGAAGAACATCATGCAGGGCGGTGGTTACCAGGATCCGGCCGTCACCAAGAAAGAAGAGCTGGTCGCCTGGAAGGGCAACGTCGACTCCAGCAAGCAGGACAAGCCGTTCGGCAAGTCTCCGATGTGCCAGAAGATGATCGACGATGGCAAGATCAAGGACGTGGCCGAGCTGCCTGTCTACTTCGCCAAGGAAGTGAGCGAAATGGTCAAGGGCCACGGCTTCTCCACTCTGCAGGCGTGGGAAGATGGTCTGAAGTACGCGAAGGATGCCAGCGTGTTTGCCACCGACAAGACCCGGGTCAACTTCTGGGAAACCCTCTACTGGGGTGGCTTCAACGAAGCGATGAAGTGGGCGCACAAGGGCTATGACGTGGTGCTCTCCAACCCGGATTACCTCTACTTCGACTTCCCGAACGAGGTACACCCGGCCGAGCGCGGCTACTACTGGGCCACCCGCTTCAACGACACCCGTAAGGTGTTCGCCTTCGCCCCGGAAAACCTGCCGCAGAACGCCGAGACCTCGGTTGACCGCGACGGCAACGCCTTCGTGGCCAAGGGTGACCAGGATCCGGTCAAGTTCAAGGGGATCTCCGGTCAGCAGTGGAGTGAAACCGTGCGTACCGACGCGCAATACGAGTACATGGTCTACCCGCGTATCTTCTCCATGGCCGAGCGTGCCTGGCACAAGGGCGGCTTCGAGCTGGACTACGTGAAGAACCGCGAGTTCTCCGGTACCACCAAGTTCGTCAACAAGGCCACCCTGAACAAGGAGTGGAACCAGTTCGCCAACGTGCTGGGTCAGCGCGTGCTGCCGAAACTGGACCAGGCCGGGGTGGAATATCGCCTCTCCGTACCGGGCGCCAAGGTGGTGAACGGCGTGCTGGAAGCGAACGTGGATCTGCCGGGTCTGCCCATCCAGTACAGCCTGGATGGCAAGAGCTGGAGCGCCTACGACGCTGCCGCCAAGCCGACCGTGGATGGCAAGGTCTACCTGCGTACCACCAGCTTCGATGGCAAGCGCACCAGCCGCGTCACCGAGCTGAACTGATAGCCTTCAATCCATAACGCAAGGTGGGTCACAAGACCCGCCTTTCCCAAGGGCGATTGCCATCGGGCTTGGGAAAGGTTGACTGTGCGTGTGAGCCTTTGTTGTGTGTGTGTATTGTCTGTTTTTGTTTTTCATCACCTTGAACCCCGCCTCGTGCGGGGTCTTTTTTTTCGCCAGTCAGTCAAACCGGCCCCAGTACGAGTTGTTTTGCGGTGCCAGTATCCCGAAACGGGCAAATTCAGGTTGAGACAGGGCGCGTAATGAGGGATCATATCCGGCTTGACGGCGGGGGTATGAGGGTGCCAGCCGGCACAACTTCCGCCAGTGACGCATTTTTGAGGTGAGCCATGAGTCAGGCGAACAGCCCAACTAACTTTATTCGTCAGATCATTGATGAAGATCTGGCCAGCGGTAAGCACAGCAGCGTGCATACCCGTTTTCCGCCCGAGCCGAACGGTTATCTCCATATCGGTCACGCCAAGTCCATCTGCCTGAACTTCGGCATCGCCCGCGACTACCAGGGCCAGTGCAACCTGCGCTTCGACGACACCAACCCGGTGAAGGAAGATATCGAGTACGTTGAGTCCATCAAGCAGGACGTGCAGTGGCTCGGCTTCCAGTGGAACGGCGAGATCTGCTACTCCTCCGACTATTTCGACAAGCTGCACGGCTATGCCATCGAGCTCATCGAGAAGGGCCTGGCCTACGTGGACGAGCTCTCTGCCGAGCAGATGCGCGAATACCGTGGCACCCTGACTGCGCCGGGCAAGAACAGCCCGTTCCGCGATCGTTCGGTGGCCGAGAACCTGGCCCTGTTCGAGAAGATGAAGAACGGCGAGTTTGCCGAAGGCGCCGCCTGCCTGCGCGCCAAGATCGACATGGCATCCCCCTTCATGGTGATGCGCGATCCCGTCATCTATCGCATCAAGTTTGCCCACCACCATCAGACCGGTGACAAGTGGTGCATCTACCCGATGTATGACTTCACTCACTGCATCTCGGACGCCCTGGAAGGGATCACCCACTCCATCTGTACGCTGGAGTTCCAGGACAACCGTCGCCTGTACGACTGGGTGCTGGACAACATCACCATCGACTGCCACCCCCGTCAGTACGAATTCTCCCGGCTGAACCTCGAATACACCGTCATGTCCAAGCGCAAGCTGAACCTGCTGGTGACCGAGAAGCACGTGGACGGTTGGGACGATCCGCGCATGCTGACCGTCTCCGGTCTGCGTCGTCGTGGCTATACCCCGGCCTCCATCCGCGAGTTCTGCAAGCGCATCGGCGTGACCAAGCAGGACAACATCGTCGAGATGAGCATGCTGGAAGCCTGCATCCGCGAAGATCTCAACGAGAATGCACCGCGTGCCATGGCCGTGCTGCACCCGGTCAAGGTGGTCATCGAGAACCTGGCCGCCGATGAAGTGCTGACCGCCCCGGCCCACCCGAGCAATGCCGAGATGGGCACCCGCGAGCTGAACTTCACCCGCGAGATCCTCATCGATGAAGCGGACTTCAAAGAAGAAGCCAACAAGCAGTTCAAGCGACTGGTGCTGGGCAAGGAAGTGCGCCTGCGCAATGCCTACGTCATCAAGGCCGAGCGGGTCGAGAAGGATGCCGATGGCAAGGTCACCTGCATCTACTGCTCTTACGATCCCGAGACTCTGGGCAAGGATCCGGCCGATGGTCGCAAGGTGAAAGGGGTGATCCACTGGGTCAGCGCCACTCACTCCCTGCCGGCCGAAGTGCGCCTCTACGACCGCCTGTTCAAAGTGCCGAACCCGGGCGCCGAAGAGGACTTCGAAGCGGCCCTGAACCCGGACTCCCTGGTGATCATCGAGGGCGCCCGTGTCGAGGCTTCGCTGAAGAATGCCAAGCCGGAGCAGGCTTACCAGTTCGAGCGTGAAGGTTACTTCTGTGCCGACAACAAGCTCTCCAGCCCGGAGCATCTGGTGTTCAACCGCACCGTGGCCCTGCGCGACGTGTGGGGCAAGGCCGAGGCCTGATAACAGAAGAGGGCAGGGGAGACCCTGCCCTTTCTTGATCTGGGAGCCTGTTTAGAGAGGTTGTCGGCGAGGTGAAGAGCAGCACAGGAACCGGCGCGTATAGAGATACGTGAGGGGTCCGAGCAGCAGATGAGCCTTGAGCACGGCCGCGGAGCAAGACCGTAACCGGGTTCTAAATGACGGACACAAAAAAGCCAGCGCGATGCTGGCTTTTTTATTGGCTCTGTCTGGCGGGTCAATCTTCGTGCTTGCACTCGCCGGCGGCGCAGTGGCCGTACAGATAGAGACTGTGATTGGTCAGCCTGATGTTGTGCTGCTGAGCGATATCGCGCTGGCGCTGCTCGATCACCTCGTCGGAGAACTCGATCACCTTGCCGCAGTCGAGGCAGACCAGGTGGTCGTGGTGTTCCTGGGTGGCCAGTTCGAACACCGACTTGCCCCCTTCGAAGTGGTGACGGGTAACAATACCGGCATCATCAAACTGGTTGAGAACGCGATATACGGTAGCGAGACCAATCTCTTCACCCTGGTCGATCAGTCGTTTGTACAGATCTTCCGCACTGGTGTGCTGGCAGTCCGGCTGTTGCAGGATTTCCAGGATTTTGACACGGGGCAAGGTGATCTTGAGCCCGGCCTTTTTTAACGCTTGGTTGTTGTCTGCCATATTCTATTTATTCGCATTCTCGAAGGTGTGGTTATTCTGATTGACTGCCGCTGGAATGGCAACCACGAACTCGCTTGGCCTGTCATTATAGGTCGTAGCTCACCTAAAAATAAACCCAGTAATTCAAGGGCTTTAGCGCAGATGGCGCCATCCGGTGGAATTGGCCGGATTCTCGTGACGGCTTGCTCGTTTGGTGAATGTTGATAAAATGTAACCTTCTTCACTCTCTGGTCGGATGAGATCCATGGATTGGCTTTTTGACAATGCGGCCTGGGTGCGCCGCGCCCTCAACGCCTGGCCTCCTTTCTGGGGCGCCGGCATCAAGATAGAGACATTGAGCGATGATTTTCGCTTCTGCCGGGTCACCCTCAAGTCCCGCTGGTGGAACAAGAACGCCAACCGCACCCAGTTTGGCGGCAGCATGTTTGCGATGACCGATCCCATCTATCCACTGATGCTGATGGGCTATTTCAAGAACCGCTATTACGTCTGGGACAAGGCGGGCAGCATCAACTACATCAAGCCGGGCAAGGGCAAGCTGGTGGCCGAATTCAACCTGACCGACGGCAAGCTGGCTGCCATCGTGGCGGCGACCGATGGGGGAGACAAGCACTTCCCCGAGTTCGAGGTGACGGTGCAGGATCAGAGCGGCGAGCTGGTGGCCCAGGTCAAGCGCACCCTCTATGTGCGGGCCAAACCGGAGCACCGAAGTGGCGAGAGAGCATGAGCCAGAAAACAACAAGGGCCCCGTGGGGCCCTTGTTGTCAGAGAGGCTGGCGAGCCTGGATCACTCCAGCTCGGCCAGGCACATCTCTTCGTGCAACTGCTTACACCAGCCCTTGACGCGCTCGGCGGTCAGCTCCGGCTGGCGATCTTCGTCGATGCCCAGACCCACGAAGTGCTTGTCGTCCACCAGTGCCTTGGAGGCTTCGAATTCGTAGCCGGCGGTTGGCCAGTTGCCGATGACGATGGCGCCTTTGGCTTCGACGATGTCACGCAGGGTGCCCATGGCGTCGAGGAAGTACTCGGCATAGTCTTCCTGATCGCCGCATCCGAAGATGGCGACCAGCTTGTTGGTGAAGTCGATCTCTTCCAGCTCGGGGAAGAAGTCGTCCCAGTCGGCCTGGGCTTCGCCATAGTACCAAGTCGGGATACCGAACATCAGCAGATCGAAGCTGTCGATGTCGGCCTTGCTGCTCTTGGCAATGTCACGGACTTCAATCAGTTGTTTGCCCAGTTCTTTCTGGATCATCTTGGCGACAGCTTCGGTATTACCGGTATCGCTGCCGAAAAACAGACCTACACTAGCCATAGTGTTTAGTTACCCGTATCTGGTGTTAATGCTTAACGGTCAGATTGTGATGCCTGCAGCATGTGCAGACTCAATCTGTTGCTTCAGGATAGATTGGATCAGCTCGGCTCGGCTGACGTTCTGTTGTAACGCAAGTTGGTTCAGGCGTTCCAGCAACTCGGCCTCCACCTTTAACTCTACCCGCTTCAAACCGTTCTCCCGATCGCGCTTGAGCTGGTTGCGCTTGTTGATCTTGAGCTGGGTCTCGCGGGGGAGTGGGTTGGTCTTTGGCCTGCCGGGGCGCTTCTCATTTGCGAACAGATCCAGTGTTGTTCGATCAGTTTGCTGTTTGGCCATACATCACAGATGAAAATAAGTTAGCCGATGCCTGAGCCTTCCCAGCCCAGTTCGATCAGCCCCTTGGCGACAAAACCTGCACAACCCAGGAAGAGTACCAACCAGACGATGAGTCGGCCGAAACGGGGCACGTTGCCGCGTTTGAGCACGTCCTGAATGGCCAGGCCAATCAATACGAAAATGGCCACAAAGAATAACTTCAGGCCCAGACTCTCAATCAGGTCGATATGTTCACTTAGCATGGATTGCGCACACTCCTTATGACGGGCGCACTATATCACAAAGGGTTTGAAACTGTTAACCGCCTGTCGACAGGAAATCCACAACCAGTTTGTTGAACAAAACCGGCTTTTCCGCGTGCAGCCAGTGACCGGTGCCGGCGATGACCCGGGCCTTGGCGGCGGGAAATTGCGCCATCACAGTCTCGGTATGCTCGGGCTGCATGTAGTCGGAATCCCCCCCCTTGATGAACAGTGCAGGCCCCTCGAAACGGCTCTGGGCATCGGGCCAGCCCATGATGTTGGCGTAGTTGCGCTCAAGGGCCGGGACGTTGAAACACCAGCCCCAGCCGTGCCCGGTTTTGGCAAACGACTTGAGCAGGAACTGGCGTACGCCGGCGATCTCGATGTGCTGCGCCAGGATGGCTTCCGCTTCGCTGCGGCTTTGCGGAGCCTGTTCTAGGGTGGCGTTGAGGCCGGCGAACACATTCTGGTGGCGGGCGTGGGGGTAGGCGACCGGCGCGATATCGGCCACCACCAGCTTGGCAACGCGCGTTGGCGCGAGCTTGGCCAGCTGCATGCCCACCTTGCCCCCCATGGAGTGACCCACGATGGCCACCTGCTCAAGCCCGAGCCGATCCAGCAGGGCGAGCAGATCGGCGGCCTGGGCCGGGTAGCTCATCTCGTCGGAGTGAAAGGAGGCGCCGTGGTTGCGCAGATCGACGCTGATGACCCGGTATTGTTCGCTCAGCGGGCGCGCCAGCAGGCCGAGGTTGTCGAGGCTGCCAAACAGCCCGTGGATCAGCACGACGGGCTGGCCCTGGCCCTGGCCCTGCTCCTTGAAGTTCAATAATGGGTTTTGTTGCAAAATGACACCTTGTCGGTCGTGAGTGCGTTGCTCGTTGTGGTTTAACACACTGGAAAGAAAAGGATTTCACTCATTGCGGAGCAAAAAAGTGTGGTTTTTTTTCTAAAAAAAGTCTGCCAGATCGGCTATCAGTGCGACGGATCACACACTTGGCCCGCTATTATGCCGTATTCTCGATGAGATTCATGCACATCTGTCCGCCCCTTGCTTGGGCTGCCGGGTTTGCCTATGTATAATCGCCGCATCCGAATTTCGACGAGTCCAGCGCATCCCTATGAAAACCATCGAGCTTGATGACGATCTCTACTTCTATATCGCCAGCCAGACCCGGCACATCGGTGAGAGTGCCTCCGATATCCTGCGCCGCCTGCTGGAACAGCCCGCCAACCAGGCTGCCCCGGTGGCCGAGCCGGTGATGACGGCCCAGCCGCACGCCGTGGCCGATGCCATGGGGCTGGAGGCGCTGCTCGACTCCGGTGAGCTGCAAAAAGAAGAGAAGTCCATCAACCGCTTCATGCAGGTGCTCAGTACCCTCTACCGGGATGACCCGGTCGGGTTTACCCAGGCCACCGAAATCAAGGGGCGCAAGCGCGTCTATTTCTCGCGGGATCCCGATGCCCTGCGCGCCAGCGGCAGCACCACCAAGCCCAAGCCGGTGCCGGAGACCCCGTTCTGGGTGATCACCAACACCAACACCAGTCGCAAGCAGAACATGGTGGCCCAGCTGATGACCAGCATGGGGTATGGCGATGAGGTGATCGCCCGGGTGTGCGGCGCAATTTAACGCTTCATCAGACTCAGGCCTTGCCGGGCAAGGCCGCCATCAAGCAAGGACAACGCCATGGCACAGCATTCCCACGCCGGTCAGCCGGCCCGTTTGAGCGACCTGACCAACATCCCCCGTCTGGTCAGCGCCTACTACCTCAACAAGCCCGACATGAGCCGCCCCGAGCAGCGGGTTGCCTTCGGCACCTCCGGCCACCGCGGCAGCGCCCTGCACAATGCCTTCACCGAATCCCACATTCTGGCGGTGACCCAGGCGCTGGTGGAGTATCGCCAGCAGGCCGGCATCACGGGTCCGCTGTTTGTCGGCATGGATACCCACGCCCTCTCTGAATCCGCCTTTGCCAGCGCGGTGGAAGTGCTGGCGGCCAACGGCGTCGAAACCCGCATTCAGGCCGGTCTTGGCTTCACCCCGACCCCGGTCATCTCCCACGCCATCCTGCGTCACAACGCAGGCAAACCGGCGGCCCTGGCGGACGGCGTGGTGATCACCCCGTCCCACAATCCGCCGGAAGACGGTGGCTTCAAATACAACCCGCCCCACGGCGGCCCCGCGGAAGGGGAGATCACCAAGTGGGTGGAGGATCGTGCCAACGCCATTCTGGAAGCGGGTCTGGCCGGCGTGAAGCGCATGCCGTTCGCCGAGGCCCTCAAGAGCCCGTTCGTGGTCGAGCACGACTATGTCACCCCTTATGTAGATGATCTGAAGAACGTGCTGGACATGGAGGCCATCAAGCAGGCCGGCATCAAGATCGGTGTCGATCCGCTGGGCGGCTCCGGCGTCGCCTACTGGGACGTCATCGCCAAGACCTATGGTCTGAACATCGAAGTGGTGAACTACAAGGTCGACCCGACCTTCTCCTTCATGACCCTGGATAAAGACGGCAAGATCCGGATGGACTGCTCCAGCCCGTTCGCCATGGCCAGCCTGATTGCCCTCAAGGACAAGTTCGACATCGCCCTTGGCAACGACCCTGACTACGACCGTCACGGCATCGTCACCAAGTCCGGCCTGATGAACCCGAACCACTATCTGGCGGTGGCAATCCAGTATCTGTTTACCCATCGTACCGGCTGGTCCAAAGAGTCTGCGGTCGGCAAAACGCTGGTCTCCTCTTCCATGATCGACCGGGTGGCCGGCGAGATTGGCCGCACCCTCAAAGAGGTGCCGGTCGGCTTCAAGTGGTTCGTGGATGGCCTCTACAGCGGCGAGTTCGGCTTTGGCGGCGAGGAGAGCGCGGGCGCCTCCTTCCTGCGTAAAGACGGCACCGTCTGGACCACCGACAAGGATGGCTTCATCCTGGCGCTGCTGGCGGCGGAAATTCTGGCGGTGACCGGCAAGGATCCGCAGGCTCACTACGACGCACTGGAAGCCAAGTTCGGCCGCTCCAGCTACCGCCGCATCGACGCCCCGGCCAACAGCGCCCAGAAGGCGGTGCTCTCCAAGCTGGATCCGGCGCTGGTGGAAGCCTCCACCCTGGCCGGTGAGCCCATCCTTGCCAAGCTGACCAAGGCGCCGGGCAACGATGCTGCCATCGGCGGCCTCAAGGTGGTGACCGAGAACGGCTGGTTCGCGGCGCGCCCCTCCGGCACCGAGTCCATCTACAAGATCTACATGGAGAGCTTCAAGGGCGAGGCGCACCTGGACCTCATCCAGCAGGAAGCCCAGCAGATCGTCTCCGCCGCCCTGGCCAAGGCCGGGGTCTGAGTTCGACTCAAGCACCCGCGGAATATGAAAGAGGAGCCTTGATGGCTCCTCTTTTTTTATTGCGTTTGAGCTGGAGGCGTCGTGCTCACGGCCTGCCGCACTGGCCGGTGCTCGCCCGGCGGGCCTGCCAGCGTTTGAAGAAGGGGCGGGCCGGCAGCTTCATCAGGAACAGGGAGAGCAGGATCACCCCGATGCCGAGCCATTGGCGAGCATCCAGCGTTTCTCCCACCATCAGCACGCCGCAGGAGACCGCCACCATGGGGTTGGTGAGGGCCAGCATGCCCATCACCTCCGGGCCGTGGCGCTTGAGCCCCCACAGCCAGGCCCAGTAGGCCAGCGCCGTGTTGAGCAGGATCAGCCAGAGCAGGCCGGGAGCGCTTGCCGGCTGCGGCAGCGGCATGGGGCCGGCCAGCCACCAGGCGAGCGGGATCAGCATCAGGCCGCCCAGCAGCAGCTGCCAGGCGGTCAGCGCCAGCAGATCGCTCACCGGCCAGCGCTGCATCCAGCGGCTGGACTGGCCGATGAGCAGGGTCGCCAGCAGGGCACAGGTGACGCCGACAGGATCCAGATTGGCGGAAGGGTTGAGCAGCAGCAAGACCCCGCCCAGCCCCATCAGGCCCAGCAGCAGCCATTTCAGGGACGGCCTGACGCCATCCTGCAACCAGGCCAGCAACATCAGGACCAGCGGCAGGGTGGCACCCAGGGTACCCGCCACGGCCCCCGGCAGCCGGAAGGCGGCCACGAACAGCAGGGCGAAAAACGCGGCGATGTTGCAAAACGCCAGCAGGCACTGCTTGCCCCAGGGCAGGGGCGGTAGGCGCGGGCGTACCAGCAACAGGAGCAATCCGGCCGGCAATGCCCGCCACACCGCCACCCAGTAGGGGGAGTAGTCGGTCAGATAAAGGCTGACGACGGCATAGGTGCTGCCCCAGAGCAGGGGGGCCAGCAGGGCGATCAGCATGGGCATGAACTTGTCTCTTCATGAAGTATCTTTAAGTAAAGATAAATTAGCCTCAAATTGGTTTACCATCAAGTATCTCGATAAAAAGATAAGTGGCCGAAGATGGAATCAGATCATGTAGACCTGCTGCTGGCCCAGTGGGCCCGGCAGCGACCGGATCTCGACTGCTCTCCCATGGGTGTGCTGGGACGGGTGGCGCGAATGGCGGCGATCGCCGGACGGGAGGTGAGCGAGGAGCTCAAGGAGTGCGGCCTGCTTGGCAGCGACTTCGACATTCTGGCGACCCTGCGCCGAGCCGGCGAACCGCTCACCCCGACCGTGCTCTATCAATCCGCCATGTTGAGCTCGGGGGCCATGACCGCCCGGCTCGACAAACTGGCAGAGCGGGGCTTGATCGAACGCCAGGCCGCCCCGAGCGATCGGCGCAGCCTGCTGGTCTGTTTGACCGACACGGGCCGGGAATTGGTTGACCGGGCGGTGGAGCGGCACGTGGCCAACGAGCGGCGCCTGCTGGCGCCATTGACCCTGGCCGAGCAGGACCAGCTGGCCGCCCTGCTCAAGCGCTGGCTGCTGGAAAACGAGTGAACCCCGCAGCCGGGTGAACTGTCGTCATGCGTCCGCAGACAGGATGGCCTGCATCTGGGCCAGCACTGCGTTCACCTTGGTGGCGGGCGGATGGGTGCGGCCCAGCACGCGCAATCCCCACACCATGGTCATCAGCAAGGCGGCGGTGGCGTCGACGTCGCGCCCGACGGCCAGCTCTCCTGCCGCCTGCGCCTGGCGCAGGGCTGCGCTGACCCGCAGCTCGACTTCGGCGAGGTGGCTGCTGGCGGTCTCCTGAATGAGCGGGTGGTGGCGGCCGATCTCCAGCAAGGTGTTGACCAGCAGGCAGCCACGGTGCGCCTCGCTGGCGATGGCATCCCGGGCCACTGCATCGAGCAGGGCCTGCACGCCCGCCAGCGGGGAGGCTGCCGAGCCCAGGATCTGCTCGATCTGCGCCAGGCTCTGCGCCGAATAGCGCTGCAGCACCTCCATGAACAACCCCTCCTTTGAGCTGAAGGCGCCATACAGGCTGCTGGGTTTGAGTCCCATCCGCTCGACCAGCGCGGCAATGCCGGTGTTGCTGAAGCCGGTATCCCAGAAGGCGTTGAGGGCGATTTCCAGTACCTGTTCTCTGTCAAATGATGCGGGTCTTGCCATCTTGAGTCCTGCCTTGTGAAACTCTATTTTGGAGTGATCGCTAAAAAACAACTTGACCATGGGGCGTGGTCAGCTTGATATTGTAGCGACCACTACAAAAAGGATCGTCATGATGCACACACTTGAGCAAAAAATCAAAGCGTACGATGAGCAGAAGCAGCGCCAGGTACCGGCCCCGGTACTGGCCCTGATGGAGGAGGCGACCCGCAGCCTGCAGGCAAGCGGGCTGGAGCAGGGGGCGCTCGGGCGCGGAGAGCGGATGCCCGATTTCGCCCTGCCGGATCAGCACGGGGTGGTGCGCCCGCTCTCCCACTATCTGGCGGAGGGGCCGGTGCTGCTCAACATCTATCGCGGTGGCTGGTGTCCCTATTGCAACATGGAGATGCAGGCGCTCAACGCCGTGTTGCCGGCGCTGCGCGAGCGCGGCGTGAACCTCATCGGCATGACGCCGGAAACCCCCAGTTCGGCGCAGGATACCCTCACCGCCAACGGGCTGGCGATCACCGTGCTGAGCGACGAGGGCAACCGGGTCTCGGCAGCGCTGGGACTGGTGTTCGAACTGCCGGAGGCGCTCAGGCCCATCTATGCCGGCTTTGGCATCGACATCCCGGCGAGCAACGGCGACGAGAGCTTCACTCTGCCGGTACCGGCCAGCTACATCATCGGCCAGGACCGCACCGTGCACTACCACTTCATCAACGCCGATTACACCCGTCGGGTCGAGCCGGCCGCCCTGCTTGCCGAGCTGGATCGTCTGGCGAAGGCGGGGGCATTGTAAACGCACACTGCACCCGAAGGCGCAGTGTGGATGGTTGGCAAGGCGGCCCTGAGGGCCGCCTTTTTTATCCGGCCGACTCAGTAACCGCCGCGGGCATCCTTGACCGCCAGCCCCAGCTGCCACACCGCCATGGCGTAGTGGGTGCTGTGGTTGTAGCGGGTGATGGTGTAGAAGTTGGGCAGGCCGTACCAGTACTGATAGCCGGTGCCCACATCGAGGCGCAGCAGGCTCGCCTCGCTGTGGTTGCCAAGGGTACTGGTGGGGGTCAGCCCGGCACGGCGCAGGGAAGCGACCGGGTAGCGGGTCTGGAAGCCGTGCTCGTAGCCGGGTAGCTGGCCCTGACCGCGCACCGCCACCGGTTGCCCCTTCTCCCAGCCGTGGGCCTTGAAGTAGTTGGCCACGCTGCCGATGGCATCCACCGGATCCCACAGGTTGGTGTGGCCGTTGCCGTTGAAGTCCACCGCGTAGCGCTGGAAGCTGGAGGGCATGAACTGGCCGTAGCCCATGGCGCCTGCGTAGGAGCCCTTGGGTTCGGTGGGATCCATCCCCTCGTCGCGGGTCATCACCAGGAAGGATTCCAGCTCGCTGGTGAAGAACTCGGCCCGACGCGGGTAGTCGAACGCCAGGGTCGCCAGCGCATCCAGGATGCGGGTCTTGCCCATCACCCGGCCCCAGCGGGTCTCCACGCCTATGATGCCGACGATGATCTCCGGCGGCACCCCATACACCTGCTGGGCACGGTTGAGCTCGTTCTCGTACTCACGCCAGAAGCTGACGCCGTTCTGTACGTTGTCCGGGGTGATGAACTTGGCGCGGTAGCGATTCCAGGCGCCGGTCGGGCCGGTGGGCGGCGTGGTGGTGGGGGCCTGGGCATCCATCAGGCGGATGATCCAGTCGTAGCGCTCGGCCTGGGCCAGCACCCGGTGCAGCTCGGCGCCGTCGAAGCCGTGCTTTTGCACCATCCGCTGCACGAAGTTGTCCACGTTGGCACGATTGGTGAAGTCCCCCTTGCTGACACCCGGCTGGCTCACCTGCCCGTAGAAGGGTTTGCTCGGCGGCGTCTGGTTGATGAAGGCGCTGTTGGGCTGGGGCTTGACCACGGGCTTGGCAGCCGGCGTGCTGCTGCAGCCATAGAGCATGGGAAACAGGGAGAGGGTGAGCACGGAGACAAGGCGACGCATAAGGTTCTCATGAGCCTGAAAAAGAGTGTCGCCATGGTAAAACATTGTCGTCCATGCGCAAGTGTTCCGTAACGGCCCCCTCCCGCCGTCCAGCCTCAACGCAGGGTGTGGTAACCGCTCCAGAGCCGGGTCAGGGTGGTGATGGCGCAGAGCAGGGCAAAGCCGTAGGCGAGCGGTGCAAACGCCGCGGGCCACAGGCACATCAGCACGAACAGGGCGATGGTCTCGCTCCCCTCGGTGAGGCCGCCCAGATAGTAGAGGGACTTGTGGTGGTAGACCGGATTGTCGATGCCCCGCTTGCCCGCCATGATGGCAAACGCCAGAAAGCTTGAGCCGGTGCCCATGAAGGCAAACAGCAGGGTGGCGGCGGGCAGCGCATTGGCGGGGGCGGCGAAGGCAAAGCCCAGCACCACGGCGGCGTAGAAGATGAAGTCGAGCGTGATGTCGAGAAAGCCGCCGCAGTCGGTGATGCCGGTTTCCCGCGCCACGGCGCCGTCGAGCCCGTCCAGCAGCCGGTTGAACAGGATGGCCGCCAGCGCCCATTGATAGCAGCCAAAAGCCAGCAGCGGCAACGCCAGCATGCCGCTGGCAAAGCCGGTGAGGCTTATCTGGTTGGCGCTGATCCCGGCGCGGCAGAGCGGTCTGGCGAGCCGGGTGAGGGGGCTGCGGATAACGGGGATCAGGTGGCGGTCAAACAAGGTGAACTCCTCGGTCAAAAATGGGTTTCGGTGAGCTGGAGTATGGTGCCCGGCGCGTCGTCTTCGTCGTGGGTCACCAGCATGGCGGGGATGGCCAGTGCCTTGATTTGCGCGAACACCAGTTCGCGAAAGGCGGCCCGCAGCGGCTTGTCGAGGCGGGAGAAGGGCTCGTCCAACAACAATGCCTCGGGCTCGGCCAGCAGCGCCCGCAGCAGGCTGACGCGGGCCTTCTGGCCGCCGGAGAGCGCCCCCGGCAGCTTGTCTGCCTGATTTGTCAGATCTACCTGCGCCAGCGCGGCCACCGCCTTTTCCAGCCGCGCCCCGTGCCCCTTCACGCTGGCCGGCATGCCAAACATCAGGTTCTCCGCCACCGTCAGGTGGTCGAACAGCAGATCATCCTGAAACAGCATGCCGATGCGCCGCGCCTGGGGCGGCAGCTGGGTGAGCCGGCGAGCGCCGAGGGTCACGTCCCCCTCCAGCCGGATGGGGCCGCTTGCCGGCAATACCCCCGCCAGCGCCGCCAGCAGCGAGCTCTTGCCACAGCCACTGGGCCCCATCAGGGTCAGCACCTCGCCGGGCGCCACCTGCAGGGCGGGCAGCGAGAGCAGCAGGTTTTCCTCCAGATAGAGGCGAAGAGGCGTGGTGCTCAGCATATGGTGATTTCCATCATGAGAATTCATCGTGAGCCGTTCCCCTTGAGCGCCGGGTTGAGTCGGGCCGGCAGCCAGAGCGCCAGCAGATAGATAACGAGCGGCAGCAGCAGTTGCAACAGGCCGTAGAGCCCCGCCAGCCGCCGGTTGAGGCCGCTGCCGATGGCCACCGCCTCGGTGGTGATAGTGACTACCCGGCCTGCGCCAAACAGCAGGGTCGGCAGGTATTGGGCCAGACTCACCGCGGCTCCGACGCCGAAGGCAAACAGCAGCGGACGGGCCAGCAGCGGTCCTTTCACCTGCCACCAGGCTCGCCACGGGGTTGCCCCCAGCAGCAGGGCACTCTGGGTGAGCCGCGCGTCGAACTGGCGATAAGGGCCGTGCAGGCACAAATAAACATAGGGAAAGACAAACAGCAGCTGGCTCCAGAGCACCCAGCCCCAGCCGATGCCATCGCCCACCCACCCGAGGCTGAACCAGTCCACCCCGAGCCGAATGCCAAACAGCAGGCTGGCCTGGGGCAGCAACAGCGGCAGGCAGATGAGCCAGAGTGGCCAGGGGCGACGGCCCGCCTGCGCCTCCAGACTCAGCACCGCCATCACCAGCGCTATGGCCCCGCTCGCCAGCGCCAGCAGTATGCTGGTGGTCAGCAGCGGCGACAGGGTTGGCAGCAGTTCGAGCCAATAGCGGCCGCTCCACTGGCTCGGCCAGAGGGCGGGAAAGGGCCAGCGCCGGGCCAGTGACCAGAGCAGCAAGGCCCCCAGCACCGCCAGATTGAGGACGATCAGGGTCACCACGCTACCCGTGGCAAGGGTGCGGCCAAGAGCGCTTGGATTTGCTCGTTTGCCATCGAGCCAGCCGGGTTTGCCAAGGGTTCGATGGGCCAGTTCCAGCAGCCGCAGCAGGGCCAGCAGCAGCGCCGTGATGGCGAGCAGCAGCAGGGCGCCGCTGGCGGTGGCACCGCGCCAGAGAAGATCCGGGTCCTGATACCAGAGCCACAGGCGCACAGCCAGCGGAGCGGGGGCATCGGGCCCGAGCAGCTGGGCGAGATCCACCACCGCCACCCCGTAGGCAGCCACCGCATAGAGGGGCAGGCGCAAGGCAGGCCAGAGCGCCGGCAGCAGCAGGCGCCACCAGATCTGGGGGGCACTGAAACCCAGACTCGCCCCCAGCCACTGCTGGCGCGCCACCCTGGCGGGGTCTTGCGCACCGAGCGCCATCAGCAGCAGGAAGGGGGTCTCCTTGAGGGTCAAGGCGAGAATGAGCCCAAGCCCGGCGGGATCGCGCAGGGTCTGCCAGTCGGGAGGCAGCTCGAACCCGGTGAGGGTCGGCGAGAGCAGGCGCAGCAGCCAGCCGGAGGGGGCGAGCAGAAAGGCAAAGCCGATGGCAAAGGCGACGTGGGGCAGCGCCAGCAAGGGCGAGAGCAGCCGGCGTAGCCAGCCGACGGCCCGGCTGTCGCTGTGGGCCAGCAACAGGGCAGTCAGCAGCAGACTGACCAGGGTCGAGGCGGCGCCAATCCACAGGCTCAGCAGCGCCGAGTGCCACAGGCCCGGTTGGGCCAGCAGCAATTGCAGGTGGGCCTGACTCAGCCCCTCAGCCAGCAGTTGCCAGCCCCCCGCCAGCAGCGGAAGGCCAAAAACCAGGGCGCACCCGGCGGTGAACAGGGGGCGCCAATCAAGCAAAGAGCGGCCGAACCGGCTCATCAGTGACCGTAGCGCTCGGCCCAGGCCGCTTCGAGCCTGAGCTGCCAGCTGGGGTGGGGTTCGGCCACCGCCTTGAAGTGCAGCGCCGGCATCGGCTGCTGGGTAGCGGGCAGGGCATCGGCCCGCAGCACGCTGGGATCGCCCCAGAAGGCGGGCTCGGCCTTGCGCGTCTGGGCGGCGGGGCTCAGCAGGAAGTTGGCCACCACCTTGGCACCGGCGCGGGCGTTGGCATTGAAGGGGATGGCGAGGAAGTGGCTGTTGGTGAGCGCCCCTTTCGTCATGGCCACCGCCACAACGCTGGGGGGCAGGGTGCCGTTTTGTACCGCGCTCTGCGCCTCCTGCGGGTTGAAGCTGATGGCCATGGCCAGCTCACCGTCATCGAGTAGCTGGCGGGTCTCGGCGGCGCTGGTGGGGAACAGCTTGCCCTTGCGCCAGAGCGTCGGGTGCAGCTCATCCAGCCAGGCCCAGAGCGGGGCGGTAACCTTGGCAAAATCGCTCTCGGTCGCCTCCCGATAGAGGGGGGCGGGGTCGGGCGTCAGCTCCAGCAAGATCTGCTTGAGAAAGCTGGAGCCGTGAAACTGGGGCGGCTTGGGGTAGGTAAAGCGGCCGGGGTGGGCCTTGGTCCAGGCGAGCAGGGCCGCCGCCGAGGTGGGCAGCTGTTTGACCTCTTCGCCATTGACCATCAGGTTGAGCTGGCCGATACCCCAGGGGGCTTCCAGCCCCTCCACCGGCACGGTGAAGTCCTCACTCACCGGCAGGGCGCCGTCGACCAGCGCCATGTTGGGCAGTTCCCGGGTAAAGGGGGCGCCGAGCAGCCCCTGCTCCTTGAGCGCCTTGAAGTTCTCGCCGTTGACCCAGAGCAGGTCGATGGGGCCGCCACTGTGCTTGCCGGCCTGCTTGTTGGCCAGCAGCTGGCTGACGCTCTGGGCGATGTCATCCACCTTCACCTGCACCAGCTTGACCTGGTATTCGCGCGCCAGCTCCTGGCCGGCCCACACCAGATAGGCGTTGATCTCCGGGCTGCCGCCCCAGGCGTTGAAGTAGACGGTCTGCCCTTTTGCCTCCTCGAGGGTCTGCTGCCATTGCGGGTTGTCAGCGGCGTTGGCCTGGGTGAAGAGAAGGCTGCCTGCCAGCAGGGGCAGGGCACGCAGCAGCTGTTTGAACGAGGGCAATGAGAGTTGCATCTGGGTTACCTGGAGTTGGGTCAGGCGCCGCGGCGCCAGCGGTGATAACGGGTCAGCAGAGCCAGCAGGGTGGCGGGCTGACGGGCCCGTCGCCACTCGCCCGCCAGATACTTGTTCCCCTCCATCAGGGTGGGGTAGGCGTGAATGGTGGCGAGGATCTTGCCAAGGCCGAGGCGGTGGCGCATGGCGAGCACGAATTCGGCGATCCGCTCGCCGGCGTGAGTGCCCACTATGGTAGCACCCAGGATCTGATCCTTGCCGGGCACGGTGAGCACCTCGATAAAGCCCTGGCGCTCGCCGTCGGCGATGGCCCTGTCCAGCTCGGCTAGTTCGAAGCGGGTCAGCTCGAAGGGGATGCCCTGCGCCCTGGCCTCTTTCTGATTGAGGCCGACCCGGGCGATTTCTGGCGTGGTGTAGATGGCGGCCGGCATGACCCGATAGTCGGCACGAAAGCGCTTGAACGGGCTGAACAGGGCATTGACTGCGGCGTACCAGCCCTGATGGGCGGCGGCATGGGTGAGCTGGTAAGGGCCCGCTACGTCCCCCACCGCCAGAATGCTGGGGTAGTTGGTGGCAAGGAAGCCATCAACCGCCACCGTGCCGCGCGGGGTCAGCTCCACTCCCAGCGCTTCGAGCCCGAAGCCGCTGACGTTGGCGACCCTACCCAGTGCCAGCAGCAGCTGATCCCCTTCCACTACCAACGTATCATCGCCCCGGCGCAGTTGCAGCCGGATGGGGAGATCCCCCGCGGCTGCGGGCAGATAGTCGGCTCGCTCGGCGCGCCAGCCGGTGAGCACCCGCACGCCATCGCGGGCCAGCTGTTCCGCCAGCAGCTCGGCCACTTCCCGCTCTTCGCGGGGCAGCAGCTGATCCGAGAGTTCCACCAAGGTCACGGGCACCCCTAGCAGGGCAAAACTCTGGGCCAGCTCGCAGCCGATAGGGCCGCCGCCCAGCACCAGCAGCTGGCGCGGCGCGGTGCGCAGTTGCCAGAGGGTGTCGGAGGTGAGCCAGGGCACCTGCTCAAGGCCCGGCAGCGTGGGCACCAGCGGCCGGGCGCCGGTGGCGAGCACGATATGACGGCTGGCAAGGCGTTGGCCATTAACCTCCACCTCCCAGGGGGAGACAAGCTTCGCTTCCCCTTGGATGCACTCCACTCCGAGTCCTTCATAGCGTGCTACCGAGTCGTGGGGTTCGACCTCCTTGATGACGCGGGCGACCCGCTCCATCACGGCGGCGAAATCGGCGCAGGTCTGGCTTGGGCCAAAGCCCAGTTCACTGGCCCTGCGCTGCTCGGCGGCAAAGCGGGCGCTTCGGATCAGCGCCTTGGAGGGGACGCAGCCGCTGTTGAGGCAATCGCCCCCCATCTTGTGCTTCTCGATGAGCGCTACCTTGGCCTTCAC
The DNA here is from genome assembly GCF_041403025.1 of Aeromonas sp. S5(2024). Taxonomy (NCBI): domain Bacteria; kingdom Pseudomonadati; phylum Pseudomonadota; class Gammaproteobacteria; order Aeromonadales; family Aeromonadaceae; genus Aeromonas; species Aeromonas sp. S5(2024). The sequence continues at coordinate 357,537 of NZ_JBGLRI010000003.1, read as the reverse complement.
CGCCGCGGCGATATAGCTGGTCACCAGGCCGCCGGCCCCGGCGCCAATCACCAGCAAGTTGTAGTCATAGCGGGTCGGCTTGCGGTAGGGGGCGTGCAACCGATGCAGGGCGAGGCGCCGCTGCAGGCCCTTGAGCAGCATCGGCATCAGTCCGAGCAGGGTCAGCGCCACCATCAGGCCGGGGGAGAGGATATTGCCGGTGCTGGTGAGGTTGGCGAGCTCGCTGCCTGCCAGCACGTAGACGAAAGTACCGGGCAGCATGCCGAGCTGGCTCACCCAGTAGTAGGTGCTGACTCTGATGGGGGTGAGCCCCATGAGCAGGTTGACCAGAAAGAAGGGGAAGATGGGGATGAGGCGCAGGCTCAGCAGATAAAGCGCCCCTTCCTTCTTCATGCCGGCCTGCAAGCTGGCCAGCTTGTCGCCAAAGCGCCGCTCGACCCAGTCGCGCAGCAGAAAGCGGGCACTGAGAAAGGCCAGGGTCGCGCCAATGCTGCTGGCAAAGGAGACCAGCAGCAGCCCCCAGGCAACGCCGAACACGGCGCTGCCGGCCAGGGTGAGCAGGCTGGCGCCGGGCAGGGAGAGGGCTGTGCTCACCACGTAGACGACGACAAACAGCAGGGCGGCGCTGACGAAATGGCGGTCGACCAGGGCGGCCAGCTCGGCCTGACGGGCCTGCAGCTGGGGCAGGCTCAGGTAGTGACCAAGGTCGAAGGCGAAAAAGGCGCCGATGAGGCAACCCATCACCAGCACCAGCAGCAGGCGGGAGCCGCTCATCAGGCGTCCTTGTTATCCGGTTGGGCTGGCCGTTCGGGTTGCACCGGCAGCTGGCAGAAGCCCTGCGGGGCAATATCGAGGGCGGCGTTGAACTTGGCCGACATGTTCTGGAAGGCGATGAGGCCGGTCAGCTCCACCATGGCGTCGTCGTCGAACCAGGGCTTGAGGCGGGCGGCCTGCTCATCGCTGACTCCATCCAGCCCCGTCATCGCCTCGGTGTAGTCGAGCACGGCCCGCTCCCGCTCGTCGAACAAGGGGCTTTCGCGCCAGTTGGCGAGCGCCTCTACCTTCTCGCTGGAGCCCGCCCGCTTGATGAGGGTCATGGCGTTGATGTCGACGCAGAAGCGGCACCAGTTGAGCTGGGAGACCCGCACCGTCACCAGAGAGCGCAGCACGGGATCGATGGGAGAGCGCTTGCGGTTGATGACACCATAGAGGGTGGCGACGGCAGCAAACAGGCGCGGCGAGCGGCCCCAGCACTTGCCCGGAATGAGCACCTGGCCGTAGTTGCGCTGTTGCAGCCAGAAAAAGGGGCGGATAAACCAGGCATATTCCCGGTCGGGTTTCACCTCGACGCGCATGGATGACCTTCTTATTGCTTCAAATTGGGTTTGTAGGCCTGACCCAGCCGCTCGTTGAGGCGGATCAGAAAATCCTCGATCCGTGCCCGATTGGTGCCCAGGTCGCTCTGCCCCTGACGGGAGGCGGAGCGCATGTCGATGCGGGTTTCGCTGGGCCCGGCAAAGACCCGCAGCGCCACATCATCTTGAAAGCCGAACCAGCCGGTGGTGACCACCGCCTCGAGGCCATCCGGGCTTGGCCGCACCTGCCAGCCGAGCTGTTCCATCAGGGCATGGGCCTCGGTGATCACCTCGATCGGGGAGGCTTTGGTATAGAGAGGACCGGGCTTGCCCTCAACTGCTTTCAACGGGGCCGGATTAATCGGCAGATCCTGCGCCGTTCTGAGCTCGCTGGCCCAGTGCAACTGGGGCGGGTTGTTGGGATCCGTGCTCACATCGTTGACCAGCGGCGTGCGCAGCGCCTGCACCACGAAGGCCAGGGGCAACAGCAGTGGGACGGCGCCCCAGCCATTGGCGCAGCGATTGCGAGACCAGGGCAGGCGAGCCAGCAAGACGAGGGAGACGAGGGCCCCGAGCAGGCAGATGGCAAACCCCAGCCACCAGGGCCAGAGGTGAACACGGCTGCCGAGGGCGCCGGCGAGCGGCAGCAACCAGGCCAGAAGCGGCCACCACAAATAACTGGGCATAACGGGGATCCACTGGTTATGATGGACAAGTGCCCAGAAGGATAAACTTAATTGACTGATAACGTTAGTAAATTTATCTCAATCCTGCTGCTTTTCCCAAGCGTTCCGCTGTGGGCGGACAGCGCCGTGCTGGCGGCGGGGGACATGTGGCGCGCCGAAGCCGTCTACGAGACCCTGCCCGGGGTCAGTCGGGTGGAGCCGGGCTACGTCAGCCAGCTGGCGGCGACGGGGTCGAGCTGGCGGGAAGTGCCGCCGCGGCGCCAGGCGGTGCGCATCGACTATGACCCGGTCAAAGTGGGGTATGGCGATCTGCTCAACGTGTTCTGGCAGCTGGTGGATGGGCGCGATGGCGAGGGCCAGTATTGCAATCGGGGCCTGGCATTTGCGCCGGCCCTGCTGCCGAAGGATGACTATCAGTGGCGCTTGGCCCAAGTGAGCCTGACGCGCTGGCAGGCGCTGCACGGGCGGCCGAGCCGGGTTGCACTCTGGCCGCAGAGCCGGTTCACGCCGGCGCCGGAGATGGAGGACTGGGCGGCGCACCACCCCTGGCGTTTCGGCTTCTATGCCCGCCGCTGCGGCGGCTGGCCGGTGGAGCTGACCCCAGAACCCTGAACCGGGTCCTGAACTCAGTTGCGGTAGAGCACCTTGATAAGGTGAAAGCCGAACTTGGTGCGTACCGGACCGAGCACGGTCAGCAGCTCGCCCTTGAACACGGCATCGTCAAATGCCTTGACCATGTCGCCCTTCGAAAACTCCCCCAGATCGCCGAAGCGCTTGCTGGAGGCGCAGGTGGAGAAGCGCTTGGCCATCTGGCCGAAGTCGGCTCCCTTGGCAATCTTCTCCTTGATCTCCAGACACTCTTTCTCGGTCTTGACCAGGATGTGCTGGGCACAGGCTTTTCTCATCGGGACGCTCCTCGGCGGTGGGCAAATCGGGGGCGCAAAGAGTACTCCAATTCCTGCCGCGCGTCAGCCGTCATGGCAAATTCAGCTGCGGGCACGGGCAGCAAGCCGGGTTCTGGGCCGTGCCTGCCAGAGGATCTCCAGCCCGAGCAGGGCGTGCAGGCTCCAGATGGCCAGCGGGTTGAGCCAGTTACCCCCCAGTTGCAGGGTCGCCAGGGCGCTGCCCGCCAGCAGCAAGGTGATGCCCGGCAGGCGCCAGTGGGTCGGCAGCGGTGCCAGCATGGCCATGCCCAGCAGGATGGCGAGCCCGAACGGCAGGTTCAGCGCGGTGAAGGCCAGCGCCTGCTGGCCGTTCATGCCGGTCAGCAGGGCCAGCAGGGCGCTGCAACAGGCGAGAAAGGTGATGAATTCGAGTCTATCGGCGATGTAGTCCGCCATCTGTTCGCTGCGTGCGTGCATACGGTGTCTCCTCTGGTGGGATGCGAGCCTTGGTGCAATGACCCCAGTGTGGGCGAGAAGTGAGCAGGGGGGCAGCGGGATAAATCGATTGGGTTGAACGAGGCTTTGATTGGGCGATGGCAACTGTTTGATCCTGCAAGATAAAATGCACTACCTCTGCAGGAGTGGGGCAAGGCGGGCGGCCCCGTGGCAGCCAGGATGCAGCTGGTGGGCCCGGCGAGAGAGGGAATTGCCGCTATCTTGACCAGTTGCCGACAGTTGATGTCGCGCCCATCGGCCAACAAGGGATGACGCGATACCGGGCCGGATGGGCCGCCAGGGGCCATATGGCATGGCCGTGCTGGTCATGGATTGCCCTTTTTGGCCCGCAGTGGCATAAGTCTGCGGGGGAAAGTGTGAAAAATGCGCGGCCTGCGTGGGCAAAGGCTTCAATAATATGGCGAAATTCGGTGTCACCCCGCTCTGATGTCGGGCCGGGGATATGCTAGGATGAGGCGCGTTTGCGATCGAGTGAGCCTCATATTCGTTCTGAATATCGCATTATTTTAATCATGTTCTTCGGGGAAATTGACGTTTGACAGGATGCAATCCGCCCCTGCCTGCAGGGATCTCACCGCCCGCACGGGCCTTTCGTCGTGGGCTTCGCGCGCTGGGACTGAGCCTCTGTCTGCTGCTGTTCGTCACGCCTGCCATGGCGGCCAAACTCACCTATCAGATCAAGGGACTGAAGGGGGAGAACAAGGACAACGTCGAGGCCTACCTCAATGCCCTGCCGGTCTATCAGGAGCGCCAGTACCGTCCGGCCCGCGCCAAGATCACCGAGAGCGTGCAAAAGGCGCTGCAGGTCTATGGCTACTACCAGCCCAAGATCACCCTGAGCCGCGACAAGAAGGCGCCCGCCAAAGTGATCATCGAGGTGGAGCCGGGCAAGCCGGTCATCATCTCCCGTCTCGACATCCTGCTGGAAGGGGATGCCAGCAGCGACGAGCTCTACAGCGAGCTGTTGGACAAGCTGCCCCTGAAAGAGGGGGATCCCCTCAACCACGGCAAATACGAATCCATCAAGGCGGATCTGGGCAGTCTGGGGCTGGCGCGCGGCTACTTCGACGCCAAGATCAGCAAGAGCCAGGTCAAGGTGTTCCCAGATCAGGGCACTGCCGAGATCTATATCCTGTTTCGCTCCGGCCCGCGCTACCACTTCGGCGAGATCCACTACGATGCCACGCCGGAGGCGCTGCGCCTCATCCGCCCGCTCATCAACATCAAGAGCGGCGACCCCTATCTGGCGATCCGGCTGGCGGAGATGTCGCAGGATGTCTCCTCCACCAAGCTGTTCAAGCAGGTGGACATCAAGCCCCTCATCAGCCAGGCCGAGGGCAACCGGGTGCCGGTGCAGGTGACCCTCTCCAACCGGGTCGATCACGAGATTGAAACGGGTATCGGCTATGCCACCGACGTGGGGCCTCGCATGAGCGCCACCTGGGAGAAGCCCTGGGTCAACCGCTACGGTCACCGGCTCAACGCCACCGCCAAGGTCTCCCAACCCGAGGCCGAGCTCAGCTTCGACTACCAGATCCCGGTGGGCAATCCGCTGCGGGACTATTACTCGCTGCAGGCCGGTTATCAATACAAGGACAACAACGATACCCGCTCCGACCTGACCACCCTCAGTGTGCACCGCTGGAAGCGGCGGCCGGAGAGCTGGGACCGGGACGTGTTCATCCGGCTGGAGAACGAGATCTATACCCAGGGTGCCGACGAGGGCAACAGCTTGCTGCTGATCCCCGGTGTCTCCTGGTCGCGGCTGCGGGTGCGCGGCGGTCTGGTGCCCGACTGGGGCGATCGCCAGCAGCTCACCCTGGAGTTCTCTGACCCCTATTGGGGCTCCGACATCAGCTTCGTGCGGGTGTGGGGGCGCAGCAAGTGGCTGCGTACCCTGGGTGAGGATCACCGCTTCCTGCTGCGGGCCGAACAGGGGGCCATCATAGGGGACAGCTTCTCGCTGGTGCCGCCTTCGCTGCGCTTCTTTACCGGTGGTGACCAGACGGTGCGCGGCTACGGCTACGAGACCATCTCGCCGCGCGGCAGCGACGGCAAGCTGCTGGGGGGTCGCTACGTGAGCGTCGCCAGTGCCGAGTACAACTACCGCTTCAGCGACAAGTGGCTGGGGGCCCTGTTCGTCGACAGCGGTACCGCCACGGTCGACTACAGCGAGGCCTGGAAGATAGGCACCGGGGTCGGCGTGCGCTGGGTCACCCCCATCGGTCAGGTCAGGCTCGACCTGGCGGTGGGCATTTCCGAGGAGGAGAAGCCGCTGCGACTCCACTTCGCGCTGGGGCCTGAACTATGATCCGGCCGCACTCAACTCTTCTTCTCTTCTGTTCTCCTGACCGGCCGCTGCGGCTGCATCTTTCGCGGGGGTCTGCACTGTGATCTGGGTAAAACGCATCTTTCTCTGGCCGCTGCGGCTGCGTCTTTCGCGGGGGTCTGCACTGTGATCTGGGTAAAACGTATTTTTCTCTGGCCGCTGCGGCTGCATCTTCCGCGGGGGGCTGCGCTGTGATCTGGGTAAAACGTATTTTTCTCTGGCCGCTGCGGCTGCGTCTTCCGCGGGGGTCTGCACTGTGATCTGGGTAAAACGCATCTTTCTCTGGCTGATGGGGCTCATCTTCCTGCTGCTCATCGGTGTCAGCCTGCTGGGCTTCACCCATCAGGGCAACAAGTGGTTGTGGCAGCAGGCCAGGGCCGCCCTGCCTTCCCTCAAGGGGGAACTGGTGGCGGGCCAGCTCGGCTATGGCTGGACTCTGGAAGGGGTCGGCTGGCAGGACGAGCTGGTGGACGTCACGGTGGATCGCGCCGTGCTGGACTGGGATCTGGGCAAGCTGCTGCAGGGCAAGCTCTGGATCAAATCCCTGAACGTCACCCACCCGGTGGTCAAGGTGGCCGACTCCGAGCCAACCCCGGAAGAGCCGTCAGAGCCCTTCGTCTGGCACCCATTACCCCTGAAAATTCAGGTCGACAGCCTCCAGGTGGCGGATCTCGATGTGACGGTGCCCGGGGTGGGAGTGAGCCTCAAGTCCCTCGACATCGGCGCCACCCTCAGCCGCAAGGGGCTCATTGTGCAGGGGCCAGTGCTGGACGGCCTCAAGGTGACCCTGGCCGAGACGCAGACCACCGAGGCAGCCAAACCGGCTGCCGCCAAGGCAAGCTCCCAAGACAAGGCTGTGGCCAAGTCGCCTGTCACCGCCAAGGCGAAGCCGGCGGATGAGAGCAAGGCGCAGCAGGCAACCAAGGCGGCCCCCATCGCGCTGCCCGCCATTCGGTTGCCGTTCCCCATCCAGCTGGAAGGATTGCAGGTCACGGCGTTTCGTTATCAGCAGGGTGAATTGATTGAAGGGCTCGACAAGCTGCTGCTGTCGGCCAGTGCCGAGGGGAGCGACATCGCGCTGCGCGAGCTCTCCCTGCGCCACGCCATGGCGGATCTGGCGCTCAAGGGCAAGATCCAGCTCAAGGAAGATTATCCGCTCGCCCTGACCCTGGATGCCAAGGCCCGCAAGGGGCTGCTGGATGGCGAGCTGCAGGGGCAGCAGGCCAGCCTGACCCTCGGCGGTTCGGTGGGCAAGCTGGCACTGGCGCTGCAGGCCAAGGGGCCGGTGGCCGCCAGCCTGAAGGGGTCCTTGGCGGCCCTCGACCCCGACTTGCCCTTTGATGCGGCGCTGGAGTGGAAGAGTCTGGGTTGGCCGCTGCACAAGCCTGCCAAAGATGAGCCCAGCTACCGGCTGGACAAGGGCAGTCTGAGTGCCAAGGGCAAGCTCTCCGGCTACCAGTTTGCCTTGAATACCGCCGGCAAGGGCACGGATGTGCCCCCCTTCAAGCTGGCGCTGACGGGCAAGGGGGATCTGACGCAGCTGAACCAGATCAACCTGCTGCTCAACGCCCTCAAGGGGGAGCTCAAGCTGGACGGCAAGCTCGCCTGGGACAAGGGGGTTCGTTGGCAGGGCACCACGGAATTCAAGGGGATCAACCCGGCCGAGCTGGTGCCCGAGCTCAAGGGGACGCTGGCGGGCAAGATTGCCAGCCGTTTCGAGCTCGATGAGGCGGGCCACTGGCAACTGCAACTGCCCGAGCTGAAGGTGGACGGCAAGCTCAACCAGTATCCGCTGGCCATCAAGGGCAGCGCGAGCGGCAACGACAAGATGGAGTGGACCATTCCGGCGCTGGCGCTGCAAAGCGGCCCCAACCAGCTGCACGCCAAGGGCAGCCTGAGCCAGCAGGCGTGGAAGCTGGATGCGGATCTCAACGCCCCCAATCTGGCCGGGCTCTACCCCGGGCTCAAGGGGGACATCAAGGGGCAGGTACGCCTGACCGGCAATCAGCAAGCGCCGCGGGTCACTACCGATCTGGCTGCCAGCCGTCTCTATTATGCCGGCACCGATCTGAAGGGGATCGCCATCAAGGGCAATGCCCTGGTCGGTGACAAGCCGGCAGGGGAAGTGGCCCTGACGGTAGCCAGCCTGGTACAGGGGGCGACCAGTCTCAGCCAGCTGGCGCTCAACCTGAGCGGCGATCTCAACCAACACGCCCTGTCGCTCACCATGAAGGGCGACCCGGTGGCGGCCAACCTCAAGCTGAGCGGCGGTCTGCGCGGGGATCGTTGGCGCGGTGCCCTCAGCGAGCTCAAGTTGAAGACGCCGCTGCGGCGCTGGGAGCTGAGTGCGCCCTGGGCCCTCGACCTCGATCTGCCGCGTCAGCGGCTGACCATGGGGGATCTCTGCCTCGGCTCTCAGGGGGCCAGCCTCTGCGTCAAGGGCAGCCAGGTATCGGCCCAGCAGGGCAGCCTGGAGTTTGCCCTCAACCAGTTCGACCTCAAGCGTCTGCGGCCCTGGCTGCCGGACAACTTCCGCTGGCAGGCGGTGCTCTCAGCTGACGGGCGGGCCAGCTGGCGCGGCAATCAGCCGACCCTGCACGCCACCGTGCGTACCACGCCGGGCACCTTCGTGGCCGACGAGCTCAAGACCGACTACCAGCGCCTCGAGCTCGGGGTGGACTTCGAGCGTCAGCAGGCGGCGATCCGGCTCGACTTTGCCTCCAAGCAGATCGGCAACATCGACACCAAGCTCTATATCCGGGATCCATCCGGTCGCGGCAATCTCTCCGGCCAGCTCAAGTTTGACGACCTCAAGCTGACCACCTTCGCCCCGCTCATCCCCGAGGTGCGCTCCCTGCAGGGGGTCATCTCGGCCGATGCCCGCTTCGACGGTACCCTGGCCTCGCCGCTGCTGTTTGGTCAGCTCAACCTGCTGGATGGGGAAGTGCAGACCCACTCCGACATGGTGACCCTCTCCAAGCTGGTGACCCGCCTCAAGATTGAAGGCAACCGGGCCGAGCTGGACGGCACCATGCTGGTGGGCAAGGGGCCGCTGGCACTGGGGGGCTGGCTGAGCTGGGCGCAACTGCCGGTCACCGGCAGCCTCACCATCCAGGGCAAGGAGCTGGAAGCCCAGTATCCTGGCATGGGTCGGGTGCGGGTCTCCCCGGACATCGCCATCTCGCTGGGGGAGGAGACCCGGATCACCGGTCAGGTCGACATCCCCTGGGCGCGGATCCTGGTCAAGAGCCTGCCCGAGAGCGCGGTGGCGGTGTCGGACGACGTGACCGTGGTCTACGACGATCTGCCGCCGGTGCCCAAGGCGGCGCCGCTGCCGATGGCGATCAAGCTGGCCATCCGGCTGGGTGACGACGTGCGGCTGGAGGCGATGGGGCTCAAGACCAAGGTGGGGGGCGGCATCAACATCCGCCAGGATCCCTCGCGGCCGCTGGCGGGCAACGGCCAGCTGGTGCTCAACGACGGGCGCTTCAAGGCCTATGGCCAGAACCTGATCATCAAGGATGGCCGCATCCTCTTCTCCGGCCCCCTCGATCAGCCGTTCCTCAACATAGAGGCGTATCGGGATCCCGATACCATAGAGGACAAGGTGACGGTGGGGGTGCGGGTGACCGGGCCGGCCAGCAAGCCCAAGATCACCGTCTACTCGGAGCCGCAGCTGGCCCAGTCCGAGCAGCTCTCCTATCTGCTGCGCGGCAAGGGGCTGCAGACCAGTGGCGAGGATGGCGGCTTCAACGGCCTGCTGGTGGCGGGCGCGGTCAGCCAGGCCAACGGCGTGGTCTCCAGTCTGGGAGAATCCCTCGGCATGAGCGACGTGGCCCTCGACACTGCCGGCAGTGGCGACAACACCCAGGTGACCTTGTCGGCCTATCTGCTGCCGGGGCTGCAGTTCCAGTACGGGGTCGGGGTGTTCAGCCCCATCGCCGAGTTCAAGCTGCGCTATGAGCTGATGCCCAGGCTCTACCTGCAGGCCATGAGCGGGGTGGCCCAGGCGGTGGATATCTTCTATCGCTTCACCCTGTAGCGGACAGGAAGAGACAAAACGGGAGGCGCAAGCCTCCCGTTTTTATTGGCGATATTTATGCTGCTGATGAACAGAGAGGGGATGCTGAAAAGCGAAAACCCGGCGCGAGGCCGGGTTTTCTTGAATGATGGTGGAGGGAGAAGGATTCGAACCTTCGAAGGCAGAGCCGTCAGATTTACAGTCTGATCCCTTTGGCCGCTCGGGAACCCCTCCACGGGGTATTGCCAATTTTGTTCACGACGGGCGCCGTGATTGCACTTGAAATGGTGGAGGGAGAAGGATTCGAACCTTCGAAGGCAGAGCCGTCAGATTTACAGTCTGATCCCTTTGGCCACTCGGGAACCCCTCCACAAGTGCGAGGCGCATACTAACAGATCTGCCGGGGTTGTGAACCCCTTGACGGGATTTTTCCTGCTTAAAGGATCGTATTTGCGGCCGATAAAGGATGAAACCACCGTTTCCAAGAGTTATCTCATGCTACCCAGCGCCATTCGTGAGCAGTGGCTGGTGGACGAGGCCCAGCTGGGGCAACGTCTCAACCAGGATCTCCAGCACGGAGACAGGGCTGACTTTCGCCTGCATCTGGCCCTGCTGACCGATGCGGTGGAAGAGCAGCCCTGGTTCGACCCGAGGCAGCAAACAAAGGGTGAGAGCCGGGTCTGGCGCAGCCGCTTTGAGCTGCCGCCAGCCACGCCCTTGCAGGGCAGTGCAAATGACGAAGAGGCCGCTTTGCTCAACGAGCGGCTGCAACAGGGAGGCTCCATGGTGGATGTGCGGCTCTGGCTGGCGCTGCGCTCACCGCCGCTGCTCGGCGCCCCGCCGGCGTTGGAGCCCGCCGTCTATGACAACCTCTCGCCGCTTGGACGGGAGCGCTGGCAGGGCAAGCTGGCGGATCAGCCCAGACGCGACGATCCCCTGCTGATGCTGCCGATCCTCGATACGCTCAAGGCGGGGGTGGATGCCAGGCTGCACTGGCTCAGTGGTTGCTGAAGGCGGCAAGCGCCGGCATTCGGACAGCAAAAAGGCGGGGAGATCCCGCCTTTGTCGTTTCTGGCTGTGCCGTGGCGCAGTTTATGCGTCGGCTTCATCCTCTTGCGGCACTTCCTTGCCAGCCGCTGCGGCGCGACGGGCGATGGGTTTTTCGGTGTGGCGGTTGAGCTGGCGTTCCAGCTTTTGCCCCAGTTCGGTGATGGCGGCGTACAAGTCCTCATGTTCTGCCTGGGCAAACAGCTTGCCGTTGGGGATGCCAGCAGTGGCTTCAACGATGAACATCAGACGCTCTTTGGAGACAATCACATGGGGTGTGATAAGAGGCACCTGAAGACGCTCGAGCTTGTCAAAACGGGATTCAATGCGCTCGCGGATAGCCGGGGTGATGTCGATGATTTTGCTGGTAATTTCGATTTTCATATTGGCCCCCTTCGGGTCGTCTTGCTTGTGTCTTCACCTTCAGATTACTCATGGCTGAACATTAAAATGTGATCTGCGTCACGAACTGTGGCCTTGCTTCCGAGGGGAGGAATAAATTGTGATCTTTTCCCGTTCTGCACCAAAAAGCGCTTGAGCTCCACGAAACTGGCAGGCAGTATGGAGAAACTTGGATCGTTTCTGTCCCTTCGTGGCAGCGCCGCATGTCGACCTCATGTCCGGTTTTCACCGCTTAGTCTCGCATCTTTTGCACTTTCTCCCCGCACCGCCCTTGCCGACGTGCGCGCTGTGAATGTGGGCGCTGCCAAGTCGTCAAGGGCTTGAACGTGGTTGTTGTGGTGTTGGAGTAGTACATGAAACAGCAGGCCACTCAGATGATGTGGTTTTATGATCGGCAACACGCCCAGTGGAGTCTGTCCGATCATGCCTCCTACCAGCTCTGGCAAGGAGAGGGGCCTCACCCCTGGTTCGGGCAATTGGCGGCAGATGACGAGGCCGGCTTTGCCGACTTTCTCGCCAGACTTTACCACTCACAGCAACCGGCCCAGTTCATCGGTCACCTCTGCGAGGAGGGGGGCGAGGTGCGCCATGTGCTCTGGAGCGGCCAGTACGTGCCGGCCCAGCAGATGTGCTGCGGCTGGATTGCGCCGCTCGACACCACCCGCAGCACCCAGCTGCCTGCCGACCTCTCCCAGCAACTGCCGCTGCTGCAAGACCCCTTGTTGACCCAGCTGGCGCAGGCGCTCTCTGCCCGGACCGGGCTCGATTTCTTCAATACCCTGGTCAACCAGCTCGCCCACATCCTGGTGGCGGACGCGGTCTGGCTGGCGGAGCGCACCGGCAGCGGACGGCTCAAGGTGCTGGCCTGCCACGGCATCGACCTCAAGGAGTACGAACTCGACGGCATGCCCTGCCAGCAGGTCTATCTGGCGGGGGAGGCCTGCGTCATTCCGCTGGCGAACGAGCTGCCCTCCTGTGCCGGTTTCAAGGCGGGGCAGGGCTACTACGGCCTGCCGCTGTATGATCGCAACGGCCAGATCCTGGGCCACCTGGCGCTGCTTTTCTCCGATCAGAGCGCGATCCCCAATCTGGGCTCGGTGCTGACCACCTTCTCCATGCGCATGGTGGCGGAGCTGGAACGGCTGCAGAGCGATGCCCAGTTGCGCCTGTCGGCCGTGGCGTTTGAAACCCATGAAGGGATCATCATCACCGACCCCGATTTCAAGATTTTGCGGGTCAACCATGCCTTCAGCCAGATCACCGGCTTTGACAGCCAGCGGGTGATCGGCCTGCATCTGGGCAACGATCTCTGGTGCGGGCTGGGGGGGCTTGGCTACGAGCTCGGCACCCTGAGCCGCTGGCAGGGGGAGACCCAACGCCTGCATGCGGACGGCTACCCCTATCCGCAGTGGGAGATCGTCACCCCGGTGCAGGATGACAGGGGAGAGATCAGCCACTTCGTCATCTGCTTCGAGGATATCTCCGAGCGCAAGGAGGCCGAGCGCCGCATCCAGGATCTCGCCTACTACGACGAACTGACCGGCCTGCCCAACCGCCGCCAGCTGCACGAAACCCTGGCCCACGCCTTTGGCGAGGCGAGCCGCGACTATCTGATCGGCGCCCTGCTGTTCATCGATCTGGATCACTTCAAGACCATCAACGACTCCCTCGGCCACGCCACCGGCGACTGGCTGCTCAAGGAGGTCGCCAGCCGGCTCAAGCGGCTGGTTCGGCAGGGGGATTGTCTGGCACGGCTCGGTGGCGACGAATTCGTGCTGCTGCTGCCCTCGCTCTCGGCGAGCCCGCCCCAGGCGGAGATGCAGGCCGACCTCATCGCCGAGCGGCTCATCAGCGAGATTGCGGCCCCCTACAACCACGCGGGCCAGGTGCTGCACATCGGCGCCAGTGTCGGCATCACTCTCTTCCCCGGCCGGGAGCAGGGGGTGGACGATCTGCTCAAGCAGGCGGACACCGCCATGTATCAGGCCAAGTCGGCCGGTCGCAAGACCCGGCGCTTCTTCGATGCCTCCATGCAGTTGCAGGCGGATCGCCGGCTGCTCATCCACAACGAACTGCGCAGCGCCCTTAACCAGCAGGAGCTGACCCTCTACTACCAGCCCCAACACATGGTGGAGGGGGGCGACATCATCGGCGTCGAGGCGCTGATCCGCTGGCAGCCGCCTGGCCGGGCCCTGGTGTCGCCCGCCGAGTTCATTCCCATCGCCGAGGAGACGGACCTTATCGTCGACATCGGCAACTGGGTGTTGTACGAAGCCTGCGCCCAGTACGTGCGCTGGGAGGAGAACGGCATTCACATCCCGCAGCTGTCGGTGAACGTCAGTGCCAAGCAGTTTCACGCCACCGATTTCGTCGACCGGATCCACGACGTGCTGGCCTCCACCGGCATGGATCCCGCCAGCCTGAATCTGGAGATCACCGAGTCCGTGGTGCTGGGTCATGCGGAAGACACCATCAGCAAGATGAGCGAGCTCAAGGCGCTTGGCATCAGCTTTGCCATCGATGACTTCGGCGCCGGTTACTCCTCCCTGAGCTACCTCAAGCGGTTGCCGGCGGACGAGCTCAAGATCGATCGCTCCTTCATCCAGGACATCCCGCGCGATGGCGACAACATGGCCATCGTCGAGGCGGTGATCGCCATGGCGCGCCACATGGGCTTCAACGTGACGGCAGAAGGGGTGGAGTCGCGTCAGCAACTGGAGTTTCTGCAGGCCCAGGGTTGCCACTTCTACCAGGGCTACCTGGCTTCCAAGCCGCTGCCGGTGCCCTATCTGGAGCGCTACGTGCAGCGCCTTGCCCGCAGCGAAAGCCCGCTGGCCGGGGGTAAAAATAGTCTCGCCGGCGAGCTGTAGCCCCTCGGGTTAACGGGTAGAATGAGGGAATATGACACCACCGCCAGCGGGCGGTGGCATTGCCTCTCAATGGAGACGTCTCTCGTGAAAGCCGTGCAGGGAATCATTTTATCGGCGCTGTGCGTGCCGGGGCTGCTGACGCAGGTTGCGGCGCAGACTCTGGAACAATCTCTCTATCGCCAGGCTTATGACGCGGTGCGGGCCGACGATCAGGCCCGTTTTCAGCAAATTCGCGCCCGTTTGACCCATTATCCGCTGCTGCCCTATCTCGATTACTACCAGCTGGCCTTTCGGCCCGGGGCGGCGGAGTATGACGACGTGACCCGCTTCATCCGCGAGCACGGCGACACCCCCCAATCCAACCGGCTGGAGCGCAGCTACCTCACCTATCTGGCCCAGAGCCAGCAGTGGTCCCAGTTCCTGCGCTTCTATCCGGCCAAGCCGAACTCCACCGATCTGCTCTGCATGCACTATCAGGCGCGCTACTACACCGGCCAGCAGAGCCAGGCACTGCAGGAGGCGGGCAAGCTCTGGCTGAGCGGCCAGTCCCGCCCCGATGCCTGCGATCCCCTGTTCCAGCTCTGGCAACAGGCCGGCTTGCGTACCCAGGAGAAGATCTGGACCCGCATGACCTTGGCCTTCGAGGCGGAGAACCCGAACCTTATCCGCCACCTCGGCGCCCAGCTAGCCAGCGGCATGAAGGCGTACGGGGATCAGATGATTACCCTGTTCGAGCAGCCCGCCAAGGCGATGAACACGGCCTATTTCACTACCGCCGCACCCTCCAAAAAATTGCTGTTGCTGGGGCTGGCCCGCTATGCCAACCAGCAGCCGGAAGCTGTGCTGGGACAGCTCGGCTATCTGCGCTCGCGTTTCGCGCTGAGCGCGGCTGAACTCAAACCGGTGGAGCGGGCGGTGGCCAGACGGCTGCTGCTGGATCGCTCAACCGCCCAGCGCAACTGGCTGGATGCTACCGTGGTGCGCCAGGCCGACCCGGATCTGCTGGAGCTGCGGGCCCGGCTCGCCATCTGGGAGCAGGACTGGAAAGGGCTCTCTGGCTGGGTCAAGCGGATGCCCATGGCCCTGCAGAAGGAGGATCGTTGGCGCTACTGGCTGGCGCGCTCGCTGGAGGTGCAGGGCCAGCAGAAACCGGCGCGGGATCTCTATCTGGAAACCGCCAATCTGCGCGGCTTCTATGGCTTCATGGCGGCGCAGCGCAGCGGTGTGCCCTATCGGATGAAGAATCAGAGCGTGGCGAAGAAGGTGCCGGACTGGCGCACCGCCAGCAGCCGCTGGCCCTTCCTGCTGCGGGTGCGCGAGTTGCTCGACATGAACGAGATCACGGCGGCGCGGGCGGAGTGGATCCACAACATGGATCGCAATCCGGTGGCCCAGCGCCTCGAGTTCGGCCACATCGCCCTCAACCAGGGCTGGCATGAACTGGCCATTCTGGCCAGCATCCGGGCCGAGGCCTGGGATGCCCTCGATTTGCGCTTCCCGCTGCCGCTCAAGCACACCTTCTCCCAGATGGCGCAGGAGCGGACCATGAACACCAGCCTGCTCTACGCCATCTCCCGGCAGGAGAGTGCGCTCTACCCGCTGGCACAGTCGCCGGTCGGGGCGAGGGGGCTGATGCAGCTGATGCCGACCACCGCCAAAGAGACGGCCAGCAAGCTGGGAGTGCCCTATCGCAACGAGCAGCAGCTGTTTGATCCTGCCATGAACATCCGTCTTGGCAGCGCCTATCTCAAGCGGTTGCTGGATGTGTACGACGGCAACCGGATCCTGGCGGCGGCGGCCTACAACGCCGGCCCCGGCCGGGTCAAACGCTGGCGCGATCAGAGTGCGGACAAGCCGATGGATGTCTGGGTCGAGAGCATCCCCTACAAGGAGACGCGCAACTATGTGCAGAACGTGCTGTCGTTCGATCTCATCTATCAGCACAAGCTGCAGCAGCCGCTGCGCTTCATGTCCGAGCGCGAGCTGAGTCACGCTTATTGAGACGGCTGCCGCCCTGGCGGCAGCCGGATTCCCATTCCCTCCCCAAAATGGTTATTATCCCATAAGGTTTTGTTACAAAAGGAAACCTGCCAGGTGATCGGGCGCCATCTCTTGGTCTGGCAGGTTCGTTATAATCGCCCGTTCAACACAGACAGGCTCCCCCAACAAAGGAATTGATAGTGGCAACGATTAAAGACGTTTCCCGGTTGGCTAATGTGTCCATTTCAACTGTGTCGCGAGTCATCAACAACACGGCGCAGGTGGCACCAGAAAAGCGTGAGGCCGTCATGGCGGCCATGAAGGAACTCAATTTTCGTCCCAACAGCTTTGCCCAGGCGCTGGTCAGCAAGCGCTCCAACTGCATCGGTGTGCTGGTGGGGGATCTGTGTGGTGGCCCCTTCTTCGCCCAGATGATGCGCGGCATCGAGAGTGTGGTGGACAAGGTAGACAAGTTCACCATCGTCATGTCCGGCAATCACGACGAGGTACGCGAGCGTCACGCCATCCAGGCGCTGCTGCAGCGTCAGTGCGATGCGCTGATCCTGCACAGCAAGGCGCTGCCCGATGAGGAGCTGAGCGAGCTGGTGGCGGGCAGCACCCCGGTGGTCTTCATCAACCGCCAGGTGCCGGGCGCCGAAGATCGCTGCGTCTGGCTGGACAACCAGGCCGGCATCACCACCGCCTGCCAGCACCTGCTGGATGCGGGCCATCGCAAGATTGCCTTCGTCACTTCAGACGACGAAGAGTTCGTCGATGGTCAGCAGCGGATGGCGGGGTATCATCACGCCCTGCAGCGGGCCGGCATCGCTTTTGATCCTGCCCTCATCGGCCGCGCCTTCGCCGACGAGAACGGTGGTTACGTGGCGATGGGCGAGCTGCTGGATCGGGGGGTTGAGTTTACCGCCGTGCTCGGTTTCAACGACGCCATGGTGGCGGGGGCCATCTCCTGTCTGCTGGAGCGGGGATACAAGATCCCGCAGCAGATCTCGGTGGTGGGTTTCGATGACATTCCCTATGCCCGCTACATCTATCCCAAGCTCACCACGGTGCGCTACCCCATCGAGGAGATGGGCGGTCGGGCTGCCGAGCTGGCGCTGAGCCTGCTGGATCACAAGCCGGCCGAGGGGCTGGAGCTCAAGTTCGAGGCCGAGCTGGTCAGACGAGAATCTGTCGCCTGAGTAGCCGACATTGGCCCTGAATGGGCCAATGTCGCTCCCCTGTTTTGCGGAAAAATTGAAAGCGTTTTCAGAAATCCTTTTCAACTGTGATCCGCTTCAAAGCTTTTTGGACTGCCTGCCACTAGCATAGGCCCCACGAATTAGGAGCCTGCGCTCCCGATTTTCCCGCTGTGGGAGGTAACTGGTTAATCCAGCTATTTCCTTCGTTACTTTCGACGGTCATCATGGATGGCCGTTTTTTTTTGCCAGGATTTTGTCATGACAACAGAGAGTGAATACCAGACGGGGATCGTGGGCGCTGGCTGGCTGGGGTTGCCGTTGGCCCGGGCACTTCAGGCCGAGGGTCACCAGGTGGCGGTGACGGTCAGCTCGGCCCAGAAAGCCGCACAGCTGACGGCAGAAGGGCTGCAGGCTTGGCCGCTGCAACTGGGCACCGGGCTGACCGCCCTGCCGTTTCGCTGCCGCGAGCTGGTGATCTGCGTGCCGCCGAGCAAGGTCGAGGATTACCCGGCCGCCATCGGGCGGGTGGTTGAACTGGCGCAGGCCGCCGACGTGCAGCGGCTGCTGTTCGTGAGTGCCACCTCGGTCTGGGCGCCGGGGCAGGGGGAGGATGAACACCCCATGCCTGCCCACGAGCGCGGGATGCGGATGCTGGCCGCCGAGCAGGCGGCGATGGGGGCCGGCATTCCCTGTGCCATGGTGCTGCGCCCGGCCGGGCTGTACGGGCCACAGCGCCATCCCGGCCGCTTCCTGGCGGGCAAGACTCTGGAGGGAGGCGGCCAGGCGGTGAACCTGGTGCACCTGGATGACGTGGTGGCCGCCTGCCAGCTGCTGCTGGCGCAGGGAAAGGATGGCGATGCCTACAACCTGAGTGCGCCGGTGCACCCGCGCCGGGAGCAGTTCTACCCCTTTGCCGCGCGCCAGCTGGGCCTGCCGGCCCCGGACTTCATCGAGCCGGCCGGCCGGTTTCTCCCCGTCGAGGGGCTGCGCATCTGCGAGCAGCTCGGCTTTGTCTATCGCTGGCCCGATCCGGCGCACTGGTTTGCCGAGCTGGCGGCTCGGGGTTACTGAGCATCCCGCCTAGTGTTATGCGTATGCATGGTGGTGAGGCACAGACGGCGCCAATGGTGTGGCGCGGCGGGCAATTGAGGTTTGCCAAGGGGGGGCTCGCCCCCTATCATGCCGCCATCCATAAAGAGAGAGCGGTAAAGATGGTAGATACAAGACGTCACCCCGATGGGGAACTGTTGCTGAGAACCCTGGCAATGCCAGCCGATACCAACCCCAATGGCGATATCTTCGGGGGCTGGATCATGTCCCAGATGGATATAGGTGGGGGCATCATGGCCAAGGAGCTGGCAAAAGGACGTATTTGTACCGTATCCGTCGAGGGCATGACCTTTCACAGCCCGGTCAAGGTGGGCGACGTGGTGTGCTGTTACGGGCGCTGCCTGAAGATCGGTCGCAGCTCCATGCGGCTGAAGCTGGAAGTGTGGGTCAAGCCGGTGCTACGTGAAAACGAGGCCCAGCGCTACTGCGTGACCGAAGGGATCTTCACCTATGTCGCCATCGACGAACAGGGAAAATCCCGTCCGGTACCGGTCTGATCCGGCTCAGATAAGCCGGGCGTTGATGATGGATATTTCCTGCTCAAACCCGGTTTTTTGCCGTATCATGCGTTCCAGCATCTCTTCCGAGCCGACGCACTGCTGAGTGTCAAACAGGCAGAGATCGCACTGGGGATCCCGTCTGATCTGATAGACGGTGGAAAGCTCCACTTGATGACAATTTCCTTGTTGATCATAAAATGTCACGCGGTACTGGTGCTGTCTCGCCATCGTTGAATTCCTTCTGGATGAGCCGGGCCGGACACGAGCTATCAGCCTAGTCGGCAGCGATGACATTTGTGATGGTCAGGACACAATGCAGAGGCAGGTGGTTGTTAGCCAATGAAAAATAGTTATCGCATTCTGGGTACGTCGCTGTTGACGTTGGGACTGGTCGGCTGTTTCGAGGTGCCGGATCAGGATCACCTGGTCACGGCGCAGGGCATCATTCCCGGCGCCAACTGCCAGAAGCCGCCGCTGGTGGCGCTGGCCTCCACCGCCTTGCCACGCGAGTTCGGCATTACCGTTTGGAATCTCTACAAGGGTCAGCGTAAAAACTGGCGCGAGGGGCTGGACGAGTATGCCAAATCCCAGGATCTGGTACTGCTACAGGAGTCGGCGACCCGCCCCGACATGCTGGAATGGCTGAAGGCCGGTGATTTCCAGTGGCAGCAATTGCAAGCCTTTACTCAGGGCGGCGTCTCCTTCGGCGTGATGACGGTCGCCAAGACGCCACAGGCGTTCGTGTGCGGCGTGCGCTCCCCCGAGCCGCTGCTGCGCATCCCCAAATCCGGTCTGGTCAGCCTCTACCCCTTGCAGGGGGATCCTGACGGCGTGCTGGTGGTGAACCTGCATGCGGTGAATTTCGAGCTGGGAATGGCGACCTTTCGCGAGCAGCTCAACGATCTGACCGCCCTGATCCATCGCCATCAGGGCCCGGTCATTCTGGCCGGGGATTTCAACACCTGGAGCGACAAGCGCGAATTCTGGCTGAACAAGCTGGTGGGCGAACTGGGGCTGCAGGAGGCGATCCCGGTGCCGGATCTGCGCCGGACCGCGTTCGGCCGGCCGCTTGATCACCTC
Source organism: Aeromonas sp. S5(2024) (assembly GCF_041403025.1). NCBI lineage: Bacteria > Pseudomonadati > Pseudomonadota > Gammaproteobacteria > Aeromonadales > Aeromonadaceae > Aeromonas > Aeromonas sp. S5(2024). The sequence continues at coordinate 337,558 of NZ_JBGLRI010000003.1, read as the reverse complement.
TACTACCGCAACCTGGACCTGGTGGAAGTGAGCAGCCCGGCGACCGATGCCTCGGATCACAACCCCATCATGGCCCGTTTCGCGGCTCAGGCCATCACCCCCTGAATCCGTACTGGCCACCAGGGTGGCCTGTGCCAGATAAAAAATACCCCGCTTTTAGCGGGGTATTTTTTATGAAGCGATGAACGATCAGCTGTTGTTCTTCACGAACAGGGTCAGCTCCTGACCCGGCTTGAGGTAATCGCTCTTGCCCAGCTGATTCCAGCGCATCACATCCATCACAGCAACCTGAAAACGGGCGGCGATAGAGGAGAGGGAATCACCGCGGCGCACCTGATAGACCATGGACTTGTTGCTGCTCTTGCCCTGCTTGGGCCAGACCACCAGCTTCATGCCAGGCTTCAAGGCCGACTTGGCGTTGAGACCGTTCCACTTGGCCAGCTCGTCATGGGTTACCCCGTGCGCCTGGCTGATGCTCCACAGATTGTCACCGGCACGCACCTTGTACTGGATCTTGCCAGCACTGCGGCTGGCGAGCTGTTGTGGCTTGTTCTGGGCACTCTGACTGACCACCGGCTTGCTGCCGCTGGTCGGGATCATCAGAGTCTGACCACGGCGCAGGTGGTTGCCACTCAGGTTGTTGGCCAGTTTGAGCTGCTGCACGCTCACCCCATGATTCTGGGCGATGCGAGAGAGGGTGTCGCCGCTGGTGACCTGATAGGAGCGGGTGCGGATGCGCTCGCTCTGGGGCAGATCGGCCAAGGCCAGCTCCAGGGTATCGGCATACTCGACCGGTACCAGCAGGCGATAGGGCCCCTTGGGTGAGGTCGACCAGCGCGTCAGGGCCGGATTGACCTCTTTCAGCTGAGCCGGACGCAGGCCTGCCAGCTGGGCTGCCACGTTCAGATCGATCTGGCCGCCGGTGTTGACCACCCGCAGCTGAGGCTTGTTGGCCAGTACCGGCAAGGTGACATTGTACTTGTCCGCGTTGCGGATCATGTCGGCCATGGCCAGGATCTTGGGCACATACATCCGGGTTTCGCGGGGCAGATCGAGTGACCAGTAGTCGGTCGGTCGGCCTGCCTTCTGATTGCGGGTGATGGCGTTGCGCACCCGTCCTTCACCGGCATTGTAAGCCGCCAGCGTCTGCAGCCAGTCGCCGTCGAAGAAACGGTTCAGGTACTCCAGATAATCCAGCGCAGCATTGGTGGAGGCCAGTACATCGCGGCGGCCGTCGTACCAGTTGTCGTGGCGCAGGCCGAAGTTCTTGCCGGTCGCAGGAACGAACTGCCACAGACCCACCGCATTGCTGCGGGAACGGGCGTGGGGATCGAACATGCTCTCGATCATGGGGATGGTAATAAGCTCCATTGGCAGCTCACGCCGTTCGATTTCCTCTACCATCAGATACAGGTAGGGCTCAGCCCGGCTGGCAATGGTCGCCAGATGCTTATCATTGCGCAACAACCAATCACGCTGTTGGCGGACACGGTCGTTCTCCTGCGGATCAAACTGCATATCATCGCTGATACGCACCCACAGGTTATCGGTGTCATCCAGTTCGTCGATCTGTTCATCACCGAACAGGAAGCGCGCCGAATGCTTTTTATACGCTTTTTTGTTGACTTGGGGGGACTTGATCGGCTCGATTGCCGTTAGCGCCCGGTCATCCTGATGGCTCAGGTTTTGGCAGCCGCTGAGAAACAGCGCCGCCAATAAGGCCGTTCGTACCTTCATCTCGCTCAGGTCATCTTTAGGAAAAACAGCTCGCATCATAAGGGGCAATGGCCCCTTGATCAAGGTTTGTTCAAAAAACGTCCTTCCAGGATCGCAGCACGGTGAAGGTATCCTCTGGATTTTCCAAGCATTTTAAGGCGTGTTTCTCAGCAGAAAATTTCACGGAATCCTGTTCGCATCGCAGAAAAACGTTGAACTCCCGCTCATCCCCCAGCCGTGATGGCAGACTCGGCAGACCCTGCTGGCGCAGCTTGCTGATCAGCCCGATCCGCTGCTGGATCGCCTGGTTGTCCGGCTCGACCGCGTAGGCGAAACGCAGGTTGGAGAGGGTGTACTCATGGGCACAATAAATGAGGGTATCGTCGGGCAGGGCGGCGAGTCGCTGCAGTGAGGCGTGCATCTGGGCCGGGGTACCTTCGAACAGGCGGCCGCAACCGGCACTGAAGAGGGTATCGCCACAAAACAGCATGCCGTGGCCGTAATAGGCGATGTGGCCATGGGTATGGCCGGGCACATGGATCACCTCAAGACTCAGGCCATGCCAGTTGATCTGATCCCCGTCATCGAGCCACTGGCCGTGATGAGCGGGCATGGGGTCAAGTTTGGGGCCATAGAGCCTTGCGTGGGGGAAGTGGCCGAGCAGGGCGGTGACGCCTCCCACATGATCGTGGTGGTGATGGGTCAGCAGAATTGCGTCGAGCTGCAGGTCCAGTGCGGCCAGCCGCTCCAGCACGGGTTCGGCATCGCCAGGGTCGACGACCAGGCAGTGATTTTCGTGTCGGATCAACCAGATGTAGTTGTCGTTAAAGGCAGGAACTGTGATCACTGGATACATGAGTCTGCTTCTCTTTATGGAGGGTATCTTATATAACTGGATGGCGTTCGAACCCCAAGTTGAGCCCTATTATGCAGGTGGCACGTACCGAACAACAAATCGAGATCCCGACCAGCTGGTCGGCACTGCCCATGGGGGACTGGGTAGCGGCCGAGATCCAGGAGCGGCTCGACAGCTGGTGCCCACATCTGTTTGGTTATCATCTGCTTAAAGTCGGGGCACTGAGCGCCGAACTCTCCTGCGGCTGCTCTTCCATTCGCCACCAGATAGGGGTTGCCCCCAGCGGCAGACTGCTGGATCTCAAGGGCGACCCACTGGCCCTGCCGGTGCGCACCGGCAGCGTGGATGCCTGCCTGCTGGCCCACTGTCTCGACTTTTCGCCCGATCCCCACCAGGTGCTGCGCGAGGCGGAGCGGGTGCTGACCGACGATGGCTGGCTCATCGTCAGCGGCTACAATCCGCTCAGCCTGGTCGGCATCGGCCACTGCCTGCCTTTCCTGCGTCAACATCTGCCCTGGTCGGCTCGCATGTTCACTCCGGCGCGGGTCACCGACTGGCTGCAGCTGCTCGGGTGTGAAGTGATGTTTGACGAGCGCTTTGGCTACTCGTTCATGGGCAAGCAGAGCCGGATCGGCTGGTGGCGGGAGAGTGTGGGGCGGGATTATTGCAGGCCGTTTGCGTCCGTCTACGTGATAGCGGCGCGCAAACGGCGCTTTCCGCTGACGCCGGTGCGCCGGCGCTGGCGCTTGCCCGAGTCGATTGCGACGCCGGGCATGGCGCGCCAGGGCTGGTAGCCAGTCTCGGGCGCCCTGGCTGGCGGTTCTGATGGGGGAGGCTGACTTGGCTCAGGGCTGGTAACCGGTATCCTCAGCCAGCTGCTTGCCACTGGCGGCCTCGCGGGCCAGTTCGTCACAGCGTTCGTTTTCCGGGTGACCGGAGTGCCCCTTGACCCAGAGCCATTCGATCTGATGGCGCGCCACTTCCGCATCCAATGCCTGCCAGAGATCGACGTTCTTGACCGGCTGGCGGCTGGCAGTCATCCATCCTTTCTTCTTCCAGCCGATGATCCACTGGGTGATCCCCTGGCGCACATACTGGCTGTCGGTGGTGAGTCTGACCTGGCAGGGCTCGTTCAGGGTGCGCAGCCCCATGATGGCGGCCATCAGCTCCATCCGGTTGTTGGTGGTGAGGCGAAAACCTCCGGCGAGCTCCTTGCGGTGCTTGCCATAGACCATGACGGCACCATAGCCGCCAGGGCCCGGGTTGCCGAGACAGGAACCATCCGTATACAAATCGATCTTTTTTAGCATGAGTCTTGGGGTAAACTAGCGGGTAAAGCCGAAGTTTGACATAGATTGGATCATGAACACACCCCAACTGAATCGCCAGATCATTCTGGATACTGAAACCACAGGTATGAACACCGCCGGTGGCCCCGTCTATCTGGGACACCGCATCATCGAGATCGGCTGTGTGGAGGTGATCAACCGCAAGCTGACCGGTAACCACTTCCACGTCTACATCAAGCCGGATCGGCTGGTGGACCCCGAGGCCATCCAGGTGCACGGCATCACCGACGAGTTCCTGCGTGACAAGCCGTCGTTCAGCCAGATAGCCGACGAGTTCATCGAGTTCATCCGCGGTGCCGAGCTGATTGCCCACAACGCTCCGTTTGATGTGAGCTTCATGGACTATGAGTTCGGCAAGCTCGGCCTCAATTTCAAGACTGCCGACATCTGCGGCATCACGGATACCCTGGCGATGGCGCGGGACCTGTTCCCGGGCAAGCGCAACAACCTCGACGTGCTGTGCGATCGCTATGGCATCGACAACTCGCACCGTACCCTGCACGGGGCTTTGCTCGATGCGGAGATCCTGGCGGACGTCTACCTGCTGATGACGGGTGGCCAGACCAAGTTGAATCTGGCTACCGAGAGCAGTGAAAATGAGAGCAATCAGGACACCAGTATCCGCCGGCTGGAGAGCAATCGCCCACCGCTCAAGGTGATCCGTGCCAGTGCCGAGATTGAGGCGGTGCACGAAGCGCGGCTGGATCTGGTGCAGAAAAAAGGAGGAGCCTGCCTGTGGCGGCAATGAGCAAGCTATGGGGCGGCCTGCTGTTATTGGCCTCGCTGACGGCCTCGGCCAACGAGGTGTTTGCCCCCTCCGACATTCCCCTGCTCGACAATCGCTTTCGCATCGATTACGGGGTGAAAGAGATCACCTTCATCGTGACGCGCAAGCAGGGCACCCCGTCGGTGATCCTGGTGCGTCCAGACGGCAGCAAGCTCTATGTGGGCAAGGTGACACCACCCGATGTGGGCTGGCTGGCGCTCAAGGATCAGGATCTCATCACCATCCGTGATCCCATGCCGGGCCCCTGGCAGGCCATCGGCGAAGTGGATCCGGACAACCGGGTGCGCCTGCTGTCGAACATCAGGCTGGAAACCGATCAACTGCCGACCCAGCTCTATCAGGGGGAAAGGGTCAAGCTCAAGTCCTGGCTGCTGATCGACGATGCACCGCCCAAGGCCGGTTATTACCTGACCGACCTTGGCATGACGGTGCGATTGCAGCGTTTCAACGACGCCAAGCAGGAGGGGGAGCCCATCGTTGACGAAGTGCTCGGCCACTATCGTGACGATGGCAAGGGGCTCGACGAGGTGCCGGGTGACGGCATCATGACCGCCGAGGCGGTGCTGGATGTGGCTGCCGGAAAATACCGGGCCATGTACAGCACGGGTAATCAGGTGTTCTCCCGCGCTCGCTATCAGGACGTGCTGATCTACCCGTTACCTGTCAACTATACCCTGGCGCCTTCCTCGCAGGAGTTTGGCGCCAAGCTCTCCTTTCTGATCGATGCCGATGAGCTGGATCCGGCCTCCGTGGTCATTGAGGGCAAGGCGACCAACACGGTGGGAGCCAGCATGGCGTTCAATGCGGTGGCGACCGAACCCCGGGTGGAAGTGGATCTCTCCGCCATCAAGGAGGTTGGCCAGTATGAGGTGAACGCCACCCTGTTTGGTACCACCCGGCTGGGCCGCGAGATCCAGGTCACGCTGCCGGTGAAATCGTTCAATATCTTCCCGGTGCTGGCGGCTGAGCCATCGGCGGCCTCTGCGGCTTCTGAAACCTCGGCTGCAGTGCCCAACCAGGTGAAATTCGAGGAAAAACAGAGCAGCGGCTGGCTGATCTGGTTGCTGGGTGGGGTCGGCATCCTGCTGGTCTTGCTGGGCGGTGTCGGTTTCATCTTGCTGCAAAAACGGCGAGCACTGAAAAAAGCGATGGCGGCGCAGAAGGCCGAGAGCGAAAGCGCCAAGCCGGAAGCCAAACTGGATCTGAACCTGCCGGAACAATAACCGGGTAATTCCATTAAAAAGCCGCCCATCGAGGCGGCTTTTTCATTTCTGGGTAGCTCGGCGTCAGCCGAGCTGGAACAGCAGTGGCCACCCCTGCTCCTGACAGTAGCGGTGCTCCTTCTCCAGATTTTGCATCAGCAACTTGTTCTCGTCGCACCAGTCCAGTGGCAGGGTGACCACCAGCTGATCGCCGGCGGCCTGCACATGCCAATCGGGCAGCAGGTTGTCCTGGCGCCTGTGGTGGGCGGCCACCGCGAGGCGCAGAATGCGGATGCAGCGCAGCACCGTCTGTTCGTCGTGGTTGGGCAGGGAAGGGAGCTCGGAGAGCTTGAGCCCCTTGCGGTGAAAGCGCACCAGCGCGGCCAGCAGGGCCTGATCGTCCTGGTTGAAGCCGGGCAGGTCGGTGTGCTGCAGGATGTAGGCGGAGTGGCGGTGAATGCCGCTGTAGTTGATGGCAAGGCCGATCTCGTGCAGGCGCGCCGCCCAGCCGAGGATGGCGCGATAGGGCTCCTCCGGCATCTCCCAGGGGCCGCTGAGCAGATCGAACAGGGTCAGCACGCTCTGTTCGACCCGGCCTGCCTGACGCTTGTCGATGCGATAGTGGGTGGAGAGTGCCAGGGCGGTGCGCTCGCGGATGTCGTGATGCTGCAGGCGCTCCTCGAACTCGTACAGCAGCCCCTCGCGCAGGGCGCCATCGGAATAGTCCATCCGCTCGATGGGCAGCGAGGTGAAGAGCCCGAGCAGGATGGCCACCGCAGCGGCAAATACCTCCTGACGTTCTTCGGTGAGGCCGGCCAGCTTGAGATCGCCGACCCGCTTGTGCCGGATCATCTCCTGCTTGAGCCGCTCCAGCCCGGCCAGGGTGATGGCGCCATCGGTCCACTCTTCCCCCTGCAACACATCGCGCACGGTGCGGATCGAGCCCGAGCTGCCGAGGCAGCTCTGCCAGCCCAGCTTGCGATACTGGTTGATGATGGGAGCGAGCTGGTGCTGGGCTTCCAGCACGGCATTGTTGAAGGCCTTCTCGCTCAGCTTGCCGTTGGCAAAGAAGCTCTGGGTGAAGCTGACGCACCCCATCTTGCGGCTGGTGAGCGCCTTGTGATCGAAGCCCTCGCCGATGATGAGCTCGGTGCTGCCGCCGCCGATGTCCACCACCAGTACCTGGCCTTCGATGTGCTGGGTATGGGCGACCCCCTGATAGATAAGGCGCGCCTCTTCCTGACCGCTGATGATCTCGATGGGGTGGTTGAGCACCTTGGCCGCCTCGCTCACGAACTCGCGGGCGTTGCTGGCTCGGCGCAGGGTATAGGTGCCGGCGATGCGGATCTGATCCGGCTTGATGTTGGTCAGCCGCTCGGCAAACAGGGCGAGGCAGTCGAGGCCCCGGGTCATGGCTTCGGCAGACATGCGGCGCTGGCCGTCCATCCCCTCTGCCAGCCGCACCCGTTCTTTTATCCGATCGACGATCTGCAGCCGTCCCTCGGTGAGACGGGCGATGACCATGTGAAAGCTGTTCGAGCCCAGATCCACGGCGGCGTACAGGCTATTGTCCATTGTTTGACTCTATGCGTTTGAGGTAGTCGTAAATCGCGACCTGGGAACGGATCTTGCGGCGGTTGCCCCGCTTCACGTACTCGTTCTTCTGGTCGGCATCGATGACCCGCGCCTTGCAGGTGTCACTCAGTTGTAGCTCGAGAATGTCGAGGATGCGCTGCTTGAGCCGCTCGTCATAGATGGGGGTGCCCACCTCGATTCGACCGTCGATGTTGCGGCTCATCCAGTCGGCGCTGGAGATATAGAGCTGGGGATTGCCCTTGTTGTGGAACACCATCACCCGCGGGTGCTCGAGGAAGCGGTCGATGATGCTGATCACCCTGATGTTGTCGCTCAGGCCTGGTACACCCGGACGCAGGGCACACATGCCGCGGATGATCATCTGGATGGGCACCCCGGCCTGACCGGCGGCATAGAGCCGGTTGATGAGGTCTCTGTCCACCAGGTTGTTGATCTTGAGGGTGATGCCGCTCGGCTGGCCAGCCTTGGCGTTGGCCAGTTCGTTGTCGATGAGCCGGTAGAGCTGGCGGCGGCTGTTGATGGGGGAGACCAGCAGGTGGTTGAACTTGTAGCGCCGATAAGGGTATTCGATGTACTCGAACACCCCCTCCACCTCGGCGGTGATGTCCGGGTGGCGGGTCAGCAGGGAGAAGTCGGTATAGATCTTGGCGGTCTTCTCGTTGAAGTTGCCGGTGCCGATGTGGGCGTAGCGCACCGCCTCACCCTGCTCGTGGCGGGTGATGAGGCAGAGCTTGGAGTGGATCTTGAGGCTCGGCACCCCGAACACCACCTTGACGCCGGCATCGGTCAGGATGTTGGCCCAGTCGATGTTGGCCGCCTCGTCGAAGCGGGCGCGCAGCTCCACCACCACGGTCACCTTCTTGCCGTTGTTGGCGGCGTCGATCAGGGAGTGGATGATCCGCGACTTCTTGGCCACCCGGTAGATGTTGATGCGAATGGCACTGACCGCCGGATCAAATGCCGCCTGACGCACCAGCTCGGTGAAGTGGTGAAACTTGTGGTACGGGTAGTAGAGCAGTATGTCCTGCTTGGTGATGGCGTCGAAGGCGTTGACGAAGCCGTCAAAGTCGCGGCAATCCAGCGCCGGCAGCTTGGGGTTTTCCAGATAATCCCGGCCCACGTTGGGGAAGCCGATGAAATCCTTGAAATTGTGATAACGGCCGCCCGGCATGATGGCGTCGTAGGAGCTGATCTGCAGCTTGAGCTTCAAGAAGCTTATCATCGCCGCCGGCATCTCCCGCTCGTAGACGAAGCGCACCGGCATGGCGGTGAGGCGCTGCTTCAGGCCGTCACTCATCTTATCCACCAGGCTCAGATCCAGCTGGTCGGAGAGATCGTATTCGGCATCCCGGGTCAGCTTGACCGCGTAGGCGGCTATCTCGTCGTAATCGAAGAAGCCCTTGAAGATCTCGTCGAGACAGAAGCGGATGACGTTGTCGAGGATGATGATCTGCTTCTTGCGACGGGTGCCCTCAGGTGGCAACTGGAAGAAGCGAGGCAGATCGTCGGTCGGTACCTCCACCAGCGCGTACTGGATCACCTGGCCGTTCTTCTTCATCTCGATGGCCAGATAGGTGTACTCGTCTTTCAGGAACTTGACCGGGTTGACCTCCTTGTTGAGCAGGATCGGGATGATGTGGCGCAGCACCTTCTCCTTGAAGAAGACCCGCAGCCACTGCTGGATGGACTCGGAGAGCTGGTACTCGTTGACCAGAAAGATGTTGTGGCGGGCGAGCGCTATCAACAGCTCCTTGTAGGTGTTGTCGAACGCCTCGCCGAGCGTCATTACCTTCTGCTGGATGGCGCGCAGCAGCACCTTGGCCTCGTCGTCGCCGCCGTGTACTTCGTTGATCAGGATGCGGCGCTTGACGTCCGATACCCGCACTTTAAAGAACTCGTCCTGGTTGGAGGAGAAGATCCCGAGGAAGCGGACCCGCTCGATGAGCGGGACCGTCTTGTCCATTGCCTCTTGCAACACCCGTTCATTGAATGAGAGCCAACTCAGCTCCTTCTCTTCATACAGCTTGTCGGTGCTCATGTGATGCCTCTGTGGTCAGGTCGCGTCTGCGCGGCAGTTATGGCGTGGAAATATGACAGATTGATGACCATCCGCTCAGTCGATGATGGCCTGATCGATGTCGACCACCAGATCGTCCGACAGCGACTCCAGCGCACTGATGAGATCCCCCAGTTCGAGTCGGGGCGGCAGCGCCACCAGGGCGTGGGCATAGAAGAGCGGGGCGCCGGAGTGGGGAGCCGGTTCGCAGCCGGTGGTGAGGTCGGCTACGTTGATGTTGAGCTGACGCAGGATGCTGGCCACCTCGTGGACGATGCCGGCCCGGTCGTTGCCGGTGACGCTGACCATCACCTGCCGTTCCGGCTCCTGGCTGAGCTGGCCTTCGGCGAAGCTGACGGTGAGGCCGGGCAGCATCACCAGCGCCTCGCACAGGCTGCGGTAATGCTCGTCAGGTACGCTCACGTGCAGGATGCCGGCAAATTGTCCTGCCAGCTCGCTCATGGAACTGGCCAGCCAGTTGCCCTGCTGGTGGGTGATGACGTCCGCCAGACTCTCGACGATACCGGGTTTGTCAGCGCCTATCACGGTCACGACCAATTGCTTTTGCATCCTGCTCTCCTTGGAAAATGGGTACTCGGTAGCATTGTGCCTGCTGTCACAGGCCATATGAAGCCCCGCCCACCGCAAATATGGCGAAAAAGCACCGCCGGGAGGGGGTTGGCGCCATTTCTGCACTGCCTGCGCCCGCTGCACCGTGGTAGAGTGATGCCCCTGTTTTGTATTGTGAACCGGATAGCTCTTGTGAACGGGATGTGCGCGTATGAATAGCCTTGTCGTATCGGGATTGGTGTTGTTGGTGTTGCTGCTGCTGGCGATCTTCTGGAGTAGGGGCAAGAAGGGCAAGGCGCTGCCCTATGATCTGCAGGAGACCCTGTTCAGCCCCGCCGAGCGCTCCTTCCTCGGCGTGCTGGATCTGGCGGTCGGCGACCAGGCCCGGGTCTTTGCCAAGGTGCGGGTGGCCGATGTGCTGACGCCGGAGACGGGCATGGGCAAGAGCAAGTGGCAGCAGGCGTTCAACAAGATCAGCGCCAAGCACGTGGACTATCTGCTCTGCCACCCCTCCGATCTCTCCTTCATCTGCGCCATCGAGCTCGATGACAGCTCCCATCGTCACCAGAAGCGCAAGGTGCGCGACAGTTTCCTCAAGGCCGCCTTTGACAGCGCCGGTCTGCCGCTGCTGCAGATCCCGGCAAGCAGCCATTATCAGGTCGAGGAGCTGCGCGAACAGATCCTGCCGCTGCTAAGCGGTCCCCGCCGTGCCCCGGATGAGGATCTGCTGTCAGGTGATCGCCGCGAGCCCACCTTCAGCCCCCTGCAGCTGGATCGGGTCGAGGTGGAAGAGCCTCGCCATGGCGGTCGTGCCCCGGCCGTAGCCCCCATCAAGGCGATCGTATCGGCGCGCAGTGCACCGCTGCCGGCGGCCGACGCCGAGCTGGTGGAGAATCTGTTTGCCGAGGTGGAGGAGGATGACGACGAGTATCCCCATCAGGTGCCGCACTGCCCGCGCTGTGATGCGCCGCTGGTGGAACGGGAAGCCAAGAAGGGCCCCCATGCGGGCCGGCTGTTCCTGGCCTGCAGCCGCTTCCCCGAGTGTCGCTACGCCGCCCCCCATACTCACGCCCGCCATTGATCCCCACCGCCTGTTTGCGGCCTGCTGCCGGCCGCAAACAGGTGCGTCCGCTCGTCCATCAGCCCCTCTTGCTTGCCCGCTGCCTGCCCACCGTACCCAAAAAAGAGGCGACAAAATTTATCTTGTTGCGCCGTTGGGTCGATAAACTTAGGTGAAATGCGACAAATTTTGACAATGCGTCGGAATTTTGGCACTTTGTGCATCCTGCATAAAGTGCGTGGTTTGACCACATAAGCACAATAAAACAATAAGTTACGTCGAGAATAGAGGGATGGATATGATGGCAATGGGAGTGTTGATTGTTGACGCCGATGCGCAGCGGCGCCAACAGTTGGGGACAGTTCTCTCGTTCATGGGGATCCCCTGGCAGGACGTTGCCGAGGGCGATCTGGATGTGGCCATCGAGTCATCCGGCCCGCTGCAGGGGGTGCTGACCGGTTCCCTCAACGGCCGCTCGCTGGGCGAGCTGCTGACCGGATTCCCCCGGGTGCCTTTCCTGTCGCTGGTGGAGGCCGACTTTCCCAACAGCAACTTCATCGGGGTGGCCGAGGCGCCCTTCACCTACGAATCCCTGACCCGCCATCTGCACTTTTGCCAGGCCTTCGTCTCCCTCCATCCCCGTCAGCAGACCCACGACAAGGGACAGGCGCTGCTGCGCCTGCTGGTGGGCAAGGGCAAGGGGATCCAGGAGGTGCGCCGGCTCATCAGCCAGGTGGCAGAGACCGATGCCAACGTGCTGATCCTCGGCGAATCGGGTACCGGCAAGGAGGTGGTGGCCCGTGCCATCCATGAACTGTCCGGCCGAAGCCAGGGACCCTTCGTGCCCATCAACTGCGGCGCCATTCCGGCTGAGCTGCTGGAAAGCGAGCTGTTCGGCCACGAGAAGGGAGCCTTCACCGGTGCCATCGCGGCCCGGCGCGGCCGCTTCGAGCTGGCACAGGGGGGCACCCTGTTTCTCGACGAAATCGGCGACATGCCGCTGCCAATGCAGGTCAAGCTGCTGCGGGTGCTGCAGGAGCGGTTGTTCGATCGGGTTGGCGGCGGCAAGCCCATCCAGGCGGATGTGCGCATCATCGCGGCCACCCACCGGGATCTGGAAGCCATGATCCGTACCCAGGGTTTTCGCGAAGATCTCTACTATCGCCTCAACGTCTTCCCCATCGAGACCCCGCCGCTGCGGGATCGGGCCGACGACATCCCGCTGCTGCTGCAGGAGCTGCTCAATCGCCATGCCGAACTGCATCAGGGGATGATCCGCCTGACCCAGCGCGCCATGGAGTCCTTGATGCAGTACCCCTGGCCCGGCAACGTGCGCGAGCTATCCAACCTGCTGGAGCGGCTGCTCATCCTCTACCCGCAACAGATCGTCGACGTGGCTGACTTGCCGAGCCGCTATCGTCTGCTGCCGTGTGAGCCGCGGGACGAGCGGCTGACCGAGATGGACGAGCGCGATGCGCTGGCCGCCGTGTTCCAGGATCCGCCCGAGCTGGATCTGCCCGCCAGCCACGCCCGCGCCATGCAGCTGCCGGAGGAGGGGGTCAACCTCAAGGAGATGCTGGCAGACCTGGAGGTGGAGCTGATCCGCCAGGCGCTGGAGTCCCAGGACGGGGTGGTGGCCCGCGCTGCCGACCTGCTCGGCATGCGCCGTACCACCCTGGTGGAGAAGATGAAAAAATACGGGATGAGCAAGGAAGCATAAGGGTCAAAGCCTTGACGCCTAGCTTCAAGGCTTTGATTTTATATGTAAATTTTAGTGGCATGGAAATTGAATAAGCTGACTCAGTCGCCAGTTTGAGGTCAGCTTTATGACAGCCCAGCCGCAGGATACCCCGCTCCAGTCTCACGAGGTGAGCCAGCTTTACGCCATCTTCACGGCGCTGCCCACCGGTGTCTTGCTGCTCGACGGCGAGGGCCGGATCACCCGTGCCAACCCGGCCGCCAAGGCGCTGCTGGGGGAGCCGCTGGAAGGCCAGGCCTGGCGCCAGATCATCGACCGCTGCTTCCAGCCCCGCGAGGATGATGGCCACGAGATTTCCCTGCGCGATGGGCGCCGGGTCCAGCTGTCGACCCAGCCGCTGCCGGATCAGCCGGGCCAGCTGGTGTTCATTAACGATCTGACAGAAACCCGCCAGCTGCAAGACCGCATCAACCATATGAAACGGTTGTCCGCCCTTGGCAACATGGCCGCCTCGCTGGCCCACCAGATCCGCACCCCGCTCTCCGCCGCCATGCTCTATGCCGCCAACCTGGCCAACCGTACCCTCAAGCCGGAATCCCGCAGCCAGTTCCAGCAAAAGCTGATGGCGCGCCTGCAGGATCTTGAAAAGCAGATCAGCGACATCCTGCTGTTTGCCCGCAACGGCGACAACCAGGTGGTGACCCCGACGTCGGTGCAGGGGTTGCTGGCCGAGGTGCAGGCCGGCGCCGAGGCATTTTGCAGCCAGCAGGGCTGTGAGCTGCACATGGAGGCGCCAGAGCCCGATCTCTGCCTGCTGGCCAACAGCAGCGCGCTGGCGGGGGCGGTCAACAACCTCATCGCCAATGCCCAGCAGGCCGGCGCCACGTCGCTTCTGGTGAGCGCGGTGCGCAGCGGCCCCCGGGTGGAGCTGCGCATTCTCGACAATGGCAAGGGGATGCCCGCTCATCTGCTGAGCCAGATTTTTGAACCCTTCTTCACCACCCGCTCCCAGGGCACCGGCCTTGGACTGGCGGTGGTGCAATCCGTGGTTCGTGCCCATCAGGGCGAGGTCAGCGTGGCCTCGGTACCCGGCGAGGGAACCTGTTTTACCCTGTCGTTCCCCCTGCATCAGCAAGCGGTGCAGCTGGGGGGTGTAGCATGAGCGTCAGGCTCGTGGAAATGAATATTGCAGCGGCCAGGTTGGCTGTGGTGGGAGGTGTAGCATGACTCAGGCCCGGATCCTGGTAGTGGAAGATGACAATGGCCTGCGCGAGGCGCTGGTGGATACCCTGTTGCTCGGCGGCTATGAGTGCCGCGAGGTGGACAGTGGCGAGCGGGCTTTGCTGGCCCTGTCGCGCCAGAGTTTCGACATGGTGATCTCGGATATCCAGATGGGAGGCATGGATGGCCTGACCCTGCTGGCCAACATTCGTCAGCAATATCCCCAGGTGCCGGTGCTGTTGATGACCGCCTACGCCAACATCGACGGTGCGGTGCGCGCCATGCGCGAAGGCGCCATCGATTACCTGGCCAAGCCCTTCTCGCCCGAGGTACTGCTCAACCAGGTCAGCCGCTATGTGCCGGCCCAGAAGGTGGAGAAACGGGCCGTGGTCTACGGCGATCCCAAGACCGCCGAGCTGTTCCAGCTGGCGACCCGGGTGGCCAGAAGCGAGGCCACCGTGATGGTGACCGGTCCGAGCGGGACGGGCAAAGAGGTGCTGGCCCGCTACATCCACGACAACTCCAGCCGTGCCGAGCAGACGTTCGTCGCCATCAACTGCGCCGCCATTCCGGAAAACATGCTGGAGGCGACCCTGTTCGGCTATGAGAAGGGGGCCTTTACCGGCGCGGTACAGGGCTGCCCCGGCAAGTTCGAGCAGGCGCAGGGGGGGACCCTGCTGCTCGACGAGATCACCGAGATGGATCTGGGGCTGCAAGCCAAGCTGCTGCGGGTATTGCAGGAGAAAGAGGTGGAGCGGCTCGGCAGCCGCAAGATGATCCCGCTCGATGTGCGGGTCATCGCCACCAGCAACCGGGATCTGAAAAAAGCGGTGCAGGACGGCCTGTTTCGCGAGGATCTCTACTACCGCCTCAATGTCTTCCCGCTGCGCTGGACGGCGCTGTGGGAGCGTCCAGGCGACATACTGCCGCTGGCGGAGCACCTGCTGGCGCTGCATGCCGGTCAGCAGGGACTGCCGACGCCGCAGCTGTCCGAGCCCGCGCGCGCGCGGCTGCTGGCTCACCCCTGGCCCGGCAACGTGCGCGAGCTCGACAATGTGGTGCAGCGCGCCCTCATTCTGAGCCCCGACGGCCTCATCGGCTGCGAGCACCTCATCCTGGAAGAGGTGGAGGAAGAAGAGATCCGCCTTGTCGGCAGTGAGCGCAGCAGCGGCAGCGAACACTTGGGCAGCGAGCTCAAGCAGCAGGAGCACCAGATCATTCTCGACACCCTGCAGGATTGCAACGGCAGCCGCAAGGCGGTGGCCGACCGGCTCGGCATCAGCCCGCGGACCCTGCGCTACAAGCTGGCCCAGATGCGCGAGGCGGGGATCGACCTGCCGGCCTGAAGCCATTACAGGCCCTGCCATGGGCCACAGTGCGGGAGGCATCATGGTCTTGGCGGCCGGCCTCGATTATCATGGGGCCTCGGCGTTATGAGCCCGATCCCTGTCTGCATCGCAGCACAGGGGCCGGCGCCTTTATAAGGGACCCCTATGATCTCTCATCGAAAACTCGAAACCGTACTCAACCATCTGCTCGAACCGCATGCCATCAAGGATTACTGCCCCAATGGCCTGCAGGTGGAGGGGCGTGAGCGCATTCGCAAGGTGGTGACCGGCGTCACCGCCAGCCAGGCCCTGATCGATGCGGCCGTGGCCGCCGATGCTGACGCCATCCTGGTCCATCACGGCTACTTCTGGAGCGGTGAACCGGCCCAGATCACCGGCATGAAACAGCGCCGCATCAAGACCCTGTTGACCCACGACATCAACCTGTTTGCCTACCACCTGCCGCTGGACGTGCACCCCGAGGTGGGCAACAACGCCCAGCTCGCCAAGCTGCTCGACATCAAGGTGCGCCGCGGCCTCGAGCCCTGGAACAGCAAGAGCGTCGCCATGGTGGGCAAGCTGGAAGAGCCCATGAGCGGGAGCGATTTTGCCAAGCTGATTGCCGAGCGGCTCGACCGTGAGCCGCTCCATTGCGGCGACAGCGGCCCCGAGCTTATCCGCTCGGTGGCCTGGTGCACTGGCGGCGGCCAGAGCTACATCAATCTGGCGGCGGAGCAGGGCATCGATGCCTTTATTTCCGGTGAAGCCTCCGAGCAGACCATCCACACCGCTCGCGAGATGGGGATGCACTTCTACGCCGCCGGTCACCACGCCACCGAGCGTTACGGCGTCAAGGCGCTGGGGGAGTGGCTGGCGACGGTACACGGGCTGGATGTCACCTTTATCGATATTGACAATCCGGTGTAGGTTCGATTAGCCGCATAGCGGCGTAATCGGACGTGATGACAGCAAGTGCGCTGGTAGATAGAAATAACAAGGGAGGCCTGGGCCTCCCTTGTTCTATTTTGCATGCTGTTGTTAGCGATTACTCGCTGGCATAGCCTGCCGGGCCAAGCTGCTTGCCATCGAGCAAGGCAGACCCTGCTCGCATCTGCAAGCGCCCTTCACAGAACCACTGCACCACCAGCGGGTAGATGCTGTGCTCCTGCACCTGTACCCGGGCCGCCACCTCGTCGGCATCATCCCCTTCGAAGATGGGGACGCGGGCCTGCAGGATCACCGGGCCGCCGTCGAGCTCTTCGGTGACGAAGTGGACGCTGGCGCCATGCTCGTCGTCACCGGCGTCGATGGCGCGCTGGTGGGTGTGCAACCCCTGGTACTTGGGCAGCAAGGAGGGGTGGATGTTGATCATCCGCCCGGCAAAGTGCCGCACCAGGTCAGCACTCAGGATCCGCATAAACCCGGCCAGTACCACCAGATCGGGCTGATAGTCTGCCATCAGCGCCAACAGGGCCGCGTCATACTCTTCCCGGCGGGCAAACTGCTGCTGGGCCAGGATGGCGGTGGCCACCCCCGCCTCTTTGGCACGCACCAGACCATAGGCATCGGCCTTGTTGCTGATGACGCCGACCACCTCACCGGCAATCTTGCCATCGGCACAGCCGTCGAGGATGGTCTGCAGGTTGCTGCCGTTGCCGGAGATCAGCACCAATATGCGCTTCATGGGGGAGGTCATTTGGCTGTTGATCCGGTCATTCATTGAATGATGACCTGCTCCTCACCATCGGCCGCCTTGGCGATATGGCCGATATGCCAGGCGTTCTCGCCTTCGGCCTTGAGCAGGGTCAGCGCTTTTTCCAGCTGATCCGCCGGCAGGGCGATGATCATGCCGACGCCGCAGTTGAAGGTGCGGTACATCTCGTGGCGGGTGACGTTGCCGGCCTGCTGCAGCCAGCTGAACACCGCCGGCCACTGCCAGCTCTGCTCATCGATCACCGCCTGGGTGTTGGCGGGCAGCACGCGCGGGATGTTCTCCCAGAAGCCGCCACCGGTGATGTGGGACAGGGCGTGGATCTCGCACTCCTTGATGAGCTTGAGCACGGGTTTCACGTAGATGCGGGTCGGCTCCAGCAGGGCATTGGTCAGGGTGGTATCACCCAGCGGCTGCTGCACGTCGGCCTTGGAGACTTCCAGGATCTTGCGTACCAGCGAGAAGCCGTTGGAGTGGGGGCCGCTGGCGGCCAGGGCGATCAGGGCATCCCCTTCGCCGACCTTGCTGCCGTCGATGATCTCGCTCTTCTCCACCACACCGACGCAGAAACCGGCGATGTCGTAGTCTTCCCCTTCATACATGCCCGGCATCTCGGCGGTTTCGCCGCCCACCAGGGCGCAACCGGACTGCTCGCAGCCGGCACCGATGCCGGTGACCACGGCCGCGGCGGTGTCGACGTCCAGTTTGCCGGTGGCATAGTAGTCGAGGAAGAAGAGGGGCTCGGCGCCCTGCACGATCAGGTCATTGACGCACATGGCCACCAGATCGATGCCGACGGTGTCGTGCTTCTTCAGGTCGATGGCGAGGCGCAGCTTGGTGCCCACCCCGTCGGTGCCGGAGACCAGCACCGGCTCCTTGTAGCCCGCAGGGATTTGACACAAGGCCCCAAAGCCGCCAAGACCACCAAGGACTTCAGGACGACGAGTGCGCTTTGACACGCCCTTGATACGTTCAACCAGTGCATTGCCGGCATCGATATCCACGCCAGCATCCTTGTAGCTCAGTGAGGTTTTGTCAGTCACGCGTATTCCCCGTCATATAAAGAAGTGGAGGGTAAAATTCGGGGCGTATTCTAACAGTGGCGGTGAAAAACCAGAAAGGAAATCGTTTGCGCGTTTTTGCGCGGAAATGCTCTACAAGCGGCGGCTTTTGTTGTATGATTCCGCGATTTTTTTGCGGCAGTTAGAGGAGATAATAATGAAAGTCGTTGAAGTCAAACACCCCCTGGTCAAGCACAAGATCGGTCTGATGCGTGAAGGCGATATCAGCACCAAGCGTTTCCGTGAACTGGCCAAGGAAGTGGGCAGTTTGTTGACCTACGAAGCGACCTCTGACTTCGAAACCGAGAAGGTTACCATCGATGGCTGGAATGGGCCAGTGGAAGTTGACCAGATCAAGGGCAAGAAGGTCACCGTCGTGCCCATCCTGCGTGCCGGTCTGGGCATGATGGATGGCGTGCTGGAGCACATGCCGAGCGCCCGCGTCAGCGTGGTCGGTATCTACCGCGACGAAGAGACCCTGCAGCCGGTTCCCTACTTCGAGAAGATCGTCAGCAACATCGAAGAGCGTCTGGCGCTGGTCATCGACCCCATGCTGGCCACCGGCGGCTCCATGATCGCCACCATCGACCTGCTCAAGAAGAAGGGCTGCCAGTCCATCAAGGTGCTGGTGCTGGTTGCCGCGCCGGAAGGCATCAAGGCGCTGGAAGCCGCTCACCCGGACGTGGAGCTGTTCTGTGCCTCCATCGACCAGGGCCTGAACGAGAAGGGCTACATTGTCCCGGGTCTGGGCGACGCCGGCGACAAGATCTTCGGCACCAAGTAAGCCTCGATCGCCTCATCGCGTGCCCGACTGGCGCGCAAACGGAGCCGGCACCCTGCCGGCTCCGCTGTTTCTCCCGCCCCGGCTTGCTGCCATGCGCGCCTTGCCGCTACCATAAGCACCATCTCCCATTTCGAGACTCCTCTCATGCTCAAACGTGTTGTGACCGCCCTCTGCTGCGGCTTGTCATTCATGGTGTCGGCCGCCCAGGTGACCGATCTCTATCAGGGCAAGGCGCCCACCAGCGGCGACATGGCAGCGGCCCAGTCCCAGGCCCTGGGCGAGGTGCTGATCAAGGTGACCGGCAAGCGCGACATCCTGACCCAGCCGGCGGTGGTCAAGGCACTGACGGCCCCCGGCGCGTTCGTGCAGCACTACGGTTATCAGGATGTGGGGCCGGTGAAGTTTCTCAAGGCCGATTTCGATGTGGCCAAGGTCAATGCCCTGGTGGCCGAGAGCAAGTTCGCCCTGCTGGGCCCGGCCCGGCCTCAGGTCGCCATCTGGCTGGTGATCAATGAAGGGGAGCGGCGCATTCTGCCGGATCAGTCCAGCGATGGCTGGGCTGCCGCCCTGCGTACCCAGGCCCAGGCCATGGGGCTGCCGGTCAGCATTCCGCTGATGGACTTGGACGACAACATGGCGGTCAACGCCACCGATGTCTGGGGCCGCTTCGCCGACCCCATCCTCAAGGCGAGCCAGCGCTATGGCGCCGAGATGGTCGTGCTGGGCAAGCTGACCCCTGAAGGTGACAAGTGGAGCATTGACTGGGGACTCTACGGCCCCAAAGCGGGTGGTGAGCTGAGCGAACTGACCAAGGGCGAGGGTTCTGGCACCCAGGCCGAGGTGGCGCAGACGTTCGCCGATGCCCTGGCAGGTTGGCTGGTGCAGAACTACGGGGCGCGTATCTCCGGTGTCGCCTCCAGCCAGACACTGGTGGTGGAGGGGTTGTCCGGCATCGACGGCATGATCACGGTGCAGAAGATGTTGCAGGGGATGGCCAGCGTCACCAAGGTGGAGATTGGCAAACTGGAGGGGGACAAGGTGACCTTCAACCTGAGCCTGCAAGGGGACAAGGCCGAGCTCATCCGCGGGCTGCAGCTGGAGAGCCGGTTGCGCCAGCTGGCGGATACCCCAGAGGGGCTGAGCTATCAATGGTCGCAGCCCTGATCCTGGCGAGGATCCTGACCGGCTGGTCGCGCACAACCAGCGTGAGCTCAAGGTGCGGTTTTTCGCGCCGGCCAAGGAGTAGCCGCTTTCGTTAGCAATGGTCGCAGCCTGGATCCTTTATGAGGATCCATACCGCCCGGCATCGTCCGGGCGGTTCTCTATCCGCCTTCGCGATGATACACTTGCCCGCAAATGTCACAGTCAAAGCCCAACGAGTGAAGCAACCGGCCCAACTGTCTTTAGCCGTACAACTCCCGGATGATGAAACCTTCGTCAGTTTTTATCCCGGCAACAATGCTCATCTGATCACCGCCCTCAAAAATGCGGCCATTGGTCAGGGCTCACCTTTCCTCTATTTCTGGGGGGCCAAGGGATCGGGCCGCTCCCATCTGCTGCACGCCACTTGCGCCGAGGTCAATGCCCGCGACGCCGCCGCCGCTTATCTCTCCCTCGATCAGTTCGAACAGCTGGATCCCAGCATGCTCGACGCCCTCGAAAGCCTGCCGCTGGTCTGCCTCGACAGCCTGGAGGCGATCGCCGGCAATGCGCTGTGGGAGCGGGCCCTGTTCGATTTTTACAACCGCTGGCAGGAGAAGGGCGAGGGCACCCTGGTGGTGACCGGCTGCAGTGCGCCGCGCAAACTGGGGCTGCAACTGCCGGATCTCGCCTCGCGGCTGGACTGGGGAGTGAGTTTCCATCTCGACGAGCTGGACGACGAAGGCAAGCTCAGTGCCCTGCAGCTGCGTGCCGAGCTGCGGGGCTTCAAACTGCCCATCGATGTGGGCCGCTTCCTGCTCAACCGTCTCTCGCGCGACATGCGCACCCTGCTCACCACTCTCAATCAGCTCGACAACGCCTCCTTCCGTGCCAAGCGCAAGCTGACTATCCCCTTTGTCAAAGAGATCCTCGAGCTCTGAGCCCTTCGGGTGTGCTTGAGCATGAGCGACGCCGAGGCAATCAATAAAAAGAAACCCCGGCCAGTGGCCGGGGTTTTGTTATCTCAAGGACTCTCTCAAAGAGTTCTGCCTATCAGTGGAACTGATCTTCTTCGGTGGAACCGGTCAGCGCGGTCACCGAGGATTGGCCACCCTGAATGACGGTGGTCACCTTGTCAAAGTAACCGGTACCCACTTCCTGCTGGTGTGCCACGAAGGTGTAACCCCGCTCGGCAGCGGCGAATTCAGGCTGCTGCACCATCTCGACATAGTGCTTCATCCCTTCGCCACGGGCGTACTGGTAGGCCAGCTCGTACATGTGGAACCACATGTTGTGGATACCCGCCAGGGTGATGAACTGGTACTTGTAGCCCATGTCGGACAGCTCCTGCTGGAAGCGGGCGATGGTGGCATCGTCCAGGTTCTTCTTCCAGTTGAAGCTCGGCGAGCAGTTGTAGGCCAGGATCTTGTCCGGGTACTGGGCCTTGATGGCCTCGGCAAACTTGCGCGCCTCGTCCAGATCCGGCTTGGCGGTTTCGCACCACACCATGTCGGCGTAAGGGGCATAGGCCAGACCGCGGGAGATGGCCTGTTCGATACCGGCCTGCACCTTGTAGAAGCCTTCTGAGGTGCGCTCACCGGTCAGGAAGCCGGCATCGTACGGATCGGCGTCCGTGGTCAGCAGATCGGCGGCGTTGGCATCGGTACGGGCGATCACCAGGGTGGTGGTGCCGCAGACGTCGGCTGCCAGACGGGCTGCGATGAGCTTCTGCACCGCTTCCTGGCTCGGTACCAGCACCTTGCCGCCCATATGGCCGCACTTCTTGACGGAAGCGAGCTGATCTTCGAAGTGCACGCCGGCGGCGCCCGCTTCAATCATCCCCTTCATCAATTCGAAGGCATTCAACACGCCGCCGAAACCGGCTTCGGCATCTGCCACGATAGGCAGGAAGTAGTCGATGAAGCCCTTGTCCTGCGGGCCCACCTTGTTGGCCCATTGGATCTGGTCGGCACGGGCGAAGGAGTTGTTGATGCGCTCCACCACCGACGGCACCGAGTTGGCCGGGTAGAGGGACTGATCCGGGTACATGGTGGAGGAGAGGTTGTTGTCCGCCGCCACCTGCCAGCCGGAGAGGTAAATTGCCTCGATGCCCGCCTTGGCCTGTTGCACCGCCTGACCGCCGGTCAGCGCGCCGAGGCAGTTTACATAGCCTTTCTTGGCGCCGCCGTGGATCAGTTCCCACAGCTTGTCGGCACCGCGTTGGGCCAGGGTGTGCACCGGTTGCAGGCTGCCACGCAGGTTTACCACGTCTTCGGCGCTGTAGCCGCGCTTGATCCCTTTCCAGCGGGGGTTTTCCGCCCAGTCTTTCTCGATAGCCTGGATCTGTTGCTCACGGGTCAGTGCCATATCAGTTCCCTCTTTCATTGATTTCACGTTTCCATTGACTTGTTATTGGCGAGCCCCGCTGGGGAGGCCCGTAGTTCAGAGCCGCTCGTAACCGGGCAGCGTCAGAAAATCGATCAGAGTATCGGCGCAGGTGATCTGTTCCATCAGCTCGCTCGCCTCGGCGAAGCGGCCTGCCTGCCAGCGCTGGGTCCCCACTTCGGCTTTGACCACCTCCTGCTCCTCGGCCAGCATCTGGCGGAACAGATCTTTGGTCACCACCTTGCCGTTCGACAGGCTCTTGCCGTGGCGGATCCACTGCCAGATGGAGGTGCGGGAGATTTCGGCGGTGGCGGCATCTTCCATCAGACCGTAGATGGGCACGCAGCCGTTGCCGTTGATCCAGGCTTCCAGATATTGCAGCGCCACCCGGATGTTGGTGCGCATGCCGGCCTCGGTGCGCTCACCCTCGCAGGGGGCCAGCAGCTCGGCGGCCGTGATGGGGGTATCCTGTTCGCGCAGCACGCCTATCTGGTTGCTGGCGCCAGCCGGGATGGCGGCGTTGAACACCGCCATGGCGGTATCGGCAAGGCCGGGGTGGGCCACCCAGGTACCGTCGTGGCCGTTGTTGGCTTCACGCTCTTTATCCACCTTCACCTTGGCAAATACCTGTTCATTTACGGCAGGATCTTTAGCCGGGATAAAGGCCGCCATGCCACCCATCGCCAGCGCGCCGCGCTTGTGGCAGGTCTTGATCAGCAGCCGTGAATAGGCGGACAGGAACGGTTTGTCCATGGTCACCACCTGACGGTCCGGCAGGACGCGATCAGGGTGGTTCTTCAAAGTCTTGATGTAGCTGAAGATGTAATCCCAGCGGCCGCAGTTGAGGGCGACGATGTGATCCTTCATCTGATAGAGCAGCTCGTCCATCTCGAACACCGCTGGCAGGGTTTCGATCAGCACAGTGGCCTTGATGGTGCCGCGGGGCAGGCCGAATTTGTCCTCGGTCCAGGCGAACACTTCGCTCCACCAGCGCCCTTCCAGATGGCTCTGCAGCTTGGGTACGTAGAAGTAGGGGCCGGAGCCCTTGGCCAGCAGCGCCTGATAGTTGTGCAGGAAGTAGAGAGCGAAGTCGAACAGGCCGCCGGGAATGGGGGCTCCATCGAAGGTGACATGTTTTTCCGGCAGATGCAGACCGCGCACCCGGCAGATAAGCACGGCCGGATCGGCGTTCAGGGTGTAGGCCTTCCCTTCCGGGCTGGTGTAGGAGACGGTGCCATTGACCGCATCGCGCAGGTTGATCTGACCCTCGATCACCTTGTTCCAGGCCGGTGCCAGCGAATCCTCGAAGTCCGCCATGAATACCTTGACGTTGGCGTTGAGGGCGTTGATCACCATCTTGCGCTCGACCGGGCCGGTGATCTCCACGCGGCGATCTTGCAGGTCGGCGGGAATGCCACGCACCGTCCAGTCTCCGGCGCGGATGTGGGCGGTTTCAGGCAGAAAATCGGGCAGCTCGCCGCCGTCGATGCGGGCCTGGCGCGCCACACGTTGTTTCAACAATTCGTCCCGTTGGGGAGCAAAGCGTTCCACCAGTTCGGATACCAGGGCCACCGCATCCGGCGTCAGAATTTGCGCGTAATCGGGATGCGTCTCGCCCTGGATGCGCAGACGAGCGCTGCAGTGGGTCTGGGCCGGTGCCGACATAGGGTTCACTCCTTTGAGAATTACATTTTGAACTAATTAACTACGACTAAAGTCGATCCCTGTTTTTTCAAACTTCCCGTAACAACGGGGTAACACGATTCATAAGGTGCGAAATATTGCTCTATTCGTCAACAGGTTTTTTAAAACGCACGTTTTGGTCATGATGTTAAGTTGATGTTTATAAAGAATTTATGTGATTAGCGTAAAAACTCTATGCAGATGGTTATGCTCTTGTTTTTCATCCCCTACCGGTGGCAGATGGTGAGGGGGGATAGGGATGCAGGGATGTAAGTTATTACGTAATAAAATTACAAATGCAAAAACAAATCCCGACCTAACTCCAAGCTTCTAAAAAACACACGTATGAAATGAAAGGCGTAAACCCAGCAGACATATAACTCGTGCTGACATTAAGGAGAGAACGTTTGTTTAAAACAAAATAGGCTAAAAGGGGTCGAATGGGATCTGGTCGGCAGAAGAGGAGAAAGTGAGGCGCAATAACGTAGGTTTGTATCACTTGGGTGGATGAGGTGCCTGGGGGCGGGGAGGGGATGTGGCAGTGGATATGACTACTGTCGTTTAGTTATTTAGCATTTTATTGTTATTTGTGTCAGCGGGCCATCCTGGCCCTCAAAGGAGGTAAAACGGGGCGCCATTTCCAGTGCCACTGCCATTTTCTCCCGGTAGTTCAAGAGCGACATATCTGCGCCGTCGGCTCAGTAATCATCGTCCGGGGCCGCCAGATCGACGACATCGAGTCGCACGACCGGGCCGTGTTCGGTGGTATATTGATTGGTTGCGGACTCGGTAGCCGGTTGGGGCAGGGGGGCGTACTCGGGTTGTGTGTCAACTGCTTTGGTCATGGGTGCTTGCCTCATTGATTGCAAGCCGGTCGGTGACTCCATCACCCACGCTCCCACCTCCCTGTTTGAACTGCCGGCGGAAAAGTTGCGTATCCTAGCGGGACTCTTGAAAGGTTTCAAGCGGTTCTGAATGAAATTTGTACCATAACTGTGTGGTGACTCTGCGACAGGTTCACCCAGGAAGAGTATTCAGCGGGTCGACTGATGCGCTACGACAGTGGCGGCGTAAATATAAAGCAGGCAAAAAAATAGCCCAGTCGCGAGACTGGGCTATTTTCGGGGAAATTGGTCGGTGTGAGAGGATTCGAACCTCCGACCCTCTACACCCCATGCAGATGCGCTACCTGGCTGCGCTACACACCGACGAGGTCAGTTCGAGCTGACGGAGGGAAGTCTAATGATCTGAGCAAATGGGTGCAACTCCTTTTTTATCAGAGAGATGCTGACTGCTTCTTTATTGTGCAGGCAAGATGCGACTTGGGGCTGTGGCGCAGATTTGGCATAATCGCCGCCCCGTATTGCTGGGGAGCCCGCCATCATGCTGCTTGGCGGCGCTACCCGGTTGCGGCCAATGGTCGGCAGGCAATCAAGCTGCAAGTGAGTGGCCGGCAACCCGTCACAGAGAGGAGCCAGGGTGTGAAATCATCAGACATCACAGAATCAGTGAGCCAGTGCGAGCAGGATGAACGCTGGATGCGCCATGCCATGGCGTTGGCCGAAAGGGCGGAGGGGAGCGGCGAGATTCCGGTCGGGGCTGTGCTGGTGCTGGGTGACGAGATCGTGGGGGAGGGCTGGAACCGCTCCATCAGCGAGCACGATGCCTGTGCCCATGCCGAAGTGATGGCGATCCGGGCCGCCGGCGTTCGGCTGCAAAACTACCGTCTGCTCGATACCACCCTCTATGTCACTCTGGAGCCCTGCTGCATGTGCGCCGGTGCCCTCATCCACAGCCGGGTCAAGCGGGTGGTCTACGGTGCCCGTGATCTCAAGACCGGTGCGGCGGGCTCGGTGTTCGAGATATTGCAGGACCCGCGCCACAACCACGGGGTCGAACTGACTGGCGGTGTGCTGGCCGATGCGTGCTCGGCCCAGTTGTCGGATTTCTTTCGGCGGCGGCGCGCCGAGAAAAAGGCCGCCAGATTGGCACTGCAACAAAGCGGCGGCCTCGCCGACTGAGAGCGGCGAAGTCGGCGAGGCCCCCTTCGCGTTTTATATTTTCCTTTATCTTCTTGTAAAACAGATGGTTGGCAATGCTGTCCGCCAGCGGATCCTGGTCTGAATGCCCCTTCAAAATAACCTCTTCCCAGAGGGCCTTGATGTAACAAAACTGTCATGCAACCGCCATATAATGCCGCCAAGCCTAGCTCACATTGAGGTTTTGCATGTCATCGGAATCGATAAACTTAGGTATGGTGGGCAGCAGAAAGCGCCGTATCAAGGATAAGTTGGCCAAGTACGGGGTCACCACGGGTGGTGCTCTGGTGCTGGTTGCCCTGTTGCTCATTTTCTTCTATCTGCTCTATGTGGTGAAACCCATCTTCAATGGCGCCACGATGGAGCCGACCGCGTCATTTACCTTGCCCGTGGCGGGCAAGACCGCCTGGCTCGGGGTGGAAGAACAGAACGAGATTGGCTATCGCTTCAGCGACAAAGGCCAGGTCAACTTCTTCGCCGTCCAGGGGGATGGCAAGGTCAAGGTGGGCCAGGTGCTGGGTCAGGCGCAGGTGAAGGGTGACATCACCGCCGTCGCCCCTCCCGCGCCAGGCCAGAAGCTCATCGCCTATGGTTTTGCCGATGGCAAGGCCCAGGTGGTGCAGCCCTATTTCAAGGTCTCCTATCCCAACGACGTGCGGGTCATCGAGCCCAGCCTGCAGTCCCCCTTCGGCGAAGAGCCGGTAGTGGTGGACCCCCAGGGCAAGGCGCTGACGCTCATGGTGTTTGAAGCCACCAAGGACAAGATGGCCACCGCCGCCGTGACCGCCGATGGTCGTGGCGTGATGGCGGTGATGAGCGGCGAGGAGAACTTCCTCTCCGGTGACATCGAGTGGAGCGCCCAGAACTACAGCATCCCGTCGCTGCCGCGTCATGTGGATCAGATGCTGCTGACCCCCAACCTGCGCATTCTGTTCGTGCGCGAAGGCAACCGCCTCTCCGTCTACGACATTCACAACCTCAATGACATCTCCCTGCGCGATGTCATGGAGATCAATGCCCCCAACGCCAACGTGACCCGGGTCGAGCTGCTCTCCGGCGCCTCCTCCCTGCTGGTGGGCAACGACAACGGCGTCATCTCCCAGTGGTTCGAAGTGGCCCGGGATGGCAAGCGCCAGTTCACCCAGATCCGTGATTTCAAGGGCGATGGTGCCGTGGCGCAGCTGACCCCGGAACACTTTCGTAAGGGCTTCATCAGTGCCGACAAAGAGGGCACCGTCAGCTTCTTCCACGCCACCGGCGAGACCAAGCTGCTGAGCGAGAAGGTGGAGGGCGGCGCCCTGTCGGCCCTGGCCATCTCCCCCCGTCACAACGTGCTGCTGATGCAGCAGGGTGATGCCTTCAAGCTGTTCGCGGTGGAGAACGAGCACCCCGAGGTGACCTGGTCGGCTCTCTGGCAACAGGTGTGGTACGAAGGCTATCCCGAGCCCCAGTACGTGTGGCAGTCCACCTCCGCCAGCAACGACTTTGAAGCCAAGCTGAGCCTGGTGCCGCTGGTGTTTGGTACCCTCAAGGCCTCCTTCTATGCCATGGTGTTTGCGGTGCCGCTCGGCGTCGCCGGCGCCATCTACACCGCCTACTTCATGTCGGCGGGGCTGCGCAAATACGTCAAGCCGACGGTGGAGATCATGGCGGCCCTGCCGACCGTTATCCTCGGCTTCCTGGCCGGTCTGTGGCTGGCACCCATCATCGAGGGGGCGCTGCCCGGCGTGGTGTTGCTGCTGATCCTGCTGCCGATGGGGATGCTGCTGACCGCCTTGATCTGGAACTACCTGCCGGAGCGCGGCAAATCCTGGCTGCCGGAAGGGTGGCACGCCATCTTGTTGATCCCGGTGCTGCTGCTGATTGGCTGGGGCGCCTTCGCGGTGAGCCCGCTCATCGAGAACGCCTTCATGCACGGTGATTCGCGCATCTGGCTGACCCACGAGATGGGCATCAAGTTCGACCAGCGCAACTCGCTGGTGGTGGGCATCGCCATGGGCTTCGCGGTCATTCCGACCATCTTCTCCATCGCCGAAGACGCGGTCTTCTCGGTGCCCAAGCACCTCACCCAGGGCTCGCTGGCGTTGGGGGCGACCCCCTGGCAGACCCTGAGCCGGGTGGTGATCCTCACCGCGAGCCCGGGCATCTTCTCGGCGGTGATGATGGGCCTTGGCCGCGCCGTGGGCGAGACCATGATAGTGCTGATGGCCACCGGCAACACGCCCATCATGGACTTCTCCATGTTCCAGGGGCTGCGCACCCTGGCCGCCAACATCGCGGTGGAGATGCCGGAATCGGAAGTGGGCAGCTCGCACTATCGGGTGCTGTTCCTCGCTGCCTTCGTGCTGTTCGTGTTCACCTTCTTGTTCAATACCCTGGCCGAGTTCATCCGTCAGCGGTTGCGTGAAAAATACAGCTCTCTGTGATGGGCTGCTCTGAAAGGACCGAGGAATCGACAATGGGTAAGTGGTTTAAATCGGGGGCCCCCTGGATCTGGATGACCGGCGGCGCCGTCAGCCTGAGTCTGGTAGCGGTACTGGGTCTGCTGCTGCTGATCGGCTGGCGTGGGCTGGTCTACTTCTGGCCCCATCCCATCTATGAGTGGCAACTGGAAGACGCCCAGGGCAACAAGAGCGTGCTGATCGGCGAAATCAACGACCGCGAGCTGGTGCCGGTAGAGCGGCTGCGGGCTGCCGGCCTGCCGCTGGCAGGGGAAGAGCGCGAGCTGCTGACCCGCTATCTGGTCAAGACCGGCAACCGCGAGTTCGTCGACCTGGATTTTCGCTGGGTACTGGAGACCGACATCAAGTCCCAGAGCCTACCGACCGAGCTGGCCATGGTGGAGCGTGCCACCAACGGCAACTTCTACGGCTACATCGTCGGGGTGAAAGAGGATGGCAAGGCGCTGACCGAGAACCTGCATCCTGCCCTGCAGCGCGTGCTGGCGCGGGCCAACGGTCTCTCCGAGCAGGCCGACGATCTGCAAAAAGGGGACATCGGCAGCATCAACTATCAACTGGAGCGGCTGCGCCTCAAAGAGCGCAAGGCCGAGCTGGACGACAAGCTGACCGATCAGCTTAAAGCCGAGCTGGCGAGCGAGCGTCAGGCCCTTAACGACCGTTATCAGGTGCTGGAAAAAGAGCTGTTCTCCCTGCGTGCCCAGGCGGACAGAGACAGCATCACGGTCAAGGACATGCGCGGCGAACTGGTGACCATGCCGATGTCCAAGGTGCTGGACGTGGTGTGGCCCAACGACATGAGTCTGCTGGCCAAGGTGGGCTACTGGTTCCACCAGATCGGCAAGTTCGTCTCCGACGATCCGCGCGAGGCCAACACCGAGGGCGGGGTGTTCCCGGCCATCTTCGGCACCGTATTCATGGTGTTCCTGATGGCGATCATCGTGACCCCGCTCGGCGTGGTGGCGGCGGTCTACCTGCATGAATACGCAGGCAAGAACAGCCTGACCAAGATCATCCGCATCGCGGTGATCAACCTGGCGGGTGTGCCCTCTATCGTGTACGGCGTGTTCGGTCTGGGCTTCTTCGTCTACACCCTCGGTGGTTCGCTGGACCAGCTGTTCTATCCGGAAGCGCTGCCGAGCCCGACCTTTGGCTCCCCCGGCGTCATCTGGTCGGCGCTGACCCTGGCCATCCTGACCCTGCCGGTGGTGATCGTCTCCACCGAAGAGGGGCTGGCCCGGATCCCGAGCACCATCCGCCAGGGCTCGCTGGCACTGGGAGCCACCCAGGCCGAGACCCTGTGGCGCATCGTGCTGCCGATGGCGAGCCCGGCCATCATGACCGGCCTCATCTTGGCCATCGCCCGCGCGGCCGGTGAAGTGGCGCCGCTGATGCTGGTGGGGGTGGTGAAACTGGCGCCGACCCTGCCGATGGACGGAAACTTCCCGTACTTGCACGTAGAGCGCAAGTTCATGCACCTGGGCTTCCACATCTATGACGTCGGCTTCCAGAGCCCCAACGTCGAGGCGGCGCGCCCGCTGGTCTACGCCACCTCCTTCCTGCTGGTGACGGTGATCGTCGGCCTCAACCTGACGGCCATCGGGATCCGCAACCACTTGCGTGAGAAATTCCGGTCGCTGGAACATTGATAGACCAGCACCACAGAGACGGGCAGGGAACGGGGTTCCCTGCCAGCCAAGCGTTCCGGCCGCGGGCAATGAGAGTGCCCGCCGCCACCGACAGATTTTGAGGTAACAGATGATCAACGTAACGACCGCATCCAGCCAGCACACCGCGACCGACCTGCTCAACCTGAGCCCGGAGCAGACCGCGCTGGAAGTGAAGGATCTCAACCTGTACTACGGCAACAAGCAGGCGCTGTTCAACGTCAACATGAAGATCCCCAAGGGCCAGGTCACCGCCTTTATCGGCCCCTCCGGCTGCGGCAAGTCCACTCTGCTGCGCTGCATCAACCGGATGAACGACCTGGTGGAGATCTGCCGCATCGAGGGCGAAATCCAGCTGCACGGACACAACATCTACGACAAGAGCGTGGATGTCTCCGCCCTGCGCCGTCAGGTGGGCATGGTGTTCCAGCGCCCCAACCCCTTCCCCAAGTCCATCTACGAGAACGTGGTCTATGGCCTGCGCCTGCAGGGCATCAATGATCGCCGTACCCTGGACGAGGCGGCCGAGCGCTCACTGCGCGGCGCGGCCCTGTGGGACGAGGTGAAGGATCGCCTGCACGACAACGCCTTCGGCCTCTCCGGCGGCCAGCAGCAGCGACTGGTGATTGCCCGTGCCATCGCCATCGAGCCGGAAGTGCTGCTGCTCGATGAACCGACCTCGGCGCTCGACCCCATCTCCACCCTCACCATCGAGGAGCTGATCAACGAGCTCAAGAGCCAGTTCACCGTGGTGATCGTGACCCACAACATGCAGCAGGCGGCGCGGGTCTCTGATCAGACTGCCTTCATGTACATGGGCGAGCTCATCGAGTACTCGGACACCAACACCATCTTCACCACCCCGGCCAAGAAGAAGACCGAAGACTACATCACCGGTCGTTACGGCTAAGTGCTGGCGATGGATATGAGCAAGATGGGCATCAACAAACAGATTACCGGTCAGTTCAACGACTAAGGCATACTCGGAGCATCAAGGATTATTTGTATGGACAATATGAACCTCAACAAACACATCTCCGGTCAGTTCAATGCCGAGCTCGAGAGCGTGCGCAACCAGGTGCTGGTGATGGGCGGGCTGGTGGAGCAGCAGCTGACCGACGCCATCGCGGCGATCCACGATCAGGATCTGGACGCGGCGCGCAAGATCGTCGCCAACGACCACAAGGTCAACGCCATGGAAGTGGCGATCGACGAGGAGTGCACCCGCATCATCGCCAAGCGCCAGCCCACCGCCTCCGACCTGCGGCTGGTGATGGCCATCATCAAGACCATCACGGATCTGGAGCGCATCGGCGATGTGGCGGACAAGATCGCCCGCATGCTGACCGACAACGCCAACAAGCCGCAGCCGCCGCTGGTGTCGCTGGAGAACATGGGTCGCCGCACCATCAAGATGCTGCACGACGTGCTAGACGCCTTCGCCCGCATGGATCTGGACGCGGCACTGGCGGTCTACAAGGAAGATGACAAGGTGGACCGGGAGTATGAGTCCATCATTCGCGAGCTGATGACCTACATGATGGAAGATCCGCGCACCATACCCCAGGTACTCAACGTGCTGTGGGCGGCGCGGGCCATCGAGCGGGTAGGGGATCGCTGCCAGCACATCTGCGAGTACATCGTCTACTACGTCAAGGGCAAGGACGTGCGCCACACCAAGGCGGACGATCTGGGTACCCTGCTGGGGAAAGGGTGAGTCTGACATGCATAAAAAGGCGCTTTGAGCGCCTTTTTTGTTGCCTTTTCAGTCAGTGCAAGATATCGCCACCCGCTTGGCGCTTTTCTGCTAGAATATGCCCCCTGTGTGAGTCCCGGATTGACTCACGGTCCGGCCCCCCGGACCCAGTTTGCCGTCTTGTGCTAAGGCGGCTGTTGCAATAGGTTAATCATGAGTTTTGCCGATAGTTTATTTTTCCTGATGCTGCTGGTCGCCGGCAGCGTGTTCTTCTCTCTCTCCGAGATCTCCCTCGCCGCCTCCCGCAAGATCAAGTTGCAGGTGATGGCCGATGAGGGCAACCGCCATGCCGAAAAGGTACTGGCACTGCAGGCCCAGCCGGGCAACTTCTTTACTGTGGTGCAGATCGGGCTCAACACCGTCGCCATCCTGGGCGGTATCCTGGGCGAGTCTGCCCTGAACCCGGCCATCAAGGAGTTCATCTCCGAGTTCTATCAGGGGCCCTGGCTGGGCGAGATCAGCTCGGCAGCCTCCTTCGTGTTCGTCACCGGCATGTTCATCCTGATCGCCGATCTGATGCCCAAGCGCCTCGCCATGACCATGCCGGAGCGGATCGCCGTGGTGGTGGTGCGCCCCATGCTGCTGTGCGTCACCCTGCTGATGCCGCTGGTGTGGCTGTTCAACGGCATGGCCAACGGCCTGTTCCGCCTGCTGCGCATCTCCATGGTGCGCAACGACGAGATCACCTCCGACGATATCTATGCGGTGATGGATGCGGGCGCCGAAGCGGGCGTCATCCAGCGCGAGGAGCACCAGCTCATCGAGAACGTGTTCGAGCTGCAGTCCCTCGGCGTCACCTCCGCCATGACCGCGCGCGAGAGCCTCATCTACTTCACCCTGCAAGAGGGCGAGGAGAGCATCAAGGCCAAGATTGCGGAGCACCCCCACAACAAGTTCCTGGTGTGTGACCACAACCTCGACAGCATCAAGGGCTTCGTCGACTCCAAGGAGCTGCTGATCCGGGTCATCAGCGGCCAGAGCATCGATCTCAACAGCGGCTCGCTGGTGCAGAACGTCATCATCATCCCCGACACCCTCAACCTCTACGAGGCGATGGAGTACTTCAAGAACCACAGGGGCGACTTTGCCGTGGTGATGAACGAGTACGCCCTGGTGGTGGGGATCGTCACCATGAACGACCTGATGAGCACCGTGATGGGCGAGTGGGCCACCCACGTGGTGGAAGAGCAGATCGTGCAGCGGGACGAGAACTCCTGGCTGGTGGACGGGGTGACCCCCATCTCCGACGTGATGCGCGCCTTCGACATCGAGGAGTTCCCGGAAAACCAGAATTATGAAACCATCGCCGGCTTCATCATGTACATGCTGCGCAAGATCCCCAAGCGAACCGACTCGGTCAAATACGCCGGTTACAAGTTCGAAGTGGTGGACATCGACAGCTACAAGATTGACCAGCTGCTGGTCACCCGGGTCGAGCCCACGCCGGCCGAGAAACCCGCTCAGGAATCGTAAAAGGAGCTAGTTAGCAATCATGAAGATGCAGTCTCATTCCCGTGCGCTGGCCTGTGTGGCGCTCGCCCTGGCACTCGGTGCCTGCAGCCAGAGCGCACCGCGCAAGGCCACCACAGTCGCCAAACCGGCAGCCCCCAAGGCGGCCGTGGTCGTGCCGCAGCAGGACCCTGATGCGGTGGTGCAAAGCGCCGTGGCGGAGCCGAGTCCGGTGTTCGACGAGGAGTATCACGGCCCGGATCAAGGATCTCTTGAGTCTGTGACCGCCCTGTTTGCCCGTGGCTACATCGAATCGGCCATGCGCGAGACCATGCTGGCGGCGGTGCACAGCGACTACCCGCTGCTGGGCATGCGGGACGTGCGCCTGACCGATCCGGTGGCCAAGTTTCTCACCTCCGCTCAGGCTCGCACCACGGCTCACGACTACCTCTATGCCGGGGTGCAGCGCCGGTTGGGCCGCCCGCTTAGCCCCGCCCAGTGGGAGCAGATCTGGCAGGGGTATCCCCAGCAAGGTCGGGTGTCCGACTGGGTCAAACAGACCAAGCGGGCACTGGCCGGGCGTTGAGCCGCCAGATCATCTGTTACCACAAGAGGCCACCTTCGGGTGGCCTCTTGTCGTTTCTCATCCTGGTGTTGAGCCTTCAACAGCCATACCTCCCTTCCTTTGCCGTTATCTCCCTGAGCTTGTTCAGATTTGTTCGTAGCACCCGATTGCCTCTTGTTCTACTTTGGGTCATGATGAAAAGGCATTCTAGCCGTCTAGATGTTTTGATGGCTTTTTTGGCTCAGCACAATAAATACCCGTCACGACGGGGACACGCAGAGAGACAGAGATGGATACAAAGGATTTGTGGGTACTGGATGGCGGTATGGGACGCGAGCTGGCACGGCGGGGTGCGCCGTTTCGCCAGCCGGAGTGGTCGGCGCTGGCCCTGATGGAGGCCCCCGAGACGGTGCGCGAGGTGCATCAGGCCTATGTGGCGAGCGGGGCCCGGGTCATCACCACCAACAGCTATGCGCTGGTGCCGTTTCATATCGGTGACGCGCGCTTTGTGGCAGAGGGGGAAGGGCTGGCTGCGCTGGCCGGCCAGCTGGCCCGCGAGGTGGCCGACGAGCAGCCTGGTCGCGTGCAGGTGGCCGGCTCCTTGCCGCCGCTGTTTGGTTCCTACCGCGCCGACTTGTTCGACGCAGGCAGGGCGAGCGATCTGGCGACCCCGCTTATCCGGGCGCTCTCCCCTCACGTGGATCTCTGGCTGGCGGAGACCATGAGCCTGATTGCCGAGCCGCTGGCCATCCGGGCCCTGCTGCCCGAGGATGGCAAGCCGTTCTGGGTCTCCTTCACCCTGGAAGACGAGGCGCCGGGCAGTGAGCCGACCCTGCGCTCCGGCGAGCGAGTGGCCGATGCGGTTACCGCACTGGCATCGGCCGGGGTGGACGCCATCCTGTTCAACTGCTGTCAGCCCGAGGTGATCGAAGAGGCGCTCAGGGTGGCCGGTGCCGCTTTGCAAGAGCAGGGTCGCAGCGACATCCGGCTCGGCGCCTATGCCAACGCCTTCCCGCCCCAGCCCAAGGAGGCGACCGCCAACGACGGGCTGGACGAGATCCGCACCGATCTGGGACCGCTGGATTACCTTGGCTGGGCCGAGCGCTGGCGCGCTGCCGGGGCAAACCTTATCGGCGGTTGCTGCGGCATCGGGCCGGAGCATATCCAGGCCCTGGCCAGCCGGCTGCGCTAAGGAGAGCCCATGAAAGAGAGCAAGATCGGGCTCTGGTCCCTCACGGCCCTGGTGTTCAGCTCCATGGTGGGGGCGGGGATCTTCAGTCTGCCGCAGAACATGGCCGAGGTGGCTGGCGCCCGCGCCGTGCTGATCGGCTGGGGGGTGACCGGGGTGGGCATCCTGGCGCTGGCCATGAGTTTTCTGTATCTGTCGCGATTAAGGCCGGATCTCGATGGCGGCATCTACAGCTATGCCCGCGCCGGTTTCGGCGATCTGGTGGGTTTCTTCTCCGCCTGGGGCTATTGGCTCTGCGCCACCATCGGCGTGGTGGGCTATCTGGTGATTGCCTTCGCGGCGCTGGGCAGCTTCGTCGACACCCCGGAGCGGGTCTGGTTTGGCGAGGGCAACACCCTAGCAGCCTTCATCGGCGAGTCCTGCATTCTCTGGGCGGTGCACCTGCTGGTGGCCCGCGGCGTGCAACAGGCGGCCCTGTTCAACCTGGTGGCGACCCTGGCCAAGAGCCTGCCGCTGCTGCTGTTCATCCTGTTCGCCTGCTACTGGTTCGACCCGGTCACCTTTGTGGCGGATCAGCAGGGCAGTACCCTGGCGACACCGGTCTCCGAGCAGGTGCGCAACACCATGCTCATCACCCTCTGGGTCTTCACCGGCATCGAGGGGGCGGCGGTGCTGTCGGCCCGGGCCAGACACAAGCGGGACGTGGGCACGGCCACCGTGCTCGGGGTGGTGCTGGCGCTGCTGCTCTATGTGCTCATCTCGGTGCTGGCGCTCGGGATCCTGAGTCGCCCCGAGCTCGCGGCCCTGCCCAACCCCTCCATGGCGGGGTTGATGGCCCAGATGACCGGCTCCTGGGGCAAGCTGCTGATCAGTGTCGGC
This sequence comes from Aeromonas sp. S5(2024), assembly GCF_041403025.1. Classification (NCBI taxonomy): domain Bacteria; kingdom Pseudomonadati; phylum Pseudomonadota; class Gammaproteobacteria; order Aeromonadales; family Aeromonadaceae; genus Aeromonas; species Aeromonas sp. S5(2024). The sequence continues at coordinate 301,351 of NZ_JBGLRI010000003.1, read as the reverse complement.
CTTATCGTCTCGGTACTGGCCTCCTACGTGAGCTGGACCCTATTCTCGGCCGAGGTGCCGTTCAGCGCGGCGCGCCACGGCGCCTTCCCGGCCATCTTCCAGCGCCAGAACCGCAACGGCACCCCGATCGCATCGCTGTGGCTCACCAGTCTGACGGTGCAGGGCTGCCTGCTGCTGGTGTGGCTGCTAGGCAAGGGTTACACCAACCTGCTGCTCATTTCTACCTCGATGATCCTGGTGCCCTACCTGTTGATCGGTCTGTTCCTGCTCAAGCTCTCCTTGCGTGGGGAGGGCAATGGCCTGATGCGGGCGGTAGCGCTGGTGTCGAGTGGTTACGGCCTCTGGCTGCTCTACGCCGCCGGCGTGGAGTACCTGCTGCTCTCCTTGCTGCTCTACGGGCCGGGTCTGCTGCTGTTTCTCTACAGCCGCCGCCAGCTGGGGGCGGAGCTGCGACTCAGCGGGCGCGAGCGGCTGCTGGCCGGAGTGACGCTGCTGAGCTTGATCCCCGCCATCTGGTCTTTTGCTCACGTCTGACCGGGTTATGACCCAATGCAAGAGAGCGCCCAGGGGCGCTCTCTTTTTGTCTGCGACATGCACTTGTGTTAGCGGCGGCAAGGGGTTAGCGGCTGGCGGGGCCGGCGGGTTTGCCAAACAGCACCGCGAGCTTTTGCCGCCAGGGCAGGCCGCGGGCCTCTTGCAGCATGTCGCGCCACTCGTGGAAGGTGAGGGTGAGCGGGTTGAAGCTGTGGATGGGCTTGGTGATGCCGAAGCGACACGGCTCGGCAGGGTCCTCTTCCACGAAGGTGCCGAACAGCCTGTCCCAGATAATGAGCACGCCGGCGAAGTTGCGATCTATGTATTTGGCGTTGCTGGCGTGGTGCACCCTGTGGTGGGAGGGGGTGTTGAAAACCCACTCCAGCCTGCCTAGCTTGCCCACCACCTGGGTGTGGACGAAGAACTGAAAACCCAGGCTCAAGAGCACGGTGGCCACCACCGCCTCGGGTGGGAAGCCGATGAGGATCATCGGGATCCAGAACAGCCACATGCCGGAGACCGGATACATCAGGCTCTGGCGAAAGGCGGTGGAGAGGTTGAGCCGCTCCGAGCTGTGGTGCACCACGTGGGAGGCCCACAACCAGCGCACGTGGTGGCTGGCGAAGTGGAACAGCCAGTAGCAGAGATCCTGCAACAAAAAGAGCAGCAGCAGGCTCCAGAAGTTGAGATCGATATCCAGCAGCCGCCAGCCCCAGAGGGCGTCGTAGAGGTAGGCGATGGCGATGGCCGTCAGCGCGTCCCCCCCTTGATGCATCAGTGCCAGGGTGGCGTTGGCGAAGAGATCCTTCCACTGGTAGCCGGCGGTGGGATAGGCGGCGCCATGTTTGCGCAGATAGAGCATCTCCCAGCCGATGAAGGCCAGAAAGAGCGGCGAGAGGTAGAGCAGGATCAGTTGCACATCCATGTCGGGTATCCAGTCAGAGCAATTGCTCTCCAGCATAAAGGATGGATTTAATCTTTCATTAACAATTTTCACCCGATAGACATCGCCATCTGACACTAATGACGGGAGGCCGCAAACGCATGGCCATGAAAGGGCGTGATGGCTCTCTGAGCCATGGCGCAGTGACTATGCTTGATGAGGTTTTCTACCTCTGGAGTGGCAGATGATGCGGCTGTGGTGTTGTTTGTTGATGGGAGTCTGCCTGCTGGCGCAGGCCAAGACCCGGGTCGAGATCCTGGCCGATGCCAACTATCCGCCCTACTCCTGGCAGGAGGGGGAGGAGGTGAAGGGGATCTATGCCGACATAGTGCGCAGCGTGACGGCCTCCATGGATGAGTACGAGGTGGTGCTCAAGGCCATGCCCTGGCGGCGGGGTCTCAGCATGGTGGAACAGGGCAGTGCCTTCGCCATCTTTCCACCCTACTATCAGCCCGACAGCCGTCCCTGGATGTGGCCCTACTCCCAGCCCCTGCTTGATGAGGAGCTGGTGGTGATGTGCGGCGCCGGGGTGGCGGTCAATACCCCGCAGGCACAGTTCCCGGCTGACTACTACGGGCTGCGCTTTGGCATGAATGCCGGTTTCACCATCGGCGGCGCCCCCTTCTGGCAGGCGGTCCAGCAGCAGAAGATCGGGTTGGAGGAGGTGAAGAGCAACCGGGAGAACCTGCTCAAGATAGTGCGCGGCCGGGTGGACTGTACCGTCAACGACCGCCTCTCCCTGCTCTATGAGCTGCTCAACATGATCAAGGGCAACCAGCTGGCGGTGGCCGACATGTCCCAGCTCAAGCAGGGGCCGGTGCTCAGCAAGGAGCAGGGGTTCCTCGGCTACAGCCGCAAGGGGGAGTTCGACTTCAAGGAGGACTTTGCCGAGCAGTTCGACAAGCGGCTCTACGAGCTCAAGAAGCGGGACGGGATCCGAACCATAGTGGAGCGTTATCTGGGAAAGTCCCCGCGCTGAACTGATAAGGGAGCCAGTCAGATTCAGCCGATAAACACAGGGTTTCGGCCAACAGCAGAGGGACTGAGAGTCCCTCTGCTGTTTTTGGTGGGTCACCGGTGACGGCGGTGGGAAAGGCAGCACCACAGGGGGTCGCCGGCACCGATCTGGGTGACCATCACAGACCTTGCACGCATCACCACCATCTGGCGACTGGTCTGTTTGATAAATCAATATAACCTGTTGTTTTTATATGATTAGCGAGGTTGTTATGCAGTGGGTGAAAAGAGGGGTTGTCATCGCCCTGGTGTGGAGTGGCTGTGTGTGGGCCGATCCCGCTCAGGAACTGGTCAACCTGCTCAACAGCGAGCAACAGGCGGAGCAGCTGCAGGCCCAGATGCAGGCACAGATGATCCCGCTGATCATCCGGGGCGCCGGTGAACATGCACAGGAGTTGGCCCAGCACCGCGATGTACTGGAGGCCTGGGTGAACCGTTACCTCTCCTGGGGGGCCATGAGTACCGAAGTGGCCGCTATCTACCGCAAGCATTTCACCGAGGCTGAGCTCAAGGCGCTGATCGCCTTTTATCAAAGCCCGGTCGGGAAGAAATCCCTGGATACCATGCCGGCCATCTTTCAGGAGAGCTCGCTGGTGGGCCAATCTCTGGCCGAGCGCAACATGCCGGCACTGCAAGCCATGCTGGATGAAGCAAAACGCAAAGCGACAAAATAGATATTGTCGGCAGGGTATCAACGAAAAGAGGGAGCCATGGGCTCCCTCTTCTGCTTTTTATCGCCGGCGCTATTACAGCACTTGGCTCAGGAACTGGCGCAGGCGCGGGGAGGGGGGATTGTCGAAAAAGTCCGTCGGCTTCTCGTCTACCAGCAGCTCGCCGCTCTCCATAAAGAGCACCCGATCTGCCACCTCACGGGCAAAGCCCATCTCGTGGGTGACCACCACCATGGTCATCCCCTCGCGGGCCAGTCCCTTCATCACGTCCAGCACCTCGCCCACCATCTCGGGGTCGAGCGCGCTGGTGGGCTCGTCAAACAGCATGATGCGTGGCTGCATGGCGAGCGCCCGGGCAATGGCCACCCGCTGCTGCTGGCCGCCGGAGAGCTGGGAGGGGTAGCTCTCGGCCTTGGCCGACAGACCGACTTTGAGCAGCAGGGCCTTGGCTCTGTCTTCGGCATCGCGACGCGACAGTCCGCGCACCTTCTGCGGGGCGAGGCAGATGTTGTCCAGCACGTTCAGATGGGGGAAGAGGTTGAAAGACTGGAACACCATGCCCACCTCTTCCCGCAATTTGTTGACGTCACCGGGTTCGGTCAGGCTGATGCCATCCACCACGATATTGCCGTCGTTGATGGTCTCCAGCTGGTTGAGGGTGCGCAGGAAGGTGGACTTGCCGGAGCCGCTGGGGCCGACGATCACCACCACTTCCCCCTCGGCGACCTGGGTGCTGACGTTCTTGAGGGCGTGCACTTCGGTGCCGTAGAACTTCTCCACGCCACTGGCTTTGATAATGGGATCAGTTGCTGCGCGCATATTTCACCTCCAGACGACGCACTAGGAAGGAAAGGGTACCAGTGAGCACCAGATAGAGCAGGGCCACGGTGAACCACACCTCGAACGGGCTGAAGGTGGAGCTCACCACCTCGCGCCCCGCCTTGGTGAGATCGGTGATGGAGATGACAGAGACCAGCGAGGAGTCCTTGATAAGGTTGATGAACTGGCCTGCCAGCGGCGGCAGCACCCGCTTGAAAGCCTGCGGCAAAATGACGTAGCGCATGGTCTGGGCCGAGGTCATGCCGAGGCTTCTGCCCGCTTCCATCTGCCCCTTGTGAATGGAGCTGATGCCGGCACGGACGATTTCCGCCACGTAGGCGCCGGTAAAGACTGCCAGTGCCGCTACCCCGGCGGTGAATCGGTCGAGGTTCAGCACGGTGCCGATGAAGAAGTAGACGATGAAGATCTGCACCAGCAGCGGGGTGCCGCGGATGAGCTCCACGTAGGTAACCGCCAGGTTGCGCAGGGCGGGATTGGGGGAGAGTCGGGCCAGCCCGGCCAGGGTGCCGAGCAGGATGGCGAAGATGCCCGCCACCAGCGAGAGTTTGACCGTGACCCAGACGCCCCAGGCGATGGGGCCGGCAGTCCAGCTCAGCTGGGTGTCGAGGGTGTCGCCGCGAAAGACGGTGTCCCCTTCCGCTACCTGGCCGCCGCTGATGGCGATGGCTTGGCGCTGGTTGGGATCGAGATCGTTTTGCAAAAACAGTTTGCCCTTGTCGGCCTCGGTGGTGCCGGCGATCACGGTACCGTCAAATTCGGCGTAATTTTTCTGTTCTGCCTGATAGGCGATGTACTGGGGGATCCGCTCCCAGCGCCAGGTGTAATCCACCGATTGCACGGCCTTGTAGATGCCAAAGATGGCGGCCAGCACGATCAGCAGGAAGACCCCGTGCCAGAGCAGTTGATTGGGTTGTTTTTCCATCTGTCTTGTTGGGTTGTGCACTGTCGCAACCTCGTTGTAGTTATTGTGTGGGGATCTGCGTGAAGGGGCGGCGGGCCGCCCCTTGCGAGGTTACTTGAGCTGGTTCAGCCAGGCGGTGGACTCGAACCACTTCTGGTAGAGGCGGTCGTAGCTGCCGTCGCCCTTGATTTGGCGCAGGTAGTTGTTGAACCAGTTGAGGGTGTCCTGGTCGCCCTTGCGGATGGCCCAGGCCAGCGGTTCGAAGGTGAACGGCTTGTCGAGGTGCACCACGGCGCCCTTGTTCTGGGTGGCGAAGATGGCGTTGTAGGGCAGGTCGTAGACGAAGGCATCGACCTTGCCGTTGATCACTTCCAGCTTGGCGTCATCCTGGGTTTCAAACTGCAGCAGGGTGGCTTTCGGGATCAGACGCTTGACTGCCTGCTCGCCGGTGGTGCCGAGCTTGACCGCGATCTTGTACTTGGGATCGTTGAGGTCGGTGAAGGATTTGATCTCGCCAGCCTTGTCCTTGCGCAGGACGATGGTCTGCCCGACCACGATGTAGGGGTCGGCAAAGTTGACGCGCAGGTTGCGCTGAGGGGTGACGGTCATGCCGCCCATGATGACGTCGAACTTGTCGGTCAAGAGGGCCGGAATGATGCCATCCCAGGCAGTGTTGACGAACTCGACCTTCACGCCCATCTCCTTGGCGACCATCTTGGCCAGATCCACGTCAAAGCCGATGTACTGGCCCTGCTTGTTGGTCATTTCGAAGGGTTGATAGCCGGCGTCGAAACCGACCCGCAGCACGCCGCGCTCCAGCACGGCATCCAGGGTGGAGGTGGGCGCCGCGTTGGCCAGCCCGCACAGCAGCAGGGTAGAAAGAATGAGTTTTTTGATCATAAGTGACGTCTCTGTCAAAAGTGTGTTCGGCCTTGAACCTGATCCCGTGCGACTCCGTGGCACAAGAGACTGCTGCATCCGGCAACAGGGCAAGACAGGATTATTGTCTTGATTGAGGCAAAAGCCCCATATGAGATTCTATTTGCCGCTCATTGAGTGAAAAATGTACCAAATTCCGATTGTGCCAGATGACTCAATAGGTTAGTGGCGCTTTTTCCCCATGGCGACACTCATAAAATCACACGAAAACAACATATCTATCTAATGAGGCGGGTTCAAGCCAAAAATGTATTCAGCACATTTTGTTACAGGCCAGCTCGCCATCAGCAGTGTCAATTGTTGCTCACCTGGCCGCCAAGCGCCAAAAACAGATTCGAATGAATTTATCGAGTGCGATTGCCTCCCACTAAATGATTTTTAATTGAGGATTTAGTCAGACACCGCTGGGTCTTGTTTTGCGCTTCCAATATACTCAGTTACCTTCGTTTAGTGGCACTGGTATGGACGCCTCAATACTGCTCAAGCTGGATGTATTCACCCTGATGATCATGGCGCTGGGTGGCTACAGCCTCGGCTTCATCACCCTCTCCATCATCTGGTCGACCCACAGGGAGATCCCCGGACTCGGATACTGGTGGTGGTCCAGTCTGTTCGCACTGGCGGCCCAGAGCCTCTTTACCCTGCAGGCCTTCATGCCGAGTCTGGCGGGGATCTGGCTGGCCAATCTGCTGATCACCGTCTGCATCACCCTGATGCCGCTGGCATTGCAGCGTTTCTTCGGCCAGCCCCTCAGCTGGTCTGCCAGCGGCTGGTTCATGCTGATCTATGTGCTGATCCTGAGCTGGAGCATTGCCTTCAACGATCAGATGGCCCCCCGGGTGTTGCTGGCCTGCCTGAGCTACATGGTGCTGGGGGCGGTGATCGTCTTTCTCATCTGGCGGCACGGCTATCCCGCCTATCTGCCCGCCGTACTGGTGTTCACCGTGGTCAACATCCTGCTCTATGGCTTCAACCTGCTGCGCATGGCATTTCTGCTGCAGGGGGACGCCAGAGTTTTGATGGATCAGAGCGGTGTCAACGTGCTGCCCTTCCTCTCCATGTTGATGGGCAGCTACCTCTCCACCTTCGGGGTGCTGCTGCTCTGTACCCAGTACCGGGCGCTGGCCCTGCGCCAGCAGGCGAGCCACGATCCGCTCACCGGCCTGCTCAACCGGCGCGGTTTCATGGAGCTGATGGCCCGGCGCCGGATGACCGAGTTCGGCGCCCTGGCGGTGCTGGATCTCGATGATTTCAAGCAGATCAACGATCGCCATGGTCATGAGATGGGGGACAAGGTGCTGGCAGCGGTGGGGGCCTATCTTGGCGCTCAGCATGAGCTGGTGGCCAGTCGCTTTGGCGGCGAGGAGTTTGTGTTGCTGCTGCCGCAGGAGGATGAAACGGCGCAGCAGCAGCGCTGCGAGCAGATCATTCGCTCTCTGGCGGCGCAGGACATGCAAGGGATCGGCATCACCGTCAGCATGGGGCTGGTGCGCTGCCAGCACAGCTGGCATTTCGACACCCTGTTCAGCCAGGCGGATCGCGCCCTCTATCAGGCCAAGCGGGAGGGCAAAAACCGGGTCTGCCGGCTGGCGTAAGCCTAGCCGGTCAATCGGCGTCGCGGGGACGTGGCGCCTGCGCCTTGAGGAAGGGCAGCAGCAGCAGGGCGGAGACGCCGGCGGCCACCGAGATCACCACGAAGAAGCCTTGCCAGTGCCAGATCTCCAGCACCCTCGCCAGCGGATAACCAGAGAGCGCTGCCCCCATGTAGGCAAACAGACCGACGAAGCCGGTGGCGGCCCCCGCCGAATTCTTGTGGGAGCACTCGGCCGCCGCCATGCCGATCAGCATCTGGGGGCCGAACACGAAGAAGCCGATGGTGAAGAAACAGGCCGCCTGCATCACATAGCTGAAGAAGGGCATCAGCCAGAGCGATCCCACCGCCAGCAATATGCCCACCGCGAAGATGAGGTTCATCGGCCCGCGGTTGCCGTTGAACAGCTTGTCCGATCCCCAGCCCGCCACCAGGGCACCGATAAAACCCCCCACCTCGAACATGGAGATGGCCGAGTTGGCGCTCATCAGGTTGAAGCCGCGCTGCTCGGTCATGTAGAGATTGCCCCAGTCGTTGATGGCGGTGCGTACCACGTAGACCAGCACGTAGCAGCAGGCCAGCAGCCAGATATAGGGGTTGCCGAGCACGTATTTGCGCAGGATCTGGCGATGGGAGAGGCCGGCATCCTGAGTCTGCTGGGCCAGCTCCATGGCATCGTTGCGCCACTCGCCCACCGTGGGCAGTCCCATGGCGGCCGGGGTATCGCGCAGTCGCCAGCAGAGGAACAACCCCGCAAGGATGGCGATAAGGCCGGGCCCTATCATGCCGTAACGCCAGCCGTGCTGCAGGGCGAGGGTGCTGACGATGAGGGGAATGAGCGCGCCGCCCACGTTGTGGGCCGTGTTCCAGGCCGACCACCAGAAGCCGCGCTCGCTGCGCGAGTACCAGCTGGTGAGCAGCTTGGAGCAGGGGGGCCAGCCCCAGCCCTGGAAGAAGGCGTTGGCCACCCAGAGGGCGGCGAACAGCCACAGCGACGACGAGAGCCCGAACAGTATGTTGATGACCCCGGTCGCCATCAGACCGAGGCCCATGAAGTAGCGCGGGTTGGCGCGGTCGCTGATGATGCCGGAGAAGAACTTGGAGCAGCCGTAGGTGATGTAGAACAGGGTCCACAGCATGCCGATGTCGGCCTTGTTCAGCATGCCGCTGGCCAGCATGTCCGGCATGGCGAAGTTGAAGCTCTTGCGGGTGAAGTAGAACACCGCGTAGCCCAGATACATGGTCAGCAAGATGTGCAGGCGCCAGTGGCGATAACAGGCGTCGATCTCGGCCTGATCGCGGATGAGGGGCTGGGGCGGTGCGCTTCTCATGAAGCTGAGCATCAGGCGGTTCTCCCCTGCGACTGGGTGTTACTCATGACTCTCCTCTCGTTTGCGGCCGGGCAGGGTCACGGTCAGCTGGGTACCGTGCACACAAGAAAGCTGCAATGCGCCTCCCAGCGCCTGCACCCGCTCGCGAATGCCGAGCAGGCCATAGCCTTGGGGCGTGCGGTGTTCGGGCAGGCCGCAGCCGTCGTCTTCCAGCAGCAGAGTCAGTCGCTCACCCTGGCGGTGGGCCCGGATGGTGACCGAGCTGGCATTGGCGTGTTTCACCACGTTGTTGAGCCCCTCCTGACAGACCCGAAACAGGGTGACCCGCTGGGCATCGGAGAGGCCGGCATCCGCCAGCTGCCATTCAAGCCGGGTGACGATGCCGCGGCGCTCCAGCTCCAGCTCCCGCAGCAGGCCGCGTACTGCCTGCTCCAGGCTCATGTCGTCGAGCTGGCGGGGGCGCAGCCGGCCGAGCAGGCCGCGCACCGCGTCGTAGATGCCCAGCGACAGCGTCTCGATGAGGGCGCTGCTCTGGCCGACCCCGGCATTGTCCGGGGCGAGGCGGCGCACGATGCCGGCCTGGGTGCGGATGGCGGTGATGGTCTGGCCGATGTCGTCGTGCAGCTCGCGCGCCACCTCCTTGCGGATGCTCTCTTCGGTCTCCAGCAACCGCTCGGTGAGTTGGCGATTGTGAGCGAGTTGGCGGGTCAGCGCCTGGTTAAGCTCGCGCTGGCGCTGGATGCCGGCGCCGAGCAGCAGGCCGGTGAGGCTCTGGGCCAGCAGGGAGAGCAGCAGATCGAGCGGATGATCGTGCCAGGCCTGGCCGGCCATCAGTGCCACCGTGTTCATCAGGGTGGCGAGCAGGGCCCCCTGCCAGCCGTAGCGCCAGGCCATGGCCATGATGGGGATGGCCAGACAAAACGGGGTGAAGCGCACCAGCGAGTCGGGCAGGCCGAGCTGCAGCCAGAGGCTCAGCACGAACAGCAGCAGATACCAGACCAGATGGCGAAAACGCCAGTCCACCGGTTGATCCACCAGGGTCGGCCCGAGCGGCACCCAGGTGGCGCGGGTGAGGTAGTGCCAGATCAGCATGCAGGTGGAGGTCAGCGTCAGCCCGCCGGTGAGGGTGAGCAGCAGCGCGGTGAGGCCATCCTCGCCAGCCAGATGCCAGAGCAGGGATTGCAGCCCCGCCGCCACCGTGACGGTGGCCAGCAGCACCAGCAGCTGCTGCCAGTCGTTGCGCACCGGCTGGCGGCGGGCGATCAGCAGCGGCAGCAGGGTGAGCAGGCTGCCTGCCTGAATGAGCGGCCACAGCGGCAGCCCCACCTCCTGGTTGAGCCAGTAGAGCAGCAGGGATTCGCACAGCAGCAGCGGTGGCCAGTAGGGGATCGGGCTTTGCAGCAGCAGTCCCAGACGCAGGCCGAAGGGGAACAGCAGGGCCGCCAGCATGGGCGAGCCTGCCAGGTGCAGGCCGATGCTCCACAGGCAGAACCAGCCAGCGGCAAAGATGAAGCAGGCCGCCAGCGAGATGGCGACATAGCTGGCAAGACGGGGGATCACCAGCTGTCCAGCATGCGGTGGGCCAGCTCTACATTGTTGCTGACCTTGAGTTTGTCCATCAGGTTGGCGCGGTGCACGTGCACCGTCTTGGGGGAGAGGCCGAGCTGCTCGGCGATGGCCTTCACCTCCAGACCCCGCGCCAGCAGCTGGGCCACCTCCCGCTCCCGGTTGGTGAGCGGATCCTGGCTGTTGCAGGCCAGCTTGTGGGCGATGTCCGGGGTGAGGTAGCAGCCGCCGTGGGCGGCGGTGCGCACCGCGGCGATCAGCTCGTCCGGGCTGCAGCGTTTGGAGAGGAACCCCTTGGCGCCGGCCTGCAACGCCTGTTCGATCAACGCCGGGCTGTCGTGCACCGACAGCATCACCACGGCGAGGCCGGAAGGGAGGCGCTTGAGCAGATCCAGCCCGGACTGGTCCGGCATGGAGATGTCGCACACGCACAGTTGCACGCCGCTGCCGGGCAGGCCCGCCAGCGCCTCGGCGGCGGAGCCGAATTCGGCCACCACCCGCAGGTCGGGTTCGAGATTGAGCAGTTGGGCAAAGCCGGAGCGGACGATCTGGTGATCGTCGATGAGGGCAATCTTTATCATGATGTCAGCCTGAAATCTGCGGCCAGGGTGCTGGCGCGGCCAACAAGATACCTGCCCCCTCGTCCGGGCTCAAGAGAAAGCAGGGCTGGTGAGCGGGATCGGCGGCGCTTCTGTGGCAAAGCTTGATCGGGATCAGGGGCGGGCACGTGCGCAGGCCTGCGGCAGCCATTTGGCACGTACCCGGGAGGATTATCGGTGCAGCTCGCCGGCACGCTCCGGCTGATAGACCACTTCCAGGATCTCCACCTCGATGGTGCGACCGGCCGGGCCGGGCCAGGCGATGCTGTCGCCTACCTTCAGGCCGAGCAGGGCGCTGCCGACCGGGGCCAGCACGGAGATCTTCGACTCGTCACCCTGCACGTCCTTGGGGTAGACCAGGGTCAGGCAGAACTCGTTGCCGCTGCTCGGCATCTTGAAGCGCACCGTGCTGTTCATGGTGACCACGTCCGGCGGCATGTCGGCCGGCTCGCGCATCTCGGCGCGATCCAGCTCCTCCTGCAGGGCCAGGTGCTGGGGATGGTTGCCGAGCAGTTGCTCGATGCGGTCGAGATCCAGGCTGGAGATCACGAGATGAGGCTGTTTCATAAGATATTCCTTATCAATGGGTTAAAGGACCAGGATGACGGGCAAGCTGGTCGAAAAAGAGTGTGCGATACGAAAAAATAGATCGGGAATGCGATGCCCCCGAACGACTCGCTGTCGAAGGCGAGGGCGGGGGCTCAACGGGGTGTGAGCTGGCTTGATAAAATAATGAGCGCTTTCATGGGGATACCATAACCATTCTGGACTGCTTTGGCAATTATCCTGACAAGCTTGTCAGGGGGCCTGGTAATCGTACTGCTTGATGATGCGCGCCAGGCTGCCATCGTCGCGCATGGTGGCGATGGCCTTGCGCCAGCGGGTCGCCTCGGCGGCCGGGAAACGGGGGCTGGCGGCCAAATAGAGCGAGGCCCGCTGCAGGGTGTCGCCGCGCACCAGATCCGCCAGCGGCAGGCCGGCCTGCTGCTGGTTGTAGCGGGCGCTGTTCCAGGCCACCGCCCAGCCCTGGATGCGACCCAGCGCCAGCTTGCTGGCGTTGTGGATCTCCTCGGCCACCAGCGCCTGTTTCACTTGCGGGTAGGGCTGTAGCAGGCTCTGGCCATAGGAGCCGCGCATCACCCCGACGGTGAGGCCGGGCAGCTCTTTGCTGGTGATGGGGGCCGGGTGGTACTGGCGATGGCTGACCAGCACGAAGGCCTCGTCCAGCAACGGCGCAATCCACAGGAACTGCGGTTCGCGCTGGGGGCTGCGTACCGGCGGCACCAGCAGCACGTCCTGGCGGTGGCGGGTCTGGCTGAGGGCGCGGGCCAGCGGCATCAGCTCGATGGTGAGTGGCTCCTTGAGGCGGCGGGCCGCCTCCTCCAGCACCTCGATGGCCATGCCGCTCGGGGCGCCCTGATAGGAGCGAATGACATAGGGGGGGATCTCGGCGGCGATGACCACCACGGCCTTAGCCTGGGCGGCGGGGAAGAGCAGGGCACAAAGCAGCAAGAGCAGGGAAATACGCATGGCAGGCCGGATCCGGGATGAGTACACAGAGTGTAACATCCCGTCAGCACAAGTCAGCTCACCCCATTCGGGGCGTCCCGTCAGTCGAAGAAATCCCGCAGATCCAGGATCTGGTAGTCCTCCAGCTGCTGCCAGGGCAGGCTCTTTGGCAGGGGCTTGAGAGTCACCTCCATCCGGTAGCTGCGATAACCGTCGAGGCTCGCCGACTCCACCACCAGCGGCAACTGCCAGCGGCTCGACCAGAGGATACGGGTGCGCTGCTTGCCCTCGCGTTTTGCATACCAGCGCGCCTGTTCGGGGGCCGCCTCATCGAGGGGAGTCATCTCCTGCAACAGGGCCGGGTTGATGAGGTGGCGGATCCGCGGCCAGTCGGGTTTGAAAGCCACCTGACCGTACTCCTCCTCCGGCACCTCCACCAGCTGGTTGTGCCAGCTGTCGGCGTAGCGCAGTTGCAGCATCCCCTGCTGGTCGCGGGTCACCCAGCGCGCCGCCATCTGGTGGGTAAAGTGCTTGTGACCTGGGGTGGCATCGTGGGTGGCGTGATAGGCGCGGGCAAGGGGCAGCGGGATGAGCCGCTGGCTCCACACCTGATCGCCAACCCGCAGCCACTTCTCCTGCCACTGGCTCTCCTTGCTGATGCCGTCGCTGCTGGTGACTCGGTCCTGATAGCGGATGCGGGCGGCCAGATCGGGGACTTCATCGGCCAGGAGGGGAAAAGCGAGGCTGCTGGCGAGCAGCCACAACGGAAGTAACAGTCGCATATGGGTGATCGCTCGAACGAGCAGAGCCCGGCACCCTGCCGGGCCCTGCCGTTTACAGGCCGAGCGCCTCCTTCAGCTTGCCGAACACCCGAGTGTTGTCCAGCGTCCCCTTGAAACGGCTGCTGCCGGCGCCGTCCGCGAACAGCATCACATCGCCGCCACCGTGGGTCTCGGAGCCGAGCTTGACCCCGCTCTCCTGCAGGTAGTCGTCCGCCATCACCTGATCGCTGGTGAGGGTGGGACGCACGTCGGGGCGGTTGGGGCCGTTGCCGAACACCAGGGTGGTGAACGGCTTGCCATCCACGTCGTTCTGGGTCGAGCCATCGCCGTTTTTGACCAGATCCAGCACCTTGTTACCCTTGGCGGAGTAGCCGTTGATGGTCATGGTGTGGTCATGGTCGGCGGTGACCACGATCAGGGTATCTTTCAAATCCACCTTGCCGAGCGCCGTCTTGACTGCGTCGTCCAGCGCCACCGCGTCGGTGAGCGAGCGCTTGGCATTGGTGCCGTGCAGGGCGTGGTCGATCCGGCCCCCTTCCACCATCAGGAAGTAACCCTGGCTGTTCTGGCTGAGCAGATCGATCGCCTTGGCGGTCATCTCGGAGAGCGACGGCTGGGTATTGGCCGCCCCCTTGGCGACGCGGTCCAGCTCGTAGTCGAGGTGGGACTTGGCGCTGAACAGCCCAAGCACCTTGCCCGAGTTGACGCCAGCCAGATCATCTTTGGTGGTGACGTAGCGATAGCCCTGAGCGGTCAGCTCGGCGGTGAGATCCCGCCCGTCGGCGCGGCCCCCCTTGTTGCTGGTGCTGTTGTAGGGCGTCCAGTGGTTGGCGCCGCCCCCCATCAGCACGTCGACCCCGTCCCCCAGCGCCTGGTTGAAGCCGGCGCCGCCTGGTACCGCCTGCTCGGCGATGGCGTAGGCGGCATCCCGATGGCAGATGTGGGAGTAGGTGGCGGCCGGGGTGGCATGGGTCAGCTCGGTGGTGGTGACGGCCCCCACCGACTTGCCCGCCGCCTTGGCCAGCTCGAGAAGGGTGGGCACCGGCTTGCCGTTGTCGCTGGTGCAGTTGTTGACGCCCTTGTTGCCGTTGGCGTCCTTGCCGGGCGCGACGGCCCTGGTGTCGCTGCTCATGGCGATCACCTCGTTGTTCATCTTGACCCCGGTGGTATAGGCCGCCATGGAGGGGGCCGAGTCGGTGGTCTGGGCATCGTTGGAGAAGGTCTTGATGCGGGCGCTGCGGGCCAGCTTCATCATCTCCAGATTGCCCTCTTCTCCCACCTTGTAGAGGCGGGTGGCGGTGAGCACGGTAGGGCCCATGCCGTCGCCGATGAACAGGATGACGTTCTTGGCATCGCTGGCCTGTGCCTGGGCCGCGCCGCCGAGGGCGGCCAGCAGGGCCGTGCTGACCAGGGTTTTATGCAGGTTCTGCTTCATGGATTGGTTGATGGCTCTTTTCATGGGAATGCTCCTTACAGCCCGGCCGCAGCCTTGACCTTGCCGAACACGGCGGTGTTGTCGAGTGAGCCGTGGAAGCTGTCCGCTCCCTGGCCGATGGCGCCGAGGAAGACGTCGGTGCCGCCGTGGGTCTCGTTGCCTATTTCGCCCACCTTGACCACCACCTCCTGGTGATAGTCGTTGGCGGAGACGGTGGCGTCGTCCAGCGGCGCCACGCTGCTGCGCGGCCCGTCCACCCGGTTGTAGCCGTTGCCAAAGCCGATGATGGTGTAGGGCATGCCATCGGCATCCTTGCTCGGCTCGCCGGTTTCGTAGTTCTTCACCAGCCCGAGCACGCCGGGGTTGTCGGCCGTGGTCTTGCCGGTACGCTTGGCATAACCATTCAGGACTAGCGTGTGGTCATGGTCGGCGGTGACCACGATCAGGGTGTTTTTCAGCTCGGGATCGGTTTTCTTCACCTCGTCGAGGGTCGCCTTGATGGCGTTGTCGAAGGCGAGGGTATCCTGCAGGGCACGCTTGGCGTTGGTGTCGTGCAGGGCGTGGTCGATGCGGCCCCCTTCCACCATCAGGAAGTAGCCCTGTTTCTGGTCTTTGAGCTGCTTGATGGCGGCCAGGGTCATCTGGGCCAGGGAAGGCTCGCTGGCGGGCCGGTCCAGGTCATATTTCATGTGGCTTGAGCCAAACAGCCCCAGCAGCGGCTTGCCCGCCTCGGCCTTGTTCAACTCCTCCAGATTGCCGGCAAACTGGTAGCCCTTGGCCTTCATCTCATCGATGAGGTTGCGGCCATCCTCGCGCTTGCCCTTGTCTGCCTTCGGCAAGAAGAAGCTGCTGCCGCCGCCAAGCACCACGTCCACCCCCTCTTTGAGGGCGCTGTTGTAACCCACGCCGCCGGGCACCAGCTGGGCGGCGATGTCGGCTTCCAGATCCCGGTTGCAGAGGTGGGCATAGGTGGCGGCCGGGGTGGCGTGAGTCACCCGGGTGGTGGTGACCACGCCGGTGCCGCGACCGGCGGCCTTGGCCAGCTCCAGCAAGGTGGTGACCGGCTTGCCGCCGCTCTTGCTGCAGTTGCTCTCCTGGGTGGCGTCGCTGTCCATGCTGATGACGCCGTTGTTGCTCTTGACCCCGGTCATGTAGGCGGACATGGAGGGGGCCGAGTCGGTCACCTGGGCGTCGTGGGAGAAGGTCTTGATGAAGGCCGTCTCCGGCAGGGTATCGATGGTGAGGCTGCCCTCTTCACCGACGCCGTAGATGCGGGCGGCGGTCAGGGTATTGAGACCCATGCCGTCGCCGAGGAAGAAGATCACGTTCTTGGCGCCGGGGGCGGGCGCACTGCTGTCGTTGTTGGAGTTGCAGCCGGCAGCCAGGGCGGCGCCGATCATCAATGCAAGTCCTGCCATCTTTCTCATTGGGGTTCGCTCCTTGTAAAACCTGAGCGCAGCCTAGAGGTCGCAGATGACACTTTTAGTGAAACGGGATGACAATCCGATGAAGGTGTTGCGTGAATGTTATGTTGTATCAATAGCTTATATTAATGCAGCCGAAGTACTGGGTACCGGTGGGCGACGGGGCCGGGTGGGGGAGAATCTGGCCGGATTGCCGGTCGGCGGCTAGAATGGCCTGTCAAATCAGGGCGTGTGCAGGTAAAATGCGCCCCCTTGCGACGCCCTGCGTCCGCCACCGCTCGCCGCTCGCACCACCGCAAGCCAGCGCCCGCAGTCCCTAGATGAGAGTAACGGATATGTCCATCAACTGGTTCCCCGGCCACATGCACAAGGCCCGCAAAGAGATTGCCGAGGTCATGCCCCAGGTCGATGTCATCATCGAGATGCTCGACGCCCGCATCCCCTTCTCCAGCGAAAACCCGCTGGTGCCCGAGCTGCGCGGCGATACTCCGGTGATCAAGGTGCTCAACAAGGCGGATCTCGCCGACCCCGAGATCACCGAGCTGTGGGTGGCCCACATGGAGCAGGAGAAGGGGATCAAGGCGTTGCCCCTGACCCAGCAGGAGCCGGAGAAGATCAAGCAGCTGCTGACCCTCTGCCACGAGATGCTGCCGGAGCGCAATCTGGAGCTGCGCGGCGTGCGCGCCATGATCATGGGCATTCCCAACGTGGGCAAATCCACCCTGATCAATACCCTGGCCGGGCGCATCATTGCCCGTACCGGCAACGAGGCGGGGGTGACCAAGTCCCAGCAGCGGATCAAGCTCGACAACAACGTCATCCTGACCGATACCCCAGGGTTCTTGTGGCCCAAGCTCAACCCGCCCTCCTGCGGCTACCGCTTGGCGATCACGGCCGCCATCAAGGACACGGTGTTTGACTACGCCGACATCGCCATGTTTGCCGCCGATTACTTCATCAAGGCCTACCCGGAGCGGATCCAGGCGCGCTATCAGCTGAGCGAGCTGCCGGAAACCGAGATCGAGCTGCTGGAGCTCATCGCCCGCCAGCGCGGCTTCATGCGCAAGGGCGGCCTGGCCGATCTGCACAAGGCGTCCGAGATCCTGGTCAACGAGTTCCGCTCAGGCTTGTTGGGCCGCATCTCGCTGGAGACCCCGGCGATGGTGAGCGTCGAGATTGTGGAAGCCGAGGCCGAGGCCGAACAGAAGGCCAAGGAGAAGGCGGAGCGGGAAGAGGAGCGTCAAGCGCGGGCGCGTCGCAAGTACGCCAAGAAGCGTCAGCGCTAACCGGCGTTGTGTCTGGTACTCACCAAGAGGCGACCCTGGGGTCGCCTCTTCGTTTTTGGGTAGATTGAACATCAATGACGGGGCGGCTTGGCCACTGCTGTGGCGTACTTTGGTGTGCGCGCTCCGCGGCCATGTTGATAGCGCCGCGCAAGAACTATGAGGATGATCGACCGGCCATGCCCTCACCAAGACCGCCAAACTACCCGTTAATCAAGGAGATGAACCGGGCTGCCGAGCAAGCGCTGAGCGGAGCCAAATGAGGTTTTATTGCCTGCACGAAAAAAACATTCCCTGCGCCAATTAACGCCGATTGACAATGGCATTGGCGGTGGCATGATGCGCTCGCATTTTGACTCTCCGCACGGTATTACCCATGACTACCTACACCCGGCCAGTGCTGTTGTTGCTCTGCGGCCTGTTGCTGCTCACGCTGGCCATCGCGGTGTTGAACACCCTGGTGCCGCTCTGGCTGGCCCATGACAATCTGCCGACCTGGCAGGTGGGCATGGTCAGCTCCTCCTATTTCAGCGGCAACCTGCTGGGCACCCTGCTGGCGGGGGCGCTGATCAAGAGCTACGGGTTCAACCGCAGCTACTACCTGGCCTCCGCCCTCTTTGCCGCAGGCTGTGTCGGGCTCGGCATTACCCTTGGTTTCTGGAGCTGGCTCGGCTGGCGGTTCCTCGCCGGGATCGGCTGCGCCATGATCTGGGTGGTGGTGGAGAGCGCGCTGATGTGCAGTGGCAACGCGCGCAATCGAGGGCGCCTGCTGGCCGCCTACATGATGGTCTATTACCTGGGGACCGTGCTTGGGCAACTGCTGGTCAGCAGGCTGCCGACCGGCCTGATGGAGGTACTGCCCTGGGCGACCGGGCTGATATTGGCGGCTATCCTGCCGCTGTTGTTCACCCGCATCGTCAGTGAGCGCAATGAGCAACAAGGGAGCACCCGGGTCTGGCCGATGCTGCGGCTACGACAGGCGCGGCTCGGGGTCGATGGCTGCATCATCTCCGGCATGGTATTGGGGTCGCTGTACGGCCTGATGCCGCTTTATCTGAACCACCGCGGGGTGAGCGATGCCGGCATTGGCTACTGGATGGCGGTGATGGTGAGCGCGGGCATCCTGGGGCAGTGGCCGGTGGGCCGTCTGGCGGATCGGTTTGGCCGCTTGCCGGTGCTGCGGGTACAAGTACTGGTAGTGATCCTGGGGTGCGGGGCCATGCTCGGCGGCGTGGCGATGGGCCCGGCGCTGTTTGTGCTGGGCGCCGCCGGCTTTACCCTCTATCCGGTAGCCATGGCGTGGGCCTGCGAGAAGGTCGAGCACCATCAGCTGGTGGCGATGAACCAGGCGCTGCTGCTGAGCTACACCATCGGCAGCCTGCTGGGCCCGGCCTGTACTGCGCTGTTGATGCAGCATTACTCGGACAACCAGCTGTTCATCGTGATCGCCGGCGTGTCGTGCGTTTATCTGCTGATGTTGCTGCGCAAGCTGGGTGAACACCCGACGCCGGTGGCACACGCCTGAACGGGGCGGCAGGGCCCCAGCCTCACTTTCCGACAAGGGGGGCAAGACGGTGCTAGGGTGCCCGGTATCAATAGGGTACCCGGTATAAAGAAGAGGCGGCCCCAGGGCCGCCTTGTTGTTTGCAACGGTTGCCAGTTAGAGCTTCATGGAGAGGAGAGATTGACGAAGAGATAAACGGCTAGCCGTAGCGCTTTTTCGCCTCTTCAAACAAGGACATATGCAGCGGGATCAGCTGCTGCCAGTCACGCCGGTAGCCGCCGCCCGGCACGGCAGCGATGGGCAGCCCGTGCCGCTGCGCGCAGTCAAAGACCATGGCATCGCGCTGGCGGACCCCCTCATCGCTCAAGGCGAGATAGCCAAGCTCATCGTCCTTATGCACATCGACCCCGGCCTGATAGAGGATGAGGTCGGGGGTGTAGAGCCGCAGCGCCAGGTTGAGCGCCTCTGCCAGCGTGGTGAGATAGGCATCGTCCGCCATGCCGCTTGGCAGGGGAAAATCCATGTGGGAGGCGGGCTTGTGGCGAGGGAAGTTGTGCTCCCCGTGCAGGGAGAGGGTGATGATGTCGCGCCGCCCCTGGCACAGTGCTGCGCTGCCATCCCCTTGATGGACATCGAGATCGATGATCAATACCTGCTCGCAGCGCCCTTCGTCCAGGCACACCTGGGCGGCGATCACCAGATCGTTGAAGAGGCAAAAGCCGCTGCCAACATCCCGGTGGGCATGGTGATAACCGCCGGAGATCTGCAGGCCACAACCCTGCTCCAAGGCGTGGCGGCTGGCGGCCAGGGTGGCCCCCACCGAGCGCAGGGTGCGCTCAATCAACAGGGGCGACCAGGGAAAACCGAGCTGGCGAATGGCACCGGCATCAAGGGTGCCGGCGAGGACTGCCTCCACATAGGCGGCATCGTGCACCCGTTTGATCTGCTCAGTGGTGGCGGGGGCGGCTTCTGCCAGCGGATAGCCGAGGCTGCCGAGCCGCTCGAACAGCGCCTGGTACTTGGCCAGCGGGAAGCGATGGCGCGCTGGCAGGGTCAGGGCGGAGTAGAGGGGGTGATAGAAGATACGCAGTGACATGACGGCAGGGCCTTGGCAGAGAGGCAGATATGAAAAAGGGGAGCCAGGCTCCCCTTGTCGCACGAAACGAGTGCTCGCGCGCCATTACTGCTGCTGGATCACCCAGATCTGGAAGGCTTTGCGGGTCTCCGCATCGGCCTTGTTGTACCAGTTTTGTAGCTGGGTCAGGGCTTCCGGGTTGCTCTGAGCCTTGCTCGGGGCCACTTGCACCGGGGCGCTGTTGGCGGCCATGACGGCGGCGGTGGAGACGGCAACAGTGGCCGGCTGGTTGAAGGCCTTGCCCATGTTCAGCAGCTCTTGCTGATAGTCACGGGTCAGCTGGAAGCCTTCGACTTTCGGCAGCACGAACTGCTCGCTGGCGACGACCTGGTTGCTACTCTTGTCTTTCAGCGCGACTTTCTGCTCTTTGACGAACAGCTTGGCTTCAGCTTCGTTGCGCGGCTTCTTGTAGTCCAGCACCAGCTTCTGGTTGTCGGCGGCGGTGAAGTTGATCACCAGGGGCTCGGCAGTGACCAGCTTGGTCTCGCTGCGGCTGGAGTAGTTGCCTTCAAAAGCGACAACCAGTTGGTGCTTGCCAGCTTTGATAGGATAGGTACTCGTCTTGTCGAGCAGCTTGGGATTGATGGATTGGCCATCGATCAGCTGTACGACGTAGGGGTTGGTCACTTCCAATTGGGCATCGGCCAGGGCACTACCTGCCCACAACAGACCAGCCAGGGCCGGCACCAGAACAGTCAGTTTCATTTCATCTCCTTGAACAGTCGGCGAGTGCCCACTGAAAAACAGGGGCTCATTTTTACAGGTTTGCCCAAGGGCAGCAATAGGCGTTTATGGCGCCTGGGTTGCCTCTCGGCCCCGCTGTTTAAAGCGAACGCGAGCCACGGCACTGGTTCTGGCCGAGCCAATCGACCTTTGTCTTACTCAATCCGACGGCTGAAGGGGGGCAGCGCGTCGAGCAGCCCCTTGCCATAACGCTTGGTCAATAGACGTCGGTCGAGGATGGTGACCCGGCCCCTGTCCGCCTCCTTGCGGATGAGACGACCGCAGGCCTGAATGAGCTTGCGGGAGGCCTCCGGCACCGTCAGCTGCAGGAAGGGATTGCCGCCCCGCTTCTCGACCCACTCGGCGGTGGCCTCTTCCACTGGCGAGTTGGGCACCGCAAATGGCAGCTTGGTGATCACCAGGTTGGTGAGGTAGTGGCCGGGCAGATCCAGCCCTTCCGAGAAGCTGCCGGTGCCGAACAGGATGCTGGCCTGGCCGCCATCGCACTTTTGCTTGTGCAGGGTGAGCAGGGCATTGCGGGAGGCTTCGCCCTGCACCAGCAGGGAGAGCCCCTTGGCCCGCAGCCCCACCGCCACCTCGTTCATCTGCCGGTAGGAGGAGAACAGCACCAGACTCGCTTCCTTGCCTGCCAGCAGGCGGGGCAAGGCGCTGATGAGCTCCTGGGTGAAGGCGGGGGAGCTGGGCTCGTGTTCCATTTTGGGCAGATAGAGCTCGGCCTTCTGGTAATCGAAGGGGGAGCGCAGCCGCAGATAGCGGGTGCCGTCGTGCTCTTTGAGCCCCACCTGATGGCGAAAATAGCTGAACGAGGAGAGGGCGGTCAGGGTCGCCGACACCAGCACGGCGCCAAGACACCTGGACCAGAGCCACTCTTCCAGCAGATAGCCAACCTCGATGGGGGAGGCATGCAGCCAGATGTCGCCGTCATCGCTCTTGACCATCCAGCGAGCCAACGGCGTTTTGCCTTGTGCCACGTGCCGCCCCAGCATCTCCCACAGGGCGCAAAACCCCTCCAGCCGCTGCAGATAGAAGCCGCTCTCAGCCAGCAGGGGTTCGGCCTCCTTGCGGCGGATCTCGCCATCCTTCAACGCCTCGCCAATGGCGCCCTGCATTCTGTCCAGCGCCCGCAGAGCCTTCTTGCTCGCCTCCTTGAGGTTCTCCGCCAGCATCGGCAGAGGGTCTGGCAAGACGCCATCGGCGAAGCGATAGTGTTTTTCCTCATTGAACAGCCGGTCGTTGGCGGCGAGCCATTGCTCCAGCGCCTTCAGATCCGGCTGCAGAGAGGCCAGCGCATCCTGCAGCTTGAGCTGGGGATCGAGCAGGCTCTCCTTGTTGAGGATTCTGGCCAGCTTGCCGGCACCCTGCGCAAGCTTCTCCAGCCAGCGGCGCGAACCCTTGACACTGGCCGAGGCGGCGCCGTGATCGCGGGCGATGGTGGGCAGGTGGTGGGCCTCGTCCAGCACATAGATACACTCGTCCGGCGGCGGCAATATGATGCCGCCCCCCATGGTGAGGTCGGAGAGCAGCAGGGCGTGGTTGACCACCAGCACATCGGCAGCATCCATGTCGTTGCGGGCGCGGTGGAAGGGGCAGTGCTGATGATGACTGAGCGCCTTGTTGCAGGTGTGGCGGTCGGCGGCGATGCGATCCCAGCAGAGATCGGTGATGGGTTTGGGCCAGTTGTCCCGATCGCCATCCCATTTGCCGTCGGTGTAGGCCTGCCACAGCGCCTGATAGCAGCTCTTGTCGGATTCTGATGGCTTGTGCTTGCTGAGGCTGCCGAAGTCGAACTCGAAGTTGGCCACCTCGCTGCCGTTTGCGGCCTGTTCCAGCAGGTGCTCGCAGCAGTAGCGCTGGCGTCCCTTGACCAGCATGAAGCGAAACGGCAGCTCGCTGTGGCGGTGGTAGAAGGGGAGGTCCTTGTGGATCAGCTGTTCCTGCAGCGCCACGGTGGCGGTGGAGATCACCAGCTTCTTCTGGGTGAGCCGTGCCACCGGGATGGCCCCCTGGGCATAGGAGAGAGACTTGCCGATGCCGGTTCCGGCTTCGGCCACCAGGATGCGACGCTGTTTGTCATATTCCCCGGTCAGTGTCTTGGCTATCTCGGCCACCAGAAAATTCTGCTCCTTGCGCGGCACAAAACCGGGTAAGCCATCGGCAATTTGTCGATAGGTATTGCGAATGGTGGTTTTGAGACGGGTAGACAGCATGAAAAAAATGACCGTTGCACAGGGTGAAGGGGGACAGGATACCTGCAACTGGCAACCCGGGTCGAGGCATGTGGCAACGCACAGATCCGACCTCCTCTTCTTTATATAGGGCGTGGCACCGCTATTGTGTGATAAATCACCAATCTGACCGAATAATACCAGCGGTTATCACTGTAAACGTTTTCCCATGACGTGCAAACAATGTGGGATTCAGGTCACAATTTTTCCGCTATGACTATGCTTTTCGTAAAAAGTTCCAAGTTTTTTCATTGCGGATTGGAAAACCCGGTGCTAGTCTCGGCGCCATAGTGATGCAAAGTACATCGCTAACACAGGGAATAACAACGACTTAGTGTTTAATTACAGTAGGCATTGGAAACTATGAAAAAGACAATTCTGGCTATTGCTATCCCGGCTCTGTTCGCATCTGCCGCTAACGCTGCAGTGGTTTATGACAAAGACGGTACCACTTTTGACGTATACGGCCGTGTTCAGGCTAACTACTACGGTGACCACAACAAATCTGTAGCTGCTACCGATGGATCTTGGGGTTTCAGTGAAACTGGTACTCCGGAATATACTCCTGGTACCGCGGCTCATTACTCTGATGTCGATGGTGAGCTGGTTGGTTCTTCCCGTCTGGGCTGGTCCGGCAAGATTGCCCTGAACAACACCTGGTCCGGTATCGCCAAGACCGAGTGGCAAGTTTCTGCTGAAAACTCTGCCAACAAGTTTGACTCCCGCCACATCTACGTTGGTTTCGACGGCACCCAGTACGGTAAGATCATCTTCGGTCAGACTGACACCGCGTTCTACGACGTGCTGGAACCGACCGATATCTTCAACGAGTGGGGCGATGTAGGTAACTTCTATGACGGTCGTCAAGAAGGTCAGGTCATCTACTCCAACACCTACGGCGGCTTCAAAGGCAAACTGTCCTATCAAACCAATGATGACAAAGCCGTTAAAGTTACCGATGTTGGTCAAGGTATCAAAGAAAAAGCGGTGTACGGCAAAGATGTTAAGCGTAACTACGGTTATGCCGCTGCTGCTGGTTATGACTTCGACTTCGGTCTGGGTCTGAACGCAGGTTACGCTTACTCCGATCTGGAAAATACCGCAACAAACAACACTGGCGACAAGAAAGAGTGGGCACTGGGTGCGCACTACGCCATCAACGGTTTCTACTTCGCCGGTGTCTACACCCAAGCAGATCTGAGCTATGACACCACCACCGGTGGTGACAAAGACAAAGGCCGTGGCTACGAGCTGGCTGCTTCCTACAACGTTGATGCCTGGACTTTCCTGGCTGGTTACAACTTCACTGAAGGTAAAGTTGCTTCCAACAAAGCTGGTGCTGAGTACCAAGACATCGTTGACGAAACCCTGCTGGGCGTACAGTACGCTTTCACTTCCAAGCTGAAAGCCTACACCGAGTACAAAATCCAGGGTATCGACAAGATGGACGACGAGTGGACCGTTGCCCTGCAATACAACTTCTAATCAAGCCTCTGTGCTGATTTAGTTGATAAACGGCCAAGCTTACTTGGCCGTTTTGTTTTATCTGCTTCCCACCTGATTATCTCTGTCCCCCCTCTGTTGATCATTCTCTCCTTCTCCTGCTTGGTTTGCGCCAGTTCACGTTGTCTCTTTTCTGTACTTGGCTCCTGGTCAGCAAATCGCTAGATTATTCAGCTCGTTGCAGGATGTTCGGCAGACAGGAAAGGATGACGCTTGATTGACTTTAGTCACCCGCAGTGGCGGGAGCTGGCCCGCCAGCTGCTGGACAACCCCACCTCGGTGGTCCGCGCCCGTCAGTGGCAACCCCTGCTGGGCCTGCTCAAGGACAACCAGCTGCTGCTGGCGCTGGGCAACCACCACTATGAGCTGACACCCGCCGGCCGCCGCTACCTGACCCGTGAACTGACGCTGGCCGAGATCGCCACGGCACCACCAACCCCGGAGGAGTGGCTTCATGGGCAGGGGTGGCAGCTGGCGGAGCAGGTCAACGAGCGGGTGCTCGGCGCGCTCTATCGCAAGAGCGAGGTGAGCTTTTCCCCTAACGAGCAGATCGATTTTGAAGACAAGGGGATCCGGCTCTGCGCCGATCAGCTGCTGCGTCTGCGCGCCCCCCAGCCGTTCAGCCTCTTTTTCAGTGGCGGCACCCTGCTCGATGCCGCCCCCTGGTTGCAGGCGCTCGGCGAGGTGGTACTGCCTGAGCGTACCCTGGCCAGCCTCGGCAAGATCCTGTGGGGGGAGGGGGAGCTGCTGCGGGTGATCACCACCGACAGCGTCGGCGCCTTTGCCGAGCTGGTGCTGCCGGTGGGGACGCTGCTGGTCTGGGCTCCCGCCTCGGCGCAG
The DNA here is from genome assembly GCF_041403025.1 of Aeromonas sp. S5(2024). Taxonomy (NCBI): domain Bacteria; kingdom Pseudomonadati; phylum Pseudomonadota; class Gammaproteobacteria; order Aeromonadales; family Aeromonadaceae; genus Aeromonas; species Aeromonas sp. S5(2024). The sequence goes on along the minus strand of NZ_JBGLRI010000003.1, from coordinate 276,035 downwards.
CAGGCGCTGCAGCAAGTGATCGCCGCTCTGCCGCCCCAGGTGCAGTGGAGCCATCTTACCTCCCTCGACCCGAGCGGGGTGGATCGGGTGCTGACCCTGGCCCAACGGCTGGGCCGTCCGGCCAGCTGGTGGCTGCCTACCTCACTGGCTCCCATCATGTTGGCCTATGCCCTGCCGCTGACCGACTCCCGTCCCTGGGAGCCGAGCCGGATTCCCAAGCCATTGTTAGCAGTTTGTAGCGGTTTGGTTGAGTCCAATGGTGGCTTGTCTGCCGAGGTGTGCGCGTTGGCGCCGCAGTGGCATGCCATCGGTTGAGATTGCCACAGATCCGGCCGAAAAAGCGGTTTGCCCCCACTCTGCACGGTGATATAAAGAGTTGACGAAGCGCTCGCCAGATGGGCGCTTTTGTTTGCCACGTGTTTTGCGTGTCACGGACGGTGTGCCAACACGCTTTGCCAGCCAACGAACTCAACGGAATACAGGGAATACCATGTTTGAAAAGGTTGTTGCCGCCCCAGCGGATCCGATCCTGGGCCTGACCGAAGCCTTCCGTGCTGACTCTCGCAGCCACAAGATCAACCTGGGGGTCGGGATCTACAAGGATGAGACCGGTGCCACCCCCATTCTCCACTGCGTCAAGAAAGCCGAGCAGAAGCTCTTGACCGACGAGAAGACCAAGAATTACCTCGGTATCGAAGGCAATATCGAATATGGCCGCATCGTGCAGCAACTGCTGTTCGGACAAGATTCTGCGCTGGTCGCCAGCGGCCGGGCCAAGACTGCTCAGGCACCGGGCGGTACCGGTGCCCTGCGCATCGCCGCCGAGTTCGTGGTGCGCAACGGGCTGGCCAAGACTGTCTGGATCTCCGATCCCACCTGGGCCAACCACGTCAGCGTGTTCCAGGCTGCGGGTCTGACCGTCAAGTGGTACAAGTACTACGATGCGGCCAGCAAGGGCCTCGACTTTGCCGCCATGCAGGCCTCTCTGGCTGAAGTGCAGGCAGGCGAGCTGGTGCTGCTGCATGGCTGCTGCCACAACCCGACCGGTATTGACCCCACAGCCGAGCAGTGGCGCGCACTGGCCAAGCAGAGTGCTGCCGCCGGCTGGCTGCCGCTGTTTGACTTTGCCTATCAGGGCTTTGCCCGCGGTATCGAAGAGGATGCCGAAGGTCTGCGCATCTTCGCCGAGTGCCACGACGAGCTGCTGGTGGCGAGCTCCTTCTCCAAGAACTTCGGCCTTTACAACGAGCGGGTCGGCGCCTTCACCCTGGTCAGTGCGACCAAGGAGATTGCCGATGTGGCCTTTACCCAGGTCAAGACCGTCATTCGTGCCAACTACTCCAACCCGCCGTCACACGGTGCCGCCGTCGTCACTGCCGTGGTGAGCGATCCGGCCCTCTATGCCGAGTGGGTGGAAGAAGTGGCGGCCATGCGGGTGCGCATTCGCGAGATGCGTGAGCTGCTGGTGGAAAAACTGGCTGCGCGCGGCGTGAACCAGGACTTCAGCTTTATCCGCGAGCAGAACGGCATGTTCTCCTTCTCCGGTCTCTCCAAGGATCAGGTGGATCGCCTCAAGAGCGAGTTTGCCATCTACATCGTCGGCTCGGGCCGGATCAGCGTGGCCGGTATCACCCGTGCCAACATAGATCCGCTGTGCGATGCGATCGCCAAGGTGTTGTAAGCACCCCCGCTGACATCCGTTCAGTAAAAAGCCCGCCAGGGAAACCCGGCGGGCTTTCTCGTTTTTGCTCATAGCCGCATCATGATGCGAAAACTGCCTTGTTCACCCGTGCGAGCAGACCGGGCAGTCGGGGCGTTTGGGCAGCTTCATTTCGCGAAAGGTGCCGCCAAGGCCGTCGATCATCAGCAGGCGGCCGCTGTAACTGCGGCCCATCCCTGCCAAGAGCTTGATGGCTTCGAGCGCCTGCAGGCTGCCCACCAGACCCACCACAGGTGCCAGCACCCCTGCTTCGACGCAGGTGAGCGCCTGCTCGCCGAACAGGGCGCTGAGACAGGCGTAGCAGGGCTCCCCCTCCTGCCAGGTAAAGCTGCAGACTTGTCCTTCCAGCCGGATGGCGGCGCCGCTGACCAGCGGCACGCCGTGCTGGCGGGCCTTTTGGTTGAGCAGGTTGCGAATGGCTAGGTTGTCGGTGCAATCCAATACCAGCTGGTGGCGTGGCAATAGGGCATCAAGCAGCGCCTCGTCGGCCACGGCGGCGTGGGTCTCCACGTTGAGCCAGGGGGTGAGGGCGCGCAGGGACTGGGCGGCGGAGTCCACCTTGTAGTGGCCGATGCGCTCATCGGTGTGCAGCACCTGGCGCTGCAGGTTGGAGAGCTCCACCCGATCGAAATCGACCAGGGTGAGCTGGCCAACCCCGGCCACCGCCAGATACTGGCTGGCGGCGCAGCCGAGGCCGCCGGCGCCGATCACCAGCACATGAGCCTGCTTGAGCGCCTCCTGCCCCTCGAAGTCGAAGGATTTGAGGATGATCTGGCGGTTGTAGCGCAAGAGCTCGGCGTCGCTCAGGATCTCGCTCACAGCAGCAATCCCCCGAACGGTTCGACGGTGACCGTCTCGCCTGCCGCGACACGACCCCGCTCGCGCTCCAGGACGATGTAACAGTTGGCCCGCGACAGGGAGCTGAACACGGCGGAGTCCTGCGAGCCGGTGCTGCGTACCTCCAGGCCGTTTGGTCCCTGAGTCAGGATGCCGCGCTGGAAGTCGAGCCGGCCCGGCGCCTTCTTGAGCGGCTCTGCGGCCATGGCTGGCAGTTGAAGCGGGCGCTCGAAGTGTTGGCCCGCCAGCTTGGCCAGCGCCGGTTGCACCAGCTGATCGAAGGTGACCATGGCGGAGACCGGGTTGCCCGGCAGGCCGAAGAACCAGGCGTGGGGCAGACGACCGAAGGCAAACGGCTTGCCCGGCTTGATGGCCAGCTTCCAGAAGCCGATTTCGCCGAGCTCCTCCAGCAGCTGTTTGGTGAAGTCTGCTTCCCCCACCGAGACGCCGCCGGTGGTGATGAGGGCGTCAGCTTCGCGATCGGCTTTCAGAAAGGCGGCGCGCAGCTGGGCCGGATCGTCCGGGATGATGCCAAGGTCGAGGCAATCACAACCCATGCGATCCAGCATGGCCCGCACGCCGTAGCGGTTGGAATCGTAGATGTCGCCGTGGGCGAGCGGGGTGCCGATTGGCTTGAGCTCGTCACCGGTACTGAAGATGGCCACTTTTAGCGGCCGACGTACCGGCACGCTGGCAATGCCGAGGGAGGCCAGCAGCGGCATCTCCCGGGCGGTGAGGCGAGTACCGGCAGCGAGCACGCTGGCGCCCTCGCGGATGTCTTCGCCGCGGCGGCGAATGTTCTGGCCGGGCACCGGCGTGGTCAAAAAGGTGATCCTGTCGCCGTCGGCCTGCGTTTCTTCCTGCATCACCACCGCATCCGTCCCGGCCGGCACCGGGGCGCCAGTCATGATGCGCACGCAGTGGCCGGCGGGCCACTCACCCTGATAAGGCTGACCGGCAAAGGCCTTGCCCGCCATGATGAGGGGGGCTCCGCCGGCGAGATCGGCCAGTCGCACCGCGTAACCATCCATGGCGGAGTTGTCGAACGGAGGCACGGAGAGAGGGGAGGCGATATCCATGGCGAGTACCCGGCCAAGGGCCTCTGGCAGGGGCCGCTGTTCGCTGTCGCAGCAGCCGTCAAGCTGTGCCAGCATGCCTTGCAGGGCGTCGCTCAGGGGGAGTAGTCCGCTGGTATCAAATCCCATGTCATGACCTCATTGTGTGATGGAGGGGGAGTAGAGGGCGAATTATCCCAAAAATCCAGCTGGATGGGCAGGTTGCCGCGGGATAAAACCGACTGGCTGCACAGATAGGCAGCGACCGGAGCGAAAGGGTACCCCCGTATGGGGAGCGCCGGCGGGGTAAAATTCGCCGGATTGGCATAAAGTCAGGGAACGGGCTTGAGTTAGCTTGAATTATGACAATAATCGCCGTTTACTATTGCGCCAAAACAGAATGCCGTCATAGACAAGGCGGCCATCACAGTCCCTGAGCGTGGGAGAGGAACAAGATGACGAGCTTAAGTCGGGAAGCCCTGTTGGTCAGGGCCGCCCTCGAGGCCGAGGGCCTCGAAACACCTCTGGTGGCCAATGCACTGGACGGTCAGCAGAAGCGGGAGAAGATCGAAGGCCACATGCGCGCCATCATGGAGACGCTGGGGCTGGATCTGGCCGATGACAGTCTGGCGGAGACGCCGCACCGCATCGCCAAGATGTACGTCAACGAGATCTTCTCCGGCCTCGATTACGCCACCTTCCCCAAGGTGACGGTGATCGAGAACAAGATGAAGGTGGACGAGATGATCATGGTGCGGGACATCAGCCTCACCAGCACCTGCGAGCACCACTTCGTCACCATCGACGGGCTGGCCCATGTGGCTTACATCCCCCGTGGCAAGGTGATCGGGCTCTCCAAGATCAACCGCATCGTGCAGTTCTTTGCCCGCCGCCCCCAGGTGCAGGAGCGGCTGACCCAGCAGATCCTGCTGGCGTTGCAGACCCTGCTCGGCACCAAGGATGTGGCCATCAGCATCAAGGCGACCCACTTCTGCGTGAAGGCCCGCGGCGTGATGGACTCCACCTCCTACACCACCACCACCTCCCTCGGTGGGGTGTTCAAGACCCAGCCCGATACCCGTGCCGAATTTCTGGCCGGCCTGAAGCGCTGATCTGCCCGGAGACGTGCCGCCGCGGCGGCATGTCTCCTCGCTTTCCCCCCTTTTTTCCTTCTCCTGACTGCCCGCCGATTGCCCCGACAATTTTCCTCAAGGGATTGGCAGGCCCGGTCGATATATCTTTTCATGGCTTGGGTGCGCTCTTTGGGAGCGCACCCAAGCCGGCAAGGTGCCTGTTCCGGCGGCTCTCTCGACCGGGGTCTTGCAGCCATTTCCCAGCCATGTGCCATCGCGGCTTGGGCTCGGCTGTTGGGCAGCTCGGCACTTTGGCAACACTGTTCGCCTCGTTCATGCAAGGACATAGATTCATCAAGGCTGGATGAGCCGCCATGGAGGCGGTGACCGCGGATCGTATCGCTACGGTCCAGACGAGCGTTATCTGTTCACTCATATCCAGGACATGCCATGAATACCAGTACCATGACCATTGGCAAGAAACTCACCGCCGGCTTTGCCGTGCTCGGCCTGATGATGGCCTTCATCGGCGGCTTCTCGTTGCTGCAGTTCGGCAACATGAACCGGGCAGCCATCGGCTTTACCGACAGCATATTGCCCGCCGTGGTGCGCACCAGCACCCTGGGTGAGACCATCAACACCCTGCGCCGCTATGAACTGGATGTGTTTCTGGTGGCGGCCGACCCGCAGCAGCGGGCCCACTATCGGGATCTCAGCGAGCAGAGCCTGCAAGAGGTTGCCCGGCAGGTCAAAGCCCACGACGCCACCATCTGGGCAGAGGATGTGGAGGAGCGTCGCACCTTTGATATCGTCAAGCAGGATTGGGACAAGTACGTCGCCCTGCACCAGCGGGTGCGGCTGATGCAGGATGGCGGCCAGCTGGCAGAGGCCCAGCAGCTGTTCATGAGCGAGGGCGTCACCCTCTATACCAATCTGGCCAAGTCGGTGGCGGATCTGATCCGCATCAACCACGGCTACTCCGTGGGCTCCCGTGCCCAGGTGGTGGAGGCGTTTGACAGCGCCAAGCTGAGCATCATCATCGCCCTGCTGCTGGGTCTGGGGCTGGCGGCCGTGCTCTCCACCGTGCTGACCCGCCAGATCCGCGATCCCTTGGTGATGCTGGCCCGTCAGGCGCAGCGCATCGCGAGCGGTGATCTGGGCAAGGGCGAACTGCAGGAGTGGATCCGCGGCAGTCGCTTCAAGCGTGACGAGCTGGGTCAGCTCGGCGCCGCCATCGATCGCATGCAGGGTTCGCTCGCGGATCTGGTGAGCGAGATCGCCGGCTCGGTGAGCCAGCTCAGCAGCGCGGTGGAGGAGGTGAGCGCCATCTCCGAGCAATCCGCCACCGGCATGGCTCGCCAGCAGAGCGAGGTTTCCCAGGTCGCCACCGCCATGAACGAGATGCAGTCCACAGTGAACGAGGTGGCCCGCAACACCACGGACGCCATGAGCGCGGCCAAGGATGCCTCCCGCACCTCGACCCAGGGCAACCAGGTGGTGCGCAGCGCCATCAGCAGCATCGAGGAGGTGTCGGTCAAGATTGAGCAGGCGGGCGCCGTGGTGCAGCAGCTGGAGCAAGACAGCAACAACATCAGCATGGTGCTGGACGTCATTCGCGGTATCGCCGAGCAGACCAACCTGCTGGCGCTCAACGCGGCCATCGAGGCGGCCCGTGCCGGCGAGCAGGGCCGCGGCTTCGCGGTCGTTGCCGACGAGGTGCGCTCCCTGGCCCAGCGCACCCAGAACTCCACCGCCGAGATCAGCAAGATGATCGAGGTGTTGCAGGAGCGTACCGCCGAGGCGGGCAGCGCCATGCAACTGAGTCGCCAGCAGATGCAGGAGAGCGTGGGGCTGGCCCGGGAAGCGGGCAGCAGCATCGACACCATCAACGGTGCCGTCACCCAGATCACCGACATGAACACCCTGATCGCAACCGCCACCGAGGAGCAGAACGCGGTGACGGAGGAGCTCAACCGCAGCATCGTCAACATCCACAATGCGGCCGACGAGAACGCCCTGGGGGCCCAGCAGACCGCCCAGGCCTGCGTGGAGCTGAGCAAGCTGGCCAATACGCTGCACCATATGACCCAGCGTTTCACTCTCTAAATCTTGCTGCCACCAGGCAAATAACAGAAGGCCCCGTCCATTGGCGGGGCCTTGTTGTTTCTGGCTGGTTTGTGGATCGCAGAGTCGATGAGCGCAGTGTCATCGGTCGGTGCCAGACTTTTTATCCGATCATTTAGCTCAGCCCGACGATATTGCCGTTATCGTCGATATCGATATGACGGTAACCGGTGGCAGGCGTCGAGGCGGTGGCTTGGTCTGCAGCTGCCACTCACCATCAACCATCAGCTCAGGCCGACTATTTCGCCGTTATCGTCGATGTCGATATGACGGTAGGCCGGCAGACTGCCAAGGCCCGGCATGGTCATGATGGGGCCCGCCAGGGCATAGACGAAGCCGGCACCGGCGCAGAGCTTCACCTCTTCGATGGGCACCTCGAAGTCCGTCGGCACCCCCTTGAGGGCCGGATCATGGCTGATGGAGAGCGGCGTCTTGGCCACGCAGACCGGCAAGTGCTCCCACCCCTCGGCGGAGAGTTGTGCCAGCTGCTGGCGCGCTTTGTCCGACAGCGTCACCCCGCGGCCCCCGTAGCCACACTCCACCAGGGTTGCCAGCTTGGCGTCGAGGCTCATCTCGTCGGGGTAGAGCAGTTTGACCTTGCCCGGTTGCTCACAGGCGGCCACCACGACCTGGGCCAGCTCGCTGGCACCGGCCCCGCCCTGGGCAAAGGCGCTGGAGATGGCGCTACCACAAGCGCCGGCCTGCAGCGCCGCGCGGGCCAGCAAGGCAAGCTCGGCCTCGCTGTCGGTGGGGAAGCGGTTGATGGCGACCACCACCGGCACCCCGTAGCTGCGGGCATTGGCGATGTGCCAGCCGAGGTTGGCACAGCCCTGCTCAAGGGTCGGCAGATCCTCGCGCAGCAGGCTTTCCGGCAGCGGCTGACCCGGTCGAATGTCGAGCAGGCCACTGTTGGCCTTGAGGCCGCGTACCGTCGCCACCAGCACCACGCAGGCCGGCGTGATGCCGGACTGGCGATGCTTGATGTTGAAAAACTTCTCCAGCCCCATGTCGGAGCCAAAGCCCGCCTCGGTCACCACGTAATCGGTGAGGCCGAGGGCCATGCGATCGGCGATCACCGAGGAGTTGCCGTGGGCGATGTTGGCAAAGGGGCCGGCGTGCACCAGCACCGGGGTCTGCTCGGTGGTCTGCATCAGGGTAGGCTGCAGGGCCTCTTTGAGCAGCACCGTCATGGCGCCCGCCACTTCCAGCTGCTCGGCGGTGATGGGCTTGCCGTGCAGGTCCCGGGCCAGCTGGATGCGGCCGATGCGCTGGCGCAAGTCTTTCAGATTGCTCGCCAGCGCCAGAATGGCCATCAGCTCGGAGGCGGCGGTGATGACGAAGCGATCCTGGTGCTCGACGCCATCGGCGGCGCCCCCCTGACCGATGGTGAGGTGACGCAGGGCGCGGTCGTTCATGTCGAGGGTGCGCGGCCAGAGGATGTTGTCTGCATCGATATCGAGGCGCTGCAAACCGGTTCTGGCGCTGAACTGGTCGCCGAGCTTGCGCTCATGGAACAGGCGGGCATCGAGGGCCGCCGCCGCCAGGTTGTGGGCAGCGGTGATGGCGTGAAAGTCACCGGTGAGGTGCAGGTTCATCTCCTCCATCGGCACCACCTGGGCATGACCGCCACCGGCGGCGCCCCCCTTGACCCCGAACACCGGGCCCAGGCTCGGCTGGCGGATGGTGGCGATGCTGGGCTGGCCGATATGGTTGAGCCCCATGGAGAGACCGAGGGTGGTCACCGTCTTGCCCTCGCCAAGCGGGGTGGGGGTGATGGCGCTCACCAGCACCAGCTTGCCCGCCGGTTTGGGGAGAGACTTGAGCAGCTCGAGGCTGAGTTTGCCCTTGTAGTGACCGTAAGGATGGAGCTGGTGCGAAGGGATGGCGAGGCGTTCGGCCAGCGCGTGAATGGAGAGACGGGGGGACTGGCGGGAGATCTCGATATCGCTTAGCATCAGCACCTCGTTGGCATGTCAGGTCAAATATGCGGCGCAGTCTAGTGGAATCAACAGGGTTATCCAATGAGTAATAATATTTTGTCCGGCAATCGTGAGCTGCATCTAACGCCCATCGAGCTGGATCTCAACGCCCTCTATCACCCGCCCAAACAGCCGTTGACCGCGCTGGGGGTCGTCAGCGCCTTCATTCCGCTGTTTGGTTATGGCTGGCAGGCGATGACCCAGAATCCCGAGACCCACTTTCGCCACGAGCTGGGCAAGCGCATCAACAAGCACAAGACCGACGAGGCCAATCTCATCCTGACCCTGCAGCTGGCCGGCATGCTCGATTGCCACTGCCTGCACATCACCTTGCCCTATGCCTTTGACGAGGCGCAGCTGGCGACCCTGCGCCAGCGCCTGCCGCGCTGGCAGCTGAGCCTGCGCGACTTGCTGCTGGTGGCCGAGCTGCCGCTGCCTGCCGATAGCGCCGCCTCTTAGCCATCCCGTCACCTCGGCCGCGGCAAGACTTAAGCCTTGCGATCCCAGTAGTGGGGGGCGAGATAGCGCTCCTGCACGAATTCGATGAAACAGCGCACCTTGGCTGAGACGAAACGGCGGTGCGGATAGAGGGCATAGAGCCCCACCTGCCCCTTCTCCCACTCCGGCAGCAGTGACACCAGGGCGCCGGAGCGCAACGCATCGCCGACGATGAAGGTGGGCTGCAGTATGATGCCCTGATGGTCGCAGGCCGCCCGGGTCAGGGCCACCCCGTTGTTGGCCCGCAGCGGCCCCTGCGGGCGCACGCTCAGCTGCTCGCCATCCCGTTTGAACACCCAGTCCGGCTGGGTCAGGGTGTAGAGCAGGCAGTCGTGCTGCTTGAGATCCTCCGGGGTGTTTGGCGTGCCCCGGCGGGCCAGATAGGCCGGGCTGGCGCACACTTCCAGCCGCATCATGGCCAGCGGCTTGGCCACCAGGGAGGAGTCCGGCAGGTTGCCGATGCGCAGCGCCAGATCGAACCCCTCTTCCACCAGCGCCACTCGTCGATCGCTGTACTCGATCTCCAGCTTCAGATCCGGGTAGCGTTCGCGAAACAGCGGCAGGGCGGGGGAGAGGTGCAGGTAGCCGAAATCCATCGGCACCGACAGCTTGAGGGTGCCCTGGGGTTGCTGGTTGTTGCGGGTCAGCTGGCTGTGGGTCTCTTCGAGTTCCGCCAGCAGCGCCTGGGAGCGCTGGTAGTAGAACTGGCCAGCCTCGGTGGGGTTGACCTGGCGGGTGGTGCGCGACAGCAGCCGGGTGGAGAGCGACTCCTCCAACTGCTGCATCAGCTTGGAGGTCATGGCGACCGAGATGCCGAGCTGGTTGGCGGCCTTGGTAAAACTTTGACACTCCACCACCTTGATGAAGGTGCGCATGGCGGCTATCTGGTCCATCTTTCACTCTCAGTTGATAATTATTTTAATAAATCGCCGATTATCTATTCCGATATGGAGGTTAGCATCTTGGCTGTTGTTGTGAACCCCCAATATGAAGGAACGAACGGATGAAAATGACCAAGGCCCTGCTGGCCTCCTGCCTGTTTATGGCGGCTCCCCTGATGGCAGCCGATTACGACGTCGATGCGGCGCACACCACGGTGCAGTTCAAGGTGGGTCACCTCGGCTTCTCCGAACTGGTGGGCCGTTTCAATACCTTCAGCGGCACCTTCAGCATGGACGACGCCAACCCGGCGGCGGCCAAGGCGAGCTTCGAGATCGATGCCGCCAGCGTGGACTCCAACCACGAGCCGCGCGACAAGCATCTGCGCAGCCCCGATTTCCTCGACGTGAAGCAGTTCCCCAAGATGACCTTCGTCAGCTCCGGCTATGAGGGCACCAAGGATAAAGGCGTACTGAAAGGCACCCTGACCCTGCACGGCGTGTCCAAGGAAGTGGCCTTCGATCTGGTCCACATCGGTGAAGGCAAGGATCCCTGGGGTGGCTACCGCAGCGGCTTCAACGCCACCACCACCATCAAGCGCAGCGACTTTGGCGTGAACTACATGGTGCCGAACATCCCCGACGAGATGAGCATCAATCTGTTCGTCGAAGGCGTGCGCAAGTAATGGGCGCGGCACTCCTGCTGCAAACCCTGGCGGCTCCTTTGGGAGCCGCTTTGCTGTCGTGGCGCTGGCCGCGGCTGGGGTATCTGTGGGGCGCCCTGGCGCTCTGGTTGGTGGGCTGTCTGCTGGGCGGTGCCTACGGGCTGCCGGTGAAGGCGTGGCAGTGGCTGCCGCTGACTCTGCTGGTGCCCGCCCTGGCGGCGCAGCTGGCCGACCAGCGGGCCGCGCTTGCGCTGTTTGCCGCTCTGGGGGCGCTGGTGTGGTGGCAGGGGCTGGCCTCGGTGCTGGCGAGCGAGCCTGCCATCTGGCTGGCGTTGCTGCCTGCCATCGCCTGGCTGGGATGGACCGGGCTGCGCGGTGACAGCTGCGAGGGGCTCGGCTTTGCCCTCGGCTTCATCTGGCTGGCGCTGGTGATCGGTATCGACGGCAGCCTGCTGATTGCCCAGCTGGCCGGCGCGCTGGCGGCTTTCGCCGGTTCCCGTGCTCTGCTAGGGGCCTTTGCCGGCAGCCAGGTGGCGCCCGCTGCGCTCGGGTTGGCGCTGGCCTTTGTGCAGATGCTCGCCTGGCAATACGTGGAAGTGCCGCTGCTGGTGCTGCTGCCGGTTTGGCTGCTGCCGCTGCTGGAGTGGACCTTGCGCAGCAAGCCCTGGATCCAGCGCTGGGCCATGTTGATCCTGCTGGCGGGCGCAGGAGCCGGACTCAGCCTCTGGAAGGTGTGGCCGGAAGCCTCGTTGTACTGATTTTTAGCATAAAAAACAGACAATTAACCCAAAAGTTGCCGACTTCGTCATAGTCTGCACAGATAAAGATTGAGCCCCATAGTGCTTTCAGATAAAAAGGTTTTTCAATTATCTGGACACACACAGAACCCGGTCTGACCGGGTTCTGTTTGCCTGCTTGTTTGCGGCGCGCTAAGGAGGCCACAGTTGCGCAGTCAAGGATCTGAGCATCTGTTTTTTCGCCATTTCACCGAGCAGGGACGTCTCGACGGGCTCTGCATTCTGCTGGTTACCCATCTGCTTCCCGATCGCCCCCAGTTTATCCAGGCCCTCGATCAGATCGGGCGGATCGGCGCCATCCTGCCCAAACCCAAGTCAGTGCATGGACCGACCCTGACCTGGGCCCAGCAACACTATCCGGTACTGCCCCTCAATCGCCAGTGGACCAACACCCCGCAGGGAGTGATCGAGCACATAGCCCCGCTGGTAGCGCCCCATGAGCGGTTGATTATCCTCGATATCGGGGGCTATTTCGCCAGGACCCAGGTCACCCTCAGCGAGTACTTTGGCCCCCGTTTTCTCGGGGTGGTGGAGATGACCGAAAACGGCCATCAGCGCTACGAGCAGGAGGTGCTGGCCACCCCGGTCATTTCGGTGGCGCGCAGCCCGCTCAAGCAGGCCGAGGATATCCAGATTGGCTTGAGCGTGGTCTACTCCGCCGAATCCCTGGCCCGCACCCTCAACCGTACTTTCAATGTCTGCCAGGCCGCCCTGTTCGGCTACGGCAAGGTGGGCCGCAGCATCGCCCGCGAGCTCAGATGCCGCAATCTGCACCTGGAGCTGGTGGAGACCGACGTGCTGCGCCAGGTGGAGGCGCTCTCCCACGGTTTCAAGCTGGTGGGCAAGGCCGAAGCCCTCGGTCGGGCCGAGCTGGTGATCTGCTCCACCGGCAATGGCGCGCTGGACTTGGCGGATCTGCAGCAGCTGCGCCCCGGCACCATGGTTGCCTCGGTCACCTCGGCGGACGACGAGTTTGCGTTCTGCCTTGCCCAGCTGCCCTGGCCGAGCGAGGAGGTGTGCCCCCACGTGCTGGCACTGACCCGCCCCGACGGCAGCACCATCTTCCTGCTCAACCGGGGCGAGGCGGTCAACTTCGTCCATGGCGCCGTTATCGGCGAATACGTCTATCTGGTGCTGGCGGAGATCATCGAAGGGGTGCGTCAGCTGGCGCTGCAGCCGCTGGCCCCCGGTTTGTTCGACCTGCCGCAGTCGACCATGCGCACCATTGCCCGCCACTGGCTGGCCGACTTCCACGGGGTCGCCCAGTGAGTGCCTTTTTCTTAGCCGCCATTGATGGAGTGACCACATGAGCGACACGACGCTGCCCACCCCCAAACCCCGCATCGAGATCCGCTACTGCACCCTCTGTCGCTGGATGCTGCGCGCCGCCTGGCTGGCCCAGGAGCTGCTCTCCACCTTCGACAGCGATCTGGGCGAGGTAGCGCTGGTGCCGGCCAGCAAGGGGGAGTTTCGCATCCTGGTGGACGGGGTGCTGGTGTGGGATCGGGTGGCCGATGAGGGCTTCCCCGAGGCCAAGGAGATCAAGCAGCGGGTACGCGATGTCATCGCCCCCGAGCGCGACCTGGGCCACGCCGATCGCAAGCCGGCTGCCGAGTAGGCCACAGCATCAATGACAGAGAGAGGGAGGCACAGGCCTCCCTCTCTCGTTGTGGCATTCGGTCAACGGTCGGCAGCTGTGCCTGGCTCATCTTCGGCGGGAAGGCCGATATAGCGGGCCCGCTTGTGGGGTTTGAGGCGGCTAACATCCACCCACACCAGGCCGTCGATGCAGTGGTTGAAGTCGGGGTCTATGCCAAAATCCATGAACTGCACGCCGCCCGGCTCGCACAGCTCGGAGTACTGCTTGTAGAGGGTAGGGATGGCGCAGCCCAGGTTGTCGAGACGGGCCTTGAGCTCCCGCAGATCGGCGCCGTAATCCAGCCCGGTAAACAGCGGCGGCGTGGCGGGGTAGGGGCGGCGCGACGGGGCGAGCGCGAGCTCGGGGGAAAAGTGCTGGCGATAGAAGCTCACCAGCAGATCCTTGGCCGCCGCCGGCAGGCTGCCGGAGAGCGACACCGGCCCGAACAGGTAGCGATAGCGGGGATAGCGCGCCAGGTAGGCGCCGATGCCGAACCAGAGGTAATCGAGCCCCCGCTTGCCCCAATAGGCGGGCTGGATGAAGCTGCGGCCAAGCTCGATGGCAAGTTCCAGCCTGGGCAGCAATTTCTCTTCAAAGCCGAACAGGGTGTGGCTGTAGAGGCCGCCTAGCCCCTTGCTGGCCAGCAGTTCGGCCACCGGCGCGAAACGGTAGGCGCCGATGATCTCGAGCCGGGCCGGATCCCAGAGAAGCAGGTGGTGGTAGTCATCGTCGAAGGCGTCGAGATCCCGCCGCCTGCCGGAGCCTTCCCCCACCGCCCGAAAGGCGATTTCCCGCAGGCGTCCCAGTTCGCGCAGGATCACCGAGTGGCTCAGCTCGTGGCGCCGGTAGAGGTAGATCCCCTGGCCGTCCGGGGTGTGGCCGAGCGCCTCGCAGGCGTCGATGGCCTGTTTGAGCTGACGGCGCTCCTCCGGCAGGGCGATGGGGGCCTCGGTGGCCAGCAAACCCCGCTTGCCGCGCCCGACTCGGTAGAGGTGGTTGCGCACCAGCCGGGCCGCGCTCTTGGCGGGCAGCTCCTGCACCCCGCTGGCCGGAATGCGGGCACCGATGGTGACGCCGATGCGTTTCCCTTGCTGGCGAAACAGCTGCTTGACCAGCAACAGCCCCGCCCAGTCGTTGTGGAGCCAGGCGGCGAGATAGAAGGAGAGACCATTGCTCCCGTCCAGATGGATGGGCACCAGCGGGGTACGGGTGCGCTGGGCCAGCTTGATGAAGCCCGCCTGCCAGGGGCCGTCCTTGACCCCCTTGGGGCTGAGGCGCGACACCTCGCCGGCGGGAAAGATCACCAGCGCCCCTTCGCTCGCCAGGTGTTCCCCCATCGCCAGGATGGCGCGCCGGTCGGTCTTGCCGCTCAGGTTGTCCACCGGCAGCAGCAGGGGGCGCAGCGGCGTCAGCTGGGCCAGCAGCTGATTGGCCACTATCTTGACGTCCGGCCGGATGCGGCCGAGCAGGCGCAGCAGGGCCAGCCCGTCGAGGGAGCCGATGGGGTGGTTGGCGACGATGATGACCCGGCCGCTGGCCGGAATGTGCTCGAGCTGGGCCTCGCTCACCCGGTAGTCGAAGTCGAGCTCGGTCAGCGCCTGCTCGACGAAGTCGAGTCCGCGCAGGTGGGGATGACTCGTGGCGAAGCGTTGAAACGCCTGCTCGTGCAGCAGCCAGCGCAGCCCTTGCCGGAGCAGGGGGCGCAGCAGGCCGTGGGCCGAGAGGCGGGGCAGGTGTTGTTGTAGCAGGGCATCGACACTGAACATGGGCTGGGCTCCGATGAGTCGTTGTCCTAGTGTGACGCCCTTCTGTTCCCGCCCCATGGCAGCGGGATGACAGTTTGATGGCAAAGAGGGGAGCCGGTTAACCGGCTCCCCTCTTGTGGTCATGGCGGTGACGATGGCCGGTTTAGCCGCGCCAGGCCGAAGTCAGGCGCACCAGCTCCACCAAGGTGGTGACCGCTTTTTCCATGGATTGCAGCGGGATGAACTCGTGCTTGCCGTGGAAGTTGTGGCCGCCGGTAAACAGGTTGGGGCAGGGCAGCCCCATAAAGGAGAGCCGTGCGCCGTCGGTACCGCCGCGAATGGGTTTGATCCTCGGGGTGACGTCGGCGGCCTGCATGGCGGCCTTGGCCAGCTCGACGATGTGCATGTGCGGCTCGATCTGGCTGCGCATGTTGCGATAGCTGTCGGTCAGGGTGAGCTCGATGCGCGCCCTGGGGGCCTCCAGCTGCAGCGAGGCGACCCGCTCCTTGAGCTGGGCCTTGCGGGCGGCGAAGCCCTCGTCGTCGAAGTCGCGGATGATGTAGTGCAGGCTGGTCTCTTCCACTGTGCCGTTCATCTGGGCCAGGTGGAAGAAGCCCTGATAGCCGTCGGTCGCCTCCGGGGTCTGCTCGGCAGGCATGGCGGCGTGGAAGCGGGCGGCCAGGGTCTGGCTGTTGATCATGCTGCCCTTGGCGGTGCCGGGGTGCATGTTGTTGCCGATAAAGCGCACGGTGGCGCCGGCGGCGTTGAAGTTCTCGTATTCGAGCTCGCCCAGCTCGCCGCCGTCTACCGTATAGGCCCATTTGGCCGGGAAGCGGTCCAGCGGGAAGCGGTCGGCGCCGCGGCCTATCTCCTCGTCCGGGGTAAAACCGACCCAGACATCGCCACGGGGGATCTCGGGGTGTGCCAGCAGGTGGTCGATGGCGGTGAGGATCTCGGCGATGCCCGCCTTGTCGTCGGCCCCCAGCAGGGTGCTGCCGTCGGTGGTGATGAGATCCTGTCCCAGGTAGTTTTTCAGGAAGCGGTAGTCGCGAATGGCCAGCACCTCGTCGCCCTTGCCCAGACAGATGTCGCCGCCCTGATAGTTTTCGATGATCTGGGGCACCACGTGCGCCGCCTCGTAGTCGGCGGTATCCATGTGGGCGATGAGGCCGATGGCCGGCGCGTCCGGCTGGTTGCCCGGCAGGCAGGCGGTGAGGTAGCCGTATTGGTCCAGGGTGACCCGGCTCAGCCCCATCTGCTGCATCTCGTCGCACAGGGCGCGGGCGAAGACGAGCTGCCCCTCGCTGCTGGGACAGGCGGGATTGGTCGCATCGGAGCGGGTATGAAAAGTCACGTAACGCAGAAAACGCTCAAGCAAGGTATCCATTGGCAAGCCTCGTACCGGTGGGGAGGGGCCATTGTGGCCAATCTGGCGGCGCGGCTTTTTGCGTCAGCGCAGTTTTTGCCGCATTTTTTGGCGAAGATCTGGCTGTAAACGTGTAAGGTGGTTCAGGCTGTGGTTGTTGATATCAAGCGCAGCATAAAATATCTAATTACTGACATTTTTAAGCGGCTTGTGATGTGGCCAGGCAGGCGCTCAGCACTGAGGGTGTCGGGGGCGACAACGGATGGCGCAAACCGGCGTTATTTTCAGGGTGGAAAAGAGGGGGTGGACGGACTTCTTCTCCCGCATGCCAGGCCTGCTGGCAGCAAGATTTGATCGCCTTATTAAAAGCAGTTTTTGAACACTATTTTTTATTGTCACCGCTGGCGGTAAGTGTGTACACTCCGCGCCGATCCAAGGGTAACCCTGAGCAGGCAGAGGCCACCAGACTCCCGGAAGATCAGACGCCTATAGGGCGAGGCACGCAGCAACGACAGACACTGCTAGGGTATGGTTTCTTTAATACCGGTTAGGCTCCGGTATCAGGGAGAACAACGGACACTCAATGTCCAGCTGACCGAGTGAGCCAACGGCTCATCATCTTCCCTTGTCATGGGCGGTCACTGGTGCTGAGCGGGCTGTGGTTGTTGTCGTCTATCAACACGCATGCGTGCTGACGCCTTCGCTTCTCTTCCTTGAAACCTTCCCTTGCTGTCGTGATGGCTGCCGAATGATGAACGGATCGCGTGGCTGATGCTGTCCGTCATCAAAGTACCGCGGCGCTGTTAGCGCAGCACCGCATACCGTTGAGCTTGATGTAAAGCCACCAGCCCCACATCAAGACTCGTTACTTCCCCAAGATCCACCAGGCAGCCTAGGCTTGCCGCGATGTGCAAGGGATGTGACGGAAGGGCCCGGGTCAAGCCGCCGCGTAGTGCGCGCAGGTTGCAGGAGTCGCCCTTCCCGAGCCGGCAGGCCGCCTCGGCGCGCCGCACCTTGTCATCGATGGTCTGGATGTGATTGAGGGTAACGAAGGCGGCCACCGGCCGCTCATTTGCGAGGCATAGCCCATGACTAACTGGTCCAGCAAGGACTCCTTGAAGGTCTACAACGTTCCCTACTGGGGTGCGGGTTTTTTCAACATCAATGACGCCGGTCATGTGACCGTCGCTCCCGACAAATCACGCCCTGATGCACAGATCGTGCTCTCCGACGCCATCGAACAGTTGCGTCAATCCGGGCTGACCACTCCGGTACTGCTGCGTTTCCCCGACATCCTCAAGAGTCGGGTCGATGCGCTGTTCAACGCCTTCGGTCAGGCCATCGAGAAGTCAGGCTATGAAGGGGACTACCTGTGCGTTTACCCGATCAAGGTAAACCAGCAGCGTCGCGTCATCGAGACCATCAGCCAGTCCTACAGCGACAAGCCCCGGCTTGGCCTGGAAGCTGGTTCCAAACCGGAACTGCTGGCCGTGCTGTCCCATCACCATGAGCAAGGCTCGGTGATCGTCTGCAACGGTTACAAAGACCGCGAATATATCCGCCACGCCCTCTTGGGCAACCTGATGGGCCACAAGGTCTACATCGTGGTGGAGAAGCCCTCCGAGCTGGAAATGGTGCTGGACGAGTCAGCTCGTCTCAACATCAAGCCCAACATCGGGGTGCGTGCCAAGCTCGCTTCCACCGGCTCCGGCATGTGGGAATCGAGCGGCGGCTCCATGTCCAAATTCGGTCTGTCCGCCTCCCAGATCCTGGCGCTGATCGAGCGTCTGCGCGGGCTGGGCAAGCTGGACTGCCTGCAACTGCTGCATTTCCACCTGGGTTCCCAGATCGCCAACATCCGCGACATCCAGGGCGGCATCCGCGAGTGCGGCCGTTTCTACGCCGAACTGCGTCGCCTCGGTGCCAACATCGAAGTGGTTGACGTGGGTGGCGGCCTGGGGGTGGACTACGAGGGAACCCGTTCCCAGAGCCACTGCTCCGCCAACTACAGCCTCTCCGAGTACGCCAACAACGTGGTGTGGGGCATCGGCGATGTTTGCCGCGAGTTCGACCTGCCGCACCCGACCATCATCAGCGAGTCCGGCCGTGCCCTGACCGCTCACCACGCCGTGCTGGTTACCAACATCATTGGTGCCGAAGGGGTGGAGATGAACGACATCAGCGCACCGGACGACGATGCGCCCACCATTCTGCAGAACATGTGGAAAGGCTGGCTGGACCTGCGCAGCGAAGATCCCTCCCTGCTGGAGATCTTCCACGACTCGGTGGCTGACCTGGGCGACGTCAACACCCAGTACACCATGGGCTTGCTCAACCTGGAGCAACGCGCCTGGGCCGAGATGTTGCACCAGAACACCTGTCTGGCGCTCAAAGAGTTGCTCAACCCGGTCAACCGCAACCACCGTGCGCTGGCTGACGAGCTCTCCGAGAAACTGGCTGACAAGTGCTTTGCCAACTTCTCCCTGTTCCAGTCCCTGCCGGATGCCTGGGGTATCGGTCAGGTGTTCCCGGTGATGCCGCTGGCCGGCCTCGAGCGTCCGCTCACTCGCCGCGGCATCCTGATGGACATCACCTGTGACTCCGACGGTCAGGTCGAGCACTACGTCGACGGTCTGGGGGTCGAGAGTACCCTGCCGATGCCGGTCTACGGCGAGAACGAAGAGTGCCACGTCGGCTTCTTCCTGGTCGGTGCCTACCAGGAGATCCTGGGAGATCTGCACAACTTGTTCGGTGACACCCACTGCGCGGAAGTGTGGCTCGATGACGAAGGCAAGATGGACATTCGCAACGTGGTGCGCGGCGACACCGTCGACCAGCTGCTGCGTTACGTCAACATCGACCCGTCCGTCATCCGCGAGAACTACCAGCGCATCGTCTCCCACCCGGCGCTGGACGACGCGACCCGCAAGGCCCTGCTCGACGAGCTGGAGCTGGGTCTGCAAGGCTACGCCTACCTGGAAGACGAATAAGCCTGAGGCTTGTTCATCCGCCCCGCGAGACCACGTGGCGCGGAGATAAAAAAACGGCGCCTGCGGGCGCCGTTTTTGTTGCGCACGATCCGCCGCAGCGGGCGCTGGCGGAGTGAGTCTTGGGCTGGGTACGGCTGGCGGATGTCGGTTTTGGGCCCCATGGGCCGCAGATCCGGCAGATATCCGGGGCGGCCGTCGCTTCCCTTGATCTGCATCAAGTTTGCAGCGGCCGGGTTATCTTACGGTCAGAGTGATGTTGAAGGGATGTAACAAAAGGATGTGCGTATGGAACTTGAAAGGGACCCGAGATGCTACACCGACGTTTGTATCGACGGTAAGTGGTATCACTACGACCACTGCAGCACCAACGTCTACATGCTGATGGGAGGCGCCGCGCCGAGCCTGCAGCTGGCTTATGAGCCCAGCAGCGAGGAGGAGCTTATCGAGATGCTCCGCCAGCTCGCCCGCTGCTGAACTACATTGCCAGCATTGCCTGCGGCCATCGGCAGCTTGCCGATGGCCGCGCTTCATTTATCAGCTCAATTGCCCCGCTTCTGCCCCAGCAGTCCCTTGCCGAGCTCTTGCAGGGCGATAGCCGCGGCGTAACCGGCGTCCGACTTGCCTATCTCATCGGCCACGTAGAGGAAGTTGGAGCGATACTTCTCCACCGCCTCGCGCGGGTTGGCCGCGTCGATGAAATCCTCTTCCACCTCGAACCCCTGCGCCAGCAGCGCCGCTTTCTCGGGCAGGAAGGTGGGGGAGGCCATGTCGATAAAGGTGTACTGCTGCCGGTTGGAGGCCGGGATAGAGAAAAACTGGTACTTCGCCATTTGCGATACCTCGCCTGAACGGTTGTGTCGTGATGCGAGCTTCCTCTCGCCGAACTTTCGTCGAACTGTTTCTCGGGCGTCGAACTGATCCCCGGGCCTGTTGCAGGCAATAAAGGTAACGTTCGAATCTTGTTGTGGCTGAAGATTACCCCGCTTTATCCTCATCGCACAATGGGCAGTTGATACTTTTTTCGCCAAGAAAAACAATGCGGCCCGACGGTCTGGATTGGCAAAAAAAGCCAGCCCCGGCAAGGGGCTGGCGTAGGTGACGGGCGCTGGCTCAGAGTACGAAGCTTTGCACCATGGCACGCAGCTGCTCGGTGAGCTGGTGGATCTGGCGGGCGGCGTCGCGGGCGGCGTTGGCCACCTGCAGCGCCTCGTCGCTGCCATCGGAGATGCGCACCACGTTGCGCTCTATTTCGTTGACCACGGCCCCTTGCTGCTCGATGGCGCTGGCGATCACCGAGTTGGTGTCGACCATGCTGCCCACCCGCTCGGTGATGGCGCCAAAGGCCTGCTGGGCCTCCTGGGCCAGACCAACCCCCTCCTGCGCCTCGCGGCTGGCGGCGGACATGGCGCTGACCGAGGCACGGGCGCCGGTTTGCAACTGCTCGATCATCTGCTGGATCTCGACCGTGGCCCCCTGGGTGCGGTTGGCCAGCGAGCGCACCTCGTCGGCCACCACCGCGAAGCCGCGTCCCTGCTCGCCGGCGCGGGCCGCCTCGATGGCGGCGTTGAGCGCCAGCAGGTTGGTCTGCTCGGCGATGCCGCGGATCACCCCGATGACGCCACCAATCTGGCTGCACTGCTGCTCCAGCTGGCCGATGGTCTCGGCGGTGCGCAGCACCTCGCGGTTGATGTGGTCGATGGCCTTGATGGTACGCTCGACCACCGCCTCGCCTTGGCCCACCACGGCCTGCGCCTCCTGGGTCATGCGGGCGGCCTGCTGGGCGTTGCCCGCCATGTCGTGGGAGGTGGCGGCCAGCTCCTTGATGGCGGTGGCCACCTGATGGGTCTCCCCTTGCTGATCGGCGATCACCTCCTGGGAACGGCAGGTCCGCGCGTCGATTTCGGTGGCGCTCTCCACCACGCTGACACCGTTCTCCCGCACCCGCAGCATCAGGGTGCGCAGGGTCTGCAGGGTCACGTTGTAATCCCGGCTGATGGCGGCCAGTTCATCCTGGCCGACGATCTCGATCTGCTGGCTGAGATCCTGGGCGTTGACCCGGGCGGCGATCTCCCGCACCCGGCCCACGGTGCCACGCAAGGAGAGATAGGCGCCGATCATCAGGTAGAGATAGACCAGCAGGATGGCGGTCAGCGGCCCGGTCACCCACCAGAAGTGGCGCTGGTTGGCGGTCATGCGCTGGTGCAGATCCGCCTCCAGCCGCTGGCGCACCTGACCGGCCAGCGCCGTGATGGCGGCATCCAGCCCATCCCCCAGCGCCAGCACCTCCTTGCTGGAGAGCTGCACCTGCTGGTCCTTCATCATCTTGTTTTCCAGGGTGTCGACCCCCTGATGGGCTTGCTGAAGCAGGGCGTCGGTCTGCTGGCCCAGCTCGCTGCGATAGGCGGGGGCCATCTCATAGAGCAGGGTCAGGTCGGCCTCCAGCTCCTGCAGGGTGGCGTTGATGAGGTCGAGGCGAAAGCGCAGGGCGCTGTAGCCCTGGGCCTGAAACAGGCCAAAGTCGGCGATGGTGGCGGCCCGATCCCGCACCTGGGCCAGCAGATCGCGCAGCTGCGGCAGCCGCTCGCTGGCGAGCACCACCATGTAGTAGGTGCCGAGCGCGGGATCCTGCACCAGGCTGCTGGCGGCGGTGGTGCTCTTGTAGAGGTGGCGTACCTCGGTCAGCAGCTTGTCGTGGCGCAGGTTGCTCTGATCCACCTCGAGCCCGAGCGCCTCGTTTTGCAGGCTGGACCACTCCTGGGCGAGGGTATCGAACACAGGGTTTTGCTGTTTGGTGGCGGCGAAGGCAGCCAGGCTCGCATCGACGGCCCGGGCCGCGGCCTTGACCTCCTCCTCGCCGACCGGGTTCTGTTCATAGCCGTGCCGGGTGACCAAGTTGCGATGGGTCAGCAGGGCCTGCTCGATGGCGGGCAGCGGCGCCAGCTTGACCACGCCGGCCAGCTCCTTACGGGCCTGGGCGTTGTCGTCCTGCAGTCGACCCAGCAGGTTGGTCATGCTGTAGGCCAGCGGCAGCAGCATCAGGCAGGACCAGAGCAAAAACTTGTACTTGAAGGAGAGCTGATTGCCGAGCCGGATGGCGGGCGTGAATATCCATTTCATATGAAGCCTCGGGCCCCGACGGGGCGTGTAGCGGGATGGCTGGATATTACTCCTCGCCGGGTGGCTCGGCTGGGGGCGGGGTGGAAGTTGTGATCCCCTTGGCTTTTTCCCATGGCGAGGGGGGCTGAATGGGTCAGAAAAACGGGCCACCCTCAGGGGGGCCCGTTGCCGATGGGAGCAGGTCGCGGCTCAGTTGAACGCCAGGAAGGGCGAGACGCAGAGCAGCAGGCCGGTGACGATGATGATGTAGAGGGAGACCCCCTTGTACTTGTGCAGCGCCGGCACCTGATAGACCAGATAGGCCGGGATGAGGCACCCCACCATGCCGAAGATGGGGCTGCAGATGGAGGTGAAGCTCAGCACCGGGGCGTTGAGCACGATGGCCCCCCAGGAGAGCAGCACGGTGAACAGCATGATGCCCTTGCCCACCAGCCCCTTGTTGATGCGATCTTCCGGCATCACCCGGCGCAGCAGGTTCATCGCCAGCCCCTGGCAGGCTTCACGAAAGCCCAGATAGACGCCGAAGTAGGCGGTCATTACCGCGAAGATGTTGAGGGTGAGGCTGAGCAGCTTGAGGGTCTGGCCCGGCATGCCCTGAGCCACCATGGCCAGCGCCGAGATGTTCTCCTCGGAGGCCTTGACCGCCTGCTCGTGGCCCATGGCCAGGGTGAAAGAGACGGCGTAGAAAAACACCACCACGAACAGGATGCCAAAGGCGATGTTCATGGCGCGCATCGCCTTGAAGCGGGCCACTTCCAGGGATTTTTCCCGCGAGCGGTAGGAGATCACCATGGGGCTCAGGCTCTGGATGAAGAGAATGGAGGTGAGGGTGAAGGGGAGCATGACGATGGCATCCTTCAGCCAGTCACCACTGGCCGGCATGGCGGTGATGTTGGCGGCATCCCACTTGCCCACCATCATCAGGCCGAGCACCGCCACCACGCTGATCTTGGTCAGCACCATGAAGGTGGAGATCTTGAACAGCAGGTTTTCGCCGCGCGAGGCCAGCGCCACCAGGGCGCAGATCAGCACCAGCCCGTAGAAGGGATTCTCGGAGAGCAGTTGCTGGGTGACCCCGAAGCTTTGCAGGAAGGAGGCGCTGTCATTGGTGATGGCGGTGGAGTAGACGAATACCCAGATCACCAGCATCACGAAGTAGAGGGCGCCAAGCAGCACGCCCCAGTTCTTGCCGAGGTAGCCGCTGATGACGCTGGGGTAGTCCTTGCACTCGGGCGAGGTGGCCAGGGTATTGATGAAGAGGCGCTGGAACATGTACATGGCCGGGTAGCCGATCACTGCCGACAGCAGAAACACCCACAGCCCCATCAGTCCCACCTGCACCGGCAGGAAGACGATCCCCGCCCCGATGGCCATGCCGATGCTCATGATGACCCAGCCCCAGTCGGTGCTGTCAAAACGAACCGCTTCTTTCCATTCCAGCGTGCCCATCACGGGCCGGGTGAGTGTCGTACTGTGCGCGTCCATAAAATACCTTATTTTTGTAGGGGTAAAAATCAGGCGCAAATATAGTTGAATAAAAAGCGGCAAAACAATGCTTTTTATCGCTCTTCTACCTAAAGAGGGAGACAGATTACGCTTTCAATTTGCGCCTGCAACCGAATTTATCGCTGTTTTTGCAGGTTTTAGTTGAATAGAATGCCTAATAAGCAAATAATGTTGAACAAGACGAGACTATTGATTGCAAAAATAATTGCATTTTAAGGAGTGGCAATATGAAAAAGATCATCGTGGCAGAAGCCGCACCCGATGCCATCGGTCCCTACAGCCATGGCACTGCCTATGGCGACCTCATCTTTACCTCTGGCCAGCTGCCGGTGTGCAAACAGCAGGGTGGCGTGGTGGAAGGGGGCATCGAAGCCCAGAGCCGTCAGGCGCTGGAGAACCTCAAGCATGTCTTGGAGGCCGCCGGCGGCAACCTGGATACCGTGCTCAAGACCACCTGCTATCTCGCCGAGATCAGTGATTTTGCCGCGTTCAACGAGGTTTATAAACGCTATTTCCTGAAAGATTGCCCGGCCCGCAGCTGCTTTGCGGTGAAGGATCTGCCGATGGGTGTCAGGGTAGAAGTGGAAGCGATCGCTCACATCGCTGGTTAATGTTGATAGAAAGGGTGTTCTGATGAAGCAAGCGTGGCAGCAGTATCTGCAGATTATTCAACAGGTTGTCAAACCGGCGCTGGGTTGTACCGAGCCCATCGCCGCCGCTTATGCCGCCGCCGTCGCCGCCCGGCAACTGGGCTGCAAGCCCGTCCGGCTGGAGGTGGTGGTGTCGGACAACCTCTACAAGAACTCCATGGGGGTCTATGTGCCGGGCACCGGCAAGATTGGGCTGGCCATTGCCGCCGCCGCCGGCGCCATCGGTGGTAACGCTGAGGCCGGGCTGGAGGTGCTGGCCGCCATCACGCCGGCCCAGGTCGCAGAGGCGCAGGAGTTGATCGATGCAGGTCAGGTGCAGGTGAGTCGCACCTCGGCCCCCGAGTTCATCTATTGCCGGGTGCGGCTGCTGGGCCTTGATGCAGAGGGCACCGAACACAGCGCCGAGGTGACCCTGTGCGGCGGCCATACCCGCATCGTCGAGCAGCGCTGCAATGATGAAGTGACCTTCACGGCCGAGCAGGGCCAGGGCGGTGCCACCGGCGCCATCTGCGACGGGGTCGACATCAGCATCGCCGCCATTCATGAGTTCGCCACCCAGGTGGAGTTCGAGCAGATCCGCTTTATCCTGCAGGCTTCCGAGCTCAACGGCAAACTCTCCGACGAGGGGATGAACAACCCTTATGGCCTCGAGATCGGCCGCACCATGCAGCAGAACATCCAGGCCGGCCTCATCGGCGAGGACGTGATGAACCGCATCGTGATGCGCACTGCGGCGGCCTCCGATGCCCGCATGGGGGGCGCCAGCCTGCCGGCCATGAGCAACTTTGGCAGCGGCAACCAGGGCATCGCTGCCACCATCCCGGTGGTGGTCATCGCCGAGCGCTTCGGTGCCAGCGAAGAGCAGCTGGCCCGTGCCCTCATCATGAGCCACCTGGGGGCCATCTACATCAAGTCCCACTATCCGCCGCTGTCGGCCTTTTGCGGCAACACGGTCACCAGCGCGGCCGCCGCCATGGCCATGGTCTATCTGGCGGGCGGCAGTTTCGAGCAATCCTGCCACGCCATCCAGAACGTGCTGAGCGACAGCGCCGGCATGGTGTGCGACGGCGCCAAGGCCTCCTGCGCCATGAAGGTGAGCACCTCCTCCGGGGCGGCGGTGCGCGGCTTCCTGATGGCGCTCAACAGCCACGGGGTATCGGGGCAGGGGATCGTGGCGGGCAACGTGGAGCAGACCATTCGCAACGTGGGCCAGATGGTCAAAGACGGCATGTCTGCCACAGACAGCACCATTATTGATATCATGTCCGCCTGAGTGTCCCTGTCGGCTGCCACCCTTGCCCGGGTCGGCGGCCCTTTTATAAGGTTTCAATGTGAAGCTGCAAGAGCTGAGTCAGACCGATTTCGAGATCCTCAAGGCGATGGAGATCATCGTGGACGGCATCGCCGCCATGTATGGTCAGCACACCGAGGTGCTGTTGCACAGCCTGGATGCGCGCAATCCGTCGATCATCAAGATTGCCAACGGCCATATCACGGGGCGCAGCGTCGGTGCTCCCATCACCAACCTGGCGATGATGAAACTCAAGAGCGGGCAGGATATCTCCAGCCCCTACATGACCAAGTGCGCCACCGGCAAGACCCTGCGCTCGCTTACCACCGTCATTCGCAATGGCGAGGGGCAGGCCATCGGCTTGCTCTGCATCAACACCGACATGGATGCCCCGCTGCAATCCGTGCTGCGCACCATGATGCCGGAGTGCCTGCACGGCCACGATGGGCATGCCACCCCGGAGGTGTTTGCCCGCAACATCGATGAGGCCCTCAACAGCACCATCGACACCGTCAGTGCCGAGGTGCGCGGCAACGAGGCGGTGCCCCCGTCCCAGAAGACCCGGGTCATGGTCAACCAGCTGCACGAGCTCGGCATCTTCGAGCTCAAGGACAGCGCCCAGATAGCGGCCCGCCAGCTCGGCATCTCGGTTCACTCCATCTACCGCTATCTGCGGGAGATCAAGAAGGGCTGAGCGCATGGCGCCAGCCAGCATTAACGGGTCAGCATTGACCCGTTTTGTTTTTTCCGCCCGCCGCCCGCCGCCCGCCGCCCGCCGCCTGCGCCTTGGCTGCCCCGGTGCATCTGTTATCATGCCTCTTCTGTTTTTGTTATCTCATTGAACCTGCTGGAGAAACCATGTCCCGTACCCTCTATCTGCTGCGCCACGGTCAGACCCGTTACAACGCCGAACTGCGGCTGCAGGGGCGCTGCAACTCCGAACTGACCGCCAAGGGGGAAGCCCAGGCCCTCGCCATGGGGGCCCGTCTGGCCAAGCTCCTGTCCGAGCCTGCCGACTGGATGATTTATGCCAGCCCCCTCGGGCGGGCGCGCCAGACCGCGGAGCGGGTGTGTCAGCAGCTTGGCCTGGACCAAGCGCGTATCGTCTGGGACGAGCGGCTGGTGGAGTTGGGGATGGGGGAGTGGGAGAGCCGCCGGGTGCCCGAGCTGCTGGCGGCCCACCCCGAGCTCGATCTGGAACAGCCAGACTGGTATCTGCAAGCCCCCGAGGGCGAGAGCTTTCAGAGCATTCAAGGCCGGGCGCTGAGCTGGCTGCAGGATGAGCAGATCGCCGAGCGCGCCATCGTGGTCTCCCACGGCCTGTTTGGTGCCATGCTGCGCGGGGCTTATGCGGATCTGGACTACACCACCACCTGGCTGCAAGAGTTGCCGCAGGATGCCTTCTTCAAACTGAGCGGTGGCCGCATCGAGCGGATCCCCTGCTGACCCCGACCAAAACGGCTCGCCATTGGCGAGCCGTTTATTTATGAGCGAAGCAGGCGCGTTATTCTCGCACCAGCCTGGGCAGCGCTTGGTAAAGGGCCTCACGTTTTTGTGCCTGGTTGACGCCATAGTGCAGCTCACGGTGGCAATTAGGGCAGAGCGCCACCGTGTTGCTGATGGTATCCGAACCCCCTTCGGCGAGTGTGCGCAGATGATGCACCTCTAAGAAGGCGTCCCCCGTGGTGGCATGAAAAGGGGCCGGTTGTGCGCAGCTTTCGCAGTGGCCCGCCGCCGTCATCAATACCCAAGCCTTCACCTTTGGATCTCGCCCATAGCCAGGGTTGGCTCCATAACGCTGCTGTGGTTCTTGGATGCCGATGGGCATGGGGAGTGTTGGCTTGATCTTGTAGCGGCTCACTTGATGCTCAAAGGCGGCCTTGCCGGTATAGGGTTGGCCATCGAGTTCACAGAGCAGGCGCTCTATGATGGGGGCATTGTGGGGGCCCACGTTTTTAGCCGGCTTGAGACCTGATACCCAGGTCCGCCCTAGCAGGGCGCAGATATAGGAGATGTTCTGCATTCGATACTCGAATGCCTTCTCGGTGCGGCCAAACTGGTTAGCGAGTTCGGTGTAATAGCGCTTTTTGACGAAGGGGGCGCCATTTTGCTCCATGGTGCGCATCGCCAGATAGGCGCTGACCGTCGCCCTTAATTCCTCTTCTGTCCATGTCCCGCGCAAAACTGGCTCCTCAGCCCTGTTTCTCGGTCGCCCTGAGCCCCGATTTGATCGGGATGGCGCCATCCGAGTTACCTGATATGGTGCGCATCTTAATCCAATCGACACCTTGTTTCAGCTGTGTTGGCACAATAATGTGTGCATCATCAAGCAATTAGCTGATAGTAAGCAGTAGGCTAGAGTGGGTCCTTTCGTGGAGGACTTAGAGTAGGGGAGTTACAAACGTCAATTCACCCAGGTCAACCACAAGGAGGTGGTGATGGATCCGGTTTCTTATCTTTTCTCGGCTTATCTCAATCTGGTACAGCAGCAGGTATCGGATATTTATGGCACTGAGCTCAAGTCGCTGGTGGTGGAGTATGAGGGGGAACAAATCCCCTTTGCTTTCCAGTTTTGGCAACTGCAGCCGAAAAGCGTCTGCCGCAGTTACGAGCAGGATGCACGGCGCTTCAGCCAATGCACCGTCAAGGCGGCGGCACTATTTAGCAAGCTGTGTGGCGAGTTGTCCCGCCAGGACGACAGCAACGTGCAGCAGCCCCAGTATCGCGCCATGTACTGCGCCGCTTCAGTTAACTACCGCCCCATGATCGCCGACATTCGCGAGAGCAAACCGGATGCGGCTCGGCAGGCTGAGCGCGCCTGCAATCAGGCCATTCTGGCCGCGATGGACAGTGATGATGAAGCCCTGCTGGCCCAGCGTGATCAGGCGTGTGGTCCCCAGCAGTGAAGGCCAATGCCGCCTTCGCTCAGCTAGCGGCTTTACTCGGCCACCTTTGCGCCATTCGGCACAGTTGCCAGGTGGACAATTGGGTATGATGAGGGTGCCCACAGAGCCGTCTGTCGGGCCAGCACTATCGACACACATCAGCCAGGAGGGGACATGATCAGCCATATCGACCATCTGGTATTGACGGTCAGTGACATCGAGCGGGCCGTCGCGTTTTACAGCTCAGTGCTCAACATGGAAGCCATTACCTTTGGGGCGGGGCGCCGGGCCCTGCGCTTTGGCAACCAGAAGATCAATCTGCAACTGCTGGGGCAGGAGCCGCGCAACCGGGCGCAGGTGGGCTCGGGGGATCTCTGCCTCATCACCCGCTGGCCGCTGGAACAGGTCATCACCCAGCTCCATTGCCACGGGGTGGAGATAGTAGAGGGGCCGGTGACCAAGAGCGGGGCCTGCGGCCCCATCGAGTCGGTCTACTGCCTGGACCCGGATCAGAACCTGATTGAGATCAGCCGTTATCCCTGATGGCGCTTGGCATCGGGTGGCGGCCGTTGGTGGATGCCGCCCTGCCGGGGCGATCGGGGCAAGTGGTAAAAGGCTCCGTGCTAGCCCCATCCTGACACACAGCCGCAACGGGTCCTGGCAAGGGCTTTAAAAGGGAGCCTCGCTCTCCTGCGCATCCTGTAGAAACTGTTCCCGCTCCGCCTGATAGGCGGCCTCGTCTTCGCTGTCCCAGACCGGGGTTGGCTGCTTGCCGGCCAGCGGTTGGGCAGGCGCGGTCAGCGTCTCTATCACCTTCTGCTGCAGATAGGGGTAGAAGGGGTTGGAGGAGGTGCGGGTGAGGGCGCTGGGGTTGACGATCAGGACCCCGCGCTCACCGCGCAGGGCCAGGCCCCCCAGGTTGATGCCGTATTGCTCGCGCTGCTCGGGCCGTGGCGCCATGCCGTAGAGGGGGTCATCCATCGGGAAGGGCAGGGCCACGTGGGAGAGGGAGTAGATCTCCCTGGGGTAGTCGATGTCGAGGGGCTGGATCTGCTCAGGCCCGCCGCCGGCCGGCAGACTGCTGGCCTGGGTGCGGGTGCTGGCGGGAGCCTGGTTGCCCACCACCGTCAGCCGGTAGGAGAGCGGCGGGCGCGGCAGCAGGTGGCTCAGCGCCAGCTCGGAGGCGCTGCTCAGCAGCGGGCCGAACAGGGTGCCGCGGTTGATGTCGAACAGCACCAGCTCGCTGCCGTTGGCAGGCAGGAAGTGATAGAGATCGGCGATGATGGAGCGGGTACTGACGGTGTAGTCCATCACCGACTGGAAGGTGAGGGTGGGCGGGAAGGCCGCCAACTCGCCGCTGGCAGCCTGCTCACGCACCTGCTGCTGGATGGCGTGGGTCAGCCGGTAGGACTGGCGCGCGCCGTTGACCGGAAACGAGTTGTACTTGAAGGGGTTGAACTCCGGCATGGTGTCGAGCCAGGCGGCGCTGGCAAAGGCGGGTAGCAGGGCGGGCACCGCCTTGAGACCGGCGAAGCGGGCAAAGCGGGTGACCCCTATCATGGGGGAGATGAGCACCAGCCGATCCGGCCTTGCCAGCGTGCCCGTCTTGTCACCTTCCGCATCGAGCGCATATTTCACCGCCAGCGCGCCGCCGTTGGAAAACCCCACCAGATGCAGCGGCAACGGGCTTGGCGCCAGCACCCTGGCCTCGCGCACCGCCAGCCGGGTGGCGGCCAGCCAGGTCTCCCAGTCGATGTCGATCAGCCCCGCCGGCACGGTACCATGTCCCGGAATGCGCAGCCCCAGGGCGATGAAGCCCTGTTCGCGGTAGCGCTGGGCCAGGTGGCGCAGGCTGTAGGGGGAGTCGGTCAAACCGTGCAGGAACACCGCCACCCCTTTTACCTCGCCGCTCGGGCGCAGCAGATAGGAGCGGTTCCAGTCGGTTGCAAAATGAGCCGGGTTGATGGGGGCATCCTGATAGTAGCGATTGCTGTCGAGCTGCTGCTCCGGCGGCGTTCTGGCGATCACCTCTTTGGTCACCAGCTCGAACAGCTGCTGCTCGTGGGTCAGATAGGCCTGCCAGTCGCTGTTATCGAGCTGCTCGGCACTGAGCTCGGGCGGCACCAGGGTGTGCCAGGGTTGCAGCGGCGCCGCCTGCCAGGCGAAGTAGGCAATCAGGGCCCAGCCGAGCAACAGCAAACCCAGCAGGCTGAGAAGAAGGCGGCGAACGAGGCGGCGGGTGCGAGCCAGCATGGGAGAGTCCTTGGCACTGATAAAAGAGGGGTGGCCCCGCGTCCACGGCGGCCGTACTAAGGGTCGAAAGCTGGCTTAAAGCCTAAGGGAAACAAGGTGATAAGTACAGACAGTGAGCGGCTCATCCGAGCAAACAGAGGGCAGCCCTTGGGCTGCCCTCTGTGGTAAGGCTGTCCGTCTTCGTGGTCGCTGGCGGCGTCAGCAGACCCCTTGAGCCAGCATGGCGTCGGCCACCTTGACGAAGCCGGCGATGTTGGCGCCGCTTTCGTAGTTCACGTGACCCGTCTCATCCTGGCCATAGTGTACACAGGTGGCGTGGATGCTGGTCATGATCCCCTTGAGGCGGGCATCCACCTCTTCCCGGCTCCAGCAGAGGCGCTGGGCGTTCTGGCTCATCTCGAGGCCCGAGGTGGCGACCCCGCCGGCGTTGGCGGCCTTGCCCGGGGCAAACAGCACCTTGGTCTCGTGCAGGCGGCGGATGGCGGCGGCGCTGCTCGGCATGTTGGCCCCTTCAGCCACCAGTTGCACGCCATTGGCAATCAAGGTAACGGCGTCCGACTCATCCAGCTCGTTCTGGGTGGCGCAGGGGAGGGCGACGTCCGTCGGCAGGTGCCAGGGAGTGCGGCCGCTGAAAAACTCCAGCCCCTCCTCGTGGGCGTAATCGGCGATGCGTTTGCGCTGCTCGTTTTTGAGCTCCATCAGCCGCGCCAGTTTCTCGGGGGTAAAGCCCGCCGGATCGTAGACGGTGCCGCCGGAGTCAGAGGCGGTGATGACCCGGGCGCCGAGGGCCATCGCTTTCTCGATGGCGTACTGGGCCACGTTGCCTGAACCAGACACAGAGACCGTCATGCCGTCCAGAGATTGCCCCCGGTTGGCCAGCATGGCCTCGACGAAATAGAGCAGGCCGTAACCGGTGGCTTCCGGGCGGATCAGGCTGCCGCCAAAGGAGAGCCCCTTGCCGGTAAAGACGCACTCGGCGCTGTTGGTGAGCTTCTTCATCATGCCCGCCATGTAGCTCACCTCGCGCCCGCCTACCCCGATGTCACCGGCCGGCACGTCGGTGTCGGCGCCGAGGTGGCGATGCAGCTCCAGCATCAGCGCCTGGCAAAAGCGCATCACCTCTCCCTCGCTCTTGCCCTTGGGATCAAAATCGCTGCCCCCCTTGCCGCCGCCCATGGGCAAGGTGGTGAGGGCGTTCTTGAAGGTCTGCTCGAAGGCGAGGAACTTGAGCACCGAGGTATCCACCGAGGGGTGAAAGCGCATCCCCCCCTTGAAGGGACCGATGGCGGAGCTGTGCTGCACCCGGTAACCCCGGTTCACCTGCACCTGGCCTCGATCATCCACCCAGCTCACCCGAAACTGGATCAGCCGCTCCGGCTCCACCAGCCGCTCCAGCAGGCCGTGCTGCAGGTAGCGGGGGTGGCGCGTCACATAAGGCCAGATGGAGGCGATCACCTCGCTCACGGCCTGAATGAACTCCGGTTGGTGGGGATTGCGGCTGGCGACCTGGGCCAGAAAATCCGCCTGGGAGAGGGAATGACTCATCTGTAACTCCTGTAGTGAAGGGTAAAAGTGGCCTCTTGCCAGAGAAAAGTGCACACCCTGCAGCCAAATTTATGGTTTTTGTCAGGCCTGGATGCAGGTGAATATTTGGTGTTTTTCGCAATTGGGCGAAAATTGTTGTGCGAATCGCCGAAAACAGCAGAAAAGAGCGTTGATAGGGGCAGATAATTCGCGCGAATCAAAATCTTTTTATGCATTTTTGATTAATAAATAGCAAGAAAATGTTGCTGTCATTTGGCTTGGGTTATTGTTTCTTGCGTATTTCATGCATCTTTATGGCGTAGCGAGAGAACCCCGTACAACGGCGGAAGTGGCCATTGCCAGGCTGACTTCGGCGGTGCTGGCGGCAATCGAATGGCCGCGCATGACGATGCAATACCGGGGGCTGGCCGCGTGACAGGGGGCGCATTTTGTGAGAAGGGGACGGGCCGAGTGCAACTATCCGGCGTGTGTCAGGGGGCAATATGTTAATGTGTCGGCGCTTTTTGCCGGACAGGTCGGTAGCGGCCTTTTTTGAAGATGGAATGATATGCACAATTTTGAGTTAGTGAACCGGCAGTGTGCCGCCCTGATGACCCGGATCCAGGCCGCAGGCCAGTGGCAGGTGACCCATGCTGGCTGATGAATCCATGCGCCTGAACAAATACATCAGCGAGAGCGGCATCTGCTCGCGCCGCGAGGCCGACCGCTTTATCGAGCAGGGCAACGTCTTCATCAACGGCAAGCGGGCCGGGGTGGGGGATCAGGTGTTTGCCGGGGATCTGGTCAAGGTCAACGGCCAGGTGATCGAGCCGCGCGAGGCGGACAGCCTGGTGTTCATCGTGTTGAACAAGCCGGTGGGCATCGTCTCCACCACCGAGGCGGGCGAGAAGGACAACATCGTCGACTTCGTCAACCACAGTACCCGCATCTTCCCCATCGGCCGACTGGACAAAGACTCCCAGGGACTCATCTTCCTGACCAACCACGGCGATCTGGTCAACAAGATCCTGCGGGCGGGCAACGATCACGAGAAAGAGTATCTGGTGACCGTGGACAAGCCGGTGACCGACGAGTTTATCCGGGGCATGGGCGCCGGGGTGCCGATCCTGGGTGCCGTCACCAAGAAGTGCAAGGTGAAAAAAGAGGCGCCGTTCGTGTTTCGCATCACCTTGGTGCAGGGGCTGAACCGCCAGATCCGCCGCATGTGCGAGCACTTCGGCTTCGAGGTGACCAAGCTCGAGCGTATCCGCATCATGAACGTCAGCCTCAAGGGGCTGCCTGTGGGCGAGTGGCGCGATCTCACCGACGACGAGCTGATCGAACTGTTCAAGCTGATTGAAGACTCCTCCTCCGAGGTGAAACCGGCCAAAGGGGGCCAAGCTGCCGCCGGGCAAGGCGGTAAACCCAAGGCATCCGCCGCGCAAGCCGGCAAGCCGGCACCGGGCAAAAAACCGCGCCGGGATGATGACCACGAGATTGGCGGGCGTCCCAACGTGCCGGGGCCGTCGGCATTCGAAAACAAGAGCCCGGCCGGCAAGGGGGCTGCTGGCAAAGGCGGCTCGGCCAAAGGGAGTGCAGGCAAAGGCGCCCCGAACAAGGGGGCCAAACCGGCCGCCGGCAAACCGCGCGCCGGCCAGGGTGGGCGGCAGAAGAAGGGGCGCTAGGCGCCCTCTCACTCCCCGCGTTGACAGTAAAAAACACCGGCCACAGGCCGGTGTTTTTGTTTTGGCGATTGAGCTAGGCGGAAGGGTTGTTCCGCGTAAGCGGGGCAGTAGTTTCGTTGCTGGATTGTCGCATCGCCCTCGGGTAGTAACGCGGGTCGAGGCGCAGGACCAGCAGGCTCATCAGCACCAGACCGGCCAGCTGCCACTGCCAGGCGGCGGCGAAGTCACCGCTCAGGTGGTGCAGGCGGGCCGCCACCCAGGGGCCGGTGGCCGCCAGCATGAAGCCGAACCCCTGCATCAGGGCGCTGAGGGTGCCGGCGCGGCGCGGATCCGGCAGGTGATCGAGCGCGATGACCATGATGAGGGAGAAGCTGCCGCCAAGCCCGGCGCCGCACAGCATGCACCAGAGAATGGGGGCGGCAGTCGGCGCCAGCCAGAGGCCGCCAAAGCCCGCCAGTTGCATGGCGATGGCCAATCCCATCCAGGGGCGGCGGTCGAGCCGGCGGGCGGCCAGCAGCGGCAGGCCGAGGCCGCTCACGGTCTGGGCCAGCGCCAGCCAGGCCACCAGCTCGCCGCCCTGCTGGGGACTCCAGCCCTGCGCCATGTAGGCCGGCGCCAGCCAGGCCACGACGATGCCGTAACCGCTGTTGATGATGCCAAAGCAGCTTATCAGCAGCCAGCTGCGGGGCAGGCTGATGAGACGCTGCTCGCCGCCAGATACCGCCACCGGCGTCGCGGGCAGCCGTACTCGCCAGCCGAGCCAGCCCATGGCCAGCAGCACCGGCAGGCTCCACAGCGCCAGCGCCTGGGACCAGTCGAGCCGGGCGGCGAGCTGCGGGGTGAGACTGGCTCCCAGCGCCCCGCCCCCCATCATGCAGGCCGAGAAGATGCCCATCACCAGCGGCACCTTCTGCGCAAATGCCTGCTTGATGAGGCCGGGCAGCACTCCCTGCACCAGGGCCGAACCCAGCCCGCAGAGGGCGGCACTGGCGATGAGCAGGGCGCCGCTGGCTGCCTCGAAGCGCATGGCGCTGCCCATTCCCAGCAGCAGCAGGGCGGCCCCCAGCAGCTGACGCGGCCCGGTGCGACTGCGCAGGGCCGGGGTGAGCAGCACGCCGCCGCCGATGAGCCAGAGCGGCAGCAGGGTCAGCCAGGCCAGGGTGTCCATGCCAAGCCCGAGCGCCTCGGCAATGTCGCGGCTCAAGGGGCCGATGGCGGTGAGAAACGGCCGCAGGTTGAGCCCGATCAGGATCACCAGCACCAGCAGGGCCTGCTGCTGGCGCGTATCGATGCGGGCCTTAAGCATGGTCTGGTGCACCGTAGAGCTCGGCGGCGGCCAGCGGGCTTGGCAGCTTGATAAGCGGCAGGGGGGCAGGGGCGAGGGGCAGGCCCAGTTTTTGGTAGGCGGCCGTGCTGTCAAAGCCGAACGGGGCCGCATCCTCGTTATCGAAGGCGTAATAGACGGCGGCAATGCCGTTCATCACCAGGGCGCTCAGGCACATGGGGCAGGGGTGACCGCTGGCGTAGACGATGGCGCCCGCCAGCGGCCCGACCTGGCTGGCCTGGCGCAGGGCTTCCAGCTCGGCGTGGCGGGTGGGGTCGCCATCCTGGTGCATGCCGTTGACGGCGCTGGTGACCAGCTGGTTGTCTCGTACCAGCAGGGCGGCAAAGGGGCGACCTCCTTGCTGGCGGTTATGGAGGGCCAGTTGCAACGCCTGCTCCAGCCACTCCTGATGAGTGGAATTGGCGGTCAGCGACGCGATCAGGCGTGAGCCGGCGGGTTCGGCAAGGGAGTGGGGCATGACGGATCCTCGAGGCAAGGGGAGGAGACCAGCCTAGCGGGGGAATCAGTCATGGGGAAATTAAATGATAGAATGATATCCAGTGGTTTTGTAAATGGAGTCACCATGCTGAATCCCCTCTTGCTGCGCAGCTTTGTCGCCATCGTCGACAGCGGCAGTTTTACCCGTGCCGGTGAACGGGTGCACCTCACCCAATCCACCATCAGCCAGCAGATGCGGCGGCTCGAGCTGCAGCTCGGCTGCCCGCTGCTGGACCGCTCCGGTCGCCAGGTGGTGACCACGGCAGAGGGGGAGAAGCTGCTGGGGCTGGCTCGCAGCATCCTGGCCCTGCTGGCCCGAGCCGAGGAGCAGGTGGCCGAGGCCAGCCTGCAGCTGAGCCTGGGGGTACCGGAGGATTTTGCCGCCGGCGCCATCGCCCCGGTGCTGGCGGCCTTTGCCCGCGATTACCCGCAGGTGCGGCTGGAAGTGCACAGCGGCCTCAGTCACGAGATCTGGCAGCGCTTCGAGGCCGGCGAGCTGGACTTGGCGCTGGTCAAACAGGCGCGGGGACAGGGGGCGCCGCGCGCCTGTTGGCGGGAGCCGCTGGCCTGGGTCGACAGCCGTGCCTGGCCCGCCAGCGAGCGGGATCCCTTGCCGCTGGTGGTGTTCCCGAGCGAAGGGCTCTATCGGCGGCAGGTGACCGAGGCACTCGATGGGATGGGGCGGCGCTGGCGCATCGCCTACGTCAGCGCCAGCCTGGCCAGCCTGCAGGGGGCGGTGAGTGCGGGGATCGGGGTCAGTCTGCTGCCCCGGCGCTTGCTGCAGCCGGATCAGCGGGAGCTGACCCACTGGCCGGCGGTGGCGCCGGTGGAGCTGGCGCTGCACCTGGGGGCGGAGCGCGGCGAGCCGCTCACTCGGCTCTGCGAGGCCCTCATCAGCCTGTGTGATCGGGTGATGGGGCCAGCTGAGCGGTGAGGAGACGCAGGCAGGTGCCTGCTTAGCGCACCCTGGTGCGCACGATCAGCAGAGTGATGAGCGCCAGGGTGAAGACGAGCGGGGCCCAGGCACCGTGATGGCTCACCAGGGTGGCGCCAGCGGCTGCCACCCCGGCCACCCCCTGCTGCAGGAAGCCGCACAGGGCCATGGCGTAGGCGCCGTGCTCGCGGCCATCGCTCACCGCCAGCGCCATGCTGTTGGGAAAGAGCACCGCCTGCCCGAAGATGATGAGGCAGTAGCAGGTCATCATGGCCACCAATCCACCGCTGCCCTGCAGGGCGCCCAGTGCCCAGAGCAGCAGCATGCCGCTGGCAGCCAGCAGTATGAGTGCGGCCCCCTGGCGCATCAGCTGGCGGCCTCCCACCCGAGCGACCCGCCGGTTGACCGTCATGGCGCCGGCGAAGTAGGCGATACCGATCAGCAACCCCAGGCTGCCGAAGGTGGTGACCTCGAGGGAAAACCCCTGCTGCAGCACGAAGGGGCTCACCTCCTGCAGGGTCACCGTGATGGCAAAGCCGATGCCACCGGCGCAGGCCGGCCAGAAAAAGCCGGGGCGGCGCAGCAGGCTGGCGTAACGGGCCCACATGCTGCCGCTCGTCGCCGCCGGATTGGGCCCCTGCAGCGGCAGGCTGCTCATCAAGAGCAGCGCCAGCACACCGACCCCGGCCATCAGCACGAATCCCAGCTGCCAATGGGCATAGCGGCTGATGAGGCCGCCTATCCACTGACCGCCGCCGAGGGCGGTGATGAAGGCGATGGAGAGCACCGAGAGGCGGCGCGCCAGCTCATCGCCGTGCCAGTGATCCCGCACCAGGATGCGGGCGATGATGGCCGCCCCGCCGGCCGCCACCCCTTGCAGGGTGCGCAGGATCAAGAGCAGCGGCCCCTGGCTGGTGGTGGCCAGCAGCAGGCTGAGGCCGACAAACAGCAAGAGTGACAGGGCGAGGGGCAGCCGGCGACCGTAGCGATCGGCGGCGGCGCCCCAGAACAGCACCGGCAGGGCGGCGCCGATGACGAACAGCGAGATGGAGAGCTCGGCTCCTTGCCGGGTCATGGCGAGATCCGTCATCACCACGGGCAGGGAGGGGAGGTAAACGGTGGTGGCCATCTGGGCCATGAAGACGATGAGGCAGGCCAGCGTCATGATGCGGGCGGAGCGGCTCCAGAGACCGGCCTGGTCGAGACATTCCTGGTTATCCATAACAACTCTCGGGCAGTAAGGGAGCCATATCCTTGCACTGCCCGAGCGCCGAGTCAGCCCCTCGTCTGGGTTAAACCTTGCCGGTTTATCAGGGCAAAGAGCATGGGATGCTCAGGCGATGGCCTGGCGCGGCAGCACGGCGAGCCAGAGTTCGACCTCGCCGCTGCCGCTGTCCGGGTCAAAGGCGGCGCCATAGCGCTCGAAATCGGGCTTGTGGGCCGACTGGTAAGCGGACTGCGCCAGCCAGTCCAGCGCCTGTTGCCAGGTGTGCGGCATGGCCGAGACATGCCCCTGATGCAGGAAGACGGCATAGGTCTGGGGCTCGATGCGCATTCGCCCCAGGGTCTTGGGCAGTACCTCCAGCGCGGCGACCTCCACCGCACACATGTATTCGCACTCGGTCGCGGTCACGCCGCAGATGACGCCATAGGCATGCTCGCCCAGCTGGCCCGGCAATGGGCCCAAGGCGCTGAAATCGCGCCATTGGCCGCCGATGTCGGCGTGGGCGAAGGCATGGTGACGACGCAGGCCGCCAAGCAGCATGGGGCGGCCGGTTTCAAAACGAATGGGGTCTGTCATGACACCTCCTGTGCAGGATGGGATGGCAAAGCAACCTTGCTCAGCACTCCTTGCCTTCGTTGAGCTTGCGCTGATAGTCCGAGGAGACGATGGCCAGCGCCGCCAGGGCGAGGGCCGGCTCAATCCGGTTGGTCTCCAGCAGTTCGATGAGGTCCACCGCGAGCTGGACCTCGGGCGGGGCGGTTTCCAATGACATGACAGACTCCATAACGGGGAAAACGCCATTATACAGGGCCGCTCCCGGATGGGGACCTGTCTGGTGTTGCGGGCGACCCGGCTAGAGGTGCTGGCGCATCTCCTGCTCGATCTGCTCGCGCAGGGCCATCAATTTGAGGGCGTACTGCTGCAACTGCCGATCGCTCTCGTTTTGCGGTTGCCACTGGGGCACCGGGGTCGGTTTGCCGCTCTCGTCCATGGCGACGAAGATGATGATGCAGTGGGTGGTCTTGTGGCGCTCCCGGCTGGCCGGGTGGCGGCTGTAGACATCCACCGCCAGGTGCATGCTGGTGGTGCCGGTGTGGATCACCTGGGCGTGCACCTCTACCAGATGGCCTATCTGGATGGGGCGCAAAAAGCGGATCCCCCCCACGTAGACGGTTACCGCGTAGCCGCCGCACCAGCCGGCGGCGCAGGCGTAGCCCGCCTGATCGATCCACTTCATCACCATGCCGCCGTGTACCTTGCCGCCGAAGTTGACGTCGGCGGGCTCGGCCAGAAACTGCAGGGTCAGCTCGCGGGGTGGGGTCATGGGTGCTCCTTGATTGAGGGTCATTGCCGGTAGCTCTTGCGATAGGCGTCAGCCTGCTGGCAGGGAGCCAGGTTGTTGAGGTCGGGCCGCTTGTTGCCCTCGCGCTGACCAAAACTGGCGAACTCCTGCTGGCATTTGACGGCCTTGCCGCCCGCCTTGATGCAGGCGTCGATCCGCTGTTGCTTGCCCTGCTCGACCAGCTGCTGCTGGGCCTGCTGGCAGGCGGCATCCAGCTTGGCCTGTTTGGCATCCCTGTCTTCTACCGCGGCCAGCAGGCTGGCCGAGAGGCTGCAACCGAGCAGCAGTATGGCAATTTTCATGGTTTTTCTCCTGAAGGGGGGCGTCCCACGATGACCAGGGCTATCCCCCCCAGAATGCCCAGTGATGACAATAACAACCGCAGCGACCAGGACTCATCCAACCAGATGAGCCCGGCCAGGGCGGCGAGCAGAGGCACCAGCAACTGCACGCTGGCGGCCAGGGTGCGACCAAGGTGGGGCAGCACCAGATACCAGAGCGCATAGCCAAGGCCGGAGGCCAGTGCACCGGAGGTCAGGGCATAGCCGATGGCGGCGGGGCTGGTCTGCAACTGCCCGAGCAGCAGATAGAGCAGGGCGGCTGGCAGGCTGGCACGTAGAAAGTGGCCGGCGTTGGCGGCGATTGGATCGGCAAAGCGCGAGGCCCGCAGGGTATAGCTGGCCCAGGCGATGCCGGCCAGAATCATCATGGCCGCCCCCAGCGGATCCGGCGCACTGAGGCCGGGCAGCAGCAACACCAGCAAACCCGCCATGGCGAGCAGCAGGCCGAGCCATT
Organism: Aeromonas sp. S5(2024); assembly: GCF_041403025.1. Taxonomy (NCBI): domain Bacteria; kingdom Pseudomonadati; phylum Pseudomonadota; class Gammaproteobacteria; order Aeromonadales; family Aeromonadaceae; genus Aeromonas; species Aeromonas sp. S5(2024). The sequence goes on along the minus strand of NZ_JBGLRI010000003.1, from coordinate 235,640 downwards.
GACAGCGGGGCAGGGACTCCCCGCGCAGCAAGGGCGGTGCCAGCATGCTGAGCTGGACGGCGGCAAACAACAGCAGGGCGCCGGTGCCCGCCGTCAGGGTGAGGTAGGAGAACGAAAAGGCGGCGCCATAGGTGACCAGGGCCAGGGCGCCCCCCCAGTCTCCCTGGCGGGGTGACTGCTTGCGCGCGCCGCACAGCAGCACCAGTACCAGGGCACCGCTGGTCAGGCGCAGCAGGGTGAAGAGGGCGGGATCCATCCGTTCTTCGAACAGGGCCAGCCGGCAGAGCACCGAGTTGGCGGCGAACGCCATCAGGGTCAGCAGGGTCAGCAGCAACAGGCGTGGCAGTGGCATCCATTCACCTTGAGTTCAGTGGGCGCAGCCCAGCATGGAAAATCATGCAAAAGAGGAGGTCTTATGAAACAAATGCTGGAGCAATTGATGGGCGCTGGCAAGGGCTGGCTCAACGAAGGCGGTGACAGCCGCAAGGCGCAGATGAAGGGGATGGCGCAAGGGGGCCTCGCTGCCGGCGCCATGGCCCTGCTGCTTGGCAACAAGAAGATGCACAAATATGGCGGCAAGGTGGCGGCGGTGGGCGGCGCGGCGGCGCTCGGCGGGCTGGCCTACAAGCTCTATCAGGATTGGCAGGCCCAGCAGTCAAGCCCGGCCCAGCCGACCCAGCCCCTCGATACCCTGCAGGGCAATGCACTGGATGCCAGAGCCGCCCTGCTGGTGCGCGCCATGGTGGCGGCAGCGCGGGCCGACGGTCATATCGATGGCGACGAACGTCAGAAGATCCAGCAGTACCTGACCGAACAGGGCCAGAGTGATGCGGCCCGCTGGATTGATGCCGAACTGGCCCGCCCGCTCGACCCCCACGCCCTGGCGCGGGAGGTGACCGACATGGAGCTGGCGACCGAGGTCTACCTCGCCTCCCTGCTTGCCATCGACGTGGATCACTTTATGGAGCGCGGCTATCTGGACGAGCTGGCGCGCGCCCTCAAGCTCGATGAGAACCTCAAAGGCAGCATAGAGCGGCAGGTGGCCCAGCTGGATGCCCCCGCTTGACCCCCGCTCAGTACATGGATTGTCGATAAGGCCCCGTGACGGGGCCTTGTTGTATCTGGTCACTGGTCACGGCACTTCTTATTGGCGCGGGCAGCCACTATGATGGCTCTTCGGCCAAAAGGGAGCAGATGAGACCGTCTCATCGCTCAGGCACATCATCGCCAGGACACAGAGGCAAGGAGCATTCATTGGAAATACGCAAGGCACAAGAGCAGGACATCGACGCCATCCTCGAGCTGAACCGGCAGATAGGAGAGATCCACTTCGAGCAGGCCCCGCAGGTCTTTTGTCCTCCGTCCCCCGAGGAGCGGGCTTTCTTGCTGGCGGCTATCGCCGCCGAAGGGCGGTTGTTTTGCGTTGCCGAGCAGGAGGGGGCCGTGGTGGGCTTTTTGACTGCGCGCATCGACATCAACGAGACCATCCCGTTTCTGAGCAAACAGCCCATCTGCCGCATCGGCACCGTGGTGGTCGATGAGGGGCGCCGCTCCCAAGGCATCGGCAAGGCGCTGATCGCCCATTGTGACGAATGGGGCAAGGCGCACGGTGCCCACCAGATCCGGCTGGAGGTGATGGCATTCAACGAACGGGCCAAGGCACTCTACGAATCCCTGGGGTTCACGCGCCAGTCAGAAATTTACGCCAGGTAGCCTGCTCAAGTCGGGCAAGCCAGTCGGGCCCCGTCACGGGGCCTTGTTGTTTTTGGTGGGGACAACGGCCAGTTGCCGATGGATCAGCTCGGCCAGCCGGACCAGAGCGGCCTCCAGTTGCGGACTCCAGGGATGGGAGCTGTTGAGGCGCAGACAGTGGTTGTGCAGCCCCTTGCTGGAGAAGAGGGCGCCGGGGGCCAGTGAAAAACCGCTGGCCAGCGCCTGGGCATGCAGGGCGCGGCTGTCGAGGCGCGGATCAAACTCGAGCCAGAGAAAGTAACCGCCATCGGGGGAGGAGATGCTCACTTCCCCCGGCAGCAGGCGCAGCAGGGCCGCCCGCATCTGCTGCTGGCGCTGAGCCAGGGTGTGGCGCAGCCGGCGAAAGTGGGCATCCACGCCACCCTGGCGCAGCATCTCGGCCAGCGCCAGCTGGCTTGGCACATTGGTGGAGAGGGTCGACATCAGCTGCAGTCGCTGCACCCGTTCGGCGTGACGACCGGCCACCACCCAGCCGACCCGAAAGCCGGGCGCCAGGCACTTGGAAAAGGAGCTGCACAGCAGGCTCTGTCCCCGCGCATCCCAGCACTTGATGGGGCGCGGCCGCTCGCGGCCAAAATAGAGCTCGGCGTAGACGTCGTCCTCCACCAGCGCCACCCCGTGGGCGTTGAGCAGTTGCATCAGCGCCTCCTTGTGGCCATCCGGCATGGTGTGGCCGAGGGGGTGCTGGACGTTGCCCATCAGCCAGCACGCCTTGATGGGGCGCTCGGCGAGCGCCTGGGCCAGCAGGGCGAGATCGATGCCGACCCCGGGGATCACGGGTATTTCCACCGCCTTGAGCTGCAGCCGTTCTATGGCCTGCAGGGCGCCGTAGAAGGTGGGGGATTCCACCACCACCCAGTCGCCGGGCTCGGTCAGCACCTGCAGGCTGAGGGAGAGTGCCTCCATGGCGCCGGTGGTGATGATGATCTGCTGGGGATCTACCGCCAGCCCCTCGCCGGCGTAGCGCTGGGCGATGGCCCGGCGCAGCGCCTCGTTGCCGGGGGGCAGATCTGCCACCGTGCTGAAGGGGTCGAGCCGGCGCATGCTGCTGGCCAGCGCCCGGCCGAGCTGGGGGTGGGGGAACAGGGTGGGATCGGCCACCGCCATGCCGAGCGGCACCAGCTCCCGCGACTTGCTCGCCTGCAGCACCTCGAACACCAGATCGTTGATGTCAACCGAACCGCTGTAGTGCGCCTGCTGGGGCAGGCTGGCGGCCGGGCGGGAGGGGGCTGCCTTGACGTAGTAGCCGGACTGGGGCCGCGCCAGGATGAGGCCGCGGCTTTCCAGCAGCTGATAGGCCTGCAGCACCGTCATGGGGCTGAGGCCATGGGTCTTGCAGCTCTGGCGGATGGAGGGAATGCGCTCCCCCGGCTGCCAGAGGCCGCTCGTTATCTGCTGTTGCAGCTGATCTGCCAGCTGGCCGTATAGGGACATGGGATTGTCAAACTGTTATAGGTGTATTTCACTATAACTGCATCTGTTATAGGTGTCATGGACCGTGATGTACTTAACGGGCGAAAACCTGTCTGTTAAATGCAACATAGAGAGTCATGCATGATAAGCCTGGATGATGTGGTCAGCCTCTCCCGAATGCAGTTCGGGGCGACGGCGATGTTCCACTTTCTGTTTGTGCCCCTCACCCTGGGGCTGTCCTGGATCCTGGTGATCGCCGAGTCGGCCTACGTGATGACCGGCAAGGTGATCTACAAAGACATCACCCGTTTCTGGGGCAAGCTGTTTGGCATCAACTTCGTGATGGGGGTGACCACCGGCATTACCCTGGAGTTCCAGTTCGGTACCAACTGGGCCTACTACTCCCACTATGTCGGCGACATCTTCGGCACGCCGCTGGCGGTGGAGGGGCTGATGGCCTTCTTCCTCGAGTCCACCCTGGTGGGTCTGTTCTTCTTCGGCTGGGACAAGCTCTCCCGCGGTCAGCACCTGCTGGTGACCATGCTGGTGGCGCTTGGCTCCAACCTCTCCGCGCTCTGGATCCTCATCGCCAACGGCTGGATGCAAAACCCGGTCGGCGCCGAGTTCAACCCCATGACCATGCGCATGGAGCTGGTGGACGTGGCCGCGGTGATCTTCAACCCGGTGGCCCAGGTCAAGTTCGTGCACACGGTGGCGGCGGGTTATGTGGCGGCCTCCCTGTTCGTGATGGGGGTGAGCAGCTGGTATCTGCTGCGCCGCATGGAGGTGCGCTTCGCCCTGCGCTCCTTTGCCATCGCTTCGGGCTTTGGTCTGGCGGCCATCCTCTCGGTCATCGTGCTCGGCGACGAGTCGGGCTATCGCACCGGTGAGGTGCAGCAGGTGAAGCTGGCCGCCATCGAGGCGGAGTGGCACACCGAGCCGGCACCCGCCTCCTTCACCCTGTTCGGCTTTCCGGATCAGGCCGCCGAGACCACCCATGCCGCTGTGAAGATCCCCTATCTGATGGGCATCATCGCCACCCGTTCCTTCGATGAGCAGGTGACGGGCCTCAAGGATCTCAAGGCGCGGCATGAGGAGCGCATTCGCAGCGGCATGCTGGCCCACGAGGCGCTCGAAGCGATGCGGGCAGATGGCAGCAACCAGGCGGCGCGAGCCACCTTCGAGCGTCATCGCCAGGATCTGGGCTACGGCCTCTTGCTCACCCCCTATGCCAAGGAGATTGGCAAGGCGGACGAGGCGGCCATCGCCAAGGCGGTGGCGGACTCCATCCCTCAGGTGGCGCCGCTGTTCTGGAGCTTTAGGCTGATGGTGGGCATCGGCGTGCTGCTGCTGGCGCTCTTTGCCGCCGCCTTCCTGCAGCTGTGCCGGGGCAAGCTGGTGCAATCCCCGCGTCTGCTCAAGGCCCTGTTCTGGTCTATTCCGCTGCCCTGGATTGCCATCGAGGCGGGCTGGTTCGTGGCCGAGTTCGGTCGCCAGCCCTGGACCATCAGCGACGTGCTGCCGGTGTCGGCGTCTGTCTCCTTGCTGACCCCGGGCCAGCTCTGGTTCAGCCTGATCTCCATCTGCCTCATCTACACCAGCCTGCTGGTAGTTGAGTTGTTCTTGTTGCGTCATGTGATCCGCAAAGGGCCCGCCAGCCTGCAGACGGGTCGCTATCAAGGTGAAGTGTTGCAAAACGGGAGTCCTGCCTGATGGATTACGAAACCCTGAAATTGATCTGGTGGGGGCTGGTGCTGTTCATGCTGGTCGGCTTCGTGGTGATGGATGGCTTCGATCTCGGCGTGGCCATGCTGCTGCCGGTGGTGGCCAAGAACGACGAGGAGCGGCGGGTGCTGCTCAACAGCGTGGGGCCGGTGTGGGAGGGCAACCAGGTGTGGCTCATCGCCGGGGCCGGCGCCCTGTTCGCCGCCTGGCCGCTGGTCTATGCCGCCGCCTTCTCGGCGCTCTACGTGCCCTTCATGTTCCTGCTGTTCGGCCTCTTCCTGCGCCCGGTCGGTTTTGACTATCGCAGCAAGCTGGCGGACCCGGTCTGGCGCCGCTGGTGGGACCGCGCCCTGGTGGTGGGCGGCCTGCTGCCGACCCTGGTGTTTGGCGCCACCTTGGGCTTTTTGCTGCAGGGGCTGCCGTTTCGCTTCGATGCGGCCCTTCGCATCCACTACGGCGCCTTTGACTTCCACTGGCCGCTGCTGTTGACCTGCATGGGAACGGCGCTGGCGCTGCTGCTGCTGCACGGTACCAGCTTCCTGCAGTGCAAGACCCAGGGGGAGATCGCCCGGCGCTGCGCCCGCCAGAGCCTCTGGCTCGGCCCGCTGGCGAGCGGCCTGTTTGCCCTGGGCGGCGTCTGGCTCAGCCAGATGGCCGGCTACCGGGTGCTGGAGATTGGTGATATCAACGGGGGGCTCACCCCGCTGATGAAGGAGGTGGGGGTGGCCCAGCAGGGCTGGCTTGCCAACTTCGTCGCCCATCCTTGGCTCTGGTGCGTGCCGGCACTTGGCCTGGTGCTGCCCATGGTGAGCAGCCTGGCCAGCGCCCGCGAGCTGCCGCGCACGGCCCTGCTCGCCAGCGGCGGCGCCTGCGCCAGCATGATGCTGACCATCGCCATCGCCCTGTTCCCGTTCGTGCTGCCCTCGTCGCTGGATCCGTCCAGCAGCCTGACCCTGTGGGACAGTACCTCCAGCGAGCGTACCCTCTTCATCATGCTGGGAATTGTCGGGGTGCTGATGCCAATCAACATCGGCTACACCCTCTGGGTCTACCGGGTGGTGCGCGGCAAGATGAGCGCCCAGCAGATCCGCCAGCACGGCCATAGCCTCTACTAACCCTCTTCAACCAAAGGATCATGCGACATGTGGTATTTCACCTGGATTCTGGGACTGGGCTTCGCCCTGTTGTGCGGGCTGGTCAACCTGCTCTGGCTGGAGGCGCGCTGGGCCGCTGATGAGGATCTCAAGGAGTCTTGAGACGCAGCCATGAAAAGGCCGACACAAGTGTCGGCCTTTTTGCATCTTGCTGGAAGGGTCACTTAGGCGGGGAGGGCAACCCGGGCGGCCTGCCGTTCGCTGAGATGGGTGAGGCCGTAGGCCAGCAGCACGATCAGCGCCCCGATCCAGGGGGTGTGCATCAACCCCAGGTGCTCCACCACCAGGCCACCGACGACGGAGCCCAGCGCGATGCCGACGTTGAAGGCGGCGATGTTGAGGCCCGATGCCACGTCCACCGCCCTGGGGGTGTGCTGCTCGGCCTGTTTCACTACCAGCACCTGCAGACCCGGCACGTTGCCAAAGGCAAAGGCGCCCCACACCAGCACGGTCAGCACCGCCAGCACCGGGTGCGGCGCGGTAAAGGTGAGCACCAGCAGCACCAGCGCCAGACCGGCAAACAGCAGCTTCAGCGCAGGCAGCGGGCCCATCTTGTCGGCCAGCTTGCCGCCCCAGATATTGCCGACGGCGACCGATACCCCGTACACCAGCAGAATGAGGCTCACCGCGCCGGCGCTAAAGCCGCTCACCTGCTGCAGAATGGGAGCGAGGAAGGTAAAGGCGGTGAAGGCGCCGCCGTAACCCAGCGCCGTCTTGGCGTAGACCAGCAGCAGCGGCTTTTTGGTGAGCACCGAGAGCTGCTCGCGAATAGTCGAGGCCGCCCCCTTGGGCAGGTTGCTCGGGATCAGCAGCAGGCTGCCCACCATGGCGATGAGGCCCAGCAGGCTCACTGCCAGAAAGGTTTCGCGCCAGCCGAAGACCTGACCAATCCAGGTGCCAAGCGGGACGCCGGTCACCAGCGCTATGGTCAGGCCGCTGAACATGATGGCGATGGCGCTGGCCGCTTTCTCCTTGGCCACCAAGCCGGTGGCGATGGTGCTGCCCACCGAGAAGAAGACCCCGTGGGCCAGCCCGGTCAGGATACGGGCCACGATCAGGCTCTCGTAACCTGGGGCCTGCCAGGCCAGCAGGTTGCCGGCGGTGAAGAGCGCCATCAGCCCCACCAGCAGCCACTTGCGCGGCACCTTGCCGGTCAGCGCCGTTAAGATCGGGGCGCCGATGGCCACCCCAAGGGCATAGAGGCTGACCAACAGGCCCGCCGAGGGGAGCGAGACATTGAGCTGTTCGGCGATGGTGGGGATAAGCCCCACGATCACGAATTCGGTGGTGCCGATCGCAAAGGCACTTAAGGTGAGGGCAAATAACGCCAGTGGCATAACAACTCCTTGGATAGGGACTCCCGACGGGAGAATGGCGCCAGTATGCCGAGGGTGTTTGTTGGTAAAAATGACGACAACATCAAATTACTTTTGCCAAATAAGCAGCAATTATCGCGATGGCTCGGGTCTTATCGGGCGGGGAATTGTATGGGTGGCGCACAAAACCAAAAAAAGCGGGAGGTACAATGCCTCCCGCTAGGGGTTGGAGAAATATCCCGGATCGTTATTGCTTCCCTTCTCCCCTGGCGGGAGAAGGGTCGGGGATGAGGGGGAATTCTGTATATGCAGCAAAACTAGCCTGGGGTAGCCTGCTATACCCTCACCCTAGCCCTCTCCCATGGGGAGAGGGAACAATCCGGTTGAACCTGCTTATTAGTCCCAATCTGGCGCAAAATCCGGGTTGGCACAGCGCTCGCCCCGCTCCAGGGTCGCGATGGCGGCCATCTCATCGCGACTGAGTTGCACCTTCAGCGCCGCCAGGTTGGCGGCCAGATTCTCCCGTTTGGTGGAGCTCGGGATCACCGTTATGCCCTGGGCCAGCAGCCAGGCCAGCGACACCTGGGCCGCCGAGACGCCGTGGCGCTGGCCAATTTCCATCAGCAGCGGCTCGGTGAGCACCTTGCCATAGGCGAGCGGCATATAGGCGGTGATGGCGATGCCATGGGCCTGGCAGAATTCCACCACCTTGCGGTTTTGCAGCAGCGGGTGGATCTCCACCTGCTGATGGGCGATGACGCCCGGCCCCAGGATCTCGATGGCCTGTTTGAGTTGGGCCACGGTGAAGTTGGAAACCCCGATCTCGCGGGTCAGGCCCCGAGTCTTGGCCTCGGCCAACTGTTCCAGATAGACCGCCATCGGCACCTCATCCTGGGGGGAGGGCCAGTGAATAAGCGTCAGGTCCAGATAGTCGGTGCCCAGTTTTTCCAGGCTCACCTCCAGGCTCGGGATCACCTTGCCCGGGCCGAACTCGCTGGTCCACACCTTGGTGGTCAGGTAGATATCCTGGCGGGGCACGCCGCTTTCGCTCATCAGCTGGCCCACTTCGGCCTCGTTGGCATAGATCTGGGCGGTATCGATATGGCGGTAGCCAAGCTCGAGCCCCTGCAGCAGGGAGTCGCGCAGGGGTTGGCCAGTCAGGCGAAAGGTACCAAGACCCAGGTTGGGCATCTTCATCATGTTATTCCTCAAATAGGTGGCAAAAGAGCGCTCAGCGGCACGGCAAATCAGGCGTCCAGCGGCTGATAGCGGCGAATGGTGCTGCCGGCAAACCAGGGCTCGGCCCTGGCGACAAATTCGGTAAAGTGGGGTTGGCTCTGATGGGCGCGAAGGGCGGCCTCGCTCTCCCACACCTCGTAGAGCATCCAGCTGTGGGGATTGTCCAGATCCTGATGCAGCTGGTAGCGCAGGCAGCCAGCCTCCTGCAAGGTGGCGGCGATCAGCGGATCGAGGGCGGCGCGAAACTGGGGGGCGAATTCGGGTTTGGCTTCAAGCTGGGCAATCACAATCACGGGTGATGACATCGGAACCTCCTTGCAAAAACGAAGGGTCAGTATGCCCACCGAGACGTGCCCGAAACAGGGCCGCTGTCGCAAAACAGTATTGAGAATAGAGCAGCAATAGAAAACTATATAAATATGAAAGAGTTATATTGCAAGTAATAAAACCCTTATAAAGAATTTGTAGTTTTTTCTAAATTACGTCCAATGTTAACTGCTAGCACGAGTATTTCGAGTGTCTCTTTATAGCCATCAATAGTTGGAGCTTTACTGAAGGTGCCTCCATATTTTATGTCCTGAACGACTGCATCGATCAAGTGGTAAAAATGAATTATTTGCTGCGCAACTTGCTTATCAACAGCACCTAAGTGCCTACAGTTCTCTTGATAGACGAGAGAATAATGAAGAGGTATTTCTGATGCAATTATGTATGTTTCATTTGGATTGTTTTTTAAGTGGGATATGGCATCCTCAATATTATCTATAATTCTTCTGACTTCGATTAATCTCATCAAAGCTGATATTTCAGCAAGAAGGCATTTTGTTATCTGCTGTGAGAATACCTTTTCTCTTTTACTTTCAATGAAAATGGTAGGTACTAATGAAGATAATGCACCTATTACTGCCCCTCCAATGGCTGCAATCACAGGAATCCATTCGTTAGGCTCTTTAATTGTCATTGCCTTTAGTGCTTCTGTAAGTAGTGCAGTTTCTTCTATGTTCATATAGTTACCTTAATAAAATCATTGTGAGCATTAAAAATTATAATATTCTCACATAAAAGCTATTGTCATAGCTAGTAAATTACTTTTATAAGGGGGCTGTGTCTAGCTAGGATATTAATTGGGACAGAGAGATTATATCTCTTGCCCCATATAATCAGGCATTAGCCGGCTCGGACCAGACCGCAAACTCATTGCCGCTGGGTTCGACGAAGTGGAAGCGGCGGCCACCGGGAAAATCGAACAGGGGGCGAACTATGGTGCCCCCGGCGCCGGCTACCTTGCTCTGGGTCGCTTCAATATCGGCGCTGTAGAACACCAGCAGGGCGCCGCCTTGCGCACTCTGGCTGCAGAGATCGGCGCGATAGAAACCGCCATCCAGCCCTTCTCCCTCGAAGGCGCAATAATCGGGGCCATAATCGGCAAATTGCCAGCCGAAAGCGGCCTGAAAGAAGGCCTTGGTGGCGGCAAGATCCCTGGCCGCAAACTCCACATAGTTCAGTTTTTCATGGGCCCTGGTCATGAGGCTCTCCTTGTCGGTGATTATTTCGGTTGCCAGCGTTTTTGCGTGCGGATCGTGGAGTGGGGCAACGCGTCCCAAGGGGTCAGCTTGAGCTGCTTGCGCCGAAACCAGAGCCAGGTCGCCATCAGCAGACCGACCCCTATGCCAAACAGCAGGCTTTGGCGCAGGGCGAATGCGGGGCTTACCTCATGTTGCCAGCCGAAGAACCACATCAACCCCCCCCAGATAGCGCCAGTGGGGATCCCCAGAGCAAGGACATTGACCAGAAAGCGTTCGTAGTGGGGCGGCCTGATGGTGAACCCAGCCTTTCGCAGCAGCCAGGTGATCGGCGGGTTGTAGTTGAGCGTCTGCACGCCCTTCTCTGCCAGCTCCCGATGGGCGGCGGCCAGCCTGTTGTCGAATATCATAGATCGTCCTTGTGATGGTGTGGCGCCATACGATGCCGTTTTGGCCGCATTGTACTGGCAAAGGGCGAACCTGGTATGCGCTGGTCATCACGTTATTTATCCGTGGAAATACAGAATGCTGCGCCATACGGCCTTGCCAACTCAAGGACAATACGCCTATAAAGGCCCATTACTCTTGTCTGGATTGCAGCAATGAAGACCCATTCTGATGAACTGACCCTGTTTGTGGCGGTGGTGGAGGCGAGCAGTTTTCGCCAGGCGGCGGAGAACCTCGGCATGGACAATTCGGTGGTGAGCCGCGGCATCAAGCGGCTGGAAGAGAAGCTCTCGACCGTGCTGCTCAACCGCACCACGAGGCGGGTCAGTCTGACCGAGGAGGGGAGCTGGTTCTATCAGCGGGCGGTGAAGATCCTGACCGAGATGAGCGAGGCGGAGGGGCTGCTGCTGATGCGCCGCGAGCAGCCGGAGGGGGTATTGCGGGTCGATGCCGCCACCCCCTTCATCCTGCACCGGCTGGTGCCCATCATCGGCGAGTTTCGCCGCCGCTATCCCGCCATCGAGCTGCAACTGCACAGCTCCGAGGGCTTTATCAACCTGATGGAGCGGCGGGTGGACATGGCCATTCGCATCGGCGAGCTGACCGACTCGTCTCTGCGGGCGCTGCCGCTGGGCCGCTCGCGGCTGCGGCTGCTGGCGTCTCCCGACTATTTGCGCGAGCATGGCACCCCGCGCCAGCCGGCGGATCTGCTGAGTGGCCACGAGCTGCTCGGTTTTTTGCACCCCGATCACCTCAACCACTGGCCGCTGCTGAGCCAGGAGCAGGGGGACCGCTTTCCCATCACCCCGACCCTGCGCGCCAGCAGCGGTGAAACCTTGCGCCAGCTGGCGCTGCGGGGGGAGGGGATCGTCTGTCTGTCGGATTTCATGACCGGGCAGGATCGGATGAGTGGCGCTCTGGTGGAGGTGCTGGCCCGCAGCAACAGCGGTGCCTCGCGCCCCATCAATGCGGTGTTCTACTCCGATGCCCAGCGCGACATCCGGCTGCGGGTCTGGCTCGATTTCCTCAAAGAGCAGCTCGGCAGCGAGATGCTCTAACGCCCGTGCTCTGACCGGGCTACTTGGCAGAAGGGGCCCGCCGCGCTTGGGGTGCCTGCCGAGGCCGGATAGGGGGCGTTATCATCGGGGCGGCGCTAAAAAAAGAGAGGCCGACATTGCTGTCGGCCTCTCACGTTTTTCAGCTCAAGGCTGGGTCGGTTGCCCGATCACTCCTCTTCTGCCCAGCGGCGTGAACGTTCCACCGCTTTCTTCCAGCCGTTGTAACGCTTGGCGCGATCGTCGCGGTCCATCTGCGGGATGAACTCGCGGTCCACGCTGAACTTGTCTTCCAGCTCTTCCGAGCTCTTCCAGAAGCCGACGGCAAGGCCAGCCAGGAAGGCGGCGCCCATGGCGGTGGTCTCGATCCGGGTCGGACGCACTACCGGGGTGTGCATCATGTCGGCCTGGAACTGCATCAGGAAGTCGTTGGCTACCGCGCCACCGTCCACCTTGAGGGCGGCCAGCTTGATGCCGGAGTCCTGCTGCATCGCATCCAGCACATCGCGGCTCTGATAGGCGATGGATTCCAGCGCGGCACGGATGATGTGGTTGCGGTTGGCGCCGCGGGTCAGGCCGACCATGGTGCCACGAGCATACGGATCCCAGTAGGGGGCGCCCAGGCCGACGAAGGCCGGAACCAGGTAGACGCCGTTGGTGTCGCCAACCTTGGAGGCAAAGTAGTCGGTATCGCGGGCATCATGAATGATCTTCAGCTCGTCACGCAGCCACTGGATGGTAGCACCGCCCATAAATACCGCGCCCTCGAGGGCATAATTCACTTCCCCTTTCGGGCCGATGGCGACGGTGGTCAGTAGGCCGTTGCTGGAGCGAACCGGCTCGGTGCCGGTGTTCATCAGCATGAAGCAGCCGGTGCCATAGGTGTTCTTGGCCATCCCTTTCTCGAAGCAGAGCTGGCCGAACAGGGCAGACTGCTGGTCACCGGCGATACCGGCGATGGGGATGCGGGAGCCGCCGCCACGGGTGGTGTAGCCATAGACCTCGGAAGAGGGTTTCACTTGTGGCAGCATGGACATGGGGATGCCCAGCTCGTCCAGCATCTTCTGATCCCACTTCAGGTCGCGGATGTTGTAGAGCATGGTACGGGAGGCGTTGGTCGGGTCGGTGACGTGCACTTCGCCGTTGGTCATCTTCCACACCAGCCAGGTATCGATGGTGCCGAACAGCAGCTCGCCGTTCATCGCCTTCTCGCGGGCCCCTTCGACGTTGTCGAGGATCCACTTCACCTTGGTACCGGAGAAGTAGGCGTCCAGCACCAGACCGGTGTTTTCACGCACGTACTCTTCCAGGCCGCGCGCTTTCAGTTCTTCACAGATGGCCGCGGTGCGGCGGCACTGCCAGACGATGGCGTTGTAGATGGGTTTGCCGGTGGCCTTTTCCCATACCACTGTGGTTTCACGCTGGTTGGTGATGCCGATGGCGGCGATCTCTTCGCTGCGAAGGCCGCTCTTGGCCAGCACTTCGGTGAAGACGGAGGACTGGGTCGCCCAGATCTCCATCGGGTCGTGCTCCACCCAGCCCGCTTTCGGGTAGTGCTGGGTGAATTCGCGCTGGGAGGTTGCGACTATATTCGCATCCTGATCAAACACGATGGCACGGGAAGAGGTAGTTCCCTGGTCCAGAGCGACGACATATTTCTTTTCAGCAGACATGATGTTCTCCACGTTTTTATTTTCCACGTTTTTACACGTTGGGGAGGGCCGCTCTTAAGCGGCGGCCTCTTCTTTGGCGGTTTGGGCAGCTTGCTCGGTGGCGGCAACACGGTTGCCCGGCACACAAGGAGCCAACACTTTTACATAAAGGGCAGTACCGATCTGGGCACCGACGATGGGGCCGAGGATGGGAACCCAGAAGTAGGGGTTGTCACGACCACCGGTCATGGCCACATCACCCCAGCCAGCCAGGAAGGCGAACAGTTTGGGGCCGAAATCACGGGCCGGGTTCATGGCGAAACCGGTTAACGGGCCAAGGGAGGCGCCGATCACCGCGATCAGGATACCGATCAGCAGGGCGGCGGCGAAGCCTTTGGGGGCACCGTTGTTGTTGTCACCCAGTGCCATGATGCCCAGCATCAGCACGGCGGTGATCACCATCTCGACCGCGAAGGCCTGCATGTTGGAGAGCAGGGCATTGGGGTAGGTAGAGAAGATGCCGGCGCTGCCGAGGCTCTCGACGCTGCCGCGTACCACGTTGTGGGTCACTTCCCACTGGGTGAAAAGGTTACCATAGAGGAAGTAGACCAGCGCCGCGAAGCAGAAGGCGCCGGCAACCTGGGCGATGATGTAGGGCACCACTTTGCGCTTGTCGAACCCGCAGAAGGTCATCAGCGCCAGGGTCACGGCCGGGTTGAGGTGGGCACCGGAGATACCGCCGGTGACATAGATGGCGATGGCGACGCCCAGACCCCAGGTAATGGAAATTTCCCATTGCCCGAAGTTGGCTCCCGCCAGCACCAGTGCGGCCACGCAGCCGACGCCGAAAAATATCAGCAGGCCGGTTCCGATAAACTCGGCAATGCATTCGCCAAGCAGGGTATTGGGTCTTTGTATGCTCATACCGTTATTCCTTATATCCACCCAGAGTAGGTTTGATATTCCGTTTTGTTGTTTTTCATTCCCATTATTGCGTCCGAAAACGTTTCTTCTTGTTTTTTGAGCTGACGCAAACGTTATGCTCGTTTGCGCTCGTTCTCGGACGAGAGAGAAAATAAACCTAAATCGCCCATTCACCACTCCCTCCCCGCAGGAAATGTGGACAAGATCCCACTCATTGCTAAGAAAATGTGACGGAAAGCAAGTTGATACAGTGGTTATACCACTTAGTGGGTAGCCAAAAGCCTTGCTACACAAGGGATTGCGGCTGATGAGTGATTGCTCATTTGGCACTTTCTTTTGTAATAAAACTGCAATATTTCAGCCTCCATCACAGATTAAATGTTCACATATGAGCACAATAGGCTCGCTTTCGAATCAGGACTCATCTGATTGGTCAGCATGGACAGGGCACCCTCAACCGCCCACAACAACAATAAGGAAGCAGAACATGCTTAGTCTCTTCAGGCCTGCACCACACATAGACAGGCTCCCGGCCGACAAGGTCGACCCCTTCTACAAACGCATGCGTTGGCAGGTGTTTTTCGGGATCTTCTTCGGTTATGCCGGTTACTACCTGGTACGGAAAAACTTCAGTCTGGCGATGCCCTATCTGATCGAACAGGGCTTCTCCCGCGGTGATCTGGGTCTGGCGCTGTCCGGCGTCTCCATCGCCTACGGTCTCTCCAAGTTCCTGATGGGGAACGTGTCGGACCGCTCCAACGCCCGCTACTTCCTCTCCGCCGGTCTGCTGCTGTCGGCCGGCATCATGTTCATGATGGGGACCATGCACTGGGCCACCTCCAGCATCGCCATCATGTTCGTGCTGTTGTTCCTGAACGGCTGGGCACAGGGCATGGGCTGGCCGCCCTGCGGTCGCACCATGGTGCACTGGTGGTCACAGAAAGAGCGCGGCGAAGTGGTCGCGGTCTGGAACGTGGCCCACAACGTGGGTGGCGGCATGATAGGTCCGCTGTTCATTCTGGGGATGGGCTGGTTCAACGACTGGCGCAGTGCCTTCTATGTGCCGGCTGCTGCCGCCGCCGCCATCGCGGTGATCGCCTTCTTCGTGATGCGTGACACCCCGCAATCCGTGGGTCTGCCTCCCATCGAGGAGCACAAGAACGACTATCCGAAGGACTATAACGAAAGCCACGAGCAGGAGTTTTCCGCCAAGGAGATCTTCGTCAAGTACGTGCTGCACAACAAGCTGCTGTGGTACATCGCCATTGCCAACGCCTTCGTTTACCTCATCCGTTACGGTGTGCTGGACTGGGCGCCGACCTACCTGAAAGAGGCCAAGGACTTCAGCGTCGACAACTCCTCCTGGGCGTACTTCCTGTACGAGTGGGCGGGTATTCCGGGCACCCTACTGTGCGGCTGGATCTCTGACAAGATGTTCCAGGGCCGCCGTGCACCGGCCGGCATCCTGTTCATGGTGCTGGTGACCGTGGCCGTGCTGGTCTACTGGTTCAACCCGGCCGGCAACCCGACCGTCGACATGATGGCGCTGGTGGCCATCGGCTTCCTCATCTACGGCCCCGTCATGCTGATCGGCCTCTATGCCCTGGAGCTGGCGCCGAAGAAGGCCGCCGGTACTGCGGCAGGCTTCACCGGTCTGTTCGGTTATCTGGGTGGCGCGGTCGCGGCCAACGCCATGCTGGGCTACACCGTTGACCACTTCGGCTGGGATGGCGGCTTCATGGTGCTGACCGCTTCCTGCGTGCTCTCCATCATCCTGCTGGCGATGACCCTCAAGCACGAGAACCAGTCGATTGCCGCCAAAGCGGCTGCCCATAAGGCATAAAACGTGATCCTGCCCTTATCGATTGGAAAAGGGATCAGGTAAACTCCCCAAGGCCCCGCATCTGCCGGGGCCTTTTTTCGTCTCATCATCGGAGTTCAAGCGTGAAGCAAACCCAACGACATCTGGAGATCCTGGACGTCCTGACGCGGCAGGGCTTTGTCTCGACCGAGGATCTGGTGACCCACTTTGACGTCAGCCCCCAGACCATTCGCCGGGATCTCAACGATCTCGCCGAGCAGAACAAGATCCGGCGCCACCATGGCGGGGCCTCCCTGCATTCGAGTACCGTCAACACCGCCTACAGCGCTCGCAAGGTGATGCAGCTCAAGGAGAAAGAGCGCATTGCCCGTGAAGTGGCCGCCAATATTCCCGACGGCTCGTCGCTCTTTATCGACATCGGCACCACCACCGAAGCCATCGCCCGCGCCCTGCTCGATCACCGCGAGCTGCGCATCGTCACCAACAACCTCAACGTGGCCAGCATTCTCACCGCCAAGGATGACTTCACCGTCATCATCGCCGGCGGCGAAATTCGCAACCGGGACGGCGGCATCGTGGGGGAGGCGACCCGCGACTTCATCGGCCAGTTTCGCATGGACTACGGCGTCATCGGCATCTCGGGCATCGACAGCGACGGCTCATTGCTCGACTTCGACTACCACGAGGTGAAGATTGCCCAGGCCATCATCGCCCACTCCCGCCAGGTGTTCCTGGCCGCCGACCACACCAAGTTCGGCCGCAACGCCATGGTCAACCTCGGCAACCTCAGCCAGATCCACGCCCTGTTCACCGATCAGGAGCCGCCGGAGAAGCTGATGCGGCTGATGTCCCAGCACCAGATCGAGTGCCACATCTGCTGAGTCGCCGTTAACCTATTCCAGCACCAGGCCGCCATCGGGCGGCCGCTTCGTTTTCAGCCTCCCCGCACTTCTGCTCACCCTCATTCCACCGCCAATGCCGTGCTGATGTCCCCAAAGCGCGATCTCGCTCACAGCCTTGCCCCCGTTTTCCCCAGGTTGCGCCGCTTTATCACCGACCGGCAGCATTTTTAGCATTGCCAAAACAATCGCGATCACATTTTCTCCATAAAATGTTCGTTTATCATTTTTTCATGCTCTAATATGAGCGAAATCAAACATTGCGACGGTTTCGCAAGGTCAAAATAAGAAAGTAGGTGAACATGAGCGAACATTATGATCTGGTCGTCGTCGGCGGCGGCATCAACGGGGTAGGCATTGCGGCTGATGCAGCGGGGCGGGGTCTGAAGGTTGCCCTGTTCGAGGCGCGCGATCTCGCCTCTGCCACCTCTTCCAACTCCAGCAAGCTGATCCACGGCGGCCTGCGCTACCTCGAACACTACGAATTCCGGCTGGTGAAAGAGGCGCTGGCGGAGCGGGAGGTGCTGCTCGGCATGGCCCCCCACATCGCCCGTCCCATGCGTTTCCGACTGCCCCATCGCCCGCACCTGCGCCCGGCCTGGATGATCCGCGCCGGCCTGTTCCTCTATGACAACCTGGCCAAGCGCGACAAGCTCAAGGGCAGCTGCGGCGTGCGCTTCCTGCCGCAGGATGGCCTCACCGCCGGCATCAGCAAGGGGTTCGAGTATTCGGACGCCTGGGTCGACGACGCCCGGCTGGTGGTGCTCAACGCCATGATGGCGCGCGACAAGGGCGCCGACGTGCAGACCCGCACCCGCTGCGTCAAGGCGGTGCGCGGCTCCAAACACTGGACCCTGACCCTGGAGCGGGAAGGGGGCGAGCAGTTCAACGTCACCTGCCGCGGTCTGGTCAATGCGGCCGGCCCCTGGGTCAAGACCTTCTATGACGAGAGCCTGCACGAGAAATCCCCGCGTGGCATTCGCCTCATCAAGGGCAGCCACATGATAGTGCCGCGCATCCATGAGCGCGAAGAGGCCTACATCCTGCAAAACGAGGACAACCGCATCGTCTTCGTCATCCCTTATCAGCAGGACTACTCGCTGATCGGCACCACGGACGTGGAGCACAAGGGCAGCCCGCGTGAAGCCAAGATCAGCGACGCCGAGATCAACTACCTGTGCAAGGTGGTCAACGCCCACTTCACCCGTCAGATCGCCCCCAAAGATGTGATCTGGACCTATGCCGGGGTGCGCCCGCTGTGCGATGACGAGTCCGACTCGCCGCAGGCGGTGACCCGCGACTACACCCTCGAACTGTCCGGCGAATCCGACGGTGCGCCGCTGTTGTCGGTGTTTGGTGGCAAGCTCACCACCTATCGCAAGCTGGCCCAGGCCGCCTGCAACAAGCTCAAGCCCTGGTTCAGCCAGATGGGGGATGACTGGACCGCCAACAGCCGGCTGCCCGGTGGCGAGTTCGACTGCTCGGTCCGCGAGCTGGCGCGCGCCTTTGCGCTGGAATTTGACTGGCTCGATGATCGCAGTGCCCTGCGCATTGCCGAGGCCTATGGCGCCCATGCCCGTCTCTGGCTGCATCAGGAGCGTGGCCAGCATTTTGGTGCCGGACTGTACGAATCTGAGGTGCGCTACCTTATCGAGCGGGAGTGGGCCTGCAGCCTGGAAGACATTCTGTGGCGCCGCAGCAAGCTGGGGCTGCGTCTGTCCGAAGCCGAGCAGCAGCAACTGGCTGCCTGGCTCAGCGAACACCACCACGCCCTGCCCGAAGCCTGCTGATCATCCCCGGTGGGCGGCCCTGGCCGCCCGCCGTGAAAATACAATAAACCTCTGTTATAACAATAACCTACATCCCATAAACAATAACAAAGAGCACCGCGCATGAAAAAACACACTCTCTCCCTGCTTGCCCTTGGTCTGGGGGCCGCCTTGGCATTGCCCGCACTGGCGGTCGATGAAGGCAAGATAGTGATCGCTCACCGGGGGGCCTCCGGCTACCTGCCCGAGCACACCCTGGAGTCCAAGGCATTGGCCTATGGCATGGGGGCCGACTATCTGGAGCAGGATCTGGTGATGACCAAGGATGACCAGCTGGTGGTGATGCACGATCACTTCCTCGATGGCATCACCGATGTGGCCGAGCGCTTCCCCGGCCGGGCCCGCCCGGATGGTCGCTACTACGTGGTGGATTTCACCCTGGACGAGGTGCGCTCCCTGCGCATGACCGAGCCGTTCCAGCTGGTGGACGGCAAGCAGGTGCCGGTCTATCCGGCCCGCTTCCCGCTGTGGAAGTCGAGCTTCAAGATCCATACCTTCCAGGAAGAGATCGAGATGATCCAGGGGCTCAACAAGAGCACCGGCAAGAACATCGGTATCTACCCGGAGATAAAAGCCCCCTGGCTGTTCCGCCACGAGGGCAAGGACATCTCCAAGGCGGTACTCAAGGTACTGAAGGAGTACGGCTACACCAGCAAGAACGACAAGGTTTATCTGCAGTGTTTCGATACCAACGAGCTCAAGCGCATCAACAGCGAACTGATGCCCGCCATGGGCATGGACTTGAAACTGGTGCAGCTGATGGCCGAGACCGACTGGAACGAGACCATGGTCTATGACGCCAAGGGCAAGGCGACCCCCTACAGCTATGACTGGATGTTCAAGCCGGGCGCCATGAAGGAGATCGCCGGCTATGCCGAGGGGATCGGCCCCTGGAAGCCGATGATAGTGCCGGAGCCGGGTACCCTGGGCAAACCGACCTTCACCGGCATGGTGAAAGAGGCCCATGCGGCCGGCCTCAAAGTGCATCCTTATACCTTCCGTCAGGATGAGGGCCAGATCCCGGCCTATGCGAAAGACTTCACCGATCTGCTCAACATCTTCCTCTATCAGGCCGATGTGGACGGGGTATTCAGCGACTTCCCCGACAAGGCGGTCGAGGTGATCAAGGCTCACGGCAAATAATAAAAGAAGAGCAACATGGGAATGCAAGCGGGGCCAGGTGCCCCGCTTTTTTATGTCGGTGGGCAAGGAAAGACAAAAGGAGTGTAATTATATGTTTACGATTTTGATGCGTGGAGCATGCGCTAATCGCTACTTTCAGGCCGAAAGACTCTCTTTTGTGGTCATTTATCCATCTGTTAGCGAATAAATCCACTGGTTTCACTTGATTGTTTGTTTTTAATTGGTAAGGTGAGGGCGGTTGCGTAACAAAGTGCTGACTTGTGTAAACATAAATGAACGGTCGGCGCAGTTGGCTTGAAACAGTAGAGAGAATGAGAAGATGCAAAGAGATCCCCTGAACAACATCCATATCCAGTCCGAACAAGTGATGATCACGCCTGCCCAGCTCAAGGAGAAACTGCCCATCTCCGATCGCGCGCTGGCATTCGTGCAAGGGGCCCGCAATACCATCGCCGATATCATCCACCGTCGCGATCACCGCTTGCTGGTGATCTGTGGTCCCTGCTCCATCCACGACATGGACGCCGCCAAAGAGTACGCAACCAGACTCAAAGCGCTGCATGACGCCTATCAGGACTCTCTCTACATTGTCATGCGGGTCTACTTTGAGAAGCCACGCACCACGGTCGGCTGGAAGGGCTTTATCAACGATCCGAACTTGGATGGCACCTTCGACGTGGAGCTGGGGCTGCACCGCGCCCGCGAGCTGCTCTGCTGGCTGGCCGAGCTGGAACTGCCGTTGGCGACCGAAGCGCTCGACCCCATCAGCCCGCAATACCTGGCGGAGCTCTTCTCCTGGTCGGCGATCGGTGCCCGCACCACCGAATCCCAGACCCACAGGGAGATGGCCTCCGGTCTCTCCATGCCGGTGGGCTTCAAGAACGGCACCGACGGCAACCTGGGCACCGCCATCAATGCGCTGCAGGCCGCCTCCAGCCCCCACGCCTTCATGGGGATCAACCAGCAGGGCCAGGTCGCGTTGCTGCAGACCCAGGGCAACCCGGATGGTCACGTGATCCTGCGCGGCGGCAAGCACCCGAACTACGACTCGGTCAATGTGTCGCTGGCAGAAGAGGCGTTGGAGAAGGCGGGTCTGTTGCCAGGTCTGGTGGTGGATTGCAGCCATGGCAACTCCAGCAAGGATCACCGCCTGCAGCCCAAGGTGGCGGACAACGTGATCCACCAGATCCAGGAAGGCAACCGCTCCATCATCGGGGTGATGCTCGAATCCAACCTGTTCGAAGGCAACCAGTCCAGCGAGCAGCCCAAGTGCGAGATGCGCTACGGCGTCTCCATCACCGATGCCTGCATCGACTGGGAGACCACGGATGCGCTGCTGGCCCGCTGCCACAGCCAGCTGGCGGCACCACTTTTGGCCAGAACCAAGGCATAAGCCGTGGTATCTTGTCAGCACTGATTGAACAATCGAGGTGTCACCGGCCGAGGCGGTGGCACCTCGTTGCCTCTTGAATCACAGGGCGTCGCTGCGGGCGGCGCCGCAGGGACCGGATATGGCTGAAGAGTTGAATGCCCTCAGGGACAAAATCGATGCGGTGGACAAGCAGCTGATTGATCTGCTGGCTGCCCGTCTCGCCCTGGTAGGGGAAGTGGGGGAAGTGAAGAGCCGGCACGGCCTGCCCATCTATGCACCGGATCGGGAGGCGAGCATGCTGGCTCGCCGCCGCGCCGAGGCCGAGGCACTGGGGGTGCCGGGAGATCTCATCGAAGACGTGCTGCGCCGGGTGATGCGCGAATCCTATATTCTGGAGTCCGCCAGCGACAAGGAGCACCACTTCAAGTGCATGAAGCCTGAGCTCGGCAAGGTGGTGATCATCGGTGGCGAGGGGCAACTTGGCCGCCTGTTTGGCAACCTCTTCAGCCTCTCGGGCTACCGGGTCGAAACCCTGGGGCAGGCCGACTGGCCGCGCGCCGACGAGATCCTGCACGGTGCCGGACTGGTGATGGTGGCGGTGCCCATCGACGTTACCTGCGAGGTGATCGACCGGCTCGGTAACCTGCCTGAGAACTGCCTGCTGGTGGATGTTACCAGCGTCAAGAGTGAACCGCTTGCCCATATGCTGGCGGTACACCAGGGGCCGGTGCTGGGGCTGCACCCCATGTTCGGGCCGGATGTGGCGAGCCTCGCCAAGCAGGTGATCGTCTGCTGTCAGGGGCGCGATGGTGCCGCCAGCCAGTGGCTGCTGGAGCAGATGACCATCTGGGGGGCGCGTTTGCAGCAGGTGGAGGCCAAGGCCCACGACGAGGCGATGACCTTTATCCAGGCGCTGCGCCACTTCGCTACCTTCGCCTACGGCTGGCACCTCTCTCGCGAGCAGGCCAACATCGATCGCCTGCTGGCGTTGAGCTCCCCCATCTACCGGCTGGAGCTGGCCATGGTGGGACGGTTGTTCGCCCAGGATCCCCACCTCTACGCCGACATCATACTGTCGTCGCCGCAGAATCTGGCGATGATCCGCCGCTACTACCAGAACTTCGGCGAGGCGCTGGGCCTGCTGGAGCGGGGGGACCGGGAGGGCTTCATCGAGGCCTTCAGCCAGGTCTCCGGCTTCTTCGGCGAGCGGGCGGACGAGTTCCTGCGCGAGAGTCGCACCCTGCTGGCACAGGCCAACGATCGTCGCCATCACGGCTGACGATAACTAAAAGCAAAAGGGGCCTGTCGGCCCCTTTTGCTTTTGCACTCCCGCTTGCGCGCAGCGCTGCTTTTATTCTGGCTGCGGCAAGCGCAGATCGGCGCCATCCCAGCCCAGCGGCAGGGTCAGCAACTGATCGATCAGCTCCCGCCGATCGGATTTTTCCAGATAGGCGAGGTAGAGCGGACGGCTCAAGGCCTGGGCGCCTTCCACCAGGTGCAGGCGCCCCTGCTCGAGGAAGGGGCTCACCATGCGCCGCGGCAGATAGGCGGCGCCACCGTTGGCCAGCACGAACTGCAGCGCCATGTTGGCGGAGCTCGAATGCAGCACCGGGGTCTTTTGCAGGCTCTGCAGCCGGCTGGGTTGTGGCTCAAAGCTGGTGCCCCAATCCAGATGAATGTGCGGCATCTGCATCAGGCTGTCGGCGTTGGCGGCGGCATCCCGGCTCACCAGCTCGAACACCAGCTCGCCGATGGGGTGCAGGGCAATCTCGTCGATCTTGGTCGGCTCTGAGAGCAGGGCGAGATCGAGGGAGCGCTCCAGCAACTGGCGGCACAGGTGCTCGCGGGAGGCGGTTTCGAGCCGCACCGCAAGGCCGGGGGCCAGGGCATAGACATGGTTGAGCCAGTCGTTGAAGTCGAGCTCCCAAAATACCGCGGGGGCACCGATGGCGAGCTGCTGGCTGAAACCGGGGGAGAGGGCCACATCCTGCTTGGCGCGGCCCAGAGTATGCAAGATGGCGTCTGCGTAGGGCAGCAGACGCTCACCGGAGGCGGTCAGGCGGATGTTGTTGCGATGGCGGGCAAACAGACTGACCCCGAGTTGCTGTTCGAGCTGGCGGATCCGAAAGCTCACCGCCGACTGGGTCAGGTAGAGATTTTCAGCTGCCCGGCCGAAGTGCCGGGTCTTGCTGACCTCGATAAACGTCCGAAGCAGTTCGGTATCCATTAATCGATGGACTCGTCGCTGCCACCACCGCTGCCACCTTCAAAGCCGCCACCACCGGTCTCCTCGTTGGCACCGCCGGCGACGGTGCACAGCCGGTGCACGCGCTTGGGACCGATCACCTTCAGATACTTGAACCACACCTTGGCGTGGGGGTTGCTGCCGGCGGCGCCGGATTTGACCTGTTCGATAAAGGCGCTTTCTACGTCATCGCGCGGGGCCAGGTTGCCCTGATAGAGCGCGAGCATGGCGGTGCCGTATTTTTCCAGACTGTCCGCTTCGGCCACAGTGAATTCGCCACTGCGACGCAGGCCACGGGGAAAATGTTTGAAGTCGTTGAAACGCTTGTCTGATTCGAAGCTCATAGTGCTCTTTTTCTGGTTAGTTTGACCTTTGCGGGCAAGTATCATCAGGCCGTCGCAGAGTGCAAAATCAATTTTTTCACTATATGGATAAATATCTTTAATCGAAAGCGGTTTAGCCATGATCCAGTGGGTCTGAGCCGGGGGGAAGGGCAAAAAAGTGAGAAAAAAAGCGGAGTTATGTCAGGTTCTGTAAAGGTTTGAGGCTCTGGTCAGACGACATTTGGCTAAAAATAAAGCGCCATTCGGCGCTCTATTTTGTTGTATTCATGAACCAAAGCGGGAGGTTTGGTCTCGATGGAGACTCACTCTATCATGGCTGGCTGAGCCAGGGTGTCGGCACGCCACAGACGGTAGCGCACTTCATACTCCTGCGGTACGTAGAGCACGAACGGCAGCTTGGAGTTGTAGTTCACGAAGAAGCCCTGACCGTAGATCTGGACGAAGGTCTCTTTCTTCTGGCCATCCGGGCAGGCCATCAGGGTGCTGATGGGATCGGACACCTTGCCGAGCATCAGGTAGTTGTAGCCCCAGCCTTTGACGCTGTGCTGTTCCAGGTTGCCGGCAAAGCGCGGCACATTGCAATCGACCATCATTTTCTTGCCGACCTGCAGCTCGACCATCATGTCGGCTTCGTTCTCGACTTCCGGCAGGCGGATCACCACACGTTCCTGGTTCACTTCGGCGGCCGGGAACATGCTGATATCAAATTTTTTCGGTTCGGCGGCGAAGGCATGGCCGCCCAGCAACAAGGCGCCCAGCAGGCTAAAACGCAATACGGTTTTCATCTGTACCTCATGGGGTTGGTTCAACGCCGCTAGACTAACCGCTCTGCCCGTTTCATGCCAGCGATCTGCTACGTAAAAACTGCGTAAAATGACGCAGATCCGGCACACAATGACGTGTTCTGGCTATTTTCTGACAGGACGGAAGAGAGGCTAAGCGACAGGCCGGGTGCCAAACATGGGTGGCCAGCCGGGATCCTGTGCTCATCGGGATCCCCTGGCCACCCGGCTTCATCAGCGCACCAGCAACACCTGCTTGGCCCAGGCGCCGGGCGCCCGCATGCCGACGGCGCCGCTGGTGATATCCAGATAGGCGACCCCCTTGCTGGCCGGTACCGGGGTGGAGGACCAGAGGTAGACGTAGCCGTCGTTCACCTCTTTTCCTTCGCCGGCCATGGCGCGGGGGAAGATGGTTTCGTTGAGCGCCGGCTTGTAGCAGGCGGACTCCAGCACGCTGGCCAGCTCCTTGATGGTGGGCAGGCGCCAGCCGCCGTGGCCGCCGAAGTTGTAGAGGGCATGGCTCGGCTCGGTGCGGATCCGCTCGGCGGTCAGCAGGGCCTGTTGCCAGTAAAGCCGGGTCGGCTCGCCTTGGCAGCTCTGGTTGCGCCAGGTCTGGCCGAGCTGGCAGCGCATCCAGGTCAGGCCGGTGGAGCGATCCGTGACGGTGCCGTTGCCGCGGTCGATGAAGCGGGCGGTGGGGCTGGTTCTGGGCATGTTGTCATCACAGATGGCGGTGGCCAGGGCGAGGGGGCTGCCAAGGGTCAGCAGCAGAGTCAACATCAAGCGGTTCATCGGGTTACCTCCGCCACCAGTCGCAGTTGCAGACCGTTGGCATCATCGCTGTTTTGAACTGTGGTGGCGTAGTCGGTGCCGGCATCATCACCAAGGAAAATGTGGGCAATGGCGCTGATGGGGGCGCTCTCCAGCCGGCGCGAGGGGGTCAGGGTCTGGCTCCAGTAGTAGCCGCTGAAATCCTTGCTGGTGGTGCCGACATCGGGGAAGTAGCGCACGTCCATGCTCACCGGCTGGCCGTCCTGGCGGGCGAGGGAGCCATAGTGCTGCAGGCTCATCAGCTCGCGCGAGTGGGGCATGCGCCAGCTGGTAATGCCGCACAGCTGCTGGGCGTTGAGCCACTGGCGGTACTGCTCAGTAGTGCAGATGGCCTCGCCATCCGGGCAGGCGTAGTCACGTTCCTCCTGGGTGGGGTGATAGTCACCAAGCTCCCAGGCGAAGGTGCGGTGCAGATCGCGCGGGCTGGCGGGATCATCGAGCTTCTTCTCCCAGACCAGGCCGGTATTGAGATCCTCCACGCATTCCCAGACGGGGGCGTCATCCGGCAGGGGCTGGCCCTTGCCATCCAGCTTGCGATAGCGCAGCGGCGCCTTGTTGAGGCTGGCTTCCTGCCCCGGGTGATCGGCGGGCTCCTGGGTGAGCAGGTAGTCGACCCCGTCCGTGTAGGTGGTGACGCCGCTGCCGGTGATCAGTGGATGGGAGTGCTGTTGCAGCAGCCGGGCGCGGACGTCTGCTTGCTGGCTGGCCAGCTCGCCGTGCAGGGCAAAGTGGCTGGCCAGCTCGGGCAGCAGGCTGCCGATGGCCGGCCACACCAGCATATGCAGGGTGGCGGTCGAGAAGCCCTCCGCCTTCAGATCGGTCTCGACGACCGCCTGCAGTAGCTGGCCCAGCGCCAGGTTGAAGTCGCTCAGCTGCGACAGGGCGGCCAGCTCCTGTACGGGTTGCAGCGGCGCCAGTGCACTCAGCAGCTGGTCGAGGGCTTGCCTCGGGGGCTGCCCCTCGGCGATGCGGTATTGCAGCAGGGTGGTGAGCGGGCTGGGGGTGAGGTGCTGGCCATCGAGCCGGGCGGCGGGGTGCAGCAGCACGGGGGCGGCCGGGTTGCTTGGCAAGAACAGCAAGGTACTGGTCAACAGCGCCGGGGCGCTGCCGCTCAACCGGTGAGTACCGGCCGTGCCGCTGACACTGGGCTCCCCCGCATCACAAGATGCATTCTGGTTGAGGTTGACGCACAGGGTGCCTGCTTCGGGCAGGGTCACGGTCAGGCTGTAGCCGGGGGCCGCCAGCGGCACCTCGTCCGAGCCGCCACCGCCACAGGCGGTGAGCAGGGGGGCCAGCAGGCAGGCCAGGCGGGAGTAATGTGGTGTCATCTCTTGTCCTTGGGCAAGGGGGCCTTGGCCCCCTCTTCTTATATATGGATGGGGTGGATTCAGGTGCGCTGGCGCAGGCGGCGCCAGAGTGCCAGCGGCAGCAACCAGAGCAGGTTGGCTGCCCCGCCGCCGCTGCCGTCGTCCACCTGGAAGTGGATGATGCCGTCATCGGGCGGGGTGACCGGCTTGCTGCACTGGGCGCCGGTGCGCTGGCTGATGCTCCAGCCGTTGATGCGGCCCCGATTGCCGGACTTACTGTCCACTATCTCCAGGGTCCAGCGGCCGGCCAGCGGCTCCCCTTCCAGCGCGCTGAAGGGCTGCAGGGGCAGCAGCTCGGTAGGGAACACCCCCTTGAGGCGCGGCAATGGGCTGTAGCCCTTGTTCCAGATCTGGATGCGGGTGCCGGAGGGGGAGTTGAGCCAGATCTCCAGCTCATCGAGCGCCGGGTGTTGCAGATCCAGGTTCAGCTGCAGCCGATCGCTCACCCTGGCCTCACTGCTCTCAATCAGCAGGCTGGTTTCACTGAGGCCGCGCACTTCGTCGCTCATGGCATCGCTCAAGGTCATCGGCTGGCCGCTGGCACGGCTGACGATGGGGGCGCCGATGGGCAGGGTCAGCGACTGCTGCCACTGGCGCTCGGTCGGGCTGGTGCCGCTCATGGCGAGGCTGACCGGCAGCGCCACCTCGTCGCCACAGGCGAGCGGGCTCTGGGCCAGCAGGCGCAGGGTGGTGGTCATGCTGGCACCCGCCGCGAGGGTCGCCGGTTGCCAGCTGTAAGGGTCGGCCTGCAACCCGGTTGGCAGGGTGAGGGCCAGCTCATTGAGGGTGACCGGCGCCTTGCCCTGGTTGGTGAGGGTCAGCTGCACCGACTGGCGCTGCCCCAGCTCGATGACGCTGCCATCACTGAGGCCCACATTGACCGGTGCCTGCAACAGGCCGTGCTGGCGAAACGCCTGCTCCAGCAGCCTGGCATAGGGGCGCGCCGGGTAGAGCCGGGCGGCGGTATCCACCGTGATGCGGGCCAGTTGCGGCATGCGGATGGCCGGGCCGAGACCGAAGTGGGACTCGATGATCAGGCGATCAAACTCGTCCCGCGCCCCTTCGCCCTGCTCGGCGACCGCGGCCAGCAGCGCCTGGAACAGCGGGGTGCCCCACAGCTGGTCGCCATTGCTGCCGTTGATGGTGCGGTGGGCCGGGTAGTTGTAATCCGGGTGGTAGCGGGCGCGCAGATCGTCCAGCTGACGCGGGGTGCGGTCGGTGAAGCGGGCATCCCAGTTGAACACCATGGCGGGTTCGAACTGGCGGCCGGCCTCGCTGCGCTGGCGGTGGCTGGCGGCCAGGTAGTCGCTGAAGCCTTCGCCGATGGCGCCCCAGTCCGCCTCATCCCCCAGATCCGGCACTATGTGATGCTGCACCGCGTGACCGAACTCGTGCCAGATCACCATGGGATCCTCGGCATCGGGCACGCCGCTGCGACCCAGTTCCAGCCTGCGCTCGAACGGATCGTAGAGGGAGTTGTCCTGATAGCCGGCCTCGGTGTCGATGTCGAGCGCCCCCGGGATGAGGTCGCTAAAGCCGAGGTGCTTGAGGTGGCGCTGGGCCAGATCCAGGTGGTAGTAGGCGTTGATGTCGGCAAAGCCACGATCATCGCGGGTGAGGCGAAACGCCTGCGGGCTGTCGGCGCTGAAGGGAGCTGTGTCCGGCTCCATGGCATCCACCACCCTGGCGTGGGGGCCGCTCAGCAGATAGCGTCCACCCGCCAGGGTGACCGGCAACGGCACCTTGTCCTGATAGGCGGCGTCCGCCAGTTGCAGGGCTTCGTGCCAGACCAGGCTGGCGTCGCGCAGCTGGGTACGGGGATCCGGATCGAATACACGAGCCTCCAGTTGGGTATCGCCGGCGTCGGCGACGCGGCTGGCCTGAGTGGTGGCCGCATCCATCCAGCGACCCAGCTCGCGGCTGCCGTCACAGCTGGCGAACAGCTGCACATAGCTGGCCTTGGCGTTGCCCGCCTGATGCTCGCGCACCCGCTGGCGCAGGGCCGGCACCAGGGTGTCACCGTCGCGCCAGTACCAGGCTTCGACCGGACCAAGGGTGTCGATGTCGCTGCCGCCATCGCGCAGCTGCTCCAGCAAGGGATCCAGAGTGCCGGCGGCGTCGCAGCCGGGTTCGCTGCTCTGCAGCGGCCGGCTGTTGTGATAGATGCGCCAGGGCTTGCCTGTTTGATCGACGCTGACGGCGGCCTGGATGGTGGCCACCGGCAGGCCGTTGACCAGCTGGCGGAAGCTGTAGTGATGGCCGAGCAGACTGGCCCGCTCGTAGTCGGGGGCCAGGCTCACACCCAGGCGCTGTTCGAGCCACTGCTTGGGTGTGGTGGTCAGCGGTTGTTCATCGACAAACTGCAGCTCGGCCGCCAGCAGCGGCTGGGAGAGCAGGGTTGCCGCCAGCCAGAGGGCCAGGGAAGAGGGTTTCATGGTTTACTCCAACATAAAAATGAGAAAAGGGATCACCGGCGGGCGCCCGCCAGGGTGAGCAGGAAGGCGTACTCGCGGGCCGCCTGCTGGCGCGCGTTGCCCGGGCTGGTGCGGTGGCCGCCGTCGAGGGCCGTGCTGAGCAGATAGGGGCCCGCCCCCGTGCTGTGTTCCCGCAGGCGGGCCACCCACTTGAGCGGCTCCCAGTAGGGCACCTGACTGTCGTGCAGCCCGGCCGTCACATAGACGGGGGGATAGGGGGCCGCATGCAGGTTGTCGTAAGGGCTCAGGCGGCGCATGGCGGCGTAATCGGCGGCAATGGCCGGGTTGCCCCACTCGGCGTACTCCTGGCGGGTGAGCGGCAGTTCTGGATCGCTCATGGTGCCGATGAGATCGACGAAAGGCACCTGCAGCACGGCCCCGGCGAAGCGGGTCGGCGCCTGGTTGAGGGCCGCCGCCACCAGCAGGCCGCCGGCGCTGCCGCCCATGGCGAACAGCCGGGCGGGGTCGATGGCGGGATCCCGGGCCAGCGCCTCGGCCACGGCCAGGAAGTCGTCCACGCTGTGCTGCTTGTGGCGGCCGCGCCCCGCCAGATACCAGTCGTCCCCCAGCATGCCGCCGCCGCGCACGTGGGCGATGGCGTAGACGAAGCCGCGATCCAGCAGGCTCAGCACCTGCGGCTGGTAGTAGGGGCGCATGGGGGTGCCATAGGCGCCATAGCCGTACAGCAGCAGCGCCTTGGGAGTGTGGATGTCCTTGCGCCATACCAGGGAGACCGGCACCTTGACACCATCCTTGCCCACTACCCAGCGGCGCTCGCTCCGGTAGGGGGAGGGGAGGGCGGCCCGGGAATCCGGCAACCAGCGGCCGCTGGCGAGATCGAGCTGGCGCTGGTGCGGCGGCTCGGCCATGCCCTGGCGGCGGATCAGGATCTGCCCGCTGGCGGGGTCGTGGGCGCCCTGGATCCAGGCCGTGCCGGCCCCCTCGGTCAGCAGCAGGCGATGGCTGAGCCGGCCGCGGCCATCCAGCACATCGAGCCAGTCATCCCCGTGATGGCGATACTGCAGCACCGTGTAGTCGGCAAACAGGCGCCACTTCTCGAGACTCCTCTCTTCGCCAGACCAGAGCGGCTGCCACTCGCCCTTGGCCACCTGGCTCAGGTCGGCTACCTGATAGAGGCCGAGGGCACCGTCCCGGTTGCTCTTGAGCAGCACCTGCTCCCCCTGGGTATCCAGATAGTATTCAAGGCCGGCCTGACGAGCCTTGAGCAGAGCCGGTGTGCCCGCGTCCAGCAGGTACTGCTCGGCGCTGTCGTGGTTGTTGCTCTGCAGCAGCAGGTGGCGCCGATCCGTGGTGCGATAGAGGCTCAGCAGCCAGGCAGGGTCCGCCTCCTGATGGATCTGCTGCTCCTTGCCATCGCGCCAGGCCCACAGCTGCCAGGGGCGCAGGGTGCGGGGTTCGTTGGCGATGGTGTAGAGGGTCTTGCCATCCAGGCTCCAGAGCAGATCGCTGGCCCTGTGGGTCAGGGTGGCCAGGGGCTTGCCGTCGACCAGGTCGAGCAGGGTGATGCGGTAATCCCGATCGCCCTGCAGATCTTCGGCCAGGGCCAGCCAGCGCCCGTTTGGGTGCAAGGCCCAGCTGGCGAGCTCGTAGTAGCCGCTGGCCGGCTGGCGGGCTGTCAGCCGTTGGCGGGGCTCAGCCTGCTCGCCGTCTCGCTGCCACAGGCTGCCGTCGGCTTCCATCCGCCACTGGCTGCCTGCCTCGCTCAGCCACTCTTGCGGCATGGACTCGCCGCGTGCTTGCGCCTGCCACTCGGCCTGCAGAGCCTGCTCCAGCGGCCGCTGCGCGGCGAGCTGCTGCTCGGTCCAGCGGTTCTGCTCGCCCAGCAGGGCCAGCAGAGCGCGATCCTGGCGGCTGTCGTCGCGCCAGCCGCCATAGGGGTCGAGCCGGGCCCGCTTCCCCGGCATCGGCAGCGGGCGGTGAGGAATAAGCGGGGCCACGAGCGGCGCCGAGGTGGCGACGGCCTGGCTTTGGGTATCGACAGGTGCAAGGGCGACAGGCTGGGCGGGCGCCGGATTGACCAGCAGGCTGGCCAGCATCAGGAGTGCGTGCATCAGAGCCCCACGAAGGTGTAGCGCAGGCTGGCGCTCAGGGAGCGGCCCGTCTGGGTGTAGAGGCCCGCATCCGTGCCCGCTTCCAGCCCGGCGACGTCCTGATAGCGGGTGTAACGGGTGTCGAGCAGGTTGTCGAGCTTGAGGTTGGCCTTGAGGGCGTCGGTGATCTGCCAGTCGGCGGTCAGGGCGAAGCTGAGCCAGCCTGCGGTTTTCAGGCACTCGCCCTGCTGCTGGGTCAGGCTGTTGCCACAGCTGGGCACCCGGCTCATGGCGGCGGCGTAGTCGGCCTGCAGCCCCAGGCTCCAGTTGTTGGCCTGATAGCTGAGGCGGGTGTTGCCCTCGAGCGGCGTGAGGTTGCGCGGCGATTCGCCCTGGCTGGTCTTGCCATCGACCCAACCCAGCTTGGTGGCCAGCTCCCACTGCTGGGTCAGCCAGTAGCTGGCAGCGATCTCGGCGCCCCAGGTTTCGGACTTGGCGACGTTGCGGTATTGACGGAGCATGACCCCGTCGCTCAGGCGAAAGCCCACTTGACGCCAGTCGACGAAGTTGTAGTAGCGGTTGTAAAAGAGGGCCGGCTTGATGCTCCACTCATCCCCTTCGCCGCTCACCCCCCACTCGAAGCTGTGGCTGGTCTCCTCCTTGAGGTTCGGGTTGGCGATGATCTCGAACGGCGGCAGGGCAAAGTAGTGGGGGATGTTGCCGTACACCTTGTCGTAGGAGGGAGCGCTGAAACCGTTGGCGTAGCTCAGCCAGCTGCGCCACTGCTCGTTGAAGCGGTAGCTGGTGGCCAGGCTCGGCGAGATATGCCAGCTGTGGTTGCTCTCGCCCCGGCCATCCTGCGGGCTCAGCCACTGCTGATCCATGCGCAGGGTAGGGGTGAACTGCCACTGGCCCAGGGTCGCCACGTCTCCTAGCCAGATACCGGCCCGATCGGTGCGGGCGCTGCTGAAGGGGGCGGACTGGGTGGGCTGGGGAATGCCGGCTTCCAGCATCAGCTTCTCCACCGGTCGCTCGTGCCGGGTGCGCGCCAGCTCGATGCCGTAGCTCAGCTTGTGCTCGATGGGGCCGGTGACCAGATCGCGGCGGATATCCAGCTCGCTGCCGATCAGCTGTTCGGTGAAGGTGGCCAGCTCCCGCTCGCTGCGATAGCGGGGGTAGCCGCTCAGCTCGTCATTTTGCAGCAGGCTGCGCTTGTTGGCGGTGTTCTTGGCGTAGTTGCCGTGCAGGTTCCAGGTAAAGCGGTCGGCCAGCGGGTGGCCGAGATCCTGCGCCTCCCAGCTCAGTTTGCCGCCCTGGGAGCGCTGGGTGCCGTTCTCGCGATACTGGCGCACCTGCCACTTGCCATCGGGCTGGGGAATTTCGCGCGGCCCCTGATCCCGCTTGGCGTTGTCTTCGAAGTAGTCGAGCTCGAGGCGCAGCAGATGCTGCTCATTGAGGGTCAGGCTGGAGCTGGTGGAGGCGCTGAGGCCATCGAGATCCGCCGGGATGCGGCTCTGATCGTAGTTGGCGGTCTCGTGCCCCTGCCAGCCGGAGAGACGCAGCAGGTGGGCGCTCTCGCCCCAGCGGGCGGCGCCGGTGGCGCTCAGTTTCTGCTTGTCGCTGCTGCCGTCGTGCAGCACCTTGCTGCTGAGGTAGGCATCCTGCCCCTGCAGGTAATCTTCCGGCTGCTTGGTGGTGATGACCACGGTGCCGCCGATGGCGTCCGAGCCGTGCAGGGCGGAGCCCGCCCCCTTGGCCACCTCGATCTGCTTGACGTCATCGAGATCGAAGCTGAAACGGCCCACCTTGTCGTTGAGATCGTCGGCGCCGAAGCCGTCGCTGACCCGGACCCCGTCCTTGATGATCAGCACCCGGTTGCCACCGATGCCGCGGATGCTGATGTTTTGCGGCCGGCCCGCCGAGCCGGTCACCGAGACGCCGGGTTCGTTCTTGAACACGTCGGTGAGCTCGGTGGCGATCTGGCGCTCCAGATCCTCTTCGGTGATGACGGTGATGGAGCCCGAGATGTCGGACAGTTTCTGTTCGACCCGCTGACCCTTGACGACAATGGTCTCGCGTGCCTTGGGCGGGGTGGTGCCGGAGGTGTCTATGCCGGCGGGATCGCCGGCGGCCAGCGCTGTACCGGACAGCAGCATGGGCCAGTAGTGAAGCAGTGTTTTCATGTTGAGAATAATTATTATTTGAGCCTGAAGGCCGCGGATTATTGCAGAGAGGTCCAGTCAGATCAACGATTGATAATCATTATCATTTTGTTTTTATGATCCTGATCAGACTGCATTTTTTGATGAAGGCATCAGTAGCGACGCGGGCCAACGTTTGCGCCCGCAGGGCACTGGGCGGGCAGACCGGGGATGAAACGGGGGAGGGGGGCAAGGTGTTGGCTGAGGGCTGGGCAGCTGATGCCAAGGTGATATCGGCAATAAAAAACCCGCTGCAGGAGCGGGTTTTCAAGGGGCACGAGGCAGTTATCAGGGGGCGCGATAGAAGCGGTTCAGCTCGTTCATCACCTGGATCATGACGCCCATGTCGGGGGTGCCGTGCTTGATGGGACGGTAGCTGTTTCGCTCCAGCAGCTCGAAGTCACCCTGCTTGTTGAAGTGGGTGATGGTGTTGCCCTGATAGATGGCAAAGTCGCGCTGATCCCCCGCCAGCAGCCAGTTGCGCGGGCTGGTGTCGAACAGGTTGCGGCCGATGCTGTAGTCCCGTGGCGCATTGCGCACCCCCAGCATGCTCTGCATCAGGGTCGGTACCAGATCCAGATGGCTGCTCACCGGGCTCGTCGGCAGGGTATCGTTGCCCGGCCAGGCCAGCACGAACGGCACCTGCACCTGATAGGGCGAGTAGTTGGTGCCATAGCCCCAGCTGTTGTTCTGGGTCTCGTTGAACTCCTGACCGTGGTTGGCGGTGACCACGACGATGGTTTGCTCGCCAAGCCCCTGCTGTTGCAGCTGGGCCAGCATCTGTTCCAGCAACTGGTCGGTATAGAAGACCGCATTCTTGTAGCGGTTCTCCAGCTTCACCAGATTCTCGGCCTGATAGGCGGTGGCCGGGTTGAACTTGGTGAGCTCCGGCTGGAAGGGCCCCTTCACGTTGGCCGGCAGCTGGTAGTCACCCGGGCTCGACAGATAGACCAGCGAGAACCAGGGCCGGTCCGGCGAGCGCTTGGCGAGCCACTGCTGCCAGTCGCCGATGAGCTGGGTGTCGTCGGTCTGCTCGGAGACGAACACCTGCTTGCGCAGGCCGGAGAGAATGCTCTGGCGGTACTTCTGGGCATCTTCCAGTGCGCCAAACAGGCCGAACTGGTAGTCCTGGCGCAGCATCTCGTCGAACAGTACCGGCGGCGTTTTGTCGTTACGAATGTCGTCGTAGTAGTGACCCGGCAGGCCGTAGAACAGGCTGAACATCCCCATCACATCATCGTTGCCGCCGCTCATGTGGTTGGCAAAGTTGAGGTGCTGATCCGCATAACGCTGCAGATTGGGCATGTTGATGTTGTTGAGCATGTCGGCCCGCAGGGAGTCGACCACCACGATCAGCAGGTTCTTGTGGGTCAGCGGGGCGTTGACACTGAGCGGGCGTAGCGGGTAGCGCAAGCGGCTCGCATTGTCACCATCCTGTGATTCGGCCTTCTTCTCGTACTGATCCAGATCCAGCCAGCCGTGCTTGGCGAGGAAGCTCTTGGCGGTCATCGGGTAGGAGAGCGGGAAGTTGGCGCGCTGCATGGTGATGGGCTGATACAGGGTGGCATCGGCCCAGCTGTTGACCACGTGGGTCAGGATGAAGCAGACCAGCAGGGCCAGCCCCACCTGATTGCCGTACTGACGGCGCTTGCGCTTGTTGATCTTGCGCCAGACATAGGCCGACAGCAGCAGCTGCACCAGGAAGATGGTGGGCACCGCCACAAAGATGATGCTCCAGATCGAGCCCTCCTCGGTCTGGGCCTGATCCAGCAGCAACTGCCACACCTGGCCGTTGAGGTGGAACTTGAACAGCTGGAACACCTGAGTGTCGATGAGCAGCAGCACCAGCGCCAGGGTGGCGATGATGGCCGAGATGAAGCGCAGCGGCTTCTCTTTGGGCAGCACGAAACTCAGGGGGAAGATCGTCAACAGATAGGTGACAAAGCTCAGAAACGAGAAGTGACCGATCCAGCTGATGATGAGATAGGTCACGCCGAGCGTGGTCGACGGCCAGCTGATCGCCCCCAGGTAGCGGGTGGCAATCAGCATGGCCAGAATGATGTTGAAGAAGGAGAACCAATGCCCCCAGGTGATCAGGCGAGAAACATTATCACGATAGGGGTTGCCGGTTTCGACCATAGTGATCCATCTGCTTGAAAAACATCAAAGAATGCGAAGAGACTCAGTGAGCATCGTGGCGATGATCCACCGAGGCGGTGAGCGCCTGGATGTATTTTTCGGTGATCGCCTGACGCTGGGCCGGGGCCATGCCATTGATGATATTGGTGGTCAGGTTGCCGAGCACCATCAGACTCAGATCCACCGGCGCCTTGTGCTTCTCCAGGGCGGTGATCAGGTCGTTCATCAGGGCGTCAAACTGCTCGTTATTGTACTTTGATACGATGGGCATAATCTTGGGTTCATCTCGGTTCAAAGCGCCTTATAATACTTCACCCTTTCGGCTAACACTATGGCTTTGTGACATGAGTCTCGATATCGACAAGATCATTCTTCACTCCCTGCGCCAGGGCGGCGATGGTCAACCTCACGCCGACACCCGCAGCCAGCTTCTGCCTGCCGATGAGGCGGTACAGGGGCTGATGGCGGAGCTGCATCGCATTTACAACGGCAAGGGGGGCAAGGGCTTCGGCTTCTTTGCCGACCCCGAGGCCGCCGTCGCCGAGCTGGCGGAGGGGGAGAGCGCCCCCAAACAGCCTTCTCCGCTCTTTCGCATCGCCCTCGAACGGCTGCTCGGCGAACAGACCGACTTTGTCCCCTTCTCGGTCGAGATGACCCAGCTGCTGGTCAAGCAGCTGGTGGAGCACGCCCTCGACGAGCAGGGGGTGCTGCTGTTTGCCAAATACAACTACGTGGGGGTGGATTATCTGATGATCGCCCTGCTGGAGGGCAAGGAGAGCGTCACCGTCAGCGAGGCGCTGGAGCTGCGTCACATCCAGTATCTGGATATCGGCAAATTGAACCTGGTGGCCCGCATCGATCTGACCGAATGGAAAACCCAGCCGGATTCGCGCCGTTATATCACCTTCAGCAAGGGCCGGGTCGGTCGCAAGCTGGGTGATTTCTTCATGGATCTGCTGGGTGCCCGCGAGGGGATGGATGCCAAGATCCAGAATAAGGGGCTGCTGCAGGCGGTGGACGATTATTGCGACAGCCGCCAGCTCGAGCCGGCCGAGCGCAACGACTACAAGAAACAGGTCTTCAAATATTGCACCGAGCAGGCCAGCGCCGGTGAAGAGATCGAGATCAAGGAGCTGTCGGCGGAATTGCCGGGCGATGGCGACCTCGATTTTTACAGCTTCATCGGTCAGGAGTATGAGCTGGAAGATCGCTTCCCGGCCGACCGTTCGACCCTGCGCGGCCTGACCAAGTTCGTCGGCTCCGGTGGCGGCCTGACTTTGAGCTTCGAGCAGAAGCTGCTCAACAGCCGTATCTTCTACGATCCCCAGACCGATACCCTGACCATCAAGGGGGTCCCGCCCAACCTCAAGGATCAGCTGCTGCGCCAGTCGTAATGTGATCTGCTTTCCAGTTTTGGCAAAAAGACACCGCACTTCGCTGCGGTGTCTTTTTATTTAACGGGGTAGGCAGCAGCGAAACCAACTCGGTGCTTTGTTAACAAATTAAACAGAATAATCCCCGTGAAAGGGTTTTCAGTGAGGTGAAAACCCTTTCATTCATGTTTTTTTATTTCTCTTTGGTAATTGAATTTCTTAATTTGGCGATAAATATGCCAATAAATGGCGATAACCCCCTGAAATAAGAAAATGTTTTCAGAACTTTCTGGAAGAAAATACGTAATTGCGTTTCAAAAATGCGAGTTGCGTCATGTGAGGCGGTAACGGCTTGGGATAATATTCATCTCGCACACAATGCTCTTACAGCGCGGAACTAATACAAGGAAAGGCTCATGAAAAAGAAATTGCTGTCATCCCTGATCGGTCTGGCTACTCTGGGCGTGGCTTGCTCTGCCACTGCCGCCATTGACGAAGGTCAACTGACCATCTGGATTAACGGTGACAAGGGATACAATGGTCTGGCCGAAGTAGGTAAGAAGTTTGAAGCCGAAACCGGCATCAAGGTGACGGTTGCGCACCCTGATCAGGTGGAAGTGAAATTCCAGCAAGCCGCTGCCACCGGCAACGGTCCGGACATCTTCTTCTGGGCTCACGACCGTTACGGTGAGTGGGTCAAGGCCGGTCTGCTGGTCCCCGTGACCCCGAATGCAGCCACCAAAGCCAAGTTTGAACAGTTCGCCTGGGATGCCATGACCGTCGATGGCAAGACCTACGGCTACCCGGTTGCCGTGGAAGCGGTCAGCCTGATTTACAACAAGGATCTGCTGCCGGAGCCGCCGAAGACCTTCGAAGAGATCGCCAAGATTGACGAGACCCTGAAGAAGAACGGCAAGCGCGCCATCATGTGGGCCTATGACACCCCCTATTTCAGCTACCCGCTGGTGGCTGCCAACGGTGGTTATGCCTTCAAGAAAACCGCTACCGGTTATGACGTGAAAGACACCGGCGTGGCCAACGCGGGTGCCAAGGCCGGTGTTGGCTACATCTCCGAGATGATCAAGTCCGGTCACCTGGAAAAAGGCATCGACTACGGTGTGATGGACGCCAAGTTCAACAAGGGCGAAGTGGCCATGATGATCAACGGTCCCTGGGCCTGGAGCAACCTGGACAAGAGCGGCATCAAGTACGGCGTAGCGCCGCTGCCGACCCTGAAGGGTAAACCGGCCAAGGCCTTCGTCGGCGTACTGGGTGCCACCATCAACGCCGCCAGCCCGAACAAGGATCTGGCCATCGAGTTCCTGGAAAACTACCTGCTGACCGACGCCGGTCTGGCACCGGTCAACGCCGACAAGCCGCTGGGCGCCGTGGCGCTGAAGTCCTTCCAGAAGACCCTGGAATCCGATCCGCACATCAAGGCAACCATGCAAAACGCCCAGAATGGCGAGCCGATGCCGTCCGTGCCTGAGATGAGCCGTTTCTGGTCCTCCTTCGAAACTGCCCTCAAGAACGTAACCTCCGGCCGTCAGAGCGTTGACGAAGCCCTGGATACCGCTGCCAAGCGTATCGTTCAGTAAGCACGCACTACCCGGGAGGCCGCAACGGCCTCCCACTCTCTCAAATCTCTCTTGGCGTTATAAAGGTTAATTGGCATGGAAGTAGTACCTTCTATTGAATCCTATGCCGGTCCGAAGGATAAGCACACCTGGCTTAAGTGGACCATTGCTGCTCTGGTAGCCATCCTCAACGGTTATGCAGCCGTGATGATGTACGCCAGCGGTGAGTGGGTATTCGCTCTGCTGGATCTGGTGGTGGTCTCCGTCGGTCTGTATGTCTTCATGAACAAGAAGACCTATGCCCACCGCTATATCTTCCCCGGTGTGGCCGGCATGGTTGTTTTTATCATCTTCCCTCTTGCCTACACGATCGGCATCGCCTTCACCAACTATTCGGGCTCCAACCTGCTCTCCATCGAGCAGGCGCGAGATTACCATCTGAAAAAAACCTACAAGGTGGCGGGCGGTGAATTCGATTTCACCCTCTTGGGTGGTGAGAACAATCAGTTTCAGCTGCTGCTGAAACAGGACGACCAATCCTTTATCAGTCAACCCGTTACCCTGATGAGCAACAAGGCCCGTGAACTGGCTGTCCGCGAGGGCAGAGTTCATGAACCGGTGCAGGTTGTTCAGCTGCAACACCTGGAAGGGGAGGCCGTGGACAAGGTGGCACCCATTCGGGCCATCGTCGACCATCGCACCCACCTGAGCGCACTCGATCTGGTGCTGCCGGATGGCGGAACCCACCTGACCCTGAGCAGCCTGCGCAAGTTCGCCGCCCAGAAGCAGCAGTACACCCGTCTGCTGGATGGTGCCGTGCTCAAGTCCGGGGTGGTGATCAAAGACAGCAACCTGCTGCGTGACAACCAGAGCGGCGAGCTGATGCTGCCCAACGGCGACACCGGCTTCTATCAATACATCGACGAGCAGGGTCAGTTTGTCGGCAAGAGCGTGGCGCCAGGCTTCGTGGTGAGCGTGGGCTGGAAGAACTTCGCCCGCATCGTCACCGATCCGGGTATCCAGGCACCGTTCCTGCAGATCTTCGTCTGGACCGTGATCTTCTCCGCCTGTTCGGTGGGCTTCACCCTGGCCATCGGCATGGTGCTGGCCTGTCTGGTGCAGTGGGAGTCCCTCAAGGGGCGCGGCTTCTACCGGGTCATGCTGATCCTGCCCTATGCCATCCCGGCGTTCATCTCCATCCTGGTGTTCAAGGGCCTGTTCAACCAGAACTTCGGTGAGATCAACCTGTTCCTGGAAGCGGCGTTCGGCATCAAGCCGGACTGGTATACCAACCCCTTCCTGGCCAAGGTGATGATCCTCATCGTCAATACCTGGCTTGGCTACCCCTACATGATGATCCTCTGCATGGGCCTGCTCAAAGCCATTCCGGAAGATCTCTATGAAGCGTCTGCCATGGACGGTGCCGGTCCGGTGCAGAACTTCTTCAAGATCACAGTGCCGCTCTTGATGAAGCCGCTGACACCGCTGTTGATTGCCTCGTTCGCGTTCAACTTCAACAACTTCGTGCTCATCCAGTTGTTGACCAACGGCGCGCCGGACATCATAGGCGCCAGCACCCCGGCCGGTACCACCGACTTGCTGGTGAGCTACACCTACCGGATCGCGTTCCAGGGCTCGGGTGGTCAGGACTACGGTCTGGCCAGTGCCATCGCCACCGCCATCTTCCTCATCGTGGGTGCGCTGGCCTTGCTCAACCTGAAATTGTCCAAAGCCGACAAGCAACTGTAAGGAGGCTTCAACATGGCAATCGTACAACCCAAATCAGTCAAATACCGGGTGTGGGCAACCCACCTGGTGATGTGGGGCTTCCTGGCACTGATCATCTTCCCGCTGATCATGGTCATCGCCATCTCGTTTAGAAACGGCAACTTCGCGGTAGGGGAGATCATCCCCTCCAACCCGACCCTGGATCACTGGAAGCTGGCGCTGGGCATGTCCATCACCAACGCCGATGGCAGCATCACGCCGCCGCCGTTCCCGGTGCTGACCTGGTTGTGGAACTCCATCAAGATCGCGGGCATCACCGCCCTGATGATCGTGGTGCTCTCCACCACCTGTGCCTACGCCTTCGCCCGCCTGCGTTTTCGTGGCAAGTCCACCATCCTGCAGGGCATGCTGATTTTCCAGATGTTCCCGGCGGTGCTGGCACTGGTGGCCATCTATGCGCTCTTCAACAAGATTGGTGACTACATCCCCTGGCTTGGCCTCAACACCCACGGCGGCCTGATCCTGGCCTACATGGGCGGCATCGCCCTGCACGTCTGGACCATCAAGGGCTACTTCGAGACCATCGACTCCTCCCTGGAGGAGGCGGCGGCCATCGACGGTGCCACCCCGTGGCAGGCATTCCGCCTGATCCTGCTGCCGCTGTCGGTGCCCATCCTGGCGGTGGTGTTCATCCTGGCCTTCATCGGTTCCATTACCGAGGTGCCCATGGCCTCCATCCTGCTGCAGGATGTGAACAATCTGACCCTGGCGGTCGGAGCCCAGCAGTACCTCTATCCGCAGAACTACCTGTGGGGCGACTTTGCCGCAGCCGCCGTGCTGTCCGGCTTCCCCATCACGGTTGTCTTCCTGCTCGCACAGCGCTGGCTGGTTGGCGGTCTCACTGCCGGCGGCGTGAAAGGTTAAGGTTCATGGCCGGGGGAGCCGACTCCCCCCGCCATCACGATTTGCAAAGATTCAAGAGCGGAGCTCGACATGGCTGAAGTAGTACTCAACAACGTTCGCAAAAATTACGACCCGGCTGTTCACAAGGACACCCTGCGCAATATCAACCTGGCCATCAAGGAAGGGGAGTTCATCGTCTTCGTCGGTCCGTCCGGTTGCGGCAAGTCCACCCTGCTGCGGATGATCGCGGGTTTGGAAGACATCACCAGCGGCGAGCTGACCATCGGCGGTCGTTACATGAACGACGTGCCGCCGGTAGAGCGCAACGTGGGCATGGTGTTCCAGTCCTACGCCCTCTATCCGCACATGAACATCTACGAGAACATGGCCTTTGGCCTCAAGCTCAAGAAGATGGACAAGGAGAACATCCACAAGCGGGTGATGCGCGCCGCCGAGATCCTGGGTCTCGAGCCGCTGCTGGACCGCAAGCCCAAGGCACTCTCCGGCGGTCAGCGCCAGCGGGTCGCCATCGGTCGCTCCATCGTCCAGCAGCCACAGGTGTTCCTGTTCGACGAACCCCTCTCCAACCTGGATGCCGCCCTGCGGGTCAAGATGCGCATCGAGATTGCCAAGCTGCACAAGGAGCTCAACTCCACCATCATCTACGTGACCCACGACCAGGTGGAGGCCATGACGCTGGCCAACCGCATCGTGGTGCTGAGCCCGCTCAAGGGCGAGGCGACCACCAACCTGGAGCAGTTCGGCACCCCGCTCGAGCTCTACCACAACCCGGACAACAAGTTCGTGGCCGGCTTCATCGGCTCTCCCAAGATGAACTTCCTGGCCGGCGAGCTGGTGGAGATTGGCGAGCAGGAGTGCGTGGTCAAGCTGACCACCGGCGATACCGTGCGTGCCCGGGTCGATGCCCGCAGCGGCGCGGTCGGCGACAAGGTGGAGCTGGGCATTCGTCCCGAGCACCTGGTGCCGCTGGATCACCCCCATGCCGACAGCAAGGTGAGCGGGGTGGTGCAGGTGGCTGAACACCTGGGGGCCGAATCCTTCGTCTACATGGACGTGGCAGGGCACGACTTCACCGTCAAGGCCAGCTCCGACGTGGACGTGGCCACCGGTCAGCAGTACAGCGTCGGCATTCCGGCCGAAGCCTGCTACCTGTTCGATGCCAAGGAGCAAGCCTTCCCGCGCACGGCCAAATACATCCGCACCTGATCAGGGGCGGCTGCCGAGGTTTTCCTTTCTTTAGATTCAATGCCTTTTTGCCGGTCGCAAGACCGGCTTTTTATTGCCTGCCGTTTGGCGAGAACGGCAGGCAAGGTGGCAGGGCTCAGCCCTCGAGTGCGGCGGTAATGTCGGGCACGAAGTGCTGGTTGGCCAGCGGCGGGCGCTCATACCCCTCGGTGTTGATGGGGGGCAGGGTGATGGGCTCGTAGTGGATCGCCTCATAGGGCACCTTGCCCAGCAGGTGGGAGATGCAGTTGAGGCGGGCGCGGCGCTTGTCGTCCGCCTCCACCACGAACCAGGGACAATCCTCGGTGTCGGTGTAGGTGAACATGTCGTCCTTGGCGCGGGAGTACTCCACCCAGCGCGAGCGGGACTGCAGGTCCATCGGGCTGAACTTCCAGCGCTTGATGGGGGTGTTGATCCGCTCCTTGAACCGTTTCTCCTGCTCCTCGTCGCTGACCGAGAACCAGTATTTGATCACCGTGATGCCAGAGCGGATCAGCATCCGCTCGAACTCGGGGCAGGCCCGCAGAAACTCGCGATACTCGTTGTCGCTGCAAAAGCCCATCACCCGCTCGACCCCGGCCCGGTTGTACCAGGAGCGGTCGAACAGCACCATCTCGCCGGCGGCGGGCAGGTGCGCCACATAGCGCTGAAAGTACCACTGGGAGCGCTCGCGATCCGAGGGGGCGGGCAGCGCCGTGACCCGGCAGACCCGGGGATTGAGAGGCTCGGTGATCGCCTTGATGACGCCCCCCTTGCCGGCGGCGTCGCGGCCCTCGAACAGCACCACCACTTTCAGCCCCTCCTGCTTGACCCACTCCTGCAGCTTGACCAGCTCCTCCTGCAGATGGGCCAGGTGGTGCTCGTAGGTTTTCTTGTCCAGGCGCGGGCGTTTCTTGCTCTTGTCCTTCGGCATGTTCTTCTCCTTATTGACACTTTTCCAGATTGCACCAGGCAGGCGTCACTGCCAAGAGGGTCGTGCTACACTGCCGCCCCGTCAATAGTCGGCACCAGAAACAGGAGAAAACATGAAGCAATTTATGGAGATCGCGGGCCGCCAAATGGCCTATCTGGACGAGGGGCAGGGCCCAGTACTGTTGTTTGGTCACAGCTACCTGTGGGACAGCGCCATGTGGGCGCCGCAAGTCGAGGCCCTCAAGGGGCAGTATCGCTGCATCGTGCCCGAGCTGTGGGGCCACGGCGATTCCGACGCGCTGCCCGAGGGGGCCTGCACCCTGGCGACCCTGGCATGCGATCATCTGGCGCTGCTCGATGCGCTCGGCATCGATGAGTTCGTGCTGGTGGGTCTCTCCATCGGCGGCATGTGGGGCGTCGAGCTGGCACGCATGGCTCCCGCGCGCCTCAAGGGCCTGGTGCTGATGGACAGCTTCGTTGGTCTCGAGCCGCAGATCACCTGCGAGCGCTACCTAGGCATGCTGGCGATGATCGAGCAGCTTGGCACCATCCCGGCCCCCATCGTCGAGCAGGTGGCGCCGCTGTTCTTTGCCGACCAGCCGGATGCCGACCTGATGAGCGGTTTCAAGGCGCGTCTCGCCGCCTGGCCGGCCGACAAGGTAGCCGCCATGGTGGCGGTGGGCCGCAGCTTCGTGACCCGCGAGGATCGCATCGAGTGG
This sequence comes from Aeromonas sp. S5(2024), assembly GCF_041403025.1. Lineage (NCBI taxonomy): Bacteria > Pseudomonadati > Pseudomonadota > Gammaproteobacteria > Aeromonadales > Aeromonadaceae > Aeromonas > Aeromonas sp. S5(2024). Next base: position 191,484 of record NZ_JBGLRI010000003.1, on the reverse strand, counting down.
CTGGAAGCGATCCGTGTGCCTGCGCTGGTGATGACCGGCAGTCAGGACAAGGCGCGGCCGGTGCTGGAGGGCTATCTGATGGCCGAGGTACTGGGCTGCCCGTTCAGGGAGATCCCAGCGGCTGGCCATATCGCCTCGCTGGAGAACCCCGCCTTCGTCAATGAGCAGCTCGGCGCGTTTCTGGCTGCGCTGTAAGCCTGAATTGGCAGCCTGAGTAGGCTGCACTATCAGCCTGACGATGGTCGTGAAAAAGGGAGCCGAGGGCTCCCTTTTGTTTGTTCGTATCTCACGGCGAATCACAGTTACCAGATATAGCCGAGGGCAAATCCTGCATAGAGTTCGCCATCGCGCTGGACGATGGGACTGTTTTTAATATCCCGATCATACAATTCGTAGTTCATGGCAAACATGCCAATCCAGTTGGGGCTGAAGCGATAGCTGGTGATGAGCGCCGCCATGGGGGAGAGGGTTGACCCCGTATCCCAGGCCGGGCGCTGGACGGTGGCCTCGCTTTCGGAGATGCCGCCGAAGTAGTAGTTGGCCATCTTGTCGCTGCGCAGCATCAGCCCCATCCCCGGCATGATCAGCAGGTTGTCGCGCTGGATGGGGAAGTCGGCCCACAGCAGTAGCTCCTGGCCCTTGCTGCGGCCGGTGATGTCGCTGTTGGCCCGCACGGTCAGCAGGGCGTAGGGAGTGATGAGGTTGCCACCGATCCCGCCTTCCAGCTGCCATTTACGCTGTACCATGCCGGTGAAGGCGGGCGAATCCTCGGGATCCAGATTGCCAAAACGCACCCGGCCATAGCCATACAGGGCGACATGTTCATCCTTGTGGAAGTAGTAACGCGCCCGATCGCCGAGAAACATGAACTGCTTGCCGAAGTAGATAACGCCCGGGATGGCGTAGGTGGCATTATCCTGCGCCTCATAGCGGGCTTGTCCCCCGATGAGCGCCGCACCGGCGACAAAGCCTTGTGGCACCGGGCTGGTGGGACTGTCGCTGGTGAGCAGATCCATGGCGCCAAGGTCGATATCGGCGCGGGCGGGCATGGCGGCAGCGAGCAGCAGGGCCGTCAGCCCTGCTGCTCTGATTTGACGCAAAAAGGTCATGGACACTCCGTTGTCACGATTGCATGGGAAGTTGGTTATTTCGCCGCGGGCAGCTCTTCGCGCTTGGGCCAGGCGTTGAGCACCGCCTTGACCAGGGTGGCGAGGGGAATGGCGAAGAAGACCCCCCAGAATCCCCACAGGCCGCCAAACACCAGCACGGCGATGATGATGGCCACCGGATGGAGGTTGAGCGCCTCGGAGAAGAGGATGGGCTCCAGCACGTTGCCGGTGAGCACCTGAATCACGGTGTAGACCACCATCAGCCAGGTGAACTCCGGCGTCAGTCCCCACTGGAACAGGGCCACCATGGCCACCGGTACCGTCACCGCGGCGGCGCCAATATAGGGGATCAGCACCGAGAAGCCGACCGCCACCGCCAGCAGCACCGAGTAGCGCAGCCCCAGCATGGCGAAGGCCACATAGCTGATCACCCCGACGATCAGGATCTCGATGACCTTGCCACGGATGTAGTTGAGGATCTGCTCGTTCATCTCGACCCAGACCCGGTTGACCAGGGTGCGGTTGCGCGGCAGGAAGCGGCGCAGTCCGCCCATCAGGATCTGCTTGTCCTTGAGCATGAAGAACACCATCAGCGGCACCAGGATGGCGTAGATGAGGATGGCTACCACGTTGATGAGGGAGCTGAGGGAGGCGCTCACCAACTGCTCGCCCCCGGTCAGGATGCGCTGACGGATGTTGTCGATGATGGTTTCCACCAGGGTGACGTTGATGAGCTCGGGGTACTGCTCCGGCAGGGTGCGCACATAGTCCTGGGCATGGGAGAGCATGGCCGGCGACTCCTTGGCGAGGTTCAGTCCCTGGCTCGCCAGGGTCGGAATGAGCCCGAGAAATGCCATGGCGGTGAGGGCGATGAACAGCAGCAGGATGAGACTGGTGGCCAGGGTGCGCGAGAGCCCGGCCCGCTGCAGCCGGCTCACCGGCCACTCCAGCAGGTAGGCCATCACCAGCGCCACCAGCAGCGGCGCCAAGAGATCACCGAACAGCCAGAGCACGGCGAAACAGGCCACCAGCAGCAGGAACAGGGTGACGGCATCGGGATCGGAGAAACGGGTCTGATACCAGCGCTTGATGACTTCTAACATGGCGACATCCTTAGGTTACTGGGGCTTGCCGTGGTGCTGGGCCCCGACCACCAACTGCAAAGAGAGGGTATTGTCTGGCGCCTCCTGCAACGTGAAGGCATGACCCTGGCGTTGCAGATAGGCGGGAATATCCTGCCGGGAGCCGGCATCGGCCAGCCGGATGGACAGGGATTGACCGGCGTTGGCCTGACGCAGCCAGAGCTTGAGCCGGATCAGCGGCTCGGGGCAGCGCCAGGGGGTCAGGTCGAGGTATTCCATGGAGGCTCCATCGCGCGTGAGGCGGCTATTATGGCCGTGATGAGAGCGCGAAACAACGCTTGTAGCCCTTGATGGGCAAGGGTATTCTGCCGGTGTCCCGGTAGGGTCTGATTGGAGATAGAGATAACGTGGCACGCTTTTCCCCCCTGATGGCATCGCTCCCCCTGCTGGCTTCCCTGATGGGTGCCACTTTCCATGCCCAGGCCAACAACCAGCTTCCCGACATCGGCACCGCCGGGGTGGCCGCCCTGCCCATCGAGCAGGAGGTGCGCTATGGCAACGCCTTCATGCGCTTTGCCCGGGCCGGCTTGCCGATCATCGATGATCCCGTCTTGAGCCAGTACATCGACGATCTGGGCCAGCGGCTGCTCTCCAACGCCGACGGCGTGCGTTTCCCGTTCACCTTCTTCCTCATCAACGACCCCAGCATCAACGCGGCTGCCTTCCTCGGCGGGCGGGTCAAGGTGCACACCGGCCTGTTCCTCTATGCCGACAGCGAGAGCGAACTCGCCTCGGTACTGGCGCACGAAATCACCCACGTGACCCAGCGCCACATCGCCCGCTACATGGAGGCGCAGGCGAGCAGCTCCGCCATGACCCTGGCCGGGCTGGTGGGCTCCATCGCGTTGGCGGTGATCAACCCCACCGCGGGCATCGCCGCGCTGCAGACCACGCTCGGTCTCTCCATGCAGTCGGCCATCAACTACACCCGCGACAACGAATACGAAGCGGACCGGATCGGCATGAAGACTCTCTACGACGCCGGCTTCGATCCCATGGGCATGGCCAACTTCTTCCAGAAGCTGGCGGCCGAATATCGCTACGCCAGCAAGCCGCCTGAGATGCTGCTGACTCACCCGCTGCCGGAGACCCGGATCAGCGAGGCGCGCGCCCGGGCGGGCAGCTATGGCCGCCGGGATCTGCCGCCGAGCCTCGACTTCTGGCTGGCCAAGGTGCGCATTCAGGTGCGTTTTGGCACCGAGAGCCCGCAGGCCCTGCTCACATATTTTGACAACCGCCTGCAGAAGGGGGACTACCCGCTCAAGGATGCGGCCACCTACGGCAAGGCGCTGGCGCTGCTGCAGCTCAAGCGCACCGACGAGGCCGACGCCCTGATGCAGGAGCTGGCGACTCGCCACCCGGAAGATCTGTTCGTGGTGGATGCCCTCACCGATATCGATCTCGCCAAGGGGCGCAGCGCCCAGGCCATCGCCCGGCTCGAGAAGTTCCGCACCCGCATGCCGGACAACGAGGTGGTGGTGGTGAACCTCGGCAACGCCTATCTGGAAGGGGGCAACTACAAGAAGTCCATCGCCATTCTCGACCCCTATGCCCGCGAGCACGAAGAGAACAACCTGGCCTGGAGCCTGCTCTCCGATGCCTATCGCAAGGCGGGCAGGATGACCGATCTGCACATGGCACGGGCCGAGATGCTCTCCCTGCGCGGTGACTATCAGGCGGCCATCGACGAGCTGATTGTGGCGCGTGGTACCACCAACGACAAGTTGACCCTGGCCAGACTGGAGGCGCGCATCACCGAGCTGGAGCGGGCCAAGAAGGATCTCGACAGCCTCAAGGGTTGACGGGCCAGCGGTTCTCACACGCAACAAGGGCGCACCGAGGTGCGCCCTTGTTGTTTTATGATGGCGAAGAGAATGGTGGCAAAGCCAGCCAGCTGGCGCCGCCGCCAGCGGCGTTGGCGTCAGTGGTCAAGCGACTTGACTGATGCCCTGAGGGCTTCGAGCCGCGATGGGGTGAGCTCGCCCACCAGGGTCTGCTGGAGCTTGCCCTCGCCATCGAGCAGATAGCTGGTGGGCAGCCCGGCGGGGCGGGGGAAGGGAAGACTCGCCTCCTGCCGGGCGATGAGCAGCGGCACCTCGATGCGGTACAGCCCGGCCAGTTGGTCGAGCTCGGCCGGGGTGGCCGGGTCGTAGTTGACCATCACCACGGCAGTTTGCCCCTCCCGCGCCAGCGCCTCCAGCAGCGGTATCTCCCGCAGGCAGGGGGCACACCAGGGGGCGAAGTAGTTGACCAACAGCGGCTTGCCGGCAAAGTCGGCCAGGGCCACCGGCTGGTTCTGGCTGTCGGTGAACTGGGGGGCCGGGCTGCAGGCTGTCAGCAGGCCGGCCACAATCAGCCAACAAATTCGTTTCAATTCCTGCACTCTCGCGCTTACCCTGACCATCAGTTTCCCCTACAATAGCGCCGTTTCTTGTCCCATCTTGCGATTAATCAGGGAGTTATCATGAGCGAGACCCAAATCTACCACAATCCGCGCTGCTCCAAGAGCCGTGAAACCCTGGCCTTGCTGGAACAGCACGGGATCGCCCCGGATGTGGTGCTCTATCTGGAGCAGGCTCCGAGCGAGGAAGAGATCCGCACCCTGCTGAGCCAGCTGGGGTTCAGTGATCCGCGTCAGCTGATGCGCACCAAGGAAGATCTCTACAAGGAGCTGGGGCTTGGCGAGGTGAGCGGCGATGACCTCATTCGCGCCATGCACCAGTATCCCAAGCTCATCGAGCGGCCCATCGTGATCAAGAACGGTCAGGCCCGCATCGGCCGTCCGCCCGAGCAGGTGCTGGAGATCCTCAAGTGAGTACCAGCTTCGCCCGCCTGCTGACCCTGGTCGGCTTCTTCGGCCTGCTGGGCTGGGTCATTCTGTGGCATCTGTGGCTCTCGCCCCACCCGGATCTCAACCCCTGGTTGCTGCCGGTGATCTGGACGGTGCCGCTGCTGTTCCCGCTCAAGGGGATCGTGCAGGGCAACCCCTACACTCACGCCTGGGGCAACTTCGTGCTGATGCCCTACTTCCTGCATGCCCTGACCCTGATCACCACGGACGAGGGGGAGCGGTGGCTGGCGGTGGTGGAGCTGGTGTTCACCGTGCTCGCCTTTATCGGCACCATCTATTACGCCCGCCTGCGCGGCCGCGAGCTGGGCCTGAGCATTCGCAAGAAGAAGGGTGAACCTTCGGCGCAAGACCACTGAGGCCAGTGTCAGCGCGCCTGCTCTGTGCAAACCGGACCTGGAGTCCGGTTTTTTTATGGATGAGCAGCCCAGGCATGATACGACCAGAATCGACGCAACAGCGGGTGGGCCAAGGGCTTGCTGGCAGCGTAGATGCCAGGTGTATCTCGCTGATCTTGCAGCAACTATGTCGACCTGATCACATCTTGGCCGCCGCGAGGTGGGAGGGGGGGCGGGCGGCTGATTATCCTCATTAAGCTCCCATACAGCGGCAGCCGTTAGCCTGTCCTTTTCACCAGCCTTGAGTGATGCATCCTATGAAACGCCAATCCCGCCCCCTGTTCCAGAAAACTCTGTTGGCCTTGACCATGGCCCTGTCGGTCAGCTCGCTGGCCGATGCCTGCACCCGCGCCGTTTATCAGGGCGACGGCGGTCTGGTGGTGACCGGCCGCACCATGGACTGGCGCGCCGCCATGCCGACCAACCTCTGGGCCTTGCCGCGCGGCATCGAACGGAGCGGGGCAGCCGGTCCGCACTCCATGACGTGGAACGCGCGCTATGGCTCCCTGGTTGCCGCGGGGTTTGACGCGGGTACCGCCGATGGCATGAACGAAAAGGGGCTGGTGGCCAACCTGCTCTATCTGACCGAGTCCGAGTATGTGACTCCGAGCGACAAGGATCCGCGCAAGACGCTCTCCATCTCCCTCTGGGCCCAGTATGTGCTGGACAATTTTGCCACCGTCAGCGAGGCGGTCACCGCCCTGTCGAAGGACGAGTTCTATGTGGTGACCACCCTGACGCCGGATGGCAAGCCGGGCCAGCTGCACCTCTCCATCTCGGATGCCAGCGGAGACTCGGCCATTTTCCAGTACGTGGATGGCAAGTTGCAGATCCACCACGACCGCAGCTATCAGGTGATGACCAACTCCCCCGTGTTCGACAAGCAGCTGGCACTCAACGAGTACTGGGAGGAGATAGGCGGGCTCACCATGCTGCCGGGCACCAACCGGTCGGCGGATCGTTTCGCCCGGGCCTCTTTTTATATCAAGACCCTGCCCAAGACGGATCAGGCCAATGAGGCCGTGGCCGGTGTGATGAGCGTGATGCGCAACGTCTCGGTGCCCATGGGGATCAGTACACCGGATCAACCCAACATCTCCACCACCCTGTGGCGCAGCGTGTCGGATCAACAGCATCGCCGCTACTTCTTCGAGCTGACCCATCTGCCCAACACCTTCTGGGTGAGCATGGACCAGCTGGACTTGAGTGCGGGCGCCCCGGTCAAGAAACTCCCGCTGACCGAGCGTCAGCTCTATGCGGGGGAAACGGCGGACAAGTTTGTGCCGGCCAAGGCGTTCACCTTCCTGCCGGCCACGCCAGGGGCCTGATTAAATGTTGGTAGAAGGCCCCTCACGGGGCCTTTTTTATGGCCGCAAGCCGGCGTGGCCGCCGGTCTCGCGATAGTGGGCCAGCTGCTGCACGCTGTGGCTCATCAGCTGGGGGTAGAAGCGCAGAAAGCCCGCCTCGCACCCTTGCCATTGCACTTGCTTGAGGGTGAGCAGCGCATCGCCGAGCGGCAGGGGACGGCGCAGCCGGCGGCCGATGCCGTTGAGGGCCTGAGCCAGCCCCTCTCTGTGCTGATAGGCGGCGATCCAGTTTTGCTCCGCCATCCGTCTGAGAGGCAGCGGCAACCCATCCGGCAGGCTGTCTGCATCCACCAGTAGGTGCCGGTAACTCTGCTGCAGGAAACGGGGCAGGGCCTCGTCATGAAACTGCGGCCAGTGCAGGCTGAGCCAGTGGTCGTAGAGCATGTCCACCAGGATACCGCCAAAGCGGCGCCAGGGGGCCTCGAAGCAGGCCACCGCCGCCCTGTGTTCGGGGTGACTGTCGGTGAAGGCATCTATCTTGCGGTGCAGCCAGATCCCCTCGTCGAGTTCGGTGCCGAGCGCGCTCGGCAGGGCGCCCTTGACGAAATCCCCCAGCAGGTTGCCGGTGAGGGAACTGTGGGTATGGGCTGCCAGATGCAGGTGAGCGAGATAGTTCATGAAGGGTGACGTCAGCCAGTGGGATTGTCGCTGAGCCTAGCGGATCCGGCGGCTATTGCCTACGGGAACGGGCGCTTGGCCGTGCGGAAGTGCTTCCCACCATGACCGCCGGCTGGGTAGAGTGCAGCATGGCTGGCGCTTTGTGGCGCCCATCATCATCACGAGGAGCATGCACATGTTGACCCTGATCGAGGGCGCCGAACTCTATGGCCCGACTGCGCTGGGCCGCCAGGATCTGCTGGTGGCCGATGGCCGCATCGCCTGGCTCGGCCGGGGCTTGTCAGTCCCCGCCGACTGGCCGCTGACGCGGGTGGACGGCCGCGGCCGCTATCTGGTGCCCGGGCTGGTGGATCCGCTGGCCCACATCACCGGCGGTGGCGGCGAGGGGGGCTTTGGTTTTCGCACGCCGGAGCTGGCGGCAAGGGAGGCGCTGAGCGCAGGGGTTACTACCCTGGTGGCGGCGCTCGGTACCGACAGCCTGACCCGCAGCCCGGCTCAGGTGCTCGGCAAGGTGCGCGAGTTTCGCGCCGCCGGGGTGAGCGCCTTCATGTATACCGGCTCCTACCATCTGCCGGTCAAGACCCTCACCGGCACGGTGGAGTCCGACATCATGCTCATTCCCGAGGTACTGGGAGTGGGAGAGGTGGCCATCAGTGATCACAGATCCAGTGCGCCGACCCACGACGAGCTGGCCCGTCTGGTGAGCGAGGCACGGGTGGCCGGGCTGCTCGCCGGCAAGAGCGGGGTCAGCTTCTTTCATCTGGGGGACGGGCGCGGGGCGCTGGCGCCGCTGCGGGCTTTGCGCGATGGCACCGACATCCCGCTGCGCCAGCTCTATCCCACTCACTGCAACCGCAATCCCTGGCTGTTTGCCGAGGCCATCGAGTGGGGTCGGGCCGGCGGCTGGGTCGACCTCACCACCTCGAGCTTTCCGGACTTGCTGGACGATGGCGAGCGGCTGGCGGCCGACGCCCTGGTGGAGCTGCTGGCGGCCGGGGTGCCCGCCGATCGTATCAGCTTCAGCTCGGACGCCAACGCCAGCCTGCCGCGCTTCGATGGCGAGGGGCGTCTCATCGAGCTGCGCTGCGGCCAGATCGGCAGTCTGTGGCAGGCGCTGGTGGAGGCTTGCGGCAAGGGGGTCGCGCTGGAGGTGGCGCTGGCGGTGGTGACGGCCAATCCGGCCAGGGCGCTGGGCCTGGCGACCAAGGGTACGCTGGCAGTGGGGCAGGATGCGGATCTGCTGCTGATCGAGCCCGATACGCTTACCATCGAGCGGGTGATGAGCGGCGGCCGCTGGCGCACCTGAAGGCCGTTAGTTGAAGGCGGGGCTGTCACGCTCGCTCCCCTCTTTTAAACGGCAAGCCCGGCAGCAGTGCCGGGCTTGTCGTTGTTGGCGGTGGGTGGCTCAGGGGCAATCAGATGGCCAGGAAGCCCAGGATCAGGATGGGGCCGAGCAGGCTCAGGATAAAGCCGGAAACGATGGCCACCGGCACCACCTGGATGCCGCCGGATTTCTGGATGACCGGCAGGGTGAAGTCCAGCGCCGTGGCGCCGCCATAGCCGATGGCGGCGGAGGGGTGGCGGCGCATCAGCATCGGAATGATCAGGATGGCGATGAGCTCGCGCCCCAGATCGTTGATGAAGGCGGCGGAGCCCAGTACCGGCCCCAGCTTGTCGGCCACCAGGATGCCGGAGAGCGAATACCAACCGAAGCTGGAGCTCAGAGCCAGGCCGTGGGTCAGCGGCATGCCGAGCAGTTGGGCGGCCAGCAGGCTGCCCAGCCAGCTGCTGAGGATGACGGTGACGGCGATCTTCATGCCCCAGGGGTTGAGCAGGATCTGGCGCAGCCGCATGCCGGAGTTGCGCATCTGTACCCCGATGAGAAACAGCAGCAGCATCAGCGCCCACTCGCTCCACTTGTCGATGGGCAGGGCGCGCAGGTCGACCAGCAGCCCCAGCAAGACGCCGCCCAGCACCACGAAACAGAGCTGCAGCGACTCCCACAGTAGGTGCAGCTTGCTCGGCATCTGGCCGTCGCTGGCCTCGTGGGTGGGAGGTGAGCGTCTGTCCAGCCACCAGAGGGCCAGCATGTTGCACAGGGTAATGGCGGCGAGCATCACCCCGGCCACCTTGAAGATCACCGCCAGATTGCTGCCCAGGTTCTCCACGTAGGCGAGCCCCAGCCCCATCAGGAACAAAATGAGATAGACCATCTTGCCCAGCGATTGATTGACCAGCTTGATCAAACGGGCAGAGGAGAGGGGTACCAGATAGCCGATTACCAGCGGCAGCAGGATCAGCAACACATTGAGCAACATCGGGGCCTCGATCACAAAAACTGACAAAAATGACACCTTATCATCACTTATTGGGCCTGTGTCACATATTTGTGTGTTTGCCTGCTCCATCCGGAGCTTTTTTATCAATATGTTATGTTTTTGGTGCGAAATGAGGCCCGCTGTTGGGGCGCTGGCCCATTCTGGTGCAGCCAGAACGGGGTCTGACAGGCCCATTTTTCAACAGGATGCGTGTACTGCATGGTTGAATAAAGTCAATCTGGGTGGCTTGCGGCCAAAACGTAGGAATCTTCTTGCCAGCCTTGCGCTGGGGGTATAAAAAGGCGGTGTCGTCAGGCAGGGTGGATTAGCGTTTTATGCAGACAAAGTGCTGAAAAATACCTGTTTGGCCAATAAAAATACAGACAAAACACCAAAGACCTCGGTTCTGTATTGTTTTTTAACTATCCGAGTGATATTTTCGCTGAAGGTTGCCATCGGTTAACTTTTTGTTAAATAAACGATGGTGTGAGTCACGCCCCAGCGGCGTCTAGGGACAGACAAGGTTGTAATGGATGAGCGACGTTGCCGCACTGGAAGTTCGTGATCTGCACAAGTATTTCGGCACCCACGAAGTGCTCAAGGGCATCGATATGACCGCCCACAAGGGGGATGTCATCTCCCTTATCGGCTCCTCCGGTTCGGGGAAGTCGACCTTTCTTCGCTGTATCAATCTGCTGGAAACACCCTCTTCCGGCACGGTTTCCCTCCATGGCGAACTTATTCGCATGAAAACCAACCGGGCCGGTGAACGGTTGCCGGAGGACGTGCGCCAGGTGGAGCGCATTCGTAGCCGCTTGGCCATGGTGTTTCAAAGCTTCAATCTCTGGTCCCACATGACCATCATGCAGAACATCATCGAGGTGCCGATCCAGGTGCTCAAGGTGCCCCGCGCCGAGGCGATGGCCAAGGCGGAACACCTGCTCAACCGGGTGGGTCTGTGGGAGCGGCGCGACTACTACCCAGGCCACCTCTCCGGCGGCCAGCAGCAGCGGGCGGCCATTGCCCGGGCGCTGGCGGTGGAGCCCGAGGTGATGCTGTTTGACGAACCCACCTCGGCGCTCGATCCCGAGCTGGTGGGGGAAGTGCTCGGCCTGATGCGCGAGCTGGCCGAAGAGGGGCGCACCATGCTGGTGGTGACCCATGAGATGTCGTTTGCCCGCGATGTGTCGAACAAGGTAATGTTTTTGCATCAGGGCCGTGTGGAGGAGGAGGGCAATCCCAAGGAGATCTTCGCCCATCCCAAGTCCGAACGGTTCAAGCAATTCATCTCCTCCATCTATTGATGGCCGGGGCTGATCCCCAATAATCTGCAATTGCAACAGTCGATGACTTTATCAAGGAGAGATACATGAACAAGCTGATGCTGGCGACCGCCATAGTCACTGCCCTGTCTTCCGGCAGCCTGATGGCCAAGGAGTGGAAAGAGGTGCGGATCGGGGTGGAAGGTGCCTATCCCCCCTTCTCCTGGACCGAGCCGAGCGGCGAGGTGAAAGGTTTCGACATCGACATCGCCAACGCCCTGTGCGAGGAGATGAAGGTGAAGTGCACCCTGATCAAACAGGACTGGGACGGCATCATTCCGGCGCTGCTGTCGCGCAAATATGACGCCATCATCGCCACCATGGACATCACCGAAGAGCGCAAGAAGAAGGTGGACTTCACCCAGAAGTACCAGCACATTCCGGCTCGCTTCGCCGCCAAGAAGGGCACCGAGATCAAGCTCGACAAGGAGTTCATGAGTGGCAAGACAGTGGCCGTACAGCGCGCCACCTCCATGGACACCTACATCACCGACAACTTCCCCAACGCTACCATCAAGCGTTATGGCACCGCAGATGAGGCCTATCTCGATCTGAAATCCGGCCGGGTTGACTACGTGATGGCCGATTCCGCCGCCATCAGCGACGGCCTGCTCAAGAAAGAGGGTGGCGATGCGTTCGAGTTCATCGGCCCGAAACTGACCGATCCCAAGTGGTTTGGCGAGGGGGCCGGCATCGCGGTGCGCAAGGCCGACAAGGATCTGAAGGAGAAATTCAACGCCGCCATCCTGGCGCTGCGTGCCAACGGCAAGTACAAGGCGATCAACGACAAGTACTTCGACTTCGACGTGTACGGCGAGTAATCCCGAAGGCGCGCTACCCCGGTAGCCGCCGGCGCAATTGCGGCGAATCATCACGACAGGTTGACCCTAGTCTGTAGTCATCGGGCCCGTTGTCTCTCGCAAGGGAGCGATGGGCCCGCTTAGTTGCAATGGAGCTGCATGTGTTTGGTTTGAAAGGATATTGGGACGGAAGATTCCGCTCAATGAGTTGCAATGGAGCCGCATATGTTTGATTTGAAAGGATACGAAACCTCCCTGCTGGAGGGGGCCTGGGTCACCCTGGAAGTGGCGCTGGCCTCCCTGCTGCTGGCGCTGGTGCTCGGCATGCTGGGGGCGCTGGCCAAGCTCTCCCCCTACAAATGGGCCCGCGGTTTTGCCACCGCCTACACCACCGTCATTCGCGGCATCCCCGATCTGGTGCTGATGATGCTGCTGTTCTTCGGCGGCCAGGTGCTCATCAACAACCTCTGTACCTGGGTCAATGAGAGCTACAACAACTACCTGCTGGCGAGCAATCCCAACCAGGAGTGGGTCTCCCTGCTACCCGATTACATCGACATCAGCCCGTTTGCGGCCGGGGTGGCCACCATCGGCTTCATCTTCGGCGCCTACATGACCGAGACCTTCCGCGGCGCCATCCTGGCGGTGGACAAGGGCGAGCTGGAAGCGGCCCGCGCCTTCGGCATGCGGGCAACCCAGGTGTTTGTGCGGATCCTGTTTCCCCAGATGATGCGTCACGCCCTGCCGGGGTTTGGCAACAACTGGCTGGTACTGCTGAAAACCACGGCGCTGGTCTCCATCATCGGGCTCGATGACATGGTGCGCAAAGCGTCCCTGGCGGCGGGCTCGACCCAGCTGCCCTTCACCTTCTACATGGCGGTGGCCCTGATCTTCCTGATCTTCACTGCGGTCTCCACCTCGGCACTGAAATGGGCCGAGCGTCACTATGCGATAAAGACGAGGTAAGCCATGGATTTCTCAATCATTCTCACCGAATGGCCCACCTACTGGCAGGGCCTCTACACCACGGTACTGCTGGTGGCGGCTTCCCTGATCCTCGGGCTGATGCTGGCGGTGCCGCTCGGCATCCTGCGCAACAGCCGCAACTGGCTGATCAAGGGACCGATCTGGGCTTATATCTACTTCTTTCGCGGCACCCCGCTGCTGGTGCAGCTGTTCATCATCTACTACGGCGCCGCCCAGTGGGAGTGGCTGAAAAACAGTGTTGCCTGGGATCTGTTTGCCGAAGCCTGGTTCTGCGCCCTGCTGGCGTTTACCTTGAACACCGGGGCCTACACCGCCGAGATCGTGCGCGGCGCCGTGCTCAACATGCCCAAGGGGCAGATTGAAGCGGCCAACGCCTTCGGCATGACCCGCTGGCAGACCCTGACCCGGATCATTTTGCCTAACTCGTTTCGTCGGGCACTGCCGGCCTACAGCAACGAGGTGATCTTCATGCTGCAGGGCTCGGCGGTGGCGGGCATCATCACCATCGTCGATCTGACCGGCGCCGCGCGGATCATCAACTCCCGCTACTACAGCCCGTTCGAAGCGTTCCTGACCGCCGGCCTGCTCTACATGCTGCTGATCTTCGTCATCGTCTGGCTGTTCAAGAAGTGGGAAGCTCGCTGGCACGCTCACCTGCGCCCTCGCACCGTGTAAACGCCATAAAAAAAGCCCGCATTTGCGGGCTTTTTTGTCGCTGCGTGTTGCTCAGCGGCCTAGGTATTCCCGGTCGAAGAAGGTGTTGACCCAGTGGGGGCGGTAGATGGCGAGCAGGGTCATGGTCATGCCGTTGAGCAGCGCTTCGGGGAAGAGCAGCAGCGGCCAGATGGAAAGGTAGTCGGCGCTGATGGTGTACCAGGGATAGGTGTCGCTAAGGCCCATCAGGAGGGCGCTGGCCACCACCTTGACCGAGATGGATAGGGCGCCGCCAAGAAAGGCCACCACGAACAGGTAGACGAACAAATGGCGCGGCAGCCAGGCCCAGCTGGCCAGAAACAGCAGCCAGGTGGTGGCAACCGGCAGGGCCACGCCGATGAGGGCCTGCCAGCCGATCTCGGCCAGCGGGATGACGCCAAAATAGCTGAGCACCAGCAGGGTGAGGCAGGGGGCGAGCAGGGCGAGACGCCAGCCCAGCAGCAGGGTGAGGCTGGTGAGGCCGAGAAAGTGCACGTCCAGTCCCTCGTGCAGGCCGGCCCGTAGGGTCCAGAGCGGCACCAGCACGATGGCACCGCCGAGGCAGAGATGCTGATAGAGCGGATTCTGGTAGAGGGTGCGCAGCAAGGTGCCGCGCAGGCTGAATATGAGCAGCAGTACCCAGAGCAGCAGGGCGGCGGCTTGTCCTTCACTCATGGCAGATCCTTGTCCGGTGACGGCATGCAGATGGGCGAAGCCCGATGTGAAAGGGGCCGGCGTTTTCCCGGCCAGCCCCTGAGCTATCAGTATTTGACGTTGTTGTGGTACTTGGCGAGGATGCCCTGGACGCGGTCCATGGTCTCCTTGCTGGGCGGCTTGATCCCGTTGAGATCATAGGTGTCGCCCAGCACGTCCCACTTGTGCTTGCCGAGCTCGTGGTAGGGCAGCAGCTCCACCTTCTCGACGCACTCTCCCAGTTCGGCGATGAACTGGCCGAGCCCTTCGGCACTCTCGTCGTCGTCTGACCAGGTCGGTACCACCACGTAGCGGATCCACATGGTCTTGCCCTTGGCGGCCAGATAGCGGGCAAATTCCAGGGTGTACTTGTTGCTGACGTGGGTCAGCGGAATGTGCTTGTCGTCGTTGATTTGCTTGATGTCGAGCAGCACCAGATCGGTATTGTCGAGCACCTTGTCGAGCTGCTCGTCGTAGTGGCGCACGAAGCCGTTGGTGTCGAGGCAGGTGTGGATGCCCTTCTCCTTGCAGGCGGCGAACAGTTCGGCGATGAAATTTTGCTGCAGCATGGCTTCGCCACCGGAGGCAGTGACGCCGCCACCCGAGGCATTCATGAAGTGACGATAGCTGGTGATGTCGCTCATCAACTCCGGCACTGTCACCTCGCGGCCGCCCTGGGTGTCCCAGGTGTCGCGGTTGTGGCAGTACTTGCAGCGCATCAGGCAGCCCTGCATGAACACGATGAAGCGTATTCCGGGGCCATCGACGGTGCCGCAGGTTTCAACGGAATGGATCCGGCCAATGACCCCGGATGCATCGGCGGTCACACTGGTTTCAGCGGCGGTGGCGCTGACTTCGACAGCGGGGATCCGATTAATGACAGACATAGACGACTCCAATGATTCGAGCAGGCCGTTATTTTATTACATAAAGCCCTATAAATCCTACATGTTTAGCCCGGTACCGGGGCACCCAGCAGGCTCTCGAGGGCTTTGGCGGTGAGCGGCCGGCTGGTCAGGAAGCCTTGATAATGCTGGCATCCGAGGGATTTGAGGATGGCGAGCTGCTCTTCATCCTCCACCCCTTCGGCGGTGACGGTAAAACGAAAAACCTTGGCCAGTTCCAGGATCGCCTTGACGATGGCCTTGTCCTGTTCGCTGTGCACCAGGGTCTGAATGAAGCTTCTGTCGAGCTTCACCTCGTCCGCCGGCAGGTCGCGCAGGTAGGCGAGCGACGAGTAGCCGGTGCCGAAATCATCGATGGAGAGCAGAATGCCGAGCTCCTTGAGCTGGCGCATTCTGGCGATGCTCTCCAGCCGGTTTTCCAGCACCACGGATTCGGTCACCTCCAGCAGCAGGCGGGAGGGGGGCACCCCGGTATCGCGCAGTATGTATTCCACCTGCTGCACGAAGCCGACGGTGTGGAACTGGCGGGCGCTGACGTTGACCGACAGGTGGGGAATGGCCAGCCCGCGGTTGAGCCAGAAGCTGTACTGGGCGCAGGCGGTCTTCATCACCCAGTAGCCGATGTCCTGGATGAGGCTGGTCTCCTCGGCAATGGGAATGAACTCCGCCGGTGGCACCATGCTGCCGTCGCTGCGCTGCCAGCGCAGCAGTGCCTCGATGCCGGACAGCGCACCGTTGTCGACTCGGTATTGCGGCTGATAGTGCAGCTGCAGCTCGTGGTGGCGCAGGGCGTCGCGCAGCTGGTTGTTGAGCGCCAGCTTGCTCTTCTCTTTTTCGGCCATCGCCTCGCTGAAGAACACATAGTTGCCCTGGCCGGATCGCTTGGCCATGTGGGTGGCGGTGTCGGCCTGCTGCATCAGCACCAGGTGATCCTTGTCCTCGCTGGAGAAGAGGCTGATCCCCACCGAGGCGCTGCAGTGCAGCTTGTGATCCTCGATGTCGAACGGAATGCGAAACAGCCCCATCAGCTCGCGGGCGAAGTGCTCGGCGAGGATCTTGGCGGTGACATAGCCCTGGCCCAGGGCGGTGAACAGCAGGGCGAATTCGTCCCCCGAGATGCGGGCCAGCACCAGGTTGTCCTGCGGCAGCCCCTTGAGCCGCTCCACCACCGCCTGCAGCAGCAGATCGCCGCAGGCATGGCCGAGGGAGTCGTTGATTGACTTGAAGTTGTCCAGATCCACCAGCAGCAGGGCGCCCCACTGGCCGCTGGCCTCCTGCAGAGTACGCTGCATGATGTCGTTGAGGCTGCGGCGGTTGTAGAGGCCGCACAGATCGTCGTAATAGGCGAGCTGCTCGATGTGGCGTGCCGCCTCCTTCTCCTTGCTGATATCGTAGAAGCTGCAGACGTAGTGGCTGATCTCGCCGTGCTCGTCCTGCACCCCGCTCACCATCAAGCGCACCGGGAACAGGTGGCCATCCTTGTGCAGGCAGCGCTCTTCCCCCATCCAGAACTCCTGGGCCGCCACCGCCTGGCGCACATCCTGCTTCAGGTGATCGCCATAGTAGGTGGGCCTGAGCCGGACGATATGCTGGCCGATCATCTCATCGTCGGCAAAGCCGGTGATGCGGGTAAAGGAGTTGTTGACCTTGAGGATGATCCCCTTGTGATCCATCACCAGCAGGCCGTCGTGGGTGTTGAAGGCCACCTCGGCCAGCCGCAAGGCTTCGTCGGCGGCCAGCCGCTGCAGTTCGACGGCGGCCCGTTCGTGCTGGCTGCTGAGAGCGTCGAGCAGCGGCATGGGGTCGGCCAGCGGCGTGCCGAGCAGCAGGGTGAGCTGGCCGATGGGGGCACCGTGCTGGCCGTGCAGCGGAATGCCGACATAGACGGGGGCATTGAGTGCCAGCAGCTGGCTGGCCTGGGGATAGCGCAGGGGCAGGTCTTCCACATAGACCGCCTGGCCGTGCTGGAACAGCTCCTGGCCGGGACCCGGGTCCATCTGGATGGGTTTGAGCACCGAGAAGGTCTCCCCCTCCAGCACGCAGCGCGGGATCATCCACAGCTCCTGGCCGCGCGGCTGGTACTCGCCGATCCAGCCGATGCGGGCGCCACTGACGCTCATGCCCCAGCGCACCAGCGCGCGGCAATAGGCGATGCCGGTCAGCAGGGTGAGCTCGGCCGGCAGGGCCAGCACTGGGTTGTGCACAGGTTCAGGGAGCGGTTGCCAGTGGCCGAGCAGCTGGGCGCTGTGACGCACCAGCTGCAGCATCTCCTCGCTGAGCGGGGTGGCGTTGAGGTACTCGAGGCTCAGCACGCCGATGAGTTTTTCCTGCTCCAGCAACGCGCCGTCCAGGCGCGAGCTTACCCCCGCATTGGCCAGATAGTAGTGCTGGCTCAGCATGGGCTGGTGCGCCGCCTCCGAAAAGCTCAGGGACTTGCGGGTGCGCAGGGCGCGGATGTAGCGGCTGTCGCCGCGAATGGCGGTCACTTCGTCGGCTCCCAGGGTGAAGACCGGGGTCAGCTGTTCGCTGCCGAGGGGACCGTTGGCCTGATAGTGCCAGAGGATGAGGCGATCGGCCCCCAGGCTCTCCTTGAGGGTCTCCAGCATGGCGGCAAACTGCTGCTGGCTCGCCATCTGGCTTAGGCGCGGCAGATGCAGCGCCAGATCGGCCACCGGCTCCTGGCGCAGGGTCTGCAGGCAGATGAGCCAGAAGGCATCCTGCTCGTGGGAGAGGGCGACGTGCCACTGCTGGCCGGCAAAGCGCAGCACCAGCTTGCCGCCCTGGCCGCTGGTGAGCGCCTGTTCGATGGGCAGGCGCAGCGCATCCGGCAACTGGGCCGGCCAGGGGCCTCTGGGCTCATCGAGCCAGTAGAGCGGGGTTTGCATCACATCGGTCAGGGCGACCAGCCGCTGGCTGCGCACGTCCAGACGAAAGAACAGCGGTGTCTGGCTGGCAGAAGAAAGGTGACTGAGCGCGGTTGACGACATGAACTGATAACATCCTGTTGAACGACTGTCGGGTGGCAAGAATACTGCAAAATCGGTACAAACAAAATTTCATTGAATTCTAAATTAGAAAATACTAATTTAATGGCAATCTGTCGTTGACTGGAGTCTTGCTGATGAAACGGATCCTGATTGTAGGCGGTGTGGCCGGTGGTGCCTCTGCGGCGGCCAGAGCCCGCCGTCTGAGCGAAGAAGCGGAAATTGTGATGTTCGAGCGGGGCGAGTTCGTCAGCTTCGCCAACTGTGGGCTGCCTTATCACATCGGGGGCGACATCCCGAGCCGGGATGCCCTGCTGTTGCAGACCCCCCAGAGCTTCAAACGCCGCTTCAACGTGGATGTGCGGGTCTTTCACGACGTCATCGAGATAGACAAGGCGGGCAAGAGCCTGCTGGTGCGCAACCTGCTGACCGGCGAAGAGCGCCGTGAAGCCTATGACGTGCTGCTGCTGAGCCCAGGGGCGGCACCCATCCGGCCTCCGTTCCCCGGTATCGACAGCTCGGGTGTGCACACCTTGCGCAATATTCCCGACATGGATCGCATTCTGGTGGCGCTGGCGCACGATCAGCCGCGCCACGTCACCGTGGTGGGGGGCGGTTTCATCGGACTGGAGATGATGGAGGCGTTGCACCAGCGCCAGCTGGCGGTCACCCTGCTGGAGCTCTCCGATCAGGTGATGGCGCCGGTGGATAAAGAGATGGCCAACATGCTCCATGCCCGTATCCGGGAGGAGGGAATCGATCTGCGCCTGCGCACCGGCCTCTCGGCCATCGAGAGCCTGGATGTGCTGGCGGAAAAAACCGCTGCCGTGGCCACTGAACAACGGGGTGGATTACGCCTGACCCTGAGCGATGGCACCCGGCTCGATACGGGCCTGTTGATCCTCGCCATCGGCGTCAAGCCAGAGACCCTGCTCGCCGCCAAGGCGGGGCTGGAGCTGGGGCCCCGCGGCGGCATCAAGGTGGATGCCGGCATGCGAACCTCGGATCCCTTCATCTATGCGGTGGGGGATGCGGTGGAGGAGATCGACTTCGTCACCGGCGAGTCTGTGCTGATCCCGCTGGCGGGCCCCGCCAACCGGCAGGGGCGCATCGCCGCCGACAACATGCTGGGCCGAGCCGAAACCTACAAGAAGACCCAGGGCACCGCCATCTGCAAGCTGTTCGATCTGGCGGTGGCCAGCACCGGCCTGAGCGAGAAGCGGCTGCTGCAGCTGGGGCTGCCGTTCGAGAAGGCTTATGTCCACCCGGGCAGCCACGCCGGTTACTACCCCGGTGCCCACCCGGTCAGCCTCAAGCTGCTGTTTGCCCCGGATGGCAAGATTTATGGCGCCCAGGCCATCGGCAAGGACGGGGTCGACAAACGCATCGACGTGCTGGCGGTGGCCCAGCGCGCCGGTCTCACCGTGTTTGATCTGCAGGATCTGGAGCTCACCTATGCGCCGCCCTTCGGCTCGGCCAAGGACGTGATCAACATGGCCGGCTTCGTGGCCAGCAATCACTTGAAAGGGGACACCCTGCTCTGCCACGCAGCCGAGGTCGAGGCCCGTCACCCCTATCAGCAGGTGCTGGACGTGCGCAATGGTCCCGAACTCGACAAATTGGGTCGCATCCCGGGCGCCTTGCACATCCCCCTCGATGAGCTGCGCGGTCGCCTTCACGAGCTGCCCAGGGATAAAGAGCTGCTCATCAGCTGCCAGGTGGGTTTGCGCGGTCACGTGGCCTGTCGCCTGCTGAGCCAGCACGGCTTCAAGGTCAAGAACCTCTCCGGCGGCTTCAAGACCTGGCAGATGGCGGTGATGGAGTAACTCGCCACAGCCACAAGAGAGCGCCGACCCCAGGGTCGGCGCTGTTGCATCTGGTGGGGAGCTTGCGTTTTAACTGCAATGAGTTTTGTGTCAAGCGAGCCTGATCCCTTATCCTGTTGGCTATTGCGCTGCACTGGCAGCGAGCCAATCAGGGATGACATTTATGCGCCGCGTCGACTCTCACCCTCGCCTCTCTTGTTCCTCACCGCAACAGACTGTTGCCCCCGGGCGCCACTGGCCGGCCCTGCTGTTGTTGGGGCTCACAGCGCTGCTGCTGAGCGGCTGCGGCCCCGACAAGCCTGTCGCCAATACGCCGACCACGCAGCCCGCTGCCCAGCAGGAGGCAGGAGAGCCGAGTTCAGTTGTGCAGGCCAATGCCCGTCAATATCGGGATGCCCCGGCGCTGGCGCTGGTCTTCTCCGGCCCCCTGGTGCCCAAGGCAAACTGGCAGAGCTGGCTCGGGGTCAGTGAAAGGGGCAAGCAGGTGCAGGGGGAGTGGATCCTCGCCGACGATGGCCGCACCCTCTATTTTCCTAACGTCCAGCCCGACAAGAGCTACGAAGTGAGCCTCAAGGCGGGGCTGGGCCCATCCCCCCAGAGCTGGACCCTCAAGACCCGCCCGCTGGAGGCGGGAGCCTCCTTTACCGCCAGCGGCATGGTATTGCCGCTGCGCGACGAGCTGCGCCTGCCCATCAGCGCGGTCAACGTGGACGAGGTCAATATCGACTTCTTCCGGGTCGATGCGGAATACCTACCCCGTTTTCTGGCCGAATATCGCCCCGGTGCCGGCATGGGCAACTGGGAGCTTGAACAGATCACCCAGCGGGCCAAGCGGGTGTTTAGCGGCCGCTATGGGCTGGAGCTTGATGCCAACCGGCGCGAGACCCGCCTCATCAATGTGAAGGAGCCGCAGCTGGCCGAGGCTGGCGTCTACTTTGCGGTGATGTCGCCCCTTGGCAACTACGACTGGCGCAAGGAGACCACCTACTTCGCGGTGAGCGACATGGGGCTCAGTGCCCGCCGTTACCGCGATCAGCTGGAGGTGTTCGTGAGCTCCTTGGCCAGCGCCGACCCCCTCAAGGATGTGCAGCTCTCCCTGCTCGATGAGAAGGGCAACCGGCTGCAGGTGCAAACCACCGATCCCCAGGGTCATCGCCGCTTCGATCAGGTGCAGGGGGCCCGCCTGCTGCTGGCCGAACAGGGCAACCATCTGGCGGTGCTGCGCCTCGATGGGGCGGCGCTCGATCTCTCCACCTTCGATCTCGGCACCCAGCCCTGGCAGGCACAGCAGCTCTATCTGTTCAGCGGGCGCGATCTCTATCGCCCCGGTGAGCGGCTCGACAGCGAGATCCTGCTCAAGGGGCAGGATGGCCAGCTGTTGCCCGGCATGGCGGTGGAGCTGGAGGTGAAGCAGCCGGACGGTCAATTGCTCGAACAGAAACGGCTGCTACCCGATAGCCTTGGCGCCGCCCACTACGGCCTGCGTCTGCCGGACGATGCGCCGCTGGGGCGCTGGACCATCAACCTCAAGACCGCCGCCGGCAGCCGCTTCGAGTGGCCTTTCCTGGTGGAGGAGTTTCTGCCGGAACGGCTGAAACTGCAGCTTGGCAAGGGGCCGGATGGGGAAGTCACGAGTCTGGACGCTGCCCTGACGCTGCCACTGCAAGGGGACTATCTCTACGGCGCGCCGGCGAGCGCCACCAAGGCGAAGGCGGAGGTGAAAATCAGCCGCGCCACCATGCCCTTTACCCAGTGGCAGGAGTTCACTCTGTGTGACGTGCTGCTCGCCGAGCAGGCCAAAGATCTCGAGCCCCTCAATCTCACCCTCGATGCGCAGGGGCAGGGGACTTTTTCGTTAGCTGATGAGCTTGATGGGGTGCGCGCCCTCGGGCCGCTGGAGGTGGCCTATCGGGTGTCGCTCGCCGAGCCCGGTGGCCGCGCCGTCAATCGCAGCCGCACCCAGTATGGCTGGCCCATGGGCAGCCAGTGGCCGGCCCTCAAGGCCGATTTCGTGGCGGATCGGGTGGAAGGGGGCAAGCCGCTGCCCTTCCAGATCCTCAACCTCGATGACAAGGGCCAGCCGGTGGCGGGGGCGGTGAAAGTGCGTCTTATCAACGAGTACCGCGACTACTACTGGCACTACGCCGATGGCGAGGGGTGGAAGTACGAGTTCAACAGCCAGCCCTATCTGGAGCAGGAGCAGACCCTGCAGCTGGATGGCAAGGGGCCGACCCCGCTCACGCTACAACTGGCGGCGGGCTGGTACCGGTTGGAGGTGGAGAACAGTCAGGGCCATCAATCCAGCCTGCGGGTGGAGATAGGCAGTTACGCCTGGGGCGGTGGTGGCGAGCAGGCACGGCCCGACAAGATTGCCATCACCCTCGACAAGCGCGCCTATCGGGCGGGTGACAAGGCCAAAGTGACGCTGGTGGCGCCGCGCCCCGGCAAGGGGTTGCTGCTGGTGGAGGATGGCGACGGCCTGCGCTGGTGGCAGCGCATCGAGCTCAAGGGCGCAGGTGGCGATGCCAAGGATGCCCGCGGCGAGTTCGAGATCCCGGTCAGTCCCGAGTGGCAGCGTCATGATCTGCATATCTCGGCCCAGATCGCCGCGCCAGACAGCGCGTCCAAACCGTCCGGCAAGCAACAGGGGCAGAGCCTGCGCTCGGTCGGACTGGTGCCGCTCACCCTGGATCGGGAAGCGCGCCGTCTGCCGCTTACCCTGAGCGCACCGGATAAAGCGGTGCCGCTTACCCGGCTGGAAGTGACCGCCACCTCCACCCCCAACAGTCAGGGGCGCGTGGTGCTGGCGGCGGTGGATCGGGGCGTGCTCAATATCAGCGACTACCAGCCGCTCGACCCGTTCGAGATCTTCTTTGGTCGCAAGCGCTTCGCTCAAGATTTGTTCGACAACTACGGCCAGGTGATCCCGCCGCAAGATGGCAAGCTGGCCCGCCTCAACTACGGGGGGGACCGGGCGCCGCTGAAAAAGGGCGGCGCGCTTGAGAGCCGGGTCGAGATCGCCGCGCTGTGGAGTGGCGAGGTGAGTTTTGATGAGAGCGGCAAGGCGGTGATCCCGCTCGATCTGCCCAACTTCAACGGCGAGCTGGCACTGATGGCGCTGGCCTGGAACGAACAGCAAGTCGGTGAGGCCGAGCGTGCCGTCAAGGTGGTGGCACCCTTGGTGGCCGAAATTGGCTGGCCGCGCTTTGGCGCTAGAGGGGATGAGACCCGGGCGCTGGTGCAGCTGCGCAACATGAGCGGCGAGGATCAGACCCTCTCCCTTGCCTGGACCCTCAATGGCGGACTCAAGGCAAATGGCGAGCTGCCCGGCACCCTTTCCCTTAAAAATGGCGAGGAGCAGTGGCTGACCCTGCCGCTCACCGTGACCGGGGCAAGCGGCGTGGCAAGCCTGCAGTTGGCGGCCAGCGGCAAGGATTTTGCCATCAGCCGCGACTGGTATTTGCCGCTGCGCTCCCCCTGGCCTGCCGAGACTCGCCAGCGCTACCAGATGCTGGCCCCCGGCCAGCAGATGAGCTTTGCGCCAGCTGAGCTGGTCGGGCTGGACCGCGCCAACTTGCAGGGGCTGCTCAGCCTCTCCGGTACTCCCCCCTGGGATCCGGCTGCCCAGTGGCAGGCGCTGGCCGATTACCCCTATGCCTGTCTGGAGCAGACCTTGTCCCGTGCCTGGCCCTACTTGCTGACCACGGCCGATGAGCGGGCCGCCTGGCGCAAACCCGCAGAGGGCAAGAAAGCGGCGAGCGAGGCAGATGTGCAACGCGCCCTGCTGCAACGGCTGCAGCGGTTGCAACTGCCCAGCGGCGGCTTTGGCCTCTGGGATGGTCGCTCCGATGAGGAGCAGTGGCTCACCGCCTATGCGGCCGACTACCTGCTGGCGCGCAAGGAGGCAGGCGACGCCGTGCCGGAGGCGATGCTCAATCAGGCGCTGAACCGGTTGCAGAGCTATCTCACCGACAGCCAGTATGGTGAGCGCTGGAGCAGTGCCCCCGAGCACAGCCGGCTGGCCTATCAGGCTTACAGCGCCTATGTGCTGGCCCGGGTGGGCAAGGCGCCGCTCGCTACCCTGCGTCTTGTCTGGGAGCAGCAGGCCGATCACGCTCGCTCCGGTTTGCCGCTCTTGCACCTTTCGCTTGCGCTCTCGGCCATGGGGGATGAGCAGAACGCCGCCAAGGCCCTCAGCCGGGCATTGGCGACCGAGCGTGGTGACGACTATCTCGGGGATTACGGCTCGTCGCTGCGTGATCAGGCCCTTGAACTCTCACTGCTGCGCCAGCACAAGCTGGCTGCGGAGCGCTGGCCAGCCCTCAGCGCCAAGGTGGCCGACACTCTGGCCCACCGTCAGTGGCTCAGCACTCAGGAGCGGCTCGCCCTGTTGCGACTCGCCCGCTTCGATCCGGCCGTCGACTGGCAGGCCAAGGTAACTTCCTCTCTTGGTAGCGAGTCCCTGAGCGGTTCGGCCCCGTTGCAGTTGGGTGCCCCCGAGGCATTGGCCGCCAGCGCCGTCACCAACGAGGGCAGGGGATCCCTCTATGTGCAGCGCACTCTGGTCGGCTACCCCGAACAGGCACCGGCACGGATCAGCAAGGGGATGAGTGTGACCCGCAGCTGGTTCAATAGCGACGGTCAGCGTTTTGACCCGACCAAGGTGAAGGTGGGCGATCTGGTGGTGGTGCGGCTCAATGTCAGCAGTGAATCGGCGGTGCCCGATGCCCTGCTGGTGGAGATGGTGCCCGCTGGCTTCGAGCTGGAGAACCCGGCTCTTGGCAACAGCATCAAGCTCGAAGAGCTCTCCATCGAGGGGAAACCGGCGTGGCAGAGCGAGTGGAACGACTATCTCAAGCATCAGGAGTTTCGCGATGACCGCTACACGGCAGCGCTGGATCTGAGCGAGGGGAGCAACCAGCAGCTGGTTTACCTGATGCGGGCGGTGACGCCGGGTCGCTATCAGGTGCCGCCGACCCAGGTGGAGGATATGTACCGACCCGAGATCCGGGCTGTGGGTGAGGATATCCACGAGGTGCTTATCTCTGAGTAACAAACCCTCCCTGGAGCGGGTTCGTCCGCTCACTTTCTGGCAGCGTGGCTGGCTGAGCCTGGGTCGCAGTGGCCGCGCTAGCTGGCGCTGGCTTGGCCGTCTGCCACGCTGGCTGCGTGTCTCGGTGCTGGGCGTTGTAGCACTGTTCCTGTCATTGCTGGCGCTGGATCGACTTTTCCCGCCGCCGCCACTCGACCCTGCCTATGCACGGGTGGTGCTCGACATGAAGGGGCGACCGCTGCGCGCCTTTGCCGATACCAGCGGTGTGTGGCGCTACCCCGTGACCCTGGAGCAGGTCTCCCCACGCTATATCGAGGCGCTGCTCGGCTATGAGGATCGCTACTTCTGGCGTCATCCCGGAGTCAATCCGGTGGCCATGGTGCGCGGGGTCTGGCAGTGGCTGCGCTATGGGCGGGCTGTGTCGGGGGGCTCGACCCTCACCATGCAGGTGGCGCGTCTTATCGAGCCCTACCACAGGAGCGTGCCCGGCAAGCTGCGCCAGATGGCGCGGGCGCTGCAACTGGAGTGGCACTATGACAAGCGCACCCTGCTCACCGTCTACCTCAACCGGGCTCCCTTTGGCGGCAATCTGGAGGGGGTGCAGGCCGCAAGTTTTGCCTATCTCGGCAAGAGTGCAGCCAAGCTGACTTATGCCGAGGCAGCGCTCTTGGCGGTGCTGCCGCAGGCTCCCAGCCGCAACCGGCCGGACCGGCATCCCGAGCGGGCCCGCACCGCCCGTGACAAGGTGATGCAGCGGCTGGTGGCGCAGGGCGTCTGGCCAGAGCAGGTTTGGCAGGAGGGGCGTATCGAGCCGGTGCTGGCCCGCGGTCACTTCACGCCGATGGAGGCGCCGCTGTTTGCCCGTCTCGCCGCCGACCATCAGGCGGGAGCGCTGGTGCACACCACCATCGACGGCGATCTGCAGCGCTGGCTGGAGGGGCGGGTGGCCAGCTATATCCGGCGCTTCCCCGAGCAGACCTCCGCCGCTCTGCTGCTGGTAGACAACAAGACCATGGCGGTGCGCGCCTATGTGGGCAGCGCCGAGTATGGCAATTTGCGCCGCCACGGTTACCTCGACATGGTGCAGGCGATCCGCTCCCCCGGCTCTACGCTGAAGCCCTTCATCTACGGTCTGGCCATGGACGAGGGGTTGGTGCACTCGGCCTCCCTGCTCTCCGATGCGCCAAGGCTCGGGTCTGACTATCGCCCCGCCAACTTTTCCGGCGCCTTTCAGGGGCCGGTGACCCTGACTCAGGCGCTGCAGCAATCCCTCAATGTGCCAGCGGTACAGGTGCTGGAGGCGCTTGGGGCCGACAAGCTGGTCAGCCGCCTCGACAACGCCGGGGTGCGGCTGGCACTCTCCGACAAGCCCAATCCGGCCATAGCACTGGGGGCGGCGGGCATTCGGCTTGAGCAGCTGGTTGCGCTCTACAGTGCGCTGACCCGCGAGGGACAGGTGGCGATGCCGGTCTGGCTGGCGGGGCAGCAGGCGGTGTCACGCCCCTTGCTGAGCCCGGGGGCGGCCTGGATCATCTGGCAAATATTGAGCGCGCAGGGGCGCGCCGATCAGCCCTTTGCCAGCGAGGCGACCGGCCGGGTCAACCGGCTGGCCTGGAAGACCGGCACCAGCTACGGCTATCGCGACAGCTGGGCGATGGGGGTCTCCGGTCGCTGGACCATCGGCGTCTGGCTGGGGCGCCCCGACGGCACCCCCATGCCCGGTTTCTACGGTCAGAGCGCGGCGGTGCCGCTGCTGCTCTCTGTCTACTCGCGGCTCGCTGACAACAGCCCCCTGCCGGTGCAGCCCAACACGGTGAGCGAGGCCGAAGTGTGCTGGCCGCTGGGGCGCAAGGTGAGCACGACCCTGCCTGAGGCCTGTTTGCAGCGCCAGATTGCCTGGTTGCTGGAAGGGCGTGATCCCCCCACCTTGCCGGATCCCATGGACTGGCCCTCGCCGTTGCGCCAAGTCGCACTGACCGCTGGGGGCAAGCCGACTCTGACCCGCTGCCAGGATGCGGCGCAATCCGGCTTTCGGGCGCTCTGGCCATTGTCGCTGGAGCCTTGGCGGTCCCTCAGCGAGCGGCGGCAGGCGCTGCTTGCCAGCGGTTGTGCAGGGGAGGGGCAGAGCGCCGAGCTGCAGGCCCCCATTCGCATCGTGGCGCCGGGGGAGGGCAACCTTATCCGCAGTCAGTGCTATCGGTTGCAGCCCAAGGTGCTGGGCGGGGTCGGCAAGCCGGCCTGGTTTCTCAACGGCCAGCGGCTGCGCTGGGACGGGGATCAGGTGCTGAGTGAGGCGGGTCGCTACCAGCTAGTGGTGGTGGACGAGGCGGGCAACAGTGATCGCATCGAGTTTCGGCTGGAGAATCCCTCCTGAGGGGAGGCGCCTCTCTTTGGCGTGTCAGAATATTGACGACATCGGGGGATGGCTCCGATGCCATCAGCGGATTGTCGATTTCCCGACAGGGCGTCGCGGAGTCAGGGCTTGACCTGCCCCAGCCGGGTGAAGAAGTGCTGACTCTTGCGTTGGTGGAAGTGGCTCTTCTTGATGGAGTGAAACACCAGCTTGCTGTCCGGATGGCTCGCCTTGAGGCGATGGATCATCGCCATGGCGGGCAGGCCGGTACTCACCAGGGTGGTGAGCGGCAGACTCTGGGTCTGCGGCCCCAGCAGCTGGTTGAGCCCCTGCTGGGCCTGCTCGAAGCGGGTCAGCACGGCGGGCTCGGCGTAGCCGCTGCCCAGCATGGCGAGCAGGGCATCGAGCGCCTGATTAAACTCGGCCAGCTGCTGGCGAAAGCCGCTGCGACTGCGCAGGGCGATCAGCTCTGCAAACGGGATGTCGGCCAAGTGAGTGGGCACTTGCAGCGGGATCTCGAGGTGGAAGCAATCCTGGCCACCGCGGTTGTGATAGCGGGATTCAAGCAGGTGAAGCAGGCGATCGAGATAGTCGTGATCGGTGATGAGGGCTCCCTCATTGGCGAGCGCCCACTCGCGGGCGAGCCGCATGGATAGCAGGTTGGCAAAGCGGCGCGCCATCCTGAACCCGCCCTCTTCCTGACTGGCAAAACCGTGCGCCAGGCAAAAGCCGTGCAGCCGCTCCAGCCCCGCCTGGGCCGGGCAGAAGCAGTCGTGGTTGGCCGGCGTGCGCCAGCGACCGATCAGCTCCTTGTTGCCAAACACCTTGTGACGCACGAAGTCGGGGGCGAGCAGGCTGCTCAGCTGACTCTCCAGCTGGGGAGTGATGGTGGCGAAGAAGGCGTCATCCGGCCGCTCGGCCAGCAGATCCGTCTCCTGTTCGAGCGTCTGCAGCAGGGCGGTGAGGCCGCTCTTCTCACTGACGGTGAAGACGAAGGCGAGCCGTTCTAGATAGAGCAGGGCAAACTTGAGCCACAGCTCGTCGCGCACTTCCATGCCGGGGTAGTAGATGTAGGTCTTCATCGAATGGGTCTGTGGTCAGGAATGTTGCCGGGACGCAGGTTCGGGAATATACGCAAGATTGCCTCGGTGCGGCAAACATTGCGTGGGGGAATGTGAGCAAACGCTCATCCAGTAGGCGCTGGCCACAAAGTTCTGATATAATTCGCGCCCTTAAATCAAGGTCACCCGAGTCATTACCATGAAGTTCATTATCAAGCTGTTCCCGGAAATCACCATCAAGAGCAAGTCGGTTCGCCAGCGTTTCATCAAGATCCTGCAGGGCAATATCCGCAATGTCCTGCGCCGCTTCGATGACGATGCCCGGGTACGGATGGATTGGGACAAGCTGATCGTGAGCTCCCGCAATGACCAGTTCCGTGAACAGGCCATCGAAGCCCTGGCCTGCATTCCCGGCATTCAGGCTTTCCTCGAGGTGCAGGCCAGCAAGTTTACCGACCTGCACGACATCTTCGAGCAGGTGAAAGCCGTGTGGGGTGACCAGCTCGAGGGGAAAACCTTCTGCGTGCGCGCCAAGCGCCACGGCAAGCACGAGTTCTCCTCCCTCGAAGTGGAACGCTACGTGGGCGGTGGCCTGAACCAGCATTGCGTGAGCAACGGCGTGCGCCTCAAGAACCCGGATGTGAAGATCAACCTCGAGATCGACGGTGAAGAGCTCTTCATCGTCAGCGCCATTCATCAGGGCCTGAGCGGCATGCCCATCGCCACTCAGGAAGATGTGCTGAGCCTCATCTCCGGCGGTTTTGACTCCGGTGTGGCCTCCTTCCAGTTCATCAAGCGCGGCTGCCGGGTGCACTACTGCTTCTTCAATCTGGGTGGTGCCGCTCACGAGATCGGCGTCAAGCAGGTTGCCTATCACCTGTGGAACCGCTTCGGCTCTTCCCACCGGGTGCGTTTCACCGCGGTGGACTTCGAGCCGGTGGTGGCCGAGATCCTCGAGAAGATCGACAACGGCCAGATGGGCGTGGTGCTCAAGCGGATGATGATGCGCGCCGCCGCCAAGGTGGCCGACGAGTTCCAGATCCCGGCGCTGGTGACCGGCGAGTGCGTGGGTCAGGTCTCCAGCCAAACCCTCACCAACCTGAACGTCATCGACCGGGTGACCGACAAGGTGATCCTGCGCCCGCTCATCACCTGGGACAAGCCGGACATCATCAGTGAAGCCCGCCGCATCGGTACCCTAGAGTTCGCCGAAACCATGCCGGAGTATTGCGGTGTCATCTCCAAGAAGCCGACCGTGAAGGCCGAGCTCTCCCGCATCGAGGCGGAAGAGGAGAACTTCGACTTCGCCATTCTGGACAAGGTGGTGGCCGAGGCCCGTTACCTCGACATTCGTCGCATCGGTGAAGAGACCGCCGCCGAGGTGCAGGAAGTGGAGACCACCGCCGAGAGCGGTGACAACGAGGTGATCCTCGATATCCGCTCCATGGACGAGCACGACGAGAAGCCGCTGCTGGTGGAAGGGCGTGAGGTCATGCATATCCCCTTCTTCAAGCTGGCCACCGCCTTTGGCGATCTGCCCAAGGAGAAGACCTACCTGCTCTACTGTGATCGCGGCGTGATGAGCAAGCTGCAGGCGCTCTATCTGAAAGAGAAAGGCTTTGCCAACGTCAAGGTGTACCGTCCGTAATGTGACGTTCACGCATGCATAAAAAATCCGGCCAATGAGCCGGATTTTTTATTTCACTCGCTGGAGACGACTGTCGTTAAGGGCAGGGCACTGGGGTAAAGGTGGATTGCCCCTGGCAGCGCCACCCCATCTCCGCCTGGCGCATCTGCCAGAGGTTGTTGCTGCGAAATAGGGTCAGGATGTAGATCATGTCGCTCTTGGTGCCGTCGAGGGCAACGGAGAGCACCAGATCGTTGTCCAGCTGTTGTGCCTGAATGCGACTGGGGATGTCGCTGTGGCCGACAAAACGCAATGCCACTTCACGATAGTCATTGACCCAGCTCTGCTGGGCAGTGCTTGCCTGTCGGATCTGCTGGTTGAACTGCTGCACCGGGGTGGAAGCGAGCCGTCCAAACAGTACCTGCGCTTCGGCCTGCGCCGTTGCCACATTCATCAATAGCAGTGATGTGATGAGTCCAAGTTTTTGCATGAGGGATTCCGGCTTACAACACTGGACCTTATGACAACAGAAAAGCCTGCTTGGTTCAACGCAACCTGGCCAGGAGTGCGACTCTACCCCTGGCCACGGCATCAATTGCGCTGCAGGGAGAAGGTGGGCAGTGACAAATGCCAATAGATGGCCGCCACCCGCAAACCGAACACCGCCGTCATGCAGATGAGCATGGCGGTCACCCGATCCACGTTTATCTCCAGCGCCAGGGTATAGAGGATGCCCCCCAGAATGCAGGCGGTGGCATAGATCTCTTTTTGCAAGACCATGGGCACTTCCCGGGCCAGCACGTCCCTGATCATGCCGCCGGCCACCCCTGTCATGGTGCCCATCAATACGGCAATCAGCCCCGATGTGCCAAAGTTGAGGGCTTTTTGCGCCCCGATCACGGTAAAGAGTGCCAGCCCGAAGGCGTCGGCAACCGGCAACACGTACCAGGGCATGCGGCGGGGCAGCTTGACCATCCACATCCCGATGAGTGCCGTTGCTATCACCACCCAGATGTAGAGAGGGTCGCGTACCCAGAAGACGGGGGTGGCCCCCAGGATCATGTCGCGGATGGTCCCACCCCCGATGGCGGTGACTGCCGCCAATACCATGACGCCAAAACCGTCCATCCTGAGGCGGCCCGCCACCAAAACCCCCGAAAACGCGAATACCGCAGTACCAAACATGTCGCTGATGTAAACAATCTGCTCAACCAGTGTCTGCATGGAGAACAACTCACGTCCAATTGTTGATGGGGCCGCGATTTTAGGGGGGATTGCGGCGTCTGACCAATGGCTGCCTGCAAGAAGTGGGAGCCAGACCAAGTTTTTGTCGGCGGTGATGGTGCCGGTTGGTGTCATGGCGCCAGAGTGGTGCCAGATCGCCGGCAAGGCTCACGCTGCCTTGCCCATCGCCCTCTGTTGTTTGCCTCATGAGCTTAGCGGGAAGAAGAGGGCATTTTTTTCCTCAAGTTCAACGAGAACATGCCGATAAATAGGGTAAGCGGCGTTAATGCGATGAAGCGTTGAAAATAATGCTAAAGACATCGAAAAAGAGGCCGTTAAATAAGACGCATCGAACAGGAAAGACAATAAAGTTCGAGCAAATTAGATAGTAAATTTAATAGCTTAGGAGAATGGTCATGGGTCTTTATATCAATACGAACGTTTCATCGCTTAACGCTCAGCGTAACCTGATGAACACCAACAAATCTCTGGATACATCCTACACCCGTCTGGCATCTGGTCTGCGCATCAACAGCGCCAAAGACGATGCCGCCGGCTTGCAGATTTCCAACCGTTTGACCTCCCAGATCAATGGTCTGGATCAGGGCAACCGCAACGCCAACGACGGTATCTCCGTCGCCCAGACTGCTGAAGGCGCCATGGATGAAATCACCTCCATGCTGCAACGGATGCGTACTCTGGCCCAGCAGTCCGCCAACGGCTCCAACAACACCGATGACCGTACCGCGTTGCAGCAAGAGTACTCCCAGCTGATGACAGAAATCGACCGGGTGGCCAAAGATACCACTTTCGGTGGCCAGAACCTGCTCAAGGGGGGTTATGTAGGCTCCTTCCAGGTGGGCGCCGATGCCGGTCAGACCATCACGTTCCGGATGACCACTGCGTTCAGTATTTCGGGTATGGCTTCTGCGACCAGTGGTAGTGCAACGGTAGCGACCACGACTACCGGCGAGCCTTATACCATCACCAAGACGGCAGGGACTCCGGTCAGCTCTACCAGCATGTCGACCATTACTGCGGCAAGCTCTGCTCAGTCGGCCATGGCTAACTTGGATTACATGATCAAGGTGGTGGACAGCAAGCGTGCGGAATTGGGTGCGGTGCAGAACCGGTTCGATTCGACCATTCGCAACCAGGCGAACGTCTCTGAAAACGTCAGTGCCGCGCGCTCACGGATCCGCGATGCCGATTTCGCGACCGAGACCGCCAACCTGACCAAGCAGAACATTCTGCAACAGGCAGCCTCGACCATACTGTCCCAGGCAAACCAGCGTCCGCAGTCAGCACTCTCCCTGCTGCAGGGCTGATAAAAGAAAACAGGGCGGTTGTTCAGGCCGCCCTGGTCAAGAGATGGAACAAAGGGGTGTTCGGTTCGCACTCTGTTCTATCGGGAGAGAATCTATTCTCTACTAGTAAAGCCAAGTGTTGTACAGCTGTTCAGTTCTGTCACGCTTGGTCATATTCTCCTGAGCGTATGCTCGTTTTAGGCCGGATTTTCCGGCCTCTTTTTATTGTGCCGTCAAATTGACGCCACTCCCCCATAGCAAAGCACAAACTGTGCCAAATATGTTCATTCATCCCTCCAAGTTGGTTTCAGGTCTGGTGCCGTGTCCAAGGACATGGGGGGCCTGCCGTTTGCCGCTTGCCGGATAAAACTTGCCGCCTTCGGCAATTATTTTCCTAAAGCTTGTCGCTGTGCAGCCGTTAAATAAAGTGAAGCAATCGAGGGGTGTTCGGAATCCAACGTTTGCACTACTGCGGGTGGCCTGTCCGTTCAAACAGACACCCGCCAGAAGAATCAGGCTCGTTCAACCTGTTCTTCTAACGGTGGGACGCCGCTTTGGCGGCGCAACCCGCAGTCGCATGTTCTTCGGGAGAATATTTTATGGCCATGTATATCAACACGAATACTTCATCACTGAACGCCCAGCGTAACCTGATGAACACCAACAAGTCCCTGGATACGTCCTATACCAGACTGGCTTCCGGTCTGCGTATCAACACCGCCAAGGACGATGCCGCCGGTCTGCAGATCTCTAACCGTTTGACCTCTCAGATCAACGGCCTGGATCAAGGTAACCGCAACGCCAACGACGGTATCTCTGTTGCCCAAACGGCAGAAGGGGCCATGGATGAAGTGACCAGCATGCTGCAACGCATGCGTACGCTGGCACAACAGTCCGCCAACGGCTCCAACAACACCGATGACCGTACTGCGCTGCAGCAAGAATTTGACCAGCTGACTACCGAGATCAACCGTATCTCCAACGACACCACCTTTGGTGGCCAGAAGTTGTTGGATGGTAACTACAAAGGTTCGTTCCAGGTAGGTGCCGATGCGAGCCAAACCATCACCTTCAAGATGACCTCTGCTTTCACCATCAGCGGGATTGCATCATCCACCAAGGGAAGTGCGACCGTTGCGACCAGCGCCACTGGCGAGCCTTACACTGTGACCAAGGGTACGTCAGCTGTGACCTCTACCAGTGTGAGCAGCATCAAGGCAGCAAGTTCGGCTCAGCTGGCCATGGCGAACCTTGATTTCATGATCAAGGCAGTTGACAGCAAACGGGCAGAGCTGGGTGCGGTGCAGAACCGCTTCGACTCGACCATTCGCAACCAGTCCAACGTTTCCGAGAACCTGAGCGCAGCACGCTCTCGTATCCGCGACGCAGACTTTGCGACCGAGACTGCCAACCTGACCAAGCAGAACATTCTGCAACAGGCGGCGTCCAGCATCCTGGCGCAAGCCAACCAAAGACCGCAATCTGCTCTGTCCCTGCTGGGTTAACAGAAACGCAGTGATGAGATAGAAAGAGGAGCGACGATATGGCCAATGAAATTGGGATCCCGTCATCGGTCACTCCTTCTTCTCTTCAGTCAAGTAGCAAGAGCGGCCAATCGGCCGCTCAAGTGCTATCTGGCACGACGGAAGAGCAGCGGGTGACGGCACAGGATGTGAAAAAACAGCAAGAGGGACAGCCTGGTGAAAAAAACGCCAAACAGGATGTGCCTCAGGCAGACATTGAAAATGAGGTCCAAAAGTTGCAAGAGTTCAGTAAGTTGCAAGGCTGGACCGTCAATTTCAGTGTTGAAAAGGATCTGGATCAGGTGGTGATCAAGGTGGTAGACGCCGAGACCAAGTCAATGATCCGGCAAATCCCGAGCGAAGAGTTGCTGGCTATCAGCAAACGAATTAAAGATCTGCGTGAGAGTGATGCGACCGGAGGAGGTTCACGCGCCGGGTTGCTGCTCGATAACGAGATCTGATATGAAAACTTAAGAGGAGAGTGAGTATGCCCACCATTACGTCTGCAGGTGCCGGCTCCGGACTCGATTTGGAGTCAGTGATTGCTGCCAGCGTCGATGCCAAAAAAGCACAGCTGATGCAGCCTATCACCACCAAGAAGACCAACACTCAAATCACTCTCTCCGGTGTGGGGCAGCTGAAATCTGCCATCGCCTCTTTCGTGACTACCTTGCAGGCGATGGCGAAAGATGACGCGTTCAACAAACGCTCCATCAACATTACCCAGGACAAGGACAAGCCTGTGCTCAAGGTGGAGAGCAAGGCAGGGGCCTCCAATGGGCAATATGATATCAGCGTCGAACAGCTGGCAAAAACCAGCAAATTTGACGGTACCTTCGATTCGTCGACCACTCCTCTTATCACCCAAGACGGAAAATTGACGTTCAAGGCTGGCGACAAGACCTTTGATGTCGATGTCAAAGCTGGCGATTCGCTGCAATCCATTCGAAAGCGCATCAACAATGACGCAGACAACTTCGGTTTGAGCGTCAACATCATGAATACCTCCGATGGCAAATCCAAGCTGATGATCGATTCAGGGGTCAGCGGCAGTGGCAAGGATCTGCAGATCACCGGCAGCACCACCGAGTTGACCGATAATCTGGTCTCCAAATTGACCAAGAGCCAGAGCGCTCAGGATGCCAAGATCAAAGTGGATGGCAATGAGCTGACCAGTGCAACCAATACCTTTGATGGCACCATCGTCGGTCTCAAACTGACGGTGCTGAGAGAGTCGGATAGTACGACGACGACCGATGCCAGTAACAATCCAGTCAAAACATACAGCTCGAACAAGGTTGAAGTGACCACCGACAAGGCCGGTATCAAAGACATGGTGAAAAGCTTTGTCGATGGCTACAACGCCTTGGTGAAGAAGAGCAATGAGCTGGGCAAACGCAACTCCATCGTTGCTGGAAAAAGCCAGAATGATGGTGGAGCCCTAGCTGGTGACGCGACGACACGCGCGGTGATCAACATGATGAACGGTGCCATTACCGAACCCTCACAAAAATCCTCAACCTACTCAACGATTTTCCAGATGGGTGTGAAGATGGATAACAAAGGGGTTCTCTCCATTGATGACACCAAGTTCAGCGAGGCCATCGACAAAAACTTTGACCAGGTGGTGGCGGTTTTTGGCGGCAAGGATGGGGTGGCAGGCAAGCTAGCCAGTCAGCTGGAAACCTACTCCAAAACCGGTGGCTTGCTGGCCAAGCGGGAAGATACGCTGAATTCGGATCTGCGTGAAGTGAGCCGCAAGGAGTCGGATGTTGCCTCCCAACTGACCAAGTATCAGGAGACCCTGCGTGCCCGTTATGGCAGCCTGGACTCCATGCTAGCCAAGATGAACAAGTCGGCCTCTTATCTCAATCTGCTCAATACCAAGTCGAATTAATACGTAGTCAGGAGCCGTGTCTCGTATGTATCGGAAAAATATCAAGGCGTACACCACCCAGAATCTGCAGTCTGAGCTTGCGGTGGCAGATCCCTACCGGGTGATCCAGTTGCTGATGCAGGGCTGTCTCGAGCGGCTTGCCCAGGCCCGTGGCGCCAT
The DNA here is from genome assembly GCF_041403025.1 of Aeromonas sp. S5(2024). NCBI lineage: Bacteria > Pseudomonadati > Pseudomonadota > Gammaproteobacteria > Aeromonadales > Aeromonadaceae > Aeromonas > Aeromonas sp. S5(2024). The sequence goes on along the minus strand of NZ_JBGLRI010000003.1, from coordinate 155,270 downwards.
CGAGCGTCGTGATTTCGAGGGCAAATCCCAGTCTGTATCCAAGACCATGGCCATTATCAACGGTTTGCAGGACTCGCTGGATCTCTCTTACGGCAAGGTGCCTGAGGATCTTTTTGCTCTGTATGACTATATGAAGGCACGGATGATGGATGCCAGCCGTGACATGGATATCGCTGCCATCGATGAGGTGATGACCCTGATGCTGACCGTCAAAAGCGGCTGGGATGCCATTCCGGTCGAAGAGCGCGACAAGGCCATTGCCCAGCAAAAAGCGGGCAGGACGGAATGAGCGATGCCATTCTGTCCGGGGTGATGGCTCACGGCACCCAGCTGTTGCTGCTGCTGGAGAGAAATGAATTGTCGGCAGCGGAGGCACAAATGGATCACTATCTTGATGCTTTCGATGGTGTGTTTCGGCAGTTCCCCGTAGAAAGCCACCTTGATATGGAACAGCAGCAGGCTCTGTTGCAGTTTCAAATGATCCATGAGCGAATCGCGAGCGCCAGGAGTCTGGCAGAAGATGAATTGCGCCAATTCTCCAAGGCTGGGCGAGCAACGAGCCTTTACAAGTCGAATGCGGGTTAAATATCGAATGGATTTTAATAAAAACATAGAAAGTGCAGAGGAAGAGCTTTCCCGTCTTGCAGTTCAAAAAGAACAGGAAGCTGCCATGCTGGCGGTGTTGCCTGTTCGCCATCAGCTTAATATGGCCGCCTTTGAAAAATACATGCCAGGGATCCATGCATTTTTCAAAGAGTACCAGCCATCTAGACCTTTTCGCTTTTTCTGTAATGAAAATGGCATTCCAAATATTCTGTGGCTTGATGACAAGGTTTCCCTGTATGGGGACGATCCCTTTGCCGAAGCGCAAGCCCAGATTGCCGAGGTGATCGAACAGAGCGTATTGCAATGCATCGATTTTGTCCCTCAATGGTATCTGGAAGGGCAAATCCATATTGCCTACAACAATGCCATTTCAGAGCTCAAAGAGAATGCTTCCCTTGAGGGACTACCGCTTCGCAAGGCGCTGGATGCGGATATTCCCTTGTCATTCATGTACGGGATCGGGCTGGGCTATCAGCTTGGCTATCTTTATGAGAAATGCAGGGTCAGGAATCTGTTTGCCTTCGAGCCCGACCTCGACATGTTCTATGCCTCGCTTTATTGTTTCGACTGGCACCGACTGCTCGAATATATGGAACAGGAGTCGCTGAGCCTGCATCTTTTCATCGGTGTGGATGAGCAACTGCTGGTGGCCGACATGATGGAAGCCTTGCATCGCAAGGGCGCCTTCTGGTCGGCGAGTTACTTCTCATTCTGTCATTATCACTCACCCAAGCTGCATGATTTGATCGACAAGGCTGAGGGTGAGCTTTATCTGCTCAAGACGGGCTGGGGTTTCTTCGATGACAATATTTATGCGCTGGCCCACAGTCACACCCATCTGCAGGATGGTACGCCATTCCTGAAGCGAGAGCGTGATACCTCGTTGGCCGAGCAGGTACCGGTATTCGTGGTCGGTAACGGGCCGTCACTGGATCAGAGCATCGATTTTATTCGGCAGCATCAGGGGCAAGCCATCATCATCGCCTGCGGTACCGCCGTCAGTGCCCTGCACAAGGCGGGCATCAAGCCTGACATATACGTGGCGGTGGAGCGAACCAAGAGCTCGGCAGATTTCCTACGCATTCTCGGTGCGGATGATTTTCTCAAGAGTGCAGTGTTCCTCAGCGTCGATGTGATCCACCCAGAGTGCAAGACCTTTTTCCGCAAAACGGGGCTGACTTTCAAGCCTAATGAACCCATGTTTGCCATGCTGGCCAGCCGTTTGGGTCAGGCTTTCGAATATGAGTCCATTGAGTTTTCCAACCCCTTCGTTGGCAATACCGGTCTCAACTATGCAGCCCTGCTCGGTTTCAAGCAGGTATACCTGTTCGGGATAGATAATGGCTACAAGTATGCAGACAAGCATCACTCCAGTTTGAGCCTCTATTACAACGAGAAGAAAGAAGCCAAGTACGACGAGAACTTGAAGGATACATTCCCGGCTCCGGGCAATTTTGGCGGGGAAGTGCGGATCAATCACCTGTTTGGTCTGGCCATTCATAATATGACGCGCGTGCTGACTGGCCATCCGGATATACGCTGCCTGAATTGCAGTGATGGTGCCTACATTGACGGTGCCATCCCTCAACGGGTTGATGCTCTGCAAATCAGCGGCCCTGAGCTGGATAAAATCGCTCTGCTTGATGAGCTGATGGCGTGCAGCTTCCAGCAGTTCGACATGACCAGTATCGACTTCAATGCCGCGCTCAACGTACCGCTGTTTGACGATTTGCTGGAGAAGTTGCGTACCGACTGGCAAACGGTCAAATACGAGCACAATGAGATATTGGCCATGATGCAGCGTCATCACGATTATCTGCTGTATTTGCTGATGAGCCGTGATTGCCATCTTTATCGCATTTTGATTGGTTCGATGAACTATTTCTACGCCAACATCATTGGTTTGATGATGACCCTGCTTGATGCTGCTCCTGACAAGTTCGAAGCCAAGATAAAAGAGGCTGAGACCATCCTTGAGCTGTTTTTTGATGATGCGAAGCCGATTTATGCCGATGCCTTCCAGCGTCACGATTCCGTTTATTTCGTCGGGCTGGATATCTTCAAGCAGAAATAACGGCGATCCCTCATCACACGTCTTCGTATTAAAAAAACACCGGCGCTTGCCGGTGTTTTTTTATTGCGAAAATGGCTAAGCAGCGCGGTTTACTGGTTCGGCTGTTGTGCCTCTTCAATGGCCCGGCATATCTGCTCCACGGCGTTGAGGGCTCTCGGGGTGAAACGATGCAGTTCGTCCGAGTTGATGAGGCGCAGGCGCTGATGGCGGACGGCGTCCAGATTGGGCCACTGTTGCCAGTGGCGCAGAGCGTCGGGATCTTGACTCCCCGCCAGGATCAGCGCCGGATTGGCCTTGATCACCTGCTCCAGGCTGACTTGGGGATAGGGCGTGCGGGCCGCTGCCATCACGTTTTCCCCGCCGCACAACTCGATGGCCTGGGCGGGCCAGGCATTGCCGCTAACGCTGGTGAGCGGTGGATTCCAGAGCTGATAAAACACCTTGATATGTTTGGGCTTGCCGTAGCGCTGCCCAAGTGCGGCCAGGCGGGCGAGATAGGCATCGGCCTCGACATTGGCGGCTTGTTCCACCCCCAATGTTTTTCCCAGCGCCCGCATCTCGGTGGCGAGGGAGGCAAAGTCGGTCGGTTCTGAATAGAACACCGGGATCCCCAGCTGCTCGACGGGGGCCAGCATGCGGGATTGGGCGGAGCGCCAGGCGACGATCAAGTCGGGCTTTTGGGCCAGCAGGGCTTCCAGATTGATGCTGCGGTAGTTGGCAACCTGGGGCAGGCGTTTGACCTCGGGTGGATAATCGGAGGCATCGTCGGTGGCCACGATGCGATCGCCGGCGCCGATGGCAAACAGCAGTTCGGTCAGATGAGGAGTGAGGCTGACGATGCGTGTCGGTGTCCCGGCCAGCAGGGCGGGCGACACGCACAACAGGCAGAGCAGGGTGAGCCATCTAGCCATGCAGCTGCTCCAGTACAGTGAGCAGCAATGCCAGCGCCAGCCAGCCCCAACCGGCTTGTTGCAGGCGATTGAGCAGGCGCAGGGCCGTGCCGGCATCCGGCTCGGCGGCGGCGTCAAACACGGGGAAACGGATCAAGCTGCCCTGATAGTAGCGGGGGCCACCGAGCTTGCAGCCCAGCGAACCGGACAGCAGCGCCAGCAGTATTCCCATGGCGGGGTAGGGCCAGCGTATCGCGGTGCGCAGCCGGCTTGCCAGCTGGCGCAGCTGGGTCAGGCACAAGGGCAGTGCCAGCAACAAGATGGCAGGGGTACACAGGGCCTGATAGAGCACGGCGGCGGCTCGGCCAAAGTGGGCAAAGGCTGGCAGTTTCGGACTCCAGCCCTGATTCATCAACTGGGCGAGGCGCCACAGCAGGGCGCCTTGCACACCTGCTAGGGCAAATCCCAGCAGAGGGCCGGCCCACTGTCCTATCAGGCGCAGGGCGCAGCTTTCGCTGACCGCCTTGGCAAGCCCCATCAGAGAGAGCTTGCCGGTATCGCGCCTGAGCCAGGGGGCGGCCTGCAACCTAGCCACCACCAGCGTATCCTGGTCTGTCAGCGAGCGAGTGGCACGGGCCAGCTCCCGCAGCGGACGCGATTCCAGCATCAGCAGCAGAAACAGCAGATCGAACAGCGGCTCCGAGAGCGAGAGATTGCGCACCGCCCAGAGTCCGGCGGCGCAAGGCAGCCAGACAATCAGCATGGCCAACAGACCTGCCTGCAATTGCTGCCCGGGGGCGCCATCGGGGCGACACACCTTGTGACCCAGCCGGGTCAGCAGCGGCACGACGGCGGAGAGCCGATAGTGGGCCGGCCAAGGCACGATGGCCTCCAGCAGGGCGGCACCGAGCAAGATGGCCGCCGGAGTGGCGGCCATCTGTTCCAGCGTGGTGAGTGGGATCACAGCTTGCCGAGCATCTTGATGATCACCTCGGCGGAGTGCTTGCCGGCCACCTCGATGAAGGCATCGAAGGATTCAACCTGTTCCTTGCCGGCGATGTCGGACATGGCACGCACCACCAGATAGGGCACCTTGAACATGTGGCACACCTGACCGATGGCCGCCCCTTCCATCTCGACCGCCAGCATCTGCGGGAAGTCGGCACGGGCTTTGGCGATGGCGTCCGGCTTGCACATGAACTGATCGCCGGTGCAGATGAGGCCGACTTTGGTTTGATGCTTGCCCTGCTCGGCGATGCAATCCTGGGCGACAGCGATGAGCTTCTCGTCGCAGGGGAAGGCGGCCGGTTGCTGCGCCATCTGGCCCATCTCGTAGCCAAAAGCGGTCACATCCACATCGTGGAAGCGCATCTCGCTGGCGATCACCACGTCACCGATGTGCAGGTCCTGGGCAAAGCCGCCGGCAGAGCCGGTATTGATGACATAGTCGGGGGCGAATTTTTCCAGCAGCAGGCTGGTGGCGACGCTGGCGGCGACTTTACCGATGCCGGAGCGGGTCAGGATCACTTCCTTGCCTGCCAGGGTGCCCTGATAGAACTCGCAGCCGCCCAGTTGCAGGGTGGTCGGGTTGCTCATCTGGCTGCGCAGCAGGGCCACTTCCTGTTCCATGGCGCCGATAATACCTACTTTCATCACTCACCTCGTCTTGATGGCCATGCGGCCGAATAAGTTGTTGTGGATCATAACAAAAGTTGGCGATGGCGCCGAGCATTCCAATGCAGCGCGATGTGAAGGGGCGCTTAAGGGTAGCGCTTGGCGAGATCAGCCAGCTCGCCGCTGTCTGCCAGCCGTTGCAGGGCATTGGCGAACAGGGCCAGCCGGGCAGGGGAGGTGCGCTGGTAAAACAGGATATAGAAGGGAATGGTCTCCATGGCGGTGGGGAGGATGCGAATTTGGCCGCTCAGGTGGTGGCGCAGCAGGTCGGCCTCGAAGCCGGGTGAGCGGTAGTAGACGAAGCGCCCTCGTTTCATCAACAGCTTGTCGTAATTGGCGGCACTGCTGATCCCTCCGCTGTCGATGATGAGCCCCTGTAGGGCTTGCAGCCGTTCGATGGCGCCGCTGCCGTGATTGATGAGGATGATACCCTCTTCGCCAAGGGCCTTGACGTCGTCCCACTGGTGGATCTCGACTGGATCATCGCTGCGCACCGCCAGGTGGTAGCGCACGGTGAAGATGGGGGGCTGCAGATAGAGGAAGTGGTTGCGACGGTCCGGGTTGTCGCCCACGCCGCAGATGAAGTCGAGCTGGCCGAAACGCACCTGTTTCTCCAGCCGCTTGAGGGGCACAAAGCGCTGATCGCCCTGGATGCGTAGGGCGGGCTCCTGGCGCTCCAGCAGGCGAAACAGCTCGATGCAGAATCCTCCGATGCGGCCATCCGCCATCTGGGTGTATTTGGGGGCGGATTCGGGCTGCGCCGCCGTGCGATAGATTTCGGTGGCAGAGACGGCCCGGTGAGCGACTGCCAGCAGACAACCCAGCATCATCACTCGGAATATCATGTCATGCTGGCCCTCGATGCGTGGGGAAATGCGGCGTTGGCCGCCGATGTCACGGCGCTAGTGCTCAAACATTACGCCATATATCAGAACCTTATCAACCAAGCGCCGTATCGAGGGTCATCATCAAGGCAAACCCGGCCATCAGGCCCAGGGTGGCGTGGGTCTGGTGGCCATTGCGGTGAGTCTCGGGGATCACCTCGTGGGAAACCACGAACAGCATGGCGCCGGCGGCCAGCCCGAGGCCGATGGGATAGGCGATGGCCAGCCCGCTGGAGAGGCCGACGCCGAGTAGCGCTCCAAGCGGCTCAAGCAGGCCGCTGCCGATGGCGACCAGCACGGCTTTGCCGGGGCGAAAACCGGCGGCGCACATGGCAAGCGCCACCGCCAGCCCTTCCGGTATGTCCTGCAACGCGATGGCGGTGGTGAGCGGCAGACCCACCGACATGTCGCCCTGCGAGAAGCTCACCCCGATGGCCATCCCTTCCGGCAGGTTGTGCAGGGCGATGGCAAACACGAACAGCCAGACCCGGGAGCAGCTCTCGTGACCGGGACCGCAGGGGCCGGTCTTGTCATGCTCATGGGGGGTGAATTGATCGAGCCCAAGCATCAGCAGTACCCCGAGGGTCATGCCTGCCACCACCACGGCGGCGGCGAGAAAGCCGTCGCCGGTGATCCCCTCTGCCGCCTCGAGTCCCGGCAGCAGCAGGGAGAAGGCGCTGGCCGCCAGCATCATGCCGGCGGCAAAGCCCAGCATGCTGTCTTCCACCCGCTGGGGGACCGAACGCAGAAAGAGGGCAGGCAAGGCCCCGAGCGCGGTGGCGGCAAAGCCGGCCAGGCCGCCGAGCAGGCCGTAGCGAACGCCGGGGCTGATGTCGCCGGCGGCCAGCATCACCAGGCTCTGCAGCAGCAACAGCACGACGGCCGCCAGTGCCACGAGCAGGCCGATGGCGATCACCGGGCGTGCCCGCAGTTGCTCGCGCAGCTGGGCAGACCAGGAGGAAAGGGGCAGGGCCGACGCGTTATCCATGAAGATCACCTCTCTTGCTTGATGGCGGGGACGGCGAGGCGCCATCCGGGGACTCTTGCATTACAGCGAGCCGGGCCTGACTTGTCCATGCCGGTGCCTCGATTGCATTCATCGGCTAACTATTTGAAATGATTTGGTCGCCTTGAATAGTTTGTGATGAAGATCTGGTTGTACGGAAAAACAACTTGCTTTGTTGCGGCGAAAGCTGGTGAAGGAGTAGGCAGGTTTGTGGTAAAGTACCGCCCTCGCGAAACCCACCCTTCCCTTGGTCTTTCGCAACGTCCCATCTCCCGCCAGGAAAGCCCGGGTTACCAGTTCATACGGATGTGATCGCCACTGTGCACCTGCTTGTCAGCAGTCGAGGATCACCAGCCACCATGTTTTACAAAAATCTGTCTATCGGCAAAAAGATTGCCGTGGTCTTTGCGGTCATTGCCGCCGTCAACGTGATATTCGGTATTTTTCTCTCCAGCGAGCTGCGCGGCGTGCGCGATCGCGTGCTGAATTTTACCGACTCCACCCTGCCGAGCGTGCTCTCGGTCGAGAACCTGCTCTACGACGTATCCTACGTGCGCCGTGCCCAGTTTGCCCTGCTGATGGTGGATGACGCCACCGATCTGCAGGCCCGTCGCGGCCGGATCCAGGCCAGCGTCCAGAAAGTTGAGCAGGCCTTTCGTGCCTATGAGGCCACGGTCGGTGCCGACCATGAACGCCAGGTGTTCAACCGCGCCAAGCAGGAGTGGCAACGCTATCTGAACTCGGTCAATCTGGTGGATCAACTGCTGGTGCAGGGTCAGCTGGCCCAGGCCAAAGATCAGCTGTTCCAGTCCAACCCCATTTATGGCGAGCTGGAGCAGGCGGTCAATGGACTGGTGGAAGTGAACCTCGGCTTCGTGAAAGAGAACCGTGGCAGCCTGCTTGGCAGCGTCAATATGGTGACCAGTTTTGCCATGGTGAGCATCGGCAGCTTGCTACTGTTCATGGTGGCCATGACCTGGTTCCTGACCCGCCAGATCTGCCTGCCGCTGCAGGCCGTGGTGGCGCAGGCCAACGCCATCGCCGCCGGTGATCTGACCCATCAGCTGGATCGCCAGCACATCGGTCGCGACGAGCTGGGCATGCTGGCCAAGGCCTCCCTCAAGATGCAGGACAACCTGCGTGGCCTGATTGAAGAGGTGGTGGCCGCTGTGACTCAGCTGGGGGCCGCCATTGAAGAGGTGAGCGCCGTCTCCGAGCAGTCGGCACAGGGGATCCAGAGCCAGCAGCAGGAGATCTCGCTGGTCGCCACCGCCATGGCCCAGATGAAGGCCACCGTGGCCGATGTGGCAGGCAACACCGAGACCGCATCCGAGTCGGCCAGCTCCGCCAATGCCTTGGCACGCCGTGGCAATCAGGATGTGCAGAGCTCGCTGATGTCCATCACCCGGGTTGCGGAAGAGATTGAACAGGCGGGCACCCTGGTTACCGAACTGGAGCGTGAATCCGCCCAGATCAACGTGGTAGTTGACGTGATCCGCGGCATCGCCGATCAGACCAACCTGCTGGCACTCAACGCTGCCATCGAGGCTGCCCGCGCCGGCGAGCAGGGCCGCGGCTTTGCGGTGGTGGCCGATGAAGTGCGCACCCTGGCGGGTCGCACCCAGGCTTCCACCGGCGAGATCGTTGCCATCATCGAAACCCTGCAGGCCCGTGCCAACCAGGCCAAAGAGGTGACCGGCCAGAGCTGCGAGATGATCCGCCAGTGCGTGGAGCAGAGCGAGCAGACCAGCAACGGCATCCAGCAGATTGAAGAGGCGGTGGCCCAGATCGCTGACATGGCCATTCAGATCGCCAGCGCCTGTGGCGAGCAGGATGCGGTCTCCGATGAGCTGGGTCGCAACGTGGAGCGGATCAACGAATCCTCCAACGAGGTCGCTGTTGGGGCCGATCATACCGCCCGCGCCTGCCTGGAATTGAGCCAGCTGGCTGCCGGTCTGCGTCAGACCATCGGTCGTTTCCGTTTGGCGTAATGCTGCTGCGCGCCAGGGAGGGCGACACAATCGCTGCCTGCATTGGCAGGCACCCAAACAACCCGGCTCTGGCCGGGTTGTTTGTTATTGGCTGGCGGCTACTGGATTAGTCATGTGGTTTGCAAGGAAGGGGGAGCAAAGCGGGTTCGGTGAACGGCGCGGCAAGATCGCGACGGTAGAAGCTAGCAGCCGGGGTGGTCTGAGAGCAGCCTGAGGGAGGAGGCCGGGTGGTAGTGCTGCGCCGGTTCGAAGGGGGGCGCATCCTCTTGCCGCGTTGACGAGACATCTACAAACGCCGCCTTGGTTGGGCAACGGATGCAGTCACACCGATGGGGTAGGTAGGGCAATGACATGCCGGGATATGACGCAGATTGGCACGCTTCCCTTGCTGACGGCTATAAAAAAACCCGGCCTAGGCCGGGTTTGTGGTACGTGCGCTGCGCGAGGCTGGCTTATTTGGCCAGCGACTCCGGCAGGTTTTCACGGATCTTGCCGAGCATCTCTTTCAGAACGCGCGGGTTGGCAACCACGATGTTGCCGGAGTTTTCGTAGTTGTGACCACCGACGAAGTCGGTGACGATGGCGCCGGCCTCTTTGGCCAGCAGCTCACCGGCTGCGGTATCCCAGGGCTTCAAGCCGATTTCCCAGAAACCGTCGACGCGACCGGCAGCCACGTAGGCCAGATCCAGCGCGGCAGAGCCGGCACGACGGATGTCGGCACACTCGATGAACATGCTCTGGAACATCTTCAGGTACGGCTCGATGTGGTGCTTCTGCTTGAACGGGAAACCGGTGGCCAGGATGGTGCCGGCCAGCTCTTTGGCCTTGCCGACACGGATGCGATAACCGTTCAGCTGGGCACCACTACCACGGGTAGCAGTAAACAGCTCGTCACGGATCGGATCGTAAACAACGGCTTGTTCAGTCTTGCCCTTCACGCGCAGGGCGATGGAGACGGCAAAGTGCGGAATGCCTTTGACCAGGTTGGTCGTGCCATCCAGTGGGTCAATGATCCATTGGTAGTCCGGATTGGTACCGGTAATCTCACCAGACTCTTCAGCCACGATGCTGTGTTCCGGGTAAGATTTTTTGATGGTGTGAATGATGGCCGCTTCGGCTTCACGGTCAACGTTGGTCACGAAGTCATTGCTGCCTTTCTGGATAACCTCGATGTTCTCGGGTTGAGAGAAGGCTTTTACTACTACTTGACCGGCGTTGCGCGCAGCGCGCACGGCGATATTCAGCATCGGATGCATAGGTTCACCACTGGATGTTAAAGAACGGGGAATAAAAGGACGCGGTATCATACCAGTCTTCGCGAGAATGGCAACCGTTATACGCCATCCCCCCAGCCTTGGCGACTGCCAGATCTGACGGCTCCAATATAGGCTCCTTTTGGTCTAGTCTTATGGGCAGCAGCCGAATAACAGGCTGCATTGAGCATAGGGACGTGGATCATGAATTTGTCATTAGTCAGTCAAAAACCGTCGGCAATCACTACCCAGGGGCTGCTGGCTGCCTTGCGCGCATCGACCGGATATGGCGACTACTTCAACGAGGTGAGCATTGCCCAGCCTTGCCAATGGCAGCCAGGCAAAGAAGAGGCGGCGATCTTGCTGCTCGATGGCGATGCGGCCTGGCCGGAGTTTGCCTGGCAGCGCAACAGCGATACGTTCGGGTTGCCGGTGTTGCCGCTGCTGATGCGCAAAGGCGATGCCACCCTCACCATTCAGGGGCCGGACGTGCGTGACCCGCGCTTCTACTTCGTCTCAAACGGCATAGTGCTGGAAGAGTCGGAACTCGCCGATCCCGCCTGCAGCCGGGTGCTGCTGAGCAAACTGGAGTCCTACTTCCCGCTCTTGTCCCGCCTGATCCTGCTGCGCCAGCGCCAACCCATGGGGCTGTGCAACTAGTCACGATCCTCCATGCGTCCGGGCTGTTCAAGCGGCACAATATTTGTCATAACTGACCAGTATTGTGCCGCTTTGCCATGCAGGCATCGGAGCAAATGCCGGTGCGGCATCCGCTCTGTGTCCGTTGTCGTCTCGCATGAGCGAGGCTGTGGCCGTCTCTGCACCAATGTGTGAATCACAAGGAGTTCATGATGATCGACTTTTATACCGCCGCTACGCCCAACGGCTTCAAGGTGGCGATTGCCCTGGAAGAGCTGGGCTTGCCCTATCGGGTGATCCCGCTCGATCTGTCGGCGCTGGATCAGAAGAAGCCCGAGTTTCTGGCCATCAACCCCAACGGCCGTATCCCGGCCATCGTCGATCGGGATAATGGTGACTTCGCCGTGTTCGAGTCCGGCGCCATCCTCCTCTATTTGGCGGAGAAGGCGGGCAAGTTGCTGCCGGCAGATCCCAAACGCCGCTCCCAGGCCATCCAGTGGTTGATGTTCCAGATGGGCGGGGTCGGTCCCATGATGGGGCAGGCCAACGTCTTCTATCGCTACTTCCCGGAGAAGATCCCGGCCGCCATCGAGCGCTACCAGAAGGAGGGGCTCCGTCTGTTCGAGGTGCTCGACAGCCATCTGGCCCATCACGAATATCTGGCCGACGAGTACAGCATCGCCGACATCGCTACCTGGCCCTGGGTGCGCATTCATGACTGGAGTGGTATCTCCATCGAGGGGTTGCCGCATCTGCAAGCCTGGATGGACCGGATGGCAGAGAAGCCCGCCTGCCAGAAGGGGATCACCATACCGCCGCGCAACGAGAAGCCGGAGGATCTGGTCAAACAGGCCCAGCAGATGGTAACGCGTTGATTTTTATTGCTGACGGGACTAAAAACCCCGTCACATTAGAAAAACTAGGGAAAGCTGATTATAAAGATTCGTTCGTTTTTCGTGATCTGAATCACTAAGATCACCGCAAGCCTAGGGAGTGTCCTGCTCCCGGCCGGTGCGGGTTCTCCGCCTTGTATTTTCACCTTTGATTGACTCTGTGTTTTTGGATCCCCTCTGCAGGTTTCTGCCAGGGGTGCGGCAGCTTTTTGATGATTTTCGGGACTGAGATATGTATCGGCACAGTTTTTATCCGCTGTTTTTTCTGACCATTCTGATGGTCGCTGTGGGCCAGATGACCCAGACCCTGTATGTGCCCTCCATTCCCATGATGGCGGGGGACTTCAACGTGGCCTCCGGCCAGTTGCAGGCGGTGATGGCCTGTTACCTGATCCCGTACGGGCTCTCCCAGTTTGTTTACGGCCCGCTGTCGGATCGCATCGGCCGTCGCCCCATCCTGCTGATCGGCATGATGGTGTTTCTGGTGGGCACCCTGACCATTCAGTTGATCCCAAGCTTCATGGCGCTGCTGGTGGGCAGCTTCATTCAGGGGCTGGGCACCGGAGCGGGTGGCGCCATGAGCCGGACCGTGATGCGCGATCGCTACAGCGGCGCCGAGCTCAACCGGGCCAACAGCCTGGTGAGCATGGGGGTGATCTTCTCCCCGCTGTTGGCGCCGGTGCTGGGCGGCTGGTTGACCGAGCTGTTCAACTGGCGTGCCGGGTACTGGTTCCTGTTCGGCTTCGGTGCGGTAACGACCCTGGCGCTGCTGGCCTGGTTTGCTGAGACGCTGCCGGCGACCGCACGCCAACAGCCGCTGCGAGTCGGTGCCGCCTATCGCCACGTACTCGGCAATCCGCGCTTTCAGGGCAACCTGCTCTGCCTGATGGCGACTTTTGCCGGCCTGGCGGTGTTCGAGGCGGCGGCCGGCGTGCTGCTCGGCGATGTGCTCAAGTTGAGTGCCCGCACCGTCAGCGTGCTGTTCGTGCTGCCGCTGCCCGGTTATCTGTTCGGTGCCTGGCTCTCTGCCAAGCTCAGTTTTCGCCTGAGTCAGGGTAAGCTGATGCGCCTTGGCATCGTCTTCCTGGCGCTGGGGTCGCTGATCATCCTGCTGCCGGGTCTGTTCGGGGTAGTGAGTGCGGCCTCCCTGGTTGGCGGCGCCGCCGTCTACTTCATCGGCAGCGGCATCCTCTATCCGACCGCTACCTCCTGCGCCATCGAACCCTTCCCGGGTCAGGCGGGCACCGCCGGTGCCATCCTCGGCGGCATGCAGAACCTGGGGGCCGGTATCGTGACGCTGCTGGCAGCCTGCTTCCCGATGGAAGGGCAGGTGACTCTGGGGGCCATCATGACACTGATGGTGCTGATCGTGGCGCTGAGCTTCCTCTGGCTGCGCCACCACGGCTCACCCCATCAACAGATGGCTGTCTGAGCCGAGCGCTAGAAAAGACCCGCCCAAGCCGGCGGGTTTTTTATGGGCCGCTTCTGGTGTGACTGGCGCTGCGGGCAGTGTCGAAGGGTTGCAGCGGCAGCGGAGAGCGGATGGCGCAGGAGATAAAGAAAAAGCCCGTCACGTTGGTGACGGGCTTTTTGCTGTTGGTACCCCGGAGATGCCGTTGCCGGTTTGGGCCCTTGAACCGTCGGTTCAAGGCGGGGATCGGATCTGACCGCAGGCTTCTCGGTCGTGCCGAGCATGCGCAATAGCCAGAAGGCAGATCCCCTGTTTGGTATGAATATCGGCTCGGGGACTTGAACCGGCTGACAAACACCCCAGGGAATTTTAAAACGGTGGACGATTAGGGCTGCAGGCCTTCGTCGCTGGATTCGCCATATTGTCCGTGCTCGATCAAGGCCGCTTCGATGGTGCGTTGCAGCATCTTGATCCGCTTGTCCATGGTCTCAGAGTATTGGTGATTTTTCTCTTTTTCAAGGCAGAGCTCATGGCAAAAATTGAGCGCTGCCATCACCGCCAGCTGTTCGTTGCTGGAGACCTTGGAGCGTTGACGCAGCTCGATGAGTTTATCAGTCAGCTGGTCGGCGGCCTGGCGCAGCGCATCCTGCTGTCCCAGGGGACAGGATACTTTGTAGGGACGTCCCAAAATGACGATTTCTACGGCCTCTGTGCTCATGCCTTCCTCAATACGGCGGAGCTGATTTCCGCCTTTATCCACGTGGACAACTGGGCGGGACTATATAGCGCAGATGCAGAAGTTTCAAGGCCTTGCTGGCTCTGGAAGGGGGAGAATGCTAGGATCCTGACCATTAATTCTGCATATTTGCCTGAACTTTGAGCGGATCTTCGATGAGCAAAACGAACCCCCTGAAATACGCGGCCGTGGCCGACCTGATGGAGCAGCATGAGCTGATGGCAACGGCTGTAGAGGCCCATGGCGTGATCTGCGGTCTGGTGTGCGGTGGTGTGGCACTGGACGACAAGAGCTGGCTGCCCCATTTCAATGATCTGGTCAATGACGGTTTCGGTCTGCCGGCCCCGGTGCGCCAGGTGATGACCGATCTCTATCACCAGGTGATCGAGAGCCTGATGGCCCAGAAAGGGGTCGAGCTGCTGTTGCCGAGCGACGAAGCGCCGCTCGACGAGCGCATCGACTCGCTGGTGGATTGGTCCCAGGCCTTCCTGGCCGGTTTCGGCGTGGTGCAGCAGGAGCTCTCCAAGGCTTCCGAAGAGCTGCAGGAGATGATCCAGGACATCGCCAGCATCACCCAGGTCTCCGCCGAGTTCGATCAGGAAGATGAAGAGAACGAAGCCTCCTTCCTGGTGCTCTACGAGCACGTGCGCCTCGGGGTGATGATGAGCTTCGAGGAGTTCGGCAAGCGGCCGGATGCCCCGAGCACGCCGCCGACCCTGCACTGAGTCGGCCGAACTTGATAAAGAGCGCCTGGTGGCGCTCTTTTTACATCTGGATGTTGCCTGCGCCGGCCCGCCGTGATGAGGCAAGTGACGACAGAGACTGCGCTTTTTTGCCCGTGGCTTCGCATCCCGACCCCACGCTTTGTGTTAGCATGACCCCACGTTTTCAGTCTTTTCCCTCATCTCATGTCTCAATCTGATCTGAACCACGTCGATGTGGCCATCGTCGGTGGTGGAATGAGCGGCGCCGTGCTGGCGCTCTCCCTCGCGGCCCTGCCAGGGCCCAAGCCCCTGCAGATCCTGCTGCTGGAGGCGAGCGCCCCCGAGCTCAATGCGCATCCCGGCTTCGATGCCCGCGCCATCGCGCTCTCCGCCGGCACCTGCGAAGCGCTGGCCCGGCACGGGCTCTGGTCCCGTTTTGCTCCCCATTGCAGCCCCATCAGCCAGATTCATGTGTCGGATCGGGGCCACTTCGGTCAGGCCGGCTTGACGGCGGAGGAGTATGGCCTGCCAGCCCTTGGCCAGGTGATCGAGCTGTCGGCGGCGGGCATTGCGTTGCAGCAGGGGATTGCCGCCTGCCCGCAGATCCGCATGCTGTGTCCGGCCCAGCTCGAGCGCGTGGAGCCATTGGCGGAGGGGGTTAACCTGACCCTGGCCGGTGGCGAGCGTTATCAGACCCGCCTGCTGGTGGCGGCCGATGGCGGCAACTCCTTCGTGCGCCAGCAGTGCAAGCTGGCGGTGAGCCGCCACGACTACGGCCAGAGCGCCATCATCGCCACCGTGAAGACGGCCGAAGATCCGGCCGGACGGGCTTTCGAGCGTTTCACCCAAGGAGGGCCGCTGGCCCTGCTGCCGATGCAGGACGGGCTCTCCTCCCTGGTCTGGAGCGTGGCACGGGATGAGGCGCCAGCCTTGATGGCGCTCGATGACGCCGCGTTTCTGGCCCGCCTGCAACAGGCCTTCGGCTGGCGCCTCGGTCGCTTCCTGCAAACCGGTCAGCGCCACGTCTATCCGCTGGTGCTGACGGTGGCCGACTACCCGCTGGCCCAGCGCACCGTGCTGGTGGGCAACGCCGCCCATCTGCTGCACCCCATTGCCGGTCAGGGCTTCAACCTCGGCATGCGCGATCTGGACCTGCTCACCCGGGCGGTGGGCCGGGCGCTGACGGCGGGGGAGGATATCGGCAGCTTTGAGGTGCTCAGTGGCTACTGGCAGCAGCGCAAGGGGGATCAGGCCCAGACGGTCTGGCTCACCTCTTCGCTGGCCCAGCTCTTCTCCAATGATCATGACCCGCTGGTGGCAGGCCGCAACCTGGCGCTCTCCCTGATGGGGCGGCTGAGCTGCCTAAAGGCGCCGCTGGCCTCCCGCACCCTGGGCTTTGTCGCCGATGTGTGCCGCCCCTGAGGCGAGGTGACGTCATGGGTATTGAACGGGTGCGCCTTCGGGCGTCCCCTCGCTGATCCCGGCGATCAGCCCTGAAAGGATATAGAACGATGCAGATGCAAAACGTGGATGTGGTGATTGTAGGGGGCGGCATGGTGGGCCTGGGGCTCGCCGCCGCGCTCAAGGGAAGTGCGCTCAAGGTCGCCGTGATTGAGGGCCAGCTGCCGGAGCCCGCGCTTGACGAGGCGCCGGACAACCGGGTCAGTGCCCTGAGTCTCGCCAGTCAGCGCATCCTGCAGCAGGTAGGCGCCTGGCGCGGGATCGAGGCGCGCCGCCTGCAGCCCTACGGGCAGATGGAGGTGTGGGAGCAGGACAGCTTTGGCCGGATCGCCTTTGATGCCGCCAGCCTGCGCCAGTCCGAGCTCGGCCACATCGTCGAGAACCGGGTCATCCAGCTGGCGCTGCTGGAGGCGATCCTCGATGGCGACAATATCCAGCTGCTGAGCCCGGCCCGGGCGAGCAGCCTGCAAAGCGGCGAGGCGGGCTCCCTGCTGCTGCTGGAAGATGGCCGCGCGCTGTCGGCCAAGCTGGTGGTGGCGGCCGATGGCGCCCACTCCTGGGTGCGCCGGCAGGCCGACATCCCGCTCACCAGTTGGGATTACGGCCACCACGCGCTGGTGGCGACGGTGCGTTGTGCCGAGCCCCACGAGGCGGTGGCGCGTCAGATCTTCACCCCCGAGGGGCCGCTCGCTTTCCTGCCCCTGTGGCAACCGGATCTCTGCTCCATCGTCTGGTCGGTGCCAGCGGCCCGGGCCGAGGCGCTCTGTCAGTGCGATGAAGAGCAGTTCAACCGCCAGCTCACCACCGCGTTCGACGGCCGGCTGGGGTTGTGCAAGGTGGCAGGGGTGCGCAGCGCCATCCCGCTCACCGCCCGCTATGCCCGCGACTTTGCCCGCGAGCGGCTGGTACTGGTGGGGGATGCTGCTCACACCATCCACCCGCTGGCGGGGCAGGGGGTCAACCTGGGACTGCTGGATGCCGCCGCCCTGGCCGAGCAAATCCTGCGCAATCAGGGGGCGGGCAAGGACATCGGCCGGCTCGCCAACCTGCGTGGCTACGAGCGCTGGCGCAAGAGCGAGGCCGCCAGCATGCTGGCGGCGATGGAGGGGCTCAAGCGGTTGTTCGCCGGTAGCAACCCGCTCAAGAAGCTGGTGCGTGGGGCCGGGCTGTGCGCCTTCGATCTGCTGACGCCGCTCAAGCAAAGCGTGATCCGGGCCGCCATGGGGTTAGAGGGTGAGTTGCCGGCCTTGGCCAAGGGGAACAATTTGCCGACCCGGCTGAAGTAAGAGGGTGATCCGGGCTGCCATGGGGCTGGAAGGCCAGCTGCCTGCCCTGGCCAAGGGTGAAAAAATCTAATAATACCCGGCTGTTTTCACAACAAAACTAATGTGATGAGGCTGATGACCCGGTTTGGGCATCAGCCTTTAATCTGGGCAGTCAGCGAAACGTTTTTCTCCAAATTGTGACGAAACGGTAAAAATCGAAATTTAATATCGCCATTGCCGGGTTTTGTCTGTTTTTATCGCTGTTTTTACCTTAGTGTCTGGGGTCTATTTACTGGCGGTGGATTAGTTTTTTTTGAGCGGCATGCGCGTCCGCTTGGCTTATAATCCGCTGCGTTCAAGGAATCACTCTTGCCCTGCGGGGCCGGAACGAGCACAGACTCAGGCACGTCGCTTGCTGCCACCCAGGTAGATAGCCGGATGGTGGCTGCCGGGCGAGCGATGCGTGAGTGTTGTCGCGAACGCTTAAGGAAACACAGCGATGATCCAGACTACAGTACTGCATCCCAAGCACCTGGAAGCCGGCGCCAAGATGGTGGACTTCCACGGTTGGGAAATGCCCATCAACTACGGCTCACAGCTGGAAGAGCACCATCAGGTGCGCACCGATGCCGGCATGTTCGACGTCTCTCACATGACCATCGTCGATTTGACCGGCGAGCGGGTCAAAGCCTTCCTGCAACACCTGCTGGCCAACGACGTGGCCAAGCTCACCGTCTTCGGCAAGGCCCTCTACAGCGGCATGCTGACCCCGGAAGGCGGTGTCATCGATGACCTCATCACCTATTACCTTGGCGAGACCTTCTACCGCCTGGTGGTCAACTCCGCCACCCGTGAGAAGGATCTGGCCTGGATCCGCCACCACGCCCAGGACTTCGGGGTGACCGTGACCGAGCGCCCCGAGCTCGCCATGATCGCGGTGCAGGGCCCCAACGCGAAGGCCAAGGCGGCCAAGGTGTTCAGCGCCGAGCAGAATGCCGCAGTGGAAGGCATGAAGCCCTTCTTCGGCGTGCAGGCCGGCGAGCTCTTCATCGCCACCACCGGCTATACCGGTGAAGACGGCTACGAGATCGTGGTGCCGCAAGAGCTGGCGTGCGATCTGTGGCAGGCGCTGCTGGACAACGGCGTGGCACCCTGCGGCCTGGGTGCCCGTGACACCCTGCGCCTCGAGGCCGGCATGAACCTCTACGGCCAGGACATGGACGAAACCGTCTCTCCCCTTGCCGCCAACATGGCCTGGACCATCGCCTGGGAACCGAGCGATCGCCAGTTCATCGGTCGCGCCGCGCTGGAAGCCCAGAAAGCCGCCGGCAGCCAGCCCAAGCTGGTGGGCCTGGTGATGGAAGAGAAGGGCGTACTGCGCAGCGGCATGCCGGTCACTTTCACCACCGCCGCTGGAGAAGAGCGGGAAGGTGTGATCACCTCCGGCTCTTTCTCGCCCACCCTGGGGTACAGTATTGCGTTGGCGCGGGTGCCCCGTGATATCGGTGAACAGGCCTCGGTGGAGATCCGCAAGAAGCTGGTCACCGTCAAAGTGACCAAGCCGGCTTTCGTGCGCAACGGCCAGAAGCTGGTGTAACGACCCATTGCGGCGAAGGGGCTGCCCTTCGCCAGACCCCCTTGCCCCGGCAACGTCTGTCGAACGCGCCGGGACAAGTGATCCAAGTGAATAAAGGAAGCACAAATGAGCCATATCCCGAGCGAACTGAAATATGCCACCTCCCACGAGTGGATCCGTGTCGAAGCCAACGGCGAGGCCGTGGTCGGCATCACCGAGCACGCCCAGGAGCTGCTGGGTGACATGGTGTTCGTCGATCTGCCGGAAGTGGGCAAACAGGTCGGTGCCGGTGATGACTGCGCCGTGGCCGAGTCGGTCAAGGCCGCCTCTGACATCTACAGCCCGGTGAGCGGCGAGATCCTGGCCGTCAACGAAGAGCTGGAAGGCAGCCCCGAGCTGGTCAACTCCGACCCCTACGGTGCCGGCTGGCTGTTCCGCATCAAGCTGGACGACGCGGGCGAGCTCGCCAACCTGCTGGATGCCGAAGGCTACCAGAACGTGGTGGACGAAGAGTAATGCCCCCGGGCCCTGCCAATGCGCAGGGCCCGCTTGTATAGGTGCCCGTCGGCCTGGGGGCCGACCGGCGAGGGTGAAGTCGTCCGCACCGGTTTGCCCGCCGCAACCCGGTCAGCCGCAAGACGACCCCCTGTCGCTATGAGCGACATCCGGTGCCGGCAGGGGCCACCCTGCCAGCCGAACATGAGTGAAGCCGGCCGAGGCCGGCTGTCAGGCACTTAGTTATCAGGACTTTTTATCAGGAATAGGGAAATGACCCAGTCACTGTTTGAACTCGAGCAAAAAACCGATTTCATCCGCCGTCACATCGGGCCGGGTGAGGAAGATCTGCGCGCCCTGCTGGCCGTAGTGGGCGCCGAGAGCCTGGATGATCTGATTGAGCAGACCGTCCCCGCCGCCATTCGCCGGCCGGGTCCGCTCGGCATCGGCGCCTCCATGACCGAGGTGGAAGCGCTGGCCAAGCTCAAGGGCTATGCCGCCCAGAACAAGGTAGCCAAGAGCTACATCGGCATGGGCTATCACGATACCCATGTGCCCCACGTCATCCTGCGCAACGTGCTGGAAAATCCGGGCTGGTACACCGCCTACACCCCGTACCAGCCCGAGCTGGCGCAGGGCCGTCTCGAAGCTCTGCTCAACTTCCAGCAGCTGACCCTGGACTTGACCGGCATGGATCTGGCCAGTGCCTCCCTGCTGGATGAAGCGACCGCCGCCGCCGAGGCGATGGCGCTGGCCAAGCGGATGGCCAAGTCCAAGTCCAACCTCTTCTTCGTGGCCGACGACGTGCACCCGCAGGTGATCGATGTGGTCAAGGAGCGGGCGGTTCACTTCGGTTTTGACGTGGCCGTCGGCCCGGCCGCACAGGCCTGCGCAGAAGAGGTGTTCGGTGCCCTGTTCCAGTACCCCACAACCACGGGTGAAGTGAAAGACCTGCGGGCGCTTATCGCCGCCGTGCAGGCTCAGAAAGGGCTGGCCTGTGTCAGCGCCGACCTGCTCTCCCTGCTGCTGCTCAAATCCCCGGGCGAGCTGGGAGCCGACGTGGTGCTGGGCTCGGCCCAGCGCTTCGGCGTGCCCATGGGCTACGGTGGCCCGCACGCCGCCTTCTTTGCCACTCGCGATGCCTACAAGCGCTCCATGCCGGGCCGCATCATCGGTGTTTCCAAGGATGCCCGCGGCAAGGCCGCGCTGCGCATGGCGATGCAGACCCGCGAGCAGCATATCCGCCGCGAGAAGGCCAACTCCAACATCTGTACCGCTCAGGTGCTGCTGGCCAACATGGCGAGCTTCTACGCCGTCTACCACGGCCCGGTGGGGCTGAAAACCATCGCCTCCCGCGTGCACCGTCTGACCACCATTCTGGCGCTCGGCCTCAAGGCCAAGGGCGTGGCCCTCAAGCATGCCAGCTGGTTCGATACCCTTACCGTTCAGACTGCCGACAAGGCCGCACTGATCGCCAAGGCCGAGGGGCTCGGCATCAACCTGCGTGCGGATCTGGACGGCGCGGTGGGCGTGTCGCTCTCTGAAACCACCACCCGTGGCGATGTGGCCGAGCTGTTCGAACTGTTCCTGGGCACAGGCCACGGCCTGGACATCGAGGCCCTCGACAAGGCGGCCCAGGCCCATCACGCCGTCCCGCAGGATCTGCTGCGCACCGACGCCGTGCTGACCCACGAGGTGTTCAACAAGTACCACTCCGAGACCGAGATGCTGCGCTACATCCACCGTCTCGAAGCCAAGGATCTGGCCCTCAACTACGCCATGATCTCCCTGGGCTCCTGCACCATGAAGCTCAACGCCACCGCCGAGATGATCCCGGTGACCTGGCCCGAGTTTGGCAAGCTGCACCCGTTCGCCCCGCTGGCCCAGGCCAAGGGCTATCAGCTGCTGCTGGCCGACCTTGAAAACTGGCTGGTGAAGGTGACCGGTTACGATGCGGTCTGCATGCAGCCCAACTCCGGTGCCCAGGGCGAATACGCCGGTCTGCTCGCCATCAAGAAGTACCACGAGTCCCGTGGCGAGGGGCATCGCGATATCTGCCTCATTCCGGCGTCCGCTCACGGTACCAACCCTGCCTCCGCCCAGATGGCGGGCCTGCGGGTCATCGTCACCGCCTGTGACAAATCGGGCAACGTGGATCTGGACGACCTGCGCGCCAAGGCCGCCGAGGCGGGGGATCAACTCTCCTGTCTGATGGTGACCTACCCCTCCACCCACGGAGTGTACGAGGAGACCATCAAGGAGGTGTGCGACATCGTTCACCAGCACGGTGGTCAGGTCTATTTGGACGGCGCCAACATGAACGCCCAGGTGGGCCTCACTGCTCCGGGCTTTATCGGGGCAGATGTTTCCCACCTCAACCTGCACAAGACCTTCGCCGTTCCTCACGGCGGTGGCGGCCCGGGCATGGGCCCCATCGGCGTGAAGAAACACCTGGCGCCGTTCGTGGCCGGTCACGCCGTGGTCAAGACCGACAAGGAGAGCCGCAACAACGGCGCCGTGTCGGCGGCACCGTTCGGCTCGGCCAGCATCCTGCCCATCAGCTGGATGTACATCGCCATGCTGGGAGATGAGGGGCTGAAGAAATCCACTCAGGTGGCCATCCTCAACGCCAACTACCTGGCCAAGAAGCTGGGTGAATCCTTCCCGGTGCTCTATTCCGGCCGTAACGGTCGGGTGGCTCACGAGTGCATCCTGGATATCCGCCCGCTCAAAGAGGCGTCCGGCATCAGCGAGATGGACGTGGCCAAACGGTTGATGGACTACGGCTTCCACGCGCCGACCATGAGCTTCCCGGTAGCGGGTACCCTGATGGTCGAGCCGACCGAGTCGGAATCCAAGCGCGAGCTGGACCGCTTCGTGGAGGCCATGACCGCCATTCGCGCCGAGATTGCCAAGGTACAGGATGGGCAGTGGAGCCTCACCGACAACCCGCTGGTCCATGCCCCGCACACCCAGGATGACGTGATGGACGCTGAGTGGTCCCGTGGCTACAGCCGCGCCGAGGCGGTGTTCCCGTCGGAAGCTGTGCGCGCCGCCAAGTTGTGGCCGTCGGTCAACCGCATCGACGACGTCTACGGCGATCGCAACCTGTTCTGCTCCTGCATCCCGACCGAGGATTACGCCAAGTAAGGGCAGAGTCATCTCGACTCGAACAGAGAGACCAAGGGCCTTGCATGCGCAAGGCCCTTTTTATTGGCGGGGACGATGGCGCTGAAATGGCGGGGGGAGTTTGAATGCTTCAATGTTTCTTGTATAGTTGAATTTATGCAGAGATAGACGGAGGTTTGCATGAACAAAGCGATCGCTACCAAGGTGTTTGAGTCCCTCGCGTCCGGCATTCGTCTCGATGTGTGGCGCCTGCTGGTCAAGTCGGGTCTGGAAGGCATGGTGGCCGGACAGCTTGCCAGCGAGCTCGACATCGCCCCGAATACCCTCTCGTTTCACCTCAAGGCCATGTTGCACGCGGGTTTGCTATCGGTGGAGCAGGAGGGGCGTTTCTTGCGCTATCGCGCCAACATTCCCCTGATGCTCGATTTGATCGGTTATCTCACCGAAGAGTGCTGCGCCGGTCATCCGGAAGCCTGCGGGGTGGGAGGTGTCGAGCCCCTCTGTGCGCCTGCCTGTTGTGATAAAGAGTAAGGGCACTGTCTGCCCGCCTGTTGTGATAAAGAGTAAGGGCACTGTCTGCCCGCCATTCGTTACCCTTCTGGGAGTCTTTTCATGAGTACCAATGCCTGCTGCGATCTGCCCGTCAGCAAAAAAATGCGTTTTCTAGACCGCAATCTGACCCTCTGGATCTTTGTCGCCATGGCCATCGGGGTTGGGATTGGCTATCTGTTCCCTCAGGCTGCCCAGTGGAACGAGGCCATGTCGGTTGGGACTACCAATATACCTTTGGCCATCGGCCTTATCCTGATGATGTATCCACCGCTGGCCAAGGTGAATTACGCCACCATGGGGGCCATGACCCGGGATCGCCGCGCCATCACCCTCTCGCTGGTGATGAACTGGCTGGTTGGCCCCATCTTGATGTTCGCTATTGCCTTGGTGTTTTTGCACGATCAGCCTGGCTATATGGTGGGGCTCATCTTGATAGGTCTGGCGCGCTGCATCGCCATGGTGCTGGTGTGGAACGATCTCGGCGGCGGCAGCAAGGAGTACGGCGCCGGCCTGGTGGCGCTCAACAGCGCGTTCCAGATCCTCACCTACAGCCTGATGGCCTGGTTGTTTATTACCGTGCTGCCGCCGCTGTTTGGCCTGCAGGGCTTTGCGGTGGATATCACCATGCTGGATATCGCGCAAAGCGTGCTGATCTATCTGGGCATTCCCTTCCTCGCAGGCTTCCTGAGCCGTCACTATCTGGTCAAGGCGAAAGGGGAAAAGTGGTACACCGAGCGTTTTATTCCGGCAATTTCCCCCATCACGCTGATCGCGCTGCTGCTCACTATCGTGCTGATGTTCAGCCTCAAGGGGGAGATGATCGTCGAACTGCCCATGGATGTGCTGCGGGTCGCGGTGCCCCTGGTGGTCTACTTCGTGCTGATGTTCTTCACCAGCTTCTTGGTGGGCAAGAAACTGGGCATCCCCTATGACAAGAATGCCTCCATCGCCTTTACCGCCACCGGCAACAACTTCGAGCTGGCCATTGCCGTCGCCATCGCGGTGTTCGGGCTGAGCTCGGATCAGGCCTTTGCCGGGGTGATCGGCCCGCTGGTGGAGGTGCCCGTACTGATCGCCCTGGTCAATGTCGCCCTGCGCATGAAGCGCTCTTATACCAACCCAGAGAACCCATCATGAATGATACCCACATCACCATCTACCACAACCCGGCCTGCGGCACTTCCCGCAATACGCTGGCGCTTATCCGCAACTCAGGTGTTGAACCTACCGTTATCCACTATCTGGAGACACCACCGAGCCGCGAGACGCTGCTGGCGTTGATTGCCGCCATGGGTATACCGGTTCGCGGCCTGCTGCGCCAGAACGTGCCCCCTTATGAGGCGTTGGGACTGGCCGAGAACAAGTTCAGCGACGATGAACTGATCGATGCCATGCTGGCGCACCCCATCCTGATCAACCGGCCCATCGTGGTGACCCCGCTTGGCACCAAGCTGTGCCGCCCGTCAGAAGTGGTACTGGATATTCTGCCGTCCCCTCAGCAAGGAGCCTTCAGCAAGGAAGATGGAGAGCAGGTGGTGGATGCACAAGGCCGGCGCATCGGCTGACTCCGGCCGTGGCGTGAATGGCGATGATGCCGGCCGCCATGACGGGGTGGTTGCCTTGCCGGTTGCGTTCGGGGCAGGATGAGTGGCGGGGCGATTGATTCGGCCCTGATCCCGCACAGATCCAGCACAAGGAGTGGCAATGGACAGTACCCAGCGATTCTCGACCCGGGTCGAGGCCTATGTGAAATATCGGCCAAGTTATCCTGCCGCCCTGCTCGATTTTCTGGCCAGCGAGTTGGCCATGGGGCCGGCTGCTCGGGTGGCCGATATCGGGGCCGGCACCGGCATCCTGACCGCACTGCTGGCCCCCCGGGTGGCGCGGGTCTGGGCGGTCGAGCCAAATGCGGAGATGCGCGGGGCGGCCCGGCACCAGCTGCAGTCAGTGACCAATATCGAATGGCGGGATGGCAGTGCCGAAGCCACCGGTCTGGCAGACGGGTCGGTGGATCTGGTGACGGTGGCGCAGGCGTTTCACTGGTTTGATCGCGCCGCCTTCAAGAAGGAGTGCCGGCGGCTGCTCAGACCCGGTGGCCGGGTCGCCCTCATCTGGAACGACCGGCTGACCGACACCCCATTTCTCAAGGCTTATGAAGCGGGCCTGCGCACCTATTCGGGGGATTATGAGGAGGTCAATCACCGCAATCTGGGTGAAGAGGATTTTCAGGCCTTCTTCGAGGGGGAGTACCGGCTCGATCGTTTCGCCAACCGCCAGCTGTTCGATCTTGACGGAGTATTGGGGCGGCTCAACTCCTCTTCCTATGCCCCGGTGGCCGGCTCGCAAGCCCATGCCGCGCTGACGGCGCTGATCGCGCGGGAATTTGCCCGCCATGCGGTCGATGGCGTGATTGCCTTCAACTACGACACCCTGCTCTACAGCGGTCGGGTGTAGCAGTCGGGGGTAGCAAGGGGCCCAGATAAACAGCGGGCCCTTGCCACCGGTGGCGAGGGCCCGCAAGGGCATGGCTGATGCTGTTCGCAGCGGTGGGCTGTGGTGCCTGCGCTAACTCTTGTTCAACCCCAGCATGGCCATCGCCTTGGCCAGGGTATCGACGGACTCCTGATGCTTGCCCGCCTTGTGCAGGACTTCCCCCTCGGCGCGCAGCTTCTTCACCTCGGCCAGTTTGTCGGCGCTGAGGGCGGGTTTGGCGGCGAGGGCATCATCGATCTTCTTCATGTCGGCGGGGCAGTGAAAGGCGAGGGCGCTGCCGGTAAAGAGCAGGCTGGCCAAAAGCAGGGCTGGTTTCATGTCGGCTGTCTCCACTGTGATGACCATGATGGGACGCTCCATCATGGGCTACCCAGCAAGCATAGCCCGCGGTCCGCGCCCTGGCGGGGCGCTCGGGTTGAAGTGGGCGGGAAGCAGACGGTACCATGGTTGTTTTGCTCACGATTGAGCCAATCAGGGAGACCCCATGACACTCGCAAGGTTCCTCTCACCCCTGACCAGTCTGGTGATCTTCATTCTGGGCCACGGCATGTTCAACACCCTGCTGACGGTGCGCCTGTCTGCCGAGCAGGTATCGGCCCAGGCCATCGGCCTGGTATCGGCCGCCTACTTCGGCGGTCTGGTGCTGGGGGCCTTCGTCAATGCCCGCCTCATCATCCGGGTGGGCCACATCCGGGCCTATGCGGCCTATGCCTCCCTGCTCTGCTTTCTGTTTCTGCTGCACGGCATGGTGGTGGAGCCGCTGAGCTGGGCGGCGCTGCGGCTGGTGGGGGGCTTTGCCACCGGCGGTCTGTTCGTGGTGCTGGAGTCCTGGATGCTGGTCTCCAGCACGCCGGCCAACCGGGGCCGGCTGATGTCCCTCTACATGATCCTGCTCTACGGCTCCCTGGCCATGGGGCAACTGCTGCTCAAGTGGGTGGATCCCATGGTGTTGACCCCGTTCGCCCTGTGCGCCATGGCGGCGACCCTGTCGGTGATCCCGCTGGCGATTTCCCGGGTGGCGACCCCGGCCATGGTGGCACCCCAGCCGGTCGGCGTGCTGGAGCTGGTGCGCCTCACCCCGGCGGGGATGGGCAGCAGCTTTACCTCCGGCCTTATCCTCGGGGCCATCTACGGTCTGCTGCCGCTCTATTTTACCGACAGCGGTTCGTCGCTCTCCAAGGTGGCGGACATGATGGCATTGGTGATCCTGGGGGGCATGTGCCTGCAGTACCCCATAGGTCGTCTCTCCGATCGCTACGACAGGCGGCTGGTGATCCTGCTGCTCGGCGCCGTGCTGGCGCTGCTGGCCCTGTTGATGGTGCTGCTGCCCGCCGGCTGGCGCGAGCCACTGATGGGGGGCCTGGTGTTCCTGCTGGGCGGCATGGCGTTCTCTATCTATCCCTTGAGCCTCAGCCACGCCTGTGACGAGCTGCGCCCGGACCAGGTGCTGGGGGCCAATCAGGGGTTGCTGCTCGCCTACAGCCTGGGGGCCATGACCGGGCCGCTGCTGGCGCCTTTTGTCATGGCGCAGTTCGGGCCAGAGGGACTGTTCGTCTACTTTGCTCTCTGTGGCCTGCTGCTGACAGGGTATCTCGGCTGGCGCAAGCGGCAACGGGCCCCCATTCCGCTGGCCGATCATCAGGTGTTCATCCCGGTGCCGCCCAATACCCCGATGACGGCGGAGCTGGAGCCGAGAACGGATCTGGCGGGGGAGGCGGTACCCGCCAGCTATGCCACACCCGGATCGGATGAGGGTCAGCAGTCAAAGGCAGGCTGAGTCGCGGGTGCGTAGCAACAAAAAAAGCCGACTCACTGAGTCGGCTTTTTGTTCATCTGGTGGCTATCAGGCGGTGACGGCGTCAGCTTTGGTCGCTTCCGGCGCCGGATTGCGAATGAGGTAGTCAAACGCTCCCAGTGCGGCGGTCGCCCCGGCGCCCATGGAGATGATGATCTGCTTGAACGGCACCGTGGTGGCGTCCCCTGCGGCGTAGACGCCGGGCAGGGAGGTGGCGCCCTTGGTGTCGATCTCGATCTCGCCAAAGCGGGTCAGGGCCACGTCGCTCCCTTTCAGGAACTCGGTGTTCGGCACCAGACCGATCTGGACGAAGATGCCGGCCACCGCCAGATGCTTGATCTCGCCGGTGGTGCGATCTTCGTAATCCATGCCCACCACCTTGCTGCCATCACCGATCACTTCGGTGGTGCGAGCGCTCATGATGATGTCGATGTTGCCCATGGAGCGGGCCTTCTTCTGCAACACCTCATCGGCACGCAGGGTGTCGGCGAACTCCACCACGGTGACGTGTTCGACGATGCCAGCCAGATCGATGGCTGCCTCGATGCCGGAGTTGCCGCCCCCGATCACTGCGACTCGCTTGCCCTTGAAGAAGGGGCCATCACAGTGCGGGCAGTAGGCCACGCCCTTGGTGCGGTACTCGAGCTCGCCCGGCACGTTCAGGTCGCGCCAGCGGGCACCGGTCGCCAGGATCACGGCGCGGCTCTTCAAGGTGGCGCCAGAGGCGAGATCCACATTGACGTAGCCATCCTTGCTGATGGCGGCGGCGCGCTGCTCGGTGATCACTTCCACGCCGTACTGCTTGACGTGCTGCTCCAGGCTCGCGGCCAGCTTGGGGCCTTCGGTGTAGGGCACGGAGATGAAGTTCTCGATGCCGACGGTGTCCATCACCTGGCCACCGAAACGCTCGGCGACGATGGCGGTGCGAATGCCCTTGCGAGCGGCATAGATGGCGGCGGCGGCGCCAGCCGGGCCACCACCGACGACCAGTACGTCGTAAGGCGCTTTTTCGTTGAGCTCCTCAGCCTTGCGTTCGGCGGCGCCGGTGTCGAGCTTGGCGACGATCTCTTCGAGCGAAATGCGGCCCTGGCTGAACGGCTGACCGTTCAGGTAGACGTTTGGTACCGCCATGATCTGACGCTCGTTGACCTCGTCCTGGAACAGGGCACCGTCGATCATGGTGTGGGTGATGCCGGGGTTCAGGGTCGCCATCAGGTTGAGGGCCTGCACCACGTCCGGGCAGTTGTGGCAGGAGAGCGAAATGTAAGTCTCGAAGTGGAACTCGCCCTTGAGGTTGCGGATCTGCTCCTGCACGGCCGCATCGGCCTTGGAGGGGTGACCGCCGCTTTGCAGCAGGGCAAGGACCAGGGAAGTGAATTCATGACCCATGGGGATGCCGGCAAAATGAACGCGCGGGGCCTGGCCCTTCGGCGCGACGCTCATGGAAGGCTTGCGAGCGGCAGTGCCATCTGTCATGGCAATCTTGGGGGACATCTCGCTGATCTCTGTGGCCAATGCCAGCAGTTCGGCGGATTTGTCGCTGTCGTTGCCGGACACGCTGATCTCGATGGGATTGACGATGTACTGCAGATAGGTGTTCAGCTGTTGTTTGAGGTTGGTATCCAACATCTTCGAATTCCTTCTTTTGATTGCGGGTCGGCGTTGTGTCAGGCCAGAAAGCAGACCGGCCCTTGAGTGGGCCGGTCTTCAGAGCGGGGAGGCTTAGATTTTGCCTACCAGATCCAGGGACGGGGCCAGGGTGGCGTCGCCTTCTTTCCACTTGGCCGGGCACACTTCACCCGGGTGAGCGGCAACGTACTGGGCAGCCTTGACCTTGCGCAGCAGCTCCAGGGCGTCACGGCCGATGCCGCCGGCGTTGATTTCAACGATCTGGATGATGCCTTGCGGGTCGATGACGAAGGTACCGCGGTCAGCCAGACCGGCTTCTTCGATCATCACGCCGAAGTTGCGGGTGATGGTGCCGGTCGGGTCGCCGATCATCGGGTACTGGATCTTCTGGATGGTGTCAGAAGTGTCGTGCCAGGCCTTGTGGGTGAAGTGGGTGTCGGTGGAGACGGAGTAGATCTCGACGCCCAGCTTCTGGAATTCGGCGTAGTTGTCGGCCAGGTCGCCCAGCTCGGTCGGGCAGACGAAGGTGAAGTCAGCCGGGTAGAAGAACACCACGGACCACTTGCCTTTCAGGTCAGCGTCAGACACCTGAACGAATTTGCCATTGTGGTAGGCGGTGGCGTTGAACGGCTTGATTTCAGTGTTGATGTAGGTAGACATGTATTTGCTCCTTGGTGATGTACATATGCCCGTCTGGGTTTGAAGAGTCGTGCCGGACGAGGCGTTTAACTTTCGATGGATTCATCATAGGGACTTTTCCTAATCGATCAAAGCCGCAATTTTGAATCACTTAAATCTACTTATTAGATAAACCATGGCTGCTGTACCTAACATGAATATCGCCGGCATGCCGGGATAACTCCTTGTCGAGATTCAACATCTGTGCGTGGCTTCGGCTTTTCAAGGGGCGAGTGGCAGTCTGCCAACCGCAGAGAGGTGAGGGGTTGCTGCCTTGCGACGCACAGGCGCCGGCACGCACGGGGCGAGGGGAGGGGAAACGCGCGGATAAAAAAATCCCGGCGTCGTCGCAAGGACAAGGCCGGGTCATCAAACAAGGAATGGCTATATAAACAAAAGCTTTACAGCAAAGACTAACTACGGGGTGTGCAAACTTGCAGACATATGAGAGGAAGAGGACGGGTGCACAATCCCTCGTCTTCCGCTCGGCAACTATTGCATGACGGTCATGATAGTGTGATGCAGATCACAAAGCAAGGTTGTGGTGTAATTTTTCAATCAAAATGAAAGGGTTTCAGCTTTATTGCCGATCAAGTACGCTGAAAACGCTTTTATTGTAATTTTATTACATGAAATTCAGATCAAAAGTCGCCAGGTGGCTCCTGCTCCTCCATCAGTTCCAGCAGGTTGATGGCGACGGCAATGAAGTCCGACTCGGTGACGATGCCGATCAACTTGCTCCCTTTGAGTACCGGCAGGCAGCCGTATCTGTGTCGTTGCAGGTAGAGCGCCGCCTCCTTGATGCCGGCATGGGGATCCACGCTAGCCACCTGGCGGGTCATGATCTCGTCGAGCTGCACGCTGTCGGTGAACTCCGCCTCCCGCTCCGGATTGATCAGCAGCAGTTTGGACTCGCGGGTGGCCAGGATGTCGGAGAGGGTAACCAGGCCCAGCAGATGATGCTGTTCGTCAACGATGGGGATGTGGCGGATCCGCTCCTGCTGCATCAGATCCATCGCCTGTTTGACGCTGTTTTCCGGACCCAGGGTGAAGGGGTGTTCAGTCATGATCTCGGATAGGGTCATCATGGTGGGCCTCCTTGTGTATCTGCTTTCACCCTAGCCCAGCCCCCCTCGGCAAAACATGATCAGGGTCAATACAAAACCTTAAAGGTTTTTTAACTGGCCCTGCTTCACATAATTGCTCGCTATCCCTTGTCTCCCTTGGGTTTTTGGTCTTTTGGGTTGCCTTGGAAGAAGGGGATAACTAGACTAGCCGCCGATTCCCCCCGAGGTGAAAGATGCAAGTATCCGATTTTCATTTTGATCTGCCAGACGAGCTGATTGCCCGCTATCCCATGACGGAACGTACCGCCAGTCGTCTGTTGCAGCTCGATGGTCAAACTGGCGCACTGCGCCACGGTCAATTTGTGGATGTGCTGGACCAGCTCAACCCCGGCGATCTGCTGGTGTTCAACAACACCCGTGTCATTCCGGCGCGCATGTTTGGCCAGAAGGCCAGCGGCGGCAAGCTGGAGGTGCTGGTGGAGCGGATGCTGGACGAGCACAGCGTGCTGGCCCATGTGCGCTCTTCCAAATCGCCCAAGCCCGGTACCCGGCTCATTCTGGATGGCGGGGCTGACGGCGAGAAAGTCGAAGCCGAGATGCGCGCCCGTCACGATGCCCTGTTCGAGATCCACTTCTTGGACCCCCGCCCTGTGCTGGAGATCCTGGAAGCCATCGGCCACATGCCGCTGCCCCCTTACATCGACCGTCCCGACGAGGATGCCGACAAGGAGCGCTACCAGACCGTCTACAACCAGAAGCCGGGTGCCGTGGCGGCGCCGACTGCCGGCCTGCACTTCGATGAGCCGCTGCTCGAGAAAATTCGTGCCAAGGGGGTGGAAACGGCGTTCGTCACCCTGCACGTCGGGGCGGGCACCTTCCAGCCGGTGCGGGTGGACAAGATTGAAGATCACCACATGCACTCGGAGTATGCCGAGGTGCCGCAGGAGGTGGTGGACGCCATCGCCGCGACGCGCGCCCGCGGTGGCCGGGTGATTGCGGTGGGAACCACTTCGGTGCGATCGCTCGAGAGCGCGGCCAAGGTGACCCTGGCCCAGGGCAAGCCGCTGGCGCCGTTCTTCAGCGACACCGACATCTTCATCTTCCCCGGTTACCAGTTCCAGGTGGTCGATGCCATGGTCACCAACTTCCATCTGCCGGAGTCGACTCTGATCATGCTGGTCAGCGCCTTTGCCGGCTACGACAACGTGATGGCGGCCTACCAGGCGGCCGTGGCCGAGCAGTACCGTTTCTTCAGCTACGGGGACGCGATGTTCGTCACCCGTCGCCGGGCGCTGGCATAAGCCGCGCCCTTTATACCGGGCCCTCGGGCCCCCTACTGTCAGACTGTTTCTCTGACGCAACGAGGTAGCAATGAAATTTGAACTGAAAACCACTGACGGCCGTGCCCGTCGCGGCCAGCTGGTATTCGAGCGCGGCACCGTGCAGACCCCGGCCTTTATGCCGGTCGGCACCTACGGCACCGTCAAGGGGATGACCCCGGAAGAGGTGCGTGAGACCGGTGCCCAGATCCTGCTAGGCAACACCTTCCACCTCTGGCTGCGGCCGGGGCAGGAAGTGATGCGCGCCCACGGCGATCTGCATGACTTCATGAACTGGCAGGGCCCGATCCTGACCGACTCCGGTGGTTTCCAGGTGTTCAGCCTGGGACACATCCGCAAGATCACCGAGGCGGGGGTGCACTTCCGTCACCCCATCAACGGCGAGAAGATCTTCCTCGACCCCGAGAAATCCATGGAGATCCAGTACGATCTGGGTTCCGACATCGTGATGATCTTCGATGAGTGCACGCCGTACCCGGCCACTTACGAAGAGGCCCGCAAGTCCATGGAGATGTCCCTGCGCTGGGGCAAGCGTTCGCGCGACAAGTTCGATGCGCTCGGCAACAAGAACGCCCTGTTCGGCATCATCCAAGGGTCCGTGTACGAAGATCTGCGGGATGTGTCGCTGGACGGCCTCTTGGAGATCGGCTTCGACGGTTACGCGGTCGGTGGTCTGGCGGTGGGTGAGCCGAAAGAGGACATGCATCGCATCCTCGAGCACGTCTGCCCGAAAATCCCGGCCGACAAGCCGCGCTACCTGATGGGCGTGGGCAAGCCGGAAGATCTGGTGGAAGGGGTGCGCCGCGGCATCGACATGTTCGACTGCGTGATGCCGACCCGCAACGCTCGCAACGGCCACCTGTTCACCACCGACGGGGTGGTCAAGATCCGCAACGCCAAGTATCGCGAAGACACCAGCACCCTGGATGCCGACTGCGATTGCTACACCTGCAAGAACTACACCCGCAGTTATTTGTACCATCTGGACAAGTGCAACGAGATCCTCGGTGCCCGTCTGAACACCATTCACAACCTGCGTTATTACCAGCGTGTGATGCAGGGTTTGCGGGACGCGATCGAGCAGGGTAAATTAGACGACTTTGTAACTGAGTTTTACCGTCGGCAAGGGAAGCCCGTGCCTCCGTTAGCTGAAAATGACGTGAAATAACAACGATATATAAGCTAGTTTTCAAATCTACATCAATAAGAGGTTGTTAAATGAGCATTATCTCCAAGGCGTATGCAGAAGGCGCAGTTCCGGGTGCACAGAGTAGTGGCATGGAAATGATCATCATGCTGGCTGTATTCGGCCTCATCTTCTACTTCATGATCTATCGTCCCCAGGCCAAGCGCGCCAAAGATCACCGCAACCTGATGAGCTCCCTCTCCAAGGGTGACGAAGTACTCACTTCCGGTGGCCTGGTCGGCAAGATCGCCAAAGTATCCGCCGACAGCGAATACCTCGTGCTGGCCCTGAACGATCAGACCCAGGTCACCATCAAACGTGACTTCGTCTCTGCCGTTCTGCCCAAGGGTTCTATCCAGTCCCTCTAATCTCCCGAGGAGCACAGCGTGTTAAATCGCTATCCGCTGTGGAAATACCTGATGGTGGTCGTGGTGATCGCCATCGGTTTTCTATATGCAGCCCCCAATCTTTACGGCGAAGACCCGGCCTTGCAGATCTCTGCCAGCCGGGGGGCCGAAGTCAAGCTGGACACCCTTGACCTGGTGAAAGAGACGCTCGATGCGGCTCAGATCCCGGTCAAGCATGCGGCGTTCGAGCACGGCTTCATCCTGGTTCGTTTCAAAAATACCGAAGAGCAGCTCAAGGCGCGCGACATCGTCGCCAACAAGCTGGGCGACAACTTCATTACCGCTCTCAACCTGGCTCCTTCCACGCCTGCCTGGCTCGAAGCCATCGGCGCCAACCCGCTCAAGCTGGGTCTGGACCTGCGCGGCGGTGTGCACTTCCTGATGGAAGTGGACATGGCCGAGGCGCTGACCAAGCAGCAAGAGCAGATGGTGCAGGATTTCCGCTCCGAGCTGCGTACCCAGAAGATCCGTTATTCCGGCGTGCGCCGGGCCGGTGATCAGGTACAGGTGCTGTTCCGTGACGAGGCCGATCAGGCCAAGGCCATCTCTCACCTGCGTCGTCAGAACCCGGATCTCACCTTCACCACCGAGCAGAAGGGGGACGAGTTCGTCCTGCTGGCCGGTCTGAGTGAGGCCAAGATCAAGGAAGTGAAGAAGTACGCCCTCGAGCAGAACATCACCATCATCCGCAACCGGGTGAACGAGCTGGGCGTGGCCGAGCCGCTGGTACAACAGCAGGGTGCCGAGCGCATCGTGGTGGAACTGCCCGGTATCCAGGACACCGCCCGTGCCAAGGAGATCCTGGGCGCGACCGCGACCCTGGAATTCCACATGGTCGATGAGACAGCCGACATCCAGGCCGCGGCCGATGGTCGGGTGCCGCCGAGCTCCAAGGTCTACAACGATCGCAACGGACGTCCGGTGGTGCTGCAAAAGCGCATCATCCTGACCGGTGACCACATCGTGGGTGCCCAGTCCGGTTTCGACGAATACAGCCGTCCCCAGGTCAACATCAAGCTTGATGGCCAGGGTGGCAACAAGATGGCCAACTTTACCAAGGACAACGTTGGTAAGGGCATGGCGACCGTGTTCATCGAATACAAGCCGGTCGGTCAGCCGGGTCCGGACGGCAAGCGCAAGTTCCGCAAGCAGGAGGAGGTGATCAACGTCGCCACCATCCAGTCGCGCCTTGGCAGCCAGTTCCGCATCACCGGCATCGACAACGCCAACGAAGCCCACAACCTGGCGCTACTGCTGCGTGCCGGTGCACTGATCGCCCCGATCCAGATCGTCGAAGAGCGCACCATTGGCCCGAGCCTGGGTCAGCAGAACATCGACAGCGGCATGGAAGCCATCGGCTGGGCCATGCTGGTGATCGTGCTGTTCATGGGGATCTACTACCGTGCGTTCGGCTGGGTGGCCAACATCGCCCTCACCATGAACCTGGTGCTGATCGTCGGTATCATGTCGATGATCCCGGGGGCCACCATGACCCTGCCGGGCATTGCCGGTATCGTCTTGACGCTGGGCATGGCGGTGGATGCCAACGTGCTGATCTACGAGCGTATTCGTGAAGAGATCCGCAATGGTCGCGGGGTGCAGCAGGCCATCCATCTGGGCTTTGATCGGGCATTCTCGACCATCGCCGACTCCAACGTCACCTCGCTCATCACCTGTGTGATCCTGTTCGGTATCGGTACCGGCGCCATCAAGGGTTTCGCCCTGACGCTGGGGATTGGTCTGAGTGCTTCCATGTTTACCGCCATCACGGTCTCCCGCGCCATCATCAACCTGGCCTGGGGTGGACGGCGCCTCGACAAGCTGCCGATCTAAGGAAGAGACATGTTTCAGATTCTACATTTTGAAAAGCCCATTCCCTTCATGCGCTATGCCAGGCCGGGTGTGGTCTTCTCTACCCTGCTGATGGTGATCTCCCTGTTCTTCCTGTTCGATCGGGGCCTGAACTGGGGTCTGGACTTCACCGGTGGTACCACCATCGAGGTGGGTTTCCAGCAGTCGGTGAGCCTGGACAAGGTGCACCAGGTGCTGGACGAGCAGAAGATTGAAGGGGCGACCCTGCAACACTTCGGCTCCAGCCGTGACGTACTGTTCCGCCTGACCCCGAAAGAGGGGGTCAAGGTGGAGCAGCAGGGCAACGAGGTGCTGGCAGCGGCCAAGCTGATCGATCCTGCGGCCGTGCTCAAGCGCGTCGAGTTCGTCGGCCCCTCCGTGGGTGACGAGCTGGCGACCGACGGTGCGCTGGCCATGCTGGCCTCCATCATCTGTATCCTGATCTACGTGGCGGTGCGCTTCGAGTGGCGTCTGGCCATGGGGGGCATTCTCTCCCTGGTGCACGACGTGGTGATCACCCTCGGCGTCTTTGCCTACTTCCAGTACGAGTTCGACCTGACCGTGCTGGCGGCATTGATGACCCTGGTGGGTTACTCCCTGAACGACACCATCGTGGTGTTCGACCGGTTGCGGGAGAACTTTCGCAAGGTGCGCAAAGGGGATACCGAGTACATCCTGGATCTCTCCATGACCGAGACCCTGAGCCGGACCATCATCACCTCGGGGTTGACCTTCGTGGTGGTGCTGGCGCTGCTGCTCAAGGGCGGTCCGCTGATCCACGGTTTCTCGGTGGCCATGGTGATCGGTGTCGCCTTCGGTACCTACTCCTCCATCTATGTGGCGAGCTCGTTCGCCATGTTCTTCGGGGTCAAGCGGGAGCACATGCTGCCGACCCAGGTGGAAAAAGAGGGCGCGGATCAGCAAGAGATCCTGCCGTAAATGACAAGGGCGCCGCGAGGCGCCCTTTCTCTTATCGTCCGGGTGAGTCATTATGACGGTTTCACCCACGGCTGTTGGCCAACAGGCAAGGAGCAAGCCATGCAACACAATCCCCGTTTTCTGGCACTGGTAGAGGCCATTCGTCCCCATGTGCAGGAGACCGATGTGCACCAGATCAAACGCTGGCAGGATGAGGGGCGCACCTTTCACCTGGTCGACGTGCGGGAAGAGAGCGAGTGGGCCAGGGGCCATCTGCCGGGGGCGACCTACCTCGGTCGCGGGGTGATCGAGCGGGACATCGAGACCCGTTACCCGGATCCCGACACCGAGCTCTACCTCTATTGTGGTGGGGGATTTCGCTCCATTCTGGTGGCGGAGAACCTACAGAAGATGGGCTACGGCCGGGTGGTCAGCGTCGATGGTGGCTTTCGGGGCTGGTGTGATGCCGGATACCCTGTCGAATCCTGATTTATTTGAGGGAGAGAGGCTCAGCCACATGACAAAGTGTCGGCTGACCTTTACCATATGCCGGGTCAAGCGTAAGCGTCGGAGTGTTCATTGAACGTCAGGAAAGGGATTGGATACCTCCTTGGTATCCTGTTGCTGCTCCCCATGTGGGGTTGCAGCAGTAGCAGTCAGGTTGAAGCGCCTCAAGTTCCCAAGCCGCAACCCGCTTCACTGGTATTGGCGACCCCCCTGCAGGTCTCTTACCAGAGCGAGTTGGCGTTGGCGCGACTCGGGCAGATGCTCAGTGAGATGGAATTGACCACGGAGCAACGGGCTGAACTGTTTTATGAGCGTGCTGTCGTATTTGACCGGGTAGGCTTGCGCTCCCTGGCGCGGCTGGATTTCAACCGCGCCCTGCGGGAGAAGCCGGATTTCGCCGAAGCCTACAACTTCATCGGCGTCTATCTGGTGCAGCAGCAGAATTATGACGAGGCCTACGAGGCATTTGATTCCGCCCTCGAGCTGGCTCCCGATTATGACTATGCCTACCTGAACCGTGGCATTGCGCTCTATTACGGCAATCGTCCCGAGCTGGCCGCGGCCGATATGAAGCGCTTCTACGAGGCGCAGCCGGAAGATCCCTACCGGGTGATCTGGCTCTATCTGGCCGAACAGAAGCTCAATGCACCGGCCGCCATGAGCCGGATGCGCGAGCGGCTCAACAAGTACGATGACGATGCCTGGAACTGGGATCTGGTGCGCCTCTATACCGGCGAACTCAATGCTACCCAGTTGATGGGCAACGTGGTGAAAGGGGTGAAGGACAACCGGGAGCTCGCCGAGCGCCTGTGCGAAACCTACTTCTACCTCGGCAAGTTTGAACTGGCCAAGGGCAACCGCAAGGAAGCCATCAGCTACTTCAAGCTGGCGCTCGCCAACAACGTGTATGACTTCATCGAGCACAGATATGCCCTGCTCGAACTGGAGCTGATGGCGCGCAAACCCCTGCCGCCCGGTGCCCAGAGTGCCCAGGGCAAGAGCAGCAAGCAGGCATCCTGAGCTTGCCCTGTTGCCGGTTTGAATGATGTAGAAAAGGCCTCATTGCGAGGCCTTTTTGCTGTCCGGGTGTCAGACATGACGATGTTGCTTCATCGACTCACTCCGAGGTAATCACGCCTGTCAGACGGTACACCGCCGGCTCACTGCGCCAGCATCATGCCGGGGATCTGGCGCCAGTAACCGTTGCAGTCCCGCTCCTGCTGCAGGGGCAGGGGAGCCTGGCCCTGCTGGTTGGCCTTGAAGCGCTCCAGCATCGTCAGGGTGTCCAGTCCCTCGGGGGAGAGGCGCACCACATCCACCAGACCCTCCATCCCGGCCAGATCGTTGCCCAGGTTGTAGCAATAACCGGACTGGGTCTGGATGCCGTTGAGATTGAACACCTTCTGCCCCTCGCGACTGCTGGCGAGCCGACCGGTGGGGTAGTCGATGCAGGCCAGTTCGCAGTTGTCCTTGGGGCGGTCAAGGGAGCGGGCGGTGAAGCAGCGCGCCGAGTAGGCGAGCGGCAGGTGGCCGTAGGCGAACACCTCCACCTCGAACTGCTGGCGGGCACTGCCCAGATCCTGATTGAGCTGCACCAGCCAGTCCCGTGACAGCTCCACCGGCATCACCCAGCGCTGCATCCCCTGTTTGAGCAGCATGCGCAGCACGTCGGCGTTGTA
Organism: Aeromonas sp. S5(2024); assembly: GCF_041403025.1. Lineage (NCBI taxonomy): Bacteria > Pseudomonadati > Pseudomonadota > Gammaproteobacteria > Aeromonadales > Aeromonadaceae > Aeromonas > Aeromonas sp. S5(2024). Next base: position 116,481 of record NZ_JBGLRI010000003.1, on the reverse strand, counting down.
GGCGTTGATGGCGGGGCCGCAGACGAACGGCAGCCCGGCTTCGCTGGCAAGCTGGACCGCCCCCAGATCGTTGGCCTCGATCATCAGCTCGCCGTTGTCGACCAGCCGCTTGACCTCCTTGAGCTCGGAGGGGGCGGAGATGAGCGCCAGCGTGGAGAGCACCGCCTGCTTGCCCGAGCCGGCTACCTGACGGGCGAGGGCAATCCAGTCATCCACTTTCAGTTCGCGGCGCTTGCTGCAGACGGTTTCCCCCAGATAGACGATGTCGGCCTGGCTGGCGGCGGCCGCCTGATAGAAGCCCTGGGTGTCGGCCTTGGGCCAGTAGAAGAGCAGGGGGCCGAGAGAGAATTTCATGAACAGGGCTCCTTATTGCCACTGGCGATGGTAGGCACCGAGGGTGGTCTGGCTCCCCTCGGAGACGCGGGCGAGCTGGGCATCCCACTCGGCCTTGACCTGATAGGCTTCCGGGTTGGCCTGATAGGCGTCGATGGCGGCGCGCCAGACCCGGGTGACCTGCTCCACGTAGGCGGGGCTGCGTTGGCGTCCTTCAATCTTGACCGACTGGATACCGGTCTGGAACAGCTCGGGCAACAGGCCAAGGGTGTTGAGGCTGGTGGGCTCCTCCAGCGCGTGGTAGGTCTGGCCATCCACCTCGAAGCGACCCTTGCACAGGGTCGGGTAGCCGGCGTTTTCCCCCGGGCCGTAGCGGTCGATCAGCACCTCGTTGAGGCGAGACTCGAGGCCGCTCGGGGTCTCCTCCCAGCGCACGAACTTGGCCGGTGAGCAGGCGCCGACGGTATTGGGGCTCTCGCCGGTCATGTAGGAGGAGAGGTAGCAGCGCCCCTCCGCCATGATGCAGAGGCTGCCGAAGGCGAACACCTCGAGGCCGACGTCGGTCTCGCGGGCCAGCTGCCTCACCTGATGCATGGAGAGGACGCGCGGCAACACCACCCGACCGACGTTGAAGTGCTGTTGGTAGAAACGGATGGCGGCGGCGTTGGTGGCACTGGCCTGCACCGAGACGTGCAGTTCCAGATCCGGGTAGCGGCGGCTGGCATAGTCGAGCACGGCGAGGTCGGCGATGATCAGGGCATCGGCCCCCAGTGCGGCGCCCTTGTCCACCGCCTGCTGCCAGCGGACATCGGAGCCTGGGTGGGCGAAGGTGTTGATGGCGATATGGAGTTTGCGGCCATGCTGGTGCACATAGTCGACCGCTTTCTCCAGCTTGCTGTCGGTGAAGTTGAGCCCGGCGAAATGGCGGGCGTTGGTGTCATCCTTGAAGCCGATATAGACCGCATCGGCCCCGTTATCCACGGCTGTTTTCAGTGCCGGCAAACTGCCTGCCGGACAGAGTAATTCCATCGGGTACGCTCCGAGAGGGCAAAAAATGCAAAAGTGGCCCGATTGTATTCACCGGCGTCCTTCCACTTTTTGACCTGAGGCAGCTTTGTGTGGCTTTACCCTTCTTGAGGTAAGTGGGCACAAGTTTGATTTCCAACAGGATCATGGCTGCGGCCCTGTGCTTGAATGCGCAAAAAACTGGGAGTTTATCGTGTTTCAACAACTGCAACGTCGCCTGGTCGAACAGGCTCCCCGCATTCTGCGCCATCCTCTCAAACTGGTGCCATTTTCCTTGCAGCAGAGCCTGATGGAGCGCCTGCTGGCCAGCGTGTTCAAAGAGGCCATCGCAGATGGCGACTTTGAATTCCTGGCGGGCAAGTGGCTCAAGGTCGAAGTCTTGGATCTGGAGCTGTGCTGGTTCATCAGCGAGCAGGATGGCAAGCTGGTGGTGGCCCGTCATTGCGAGCAGGCCGATGTCTGTTTCAGCGGCACTACCAACGACCTCATCCTGATCGCCGGACGCAAGGAAGATCCCGACTCTCTCTTCTTCCAGCGCAAGCTGAAGATTGAAGGGAACACCGAGCTGGGGCTGGAGGTGAAAAACCTGATGGACAGCCTGGATCTGGACGGTTTGCCAAGCCTGGTGCGTTATCCCTTGCTGGATCTTGCCACCTTCATCGAGCGGGCGAAGGCGGGATCAGCGCAAGAGGCGCACTCTGCGCCGGCGGGTGGGGTTGCGCCTCAGTTGTGAGACCAGCCCATCGGCATGGTGGCGGTAGTGATTGCGAGCCCACAGGCAGCGACAGGCCCACAGACAGGGCAGCAGTGCTAGCAGGGCGCCGGCGTTGGGAAGGCGCGAGAGCAGCAGACCCAGCGCCAGCCAGATGAACGGCTGGGCCTCGTAGAGCCACTCCGGCTGGAACCAGCGTTTGGTCGGGAAGATGACCAGATCGGTGCGCCGATAGCTGGATCGCATCATCCAGACGGTGGCGCCGGCGACAAATAGCAAGGTACCCGCCAGCCAGAGCAGCGGGGAGTGGCTGAGCAGGATGATGCCGACCGCCATCAGCAGATAGCAGACCGGCAACCTCTCATAAAGCCAGCGTGGGCACATGTTGCCTCCACTTTTCACCTTCCCATCCTTTAAGTCTAGCCAGTCAGCGCACCCGTCTCATATCGCTTTGTTCTGCAAAACAGCGTCATTGTTGTGAATTGGCGCGCCATTTACGGTGCCAAAATAGCGATTGGCTATGTTACAATTGCGCGCCATTTTTGACTGAAGATTGACTGGGCATGTTGGATCAGATTCGTATCGTGTTGGTAAACACTTCTCACACCGGCAACATGGGCTCTGCGGCGCGCGCCATGAAGACCATGGGCTTGAGCCAGATGGTGCTGGTTGATCCGCAAGCACAGCCCGATGACAACGCCTATGCGCTGGCCGCCGGTGCCAGCGATCTGCTGGCCAATGCCCGTATCGTGTCAACCCTGGATGAAGCCATTGCGGATTGTGGTCTGGTCATCGGTACCAGTGCCCGTTCTCGTACCCTGAGCTGGCCCATGCTCGACCCTCGCGAAGCGGGCGAGAAGCTGGTAACCGAGGGGATGCAGCATCCGGTGGCGCTGGTATTTGGCCGTGAGCGCACCGGCTTGACCAACGACGAGCTGCAAAAGTGCCACTACCACGTGGCCATTCCGGCCAATCCGGAGTACAGCTCCCTCAACCTGGCCATGGCGGTGCAGACCCTCTGCTATGAGGTGCGGATGCACTGGCTGCAGCAGGAACAGGTCGGCGAGACCGACATGGTGGTGGACTATCCGAGTGCCGAGCAGCTGGAAGGTTTCTATCAGCACTTGGAGCAGACGCTGCTCAAGACCGGCTTCATCGCCGACGATCATCCGGGACAGGTCATGAGCAAGCTGCGCCGCCTGTTCAACCGGGCTCGTCCGGAGGCGGTGGAACTCAACATCCTGCGCGGCATTCTGACCTCGGTACAAAAACCGAGACCGCAGGATTAAACCCGACTGGATTACTCAACCATATACTTGACTGATTTAGTCGGGTATGTGACCATATGCCCATATTGATTGGTTCGCAAAACGGTAAGGCATATGAGACTGACCTCAAAAGGACGTTACGCTGTGACTGCCATGCTCGACGTGGCGTTGCATGCAGAGCAGGGGCCCGTGCCCCTGGCTGATATTTCGGAGCGCCAGGGCATCTCCTTGTCCTATCTGGAGCAGCTGTTTGCCCGCCTGCGCAAGCATGGCCTGGTGAGCAGCGTGCGTGGTCCGGGCGGCGGTTATCGTCTCGGTCTGGCGCCGAATGCCATCTCGGTCGGTCAGGTGATCACCGCGGTCGACGAATCGGTGGATGCTACCAAGTGCCTCGGCAAGGGCGGCTGTCACGGCGGCACCCAGTGCCTCACTCACTCCCTGTGGCGTGACCTGAGCGAGCGGATCTCCAGCTTCCTGGGGGACATCACCCTGGCTGAGCTGGTTGATCAGGCCGATGTGCGCCGGATTGCCGGCAAGCAAGATGAACAAATGAAAACCGTGTTGTCCTTGGTAGACCGGGCAGAACGCGGCGATGTGAGCTTGAAAGTCCAACTATAAACAAACGTGCTTTCCACAGCTGGTCGATGTATGACCCTGGCTGTAACGGAGAAAAACATGAAACTGCCTATTTACCTTGATTATTCGGCAACCTGTCCGGTGGACCCGCGTGTCGCAGAAAAAATGATGCAGTGTCTCACCATGGATGGCCTGTTCGGCAATCCAGCTTCCCGTTCCCACCGCTTTGGCTGGCAAGCCGAAGAGGCGGTCGATCTGGCCCGTAATCAAGTGGCAGAGCTGATCGGTGCCGACCCGCGCGAGATCGTCTTCACCTCCGGTGCGACTGAATCCAACAACCTCGCCATCAAGGGCGTCGCCCATTTCTACGCCGGCAAGGGCAAGCACATCGTTACCTCCAAGACCGAACACAAGGCGGTACTGGATACCTGTCGCCAGCTGGAGCGCGAAGGCTATGAGGTAACCTACCTCGAGCCGATGCCCAATGGCCTGTTCACTCTGGAGCAGATCGAAGGTGCCCTGCGCGATGACACCATTCTGGTCAGCATCATGCACGTCAACAACGAGATCGGCGTGGTGCAGAACATTGCCGCCATCGGCGAGCTATGCCGCTCCCGCAAGATCCTGCTGCACGTGGACGCAGTCCAGAGCGTGGGCAAGATCCCGGTTGACGTGGAAGCGCTCAAGGTTGACCTGCTCTCCATGTCTGCCCACAAGGTATACGGCCCGAAAGGCATTGGTGCCCTCTACGTGCGTCGCAAGCCGCGTGTGCGCCTGGAAGCCCAGATGCACGGTGGTGGCCACGAGCGCGGCATGCGTTCCGGCACCCTGCCGACCCACCAGATCGTCGGCATGGGCGAAGCCTTCCGCATCGCCAAGGAAGAGATGGTGAGCGAAGGTCAGCGCATCATGGCCCTGCGTCAGCGTCTGTGGGACGGCATCAAGGATATCGAAGAGGTCTACATCAACGGTGACCTGGAACAGCGTGTGCCGGGCAACCTCAACGTCAGCTTCGCCTATGTGGAAGGGGAATCCCTCATCATGGCGCTGAAGGATCTGGCGGTCTCTTCTGGTTCTGCCTGTACCTCGGCCAGCCTGGAGCCCTCCTACGTGCTGCGTGCACTGGGCCTGAACGACGAGCTGGCGCACAGCTCCATCCGTTTCAGCATGGGTCGCTTCACCACCGAGGAAGAGATTGATTACGCAATCAAGCTTATCCGTGACTCCATCGGTCGTCTGCGCGAGATGTCTCCCCTGTGGGAGATGTACAAGGACGGCGTCGATCTGAACACGGTCGAATGGGCTCATCACTGATCCGCGGATCGGTGTTCAACGGAATTAGCAGGAGTTAGATATGGCTTACAGTGAAAAAGTAATCGACCACTACGAGAACCCCCGTAACGTAGGCGGCTTCGACAAGAACGATCCCAGCATCGCTACCGGCATGGTCGGTGCACCGGCCTGTGGTGACGTGATGAAGCTGCAGCTGAAGATCAGCGACGATGGCATCATCGAAGATGCCAAGTTCAAGACCTACGGTTGTGGTTCCGCCATCGCCTCCAGCTCCCTGGTGACCGAGTGGGTCAAGGGCAAGACCCTGGATGAAGCGGCCGGTATCAAGAACACCGATATCGCCGAAGAGCTGGCGCTGCCACCGGTGAAGATCCACTGCTCCATTCTGGCCGAGGATGCCATCAAGGCCGCCATCGCCGATTACAAGCAGAAGAAAGGTCTCTAAGGTCAGGAGCGCAGTATGGCCATTACCATGACAGATGCCGCAGCGGCACGGGTTTCCTCGTTTCTGACCAACCGGGGCAAGGGCATCGGCCTGCGCCTCGGCGTCAAGACCACCGGCTGCTCGGGTCTTGCCTATGTGCTCGAGTTCGTCGATGAGCTGGCAGATGAAGATCAGGTATTCGAGCAGGACGGGGTCAAGATCATCGTCGATGCCAAGAGTCTGATCCACCTGGATGGCACCGAACTGGATTTCGTCAAGGAGGGTCTCAACGAGGGCTTCCAGTTCAACAACCCCAACGCCAAGGGCGAGTGTGGTTGCGGCGAAAGCTTCAGTGTCTGAGATGTGTGCAACACATGATCGCTTGTCCGTTGAACTGGTCGGCCACGGCCGGTTCAACCATGCCGCTTCGCCCACCTGAGCGCGAGCGGCATGGGGGCAGCATCAGTGTCTAAGAGGTCTGCATGAATTATTTCGAGCTGTTTGGGCTGGTTGAAGGCTTCGAGCTCGATACCCGTCAGCTGGCAGAGACCTACCGCCAGTTGCAAACCCAGTTTCATCCCGATCGTTTTGCCACCGCCCCCGAGCGGGAGCAGCTGGCTGCGGTGCAACGTGCCGCCCAGATCAACGATGCCTTCACTACCCTCAAGGCGCCCCTGCGCCGAGCCGAGTACCTGCTCTCCCTGCGTGGCACCGAACTTCGTGGCGAGCAACAGACGTTGCAAGATACCGCGTTTCTGATGCAGCAACTGGAGTGGCGCGAGCGGCTGGCCGACCTGAAAGGGGAGACTGACCCTGAGCGTGCCATCAAGGATTTTCGCCAGGAGATCAGGCATGATCACCAGTTGTTGATGCAGCAGCTGACCCAGGCCCTCGCCACAGGCGAGGATCCGCGAGCGGCTGATTGTGTTCGCAAACTCAAGTTTGTCGACAAGCTCCTCGAGGAGCTGGAACGATTCGAAGACTCGCTGTTCGAGTCTTGATCCTTTAACGCTGGAAGTTTGATTACCCATGGCATTACTGCAAATCGCCGAGCCCGGCCAGAGCGCCGCACCTCATCAGCACAAACGTGCCGTTGGCATCGATCTTGGCACTACCAACTCGCTGGTCGCCGCCGTGCGCAGCGGTCAGGCCGATACCCTCTGCGACGAGCAGGGGCGTGATCTGCTGCCCTCCGTCGTGCATTACCAGGCTGATACCATCCGGGTCGGCGTCGATGCCAAGCGCGAGGCCGCCCTCGACCCGCACAACACCATCGTTTCCGCCAAGCGGATGATGGGCAAGGCACTGGCCGACATCGATACCCGCCAGCAACCCTATCAATTCGTGGCGGCCGACAACGGCATGCCGCAACTGCAGACCCGTCAAGGGCTGGTCAACCCGGTGCAGGTCTCGGCCGAGATCCTCAAGAAACTGGCCGAGCGGGGCGCTGCCGCCCTCGGTGGCGATCTCGACGGCGTGGTCATCACAGTGCCTGCCTATTTCGATGACGCCCAGCGCCAGGGCACCAAGGATGCGGCCCGCCTGGCCGGTCTGCACGTGCTGCGCCTGCTCAACGAACCGACCGCCGCCGCCATCGCCTATGGCCTCGACTCCGGTCAGGAAGGGGTGATCGCCGTCTATGACTTGGGCGGCGGTACCTTCGATATCTCCATCCTGCGTCTGCATCGCGGGGTATTTGAAGTGATGGCCACCGGCGGCGATTCGGCCCTCGGCGGTGATGACTTCGATCACCTGCTGGCAGACTGGTTGAAAGAACAAGCCGGTTTGACTGGTGAGCTGGGTGCCCGTCTGCAGCGCGAGCTGCTGGATGTGGCCGCCGCGGTCAAGCATGGTCTGACCGACGCCGACGCCGTTCCCTGCACCTTTGCCGGCTGGCAGGGCTCTGTGACCCGCAACCAGTTTGACGAGCTGATCCAGCCGCTGGTCAAGCGCACCCTGCTGGCTTGTCGCCGCGCCCTGCGCGATGCGGGGCTCGAGCAGGAAGAGGTGCTGGAAGTGGTGATGGTCGGCGGTTCGACCCGGGTGCCGCTGGTGCGCGAGCTGGTGGGCGAGTTCTTCCAGCGTCCCCCCTTGACCAGCATCGATCCGGACAAGGTGGTGGCCATCGGTGCCGCCATCCAGGCCGACATCCTGGTGGGCAACAAGCCCGACGCCGAGATGCTGCTGCTGGACGTCATTCCGCTCTCCCTGGGTCTTGAGACCATGGGCGGCCTCGCCGAGAAGGTGATCCCGCGCAATACCACCATTCCGGTGGCCCGCGCCCAGGAGTTCACCACCTTCAAGGATGGCCAGACCGCGATGGCGATCCATGTGGTGCAGGGCGAGCGCGAGCTGGTGGCAGATTGCCGATCCTTGGCCCGCTTCACCCTGACCGGCATTCCGCCCATGGCAGCGGGGGCAGCCCACATTCGCGTCACCTTCCAGGTGGATGCGGACGGTCTGCTGTCGGTCAGCGCCATGGAGAAATCCTCCGGCGTGCAGGCCGAGATCCAGGTCAAGCCCTCCTACGGATTGGGCGAGGATGACATCCTCAACATGCTGAGTGCCTCCATCGCCAATGCCCAGCAGGACATGGATGCCCGCATGTTGGCGGAGCAGCAGGTCGAGGCCGACCGGGTGGTCGAGAGCCTCAACGCCGCCCTGGCCGCCGATGGGGAGGCTTTATTGAGCCCCGCCGAGCGGGCCGAGCTGGATGCCGCCATCGCCCATCTGCTGACCATGCGCAGCACGGGCACCACCAACCAGATCAAAGAGGCCATCGAGGCGGCGGACGCTGCCAGTGGCGAATTTGCAGCCCGCCGGATGGATGCCTCCATCCGCAAGGTGCTGACCGGACAAAACGTCAACAAGGTGTAATATGCCAAAACTGATTATTCTGCCCCATCCCGAGCTCTGTCCGGACGGCGCGGCCCTCGAAGGTGCGACCGGTGAAACCATTCTGGACATCGCGCTGCGCAACGGCATCGAGATCGAGCACGCCTGCGAGAAGTCCTGCGCCTGCACCACCTGCCATTGCGTGGTGCGGGAAGGCTTCGACTCCCTCGAGCCGAGCGACGAGCTGGAAGACGACATGCTGGACAAGGCGTGGGGACTGGAGCCGGAATCCCGTCTCAGCTGCCAGGCCAGACTGGCGGACGAGGATCTGGTGGTGGAACTGCCCAAGTACACCCTGAATCTGGCGTCTGAGCGCCACTGATGACCCCTTAATTACACATGAGTGAATTGCGCGTGCAGCATCTCGTGGTGCAGTAATGATATGGTGAAGGCCGTGACCCTTGAGGGCGCGGCCTTTTTTGTGCCCGTGATTTCCCTATTCGTTGATAAAAGTGCCAATAAAAAGGAAGCAAGAGAACATGGCTGACATGATGAACGTACGGTTGTCTTCCCAGGCCGCCGCCGCCCACTGGGGCGAGGGTGCCCTGCTCAGTTTCAGCGGCGACGAAGCCCATCTCCATCTGGGCATCGGCCAGGAGAAGGAGGCGCTGCGCGCCATCCAGCGCGCTGCCAGACGACTCGAGTCGAGTGGCATCAAGCGCGTCAAGCTGGTGGGTGAGGGCTGGAATGGGGAGCGTCGCTACGCCTTTGCCCAGGGCTTCTATGCCGCCAAGGGGGTTCGCGAGCTCGATTTCGGCGAGCAGAGCGACCAGGAGGCTGCCGAGCTGGCTGCCTTGCTCAAAGCGACCCGCTGGGTGCGCGAAGTGACCAACGGCTGCCCGCAGGAGATCTATCCCATGAGCCTGGCGGAATCCGCCCTGCTGCTCATCCGCAGTCTCGCCGGTGACAAGGTGACCGCCCGCATTACCGCCGGGGAGGCGCTGCAGGAGGCCGGTCACATCGGGATCTGGTCGGTGGGCCGCGGCAGCGAGCGCGAGCCGGTGCTGCTGGAGCTCGACTACAACCCGACCGGGGATGCCAATGCTCCCGTGCTGGCGGCGCTGGTGGGCAAGGGGATCACCTTCGATTCTGGCGGTTACTCCATGAAGTCTTCCGACAACATGCTGCCGATGAAGTCCGATATGGGCGGCGCCGCCATGGTGACCGGCGCGCTGGCGCTGGCCATCAGCCGCGGCCTGAACAAGCGGGTGAAACTCATCCTTTGCTGCGCCGAAAACCTGGTCTCCGGCCATGCCTTCAAGCTCGGCGACATCCTCACCTATCGCAACGGCATCTCGGTCGAGATCCAGAACACCGACGCGGAAGGTCGCCTGGTGCTGGCTGACGGCCTGCTGGCCGCCAGCGAAAGCGGGGCTGCCTACATCCTCGACGCCGCTACCCTGACCGGCGCCGCCAAGACCGCGCTGGGCCGCGACTACAACGCCGTGTTTGCCCTCGATGAGGCCGAGCAGGCCCGTACGCTGGCAGCCGCCAAAGCCGAAAACGAGCAGGCCTGGGCGCTGCCGCTGGAGCCCTGGCATGCGGGCCAGCTTACCTCCGCCTTTGCCGAGCTGGGCAATGTGGCGTCTGCCGAAGGCACCGCCGGTGCCACCACCGCGGCGGCCTTCCTGTCGCGCTTCGTGCGTGACGAAGGCAAGGGCTGGGTGCACCTGGACCTGGCCGCCTCCTATCAAAAATCGGGCAACGATCTGTGGGCGACCGGTGCCAAGGGCCACGGTCTGCGCACTATTGCTCGCTGGCTGCAGGAGGTGAGTGAATGAGAGTCTGGCTGAATCAAGCATTTGGTGAAGGCTTTGGACAATCGGCGAAAAGCGCCACGGCCTGCGTATTATCTGTCACCCGCTGGCTGCAGGAGGTGAGTGCATGAACATCTGGTTGAGCCGAGAATTTGCCGCTCCCGAGTGGGGCGAAGGGGCGCTGCTCTCCCACCGCGCCGACGGCATGGTGATCCATCTGGTGACCGCCAGCCCCTTGCTGGATATCCAGCAGGCGGCACGGCGTCTGTGCAGTCAGGGGATCCAGCAGGTGGTGCTGGCCGGTCACTGGGAGCGCGAGCAGCAGTGGGCCTTTGCCCAAGGGCTGCAGACCCCCAAGGTGGAGGTAGAGCTGCAGTGGGCCACTTCGTCCGAGGAGGATCGGGAGGAACTGGAGGCGCGCTGGCTGTGCGGGCGCTGGGTGCGGGAGATGACCAATGCCACGCCGGAACAGCTGGGGCCGCTGGAGCTGGCGGTTGAAGCTGCCGCCTTCATCACCGAGCTGGCGCCGGACCGGATCAGTCATCGCATCCTCAAGGGGGAAGCCTTGCAGCAGGCAGGCTGGGTCGGTCTCTATCAGGTCGGCCGTGGCAGCGAGCGCGAGCCCGTGCTGCTGGAGCTGGACTTCAACCCGAGCCGGGATCCCAAAGCCCCGGTAGCGGCGGCGCTGGTGGGCAAGGGCATCACCTTCGACTCTGGCGGCTACTCCATGAAGACCTCCCAGGGGATGCTGACCATGAAGCACGACATGGGCGGTGCCGCCATCGTGACTGGCGCCCTGGCGCTGGCCATTCTGCGCGGCCTCGACAAGCGGGTGAAGCTCATCCTCTGCTGCGCCGAGAACCTGGTTTCCGGTCATGCCTACAAGCTGGGCGACATCCTCACCTACAAGAACGGCACCACGGTGGAGATCGTCAATACCGACGCCGAGGGGCGGCTGGTGCTGGCCGACGGCCTGCAGCTGGCCGGGGATTCCGGCGCGCCGCTGGTCATCGACGCCGCGACCCTCACCGGGGCGGCGGTGATGGCGCTGGGGGGGCGTTACAATGCCCTGTTCGGGCTGGACAAGGGGCTGGTGAGCCGCGCCATGGGTTATGCGGATGCCGAGCAGGAACCCGCCTGGCCGCTGCCGCTGGAACCCTGGCATCGCCAGCAGTGCCCATCCCACTATGCCGACACCGCCAACAGCCGGCCCGTGCCGGGCGGCGGTCCGGGGGGTGCCTCCAACGCGGCGGGCTTCCTCTCCCGTTTCGTTGCCAATGAGGGGCAGGGCTGGCTGCACGTCGATCTCGCCGCCTGTTTCAGCGAGAACGGCGACAACCTGTGGGCGCCGGGGGCCAACACCCTGGGGATGCGTACCATCGCCCACACCCTGCTGGCGGAGGTCCGCTGACCGGCAACGACAAGGGCACCCTCGGGTGCCCTTTCGACAGGGGGAGGGTGAGCAATAGCCTGGGTTTCAGGGGGTTAACATGACTATCGTGCACAAGCGCACATTTTTTCCTGCCGGCCTGGGCCAAGATGAGTGGTGATGTTGTTTTAGGGAAGAATTTGTTTAATAAAAAGTTGCTTTTCTGTGTGTTATTTCGCTTTTTGTTTACGTATAATCGCCGCCGAACATGGATTCTAACAATAAATCTCTGTAGTTAAGGAAAGATCTCAATGGCCATCGAACGTACCTTCTCCATCATCAAGCCGGATGCCGTCAGCAAGAACCTGATCGGTGCCATCTACAACCGTTTCGAGAGCGCTGGCCTGAAAGTCATCGCCGCCAAGATGCTGCACATGAGCAGCGAGCAAGCCGCCGGTTTCTATGCCGAGCACCAGGGCAAGCCTTTCTATGACGGCCTGGTCAGCTTCATGACCTCCGGCCCCGTCATGATCCAGGTGCTGGAAGGCGAAGAGGCCATCCGCCGTCACCGTGAAATCATGGGCGCCACCAACCCGAAAGAGGCCCTGGCCGGCACTCTGCGCGCCTGCTTCGCCGAGAGCATTGACCGCAACGCCGTGCACGGCTCCGATGCACCGGCCTCCGCTGCCCGTGAAATCGCCTACTTCTTCTCCGACGCCGAGATCTGCCCGCGCGGCTGATTTCTGTCGAAAGAACCCCAAGGGAGCCTCGGCTCCCTTTTGTTTTTTGGTCATTCGGTCAATATCCACTTATTCTCCAGGTGGAAAGCCGGACCCATAATTTGTACAATGCCGCCCCCTGACGTAGGTCAGCCGATAATTTATGAAGTGTGTGAGCTGAGGCCCTTGATGAGCGAAACAAAAACCAACCTGCTGGATCTTGATCGAGATGCCATGCGCGCCTTCTTCGTCGAACTGGGCGAGAAGCCGTTTCGGGCAGATCAGGTGATGAAGTGGATCTATCACTTTGGTTGTGATGATTTCGATCAGATGAACAACGTCAACAAGGTGCTGCGCGAGCGCCTCAAGGCGATCGCCGAGATCCGGGCGCCGGAAGTGAGCCGCGAACAGCGCTCCTCCGATGGCACCATCAAGTGGGCGCTGCAGGTTGGCGGCCAGGAAGTGGAGACCGTCTACATTCCGGAAGAGGATCGGGCGACCCTGTGCGTCTCCTCCCAGGTAGGCTGCGCCCTGGAGTGCAAGTTCTGCTCTACCGCCCAGCAAGGCTTCAACCGCAACCTGAAAGTCTCCGAGATCATCGGCCAGGTATGGCGCGCCGCCAAGATCGTCGGCGGCAAGCGCCCCATCACCAACGTGGTGATGATGGGGATGGGTGAGCCGCTGCTCAACCTCGCCAACGTGGTGCCGGCCATGCGTCTGATGATGGACGACTTCGGCTACGGCATCTCCAAGCGCCGGGTGACCATCTCCACCTCCGGCGTAGTGCCGGCGCTGGACATGCTGGGCGATCAGATTGACGTGGCCCTGGCCATCTCCCTGCACGCGCCCAACGACAAGCTGCGTTCCGAGATCATGCCGATCAACGACAAGTACAACATCGAGGAGTTTCTCGCCGGTGTCCGTCGCTACCTCGGCAAGTCCAACGCCAACGGCGGCCGGGTGACGGTGGAATATGTGCTGCTCGATCATATCAATGACGACATGCAGCACGCCCACGAGCTGGCCAAGGTGCTCAAGGATACCCCGAGCAAGATCAACCTGATCCCGTTCAACCCCTTCCCGGGCAACCCCTACGGCAAGCCGAGCAACAGCCGTATCGACCGTTTTTCCAAGGTATTGATGGAGTACGGCTTCACCGTCATCGTGCGCAAGACCCGTGGTGACGACATCGATGCGGCCTGTGGCCAGCTGGTGGGGGAGGTGATCGATCGCACCAAGCGCACCATGAAAAATCGGATGCAACAGGATGGGATTTCCGTCAAAATGGTTTAACTTGCTAAGCCATTGTATAGTCAGGGAATGGATACACGTACATTGATCGTAGTGGCAGCGCTCTGCGCGCTGCCAGGCTGTGTTACCGAGACCACTTACGCTGGCCAGAATTCCACCCAGCGTGAAGTGGGTCCCGATCTCAAGGCGGCAGCCCAGACCCGTCTGGATTTGGGTATTCAATATCTGCAACAAGGCAACGCCGAGCAGGCCAAGTTCAACCTTGACCGCGCGCTGCAGTATGACCCTGCCAACCCTCAGGTTTACGTCGGTTTTGCCTACTTCTACCAGCAGGTGGAAGATTTCAAGGCGGCCGAAGAGAGCTACAAGAAAGCCCTTGCCATGGATCCGTCCAATGCTGACGCGATGAACAACTATGGCGCCTTCCTTTGCAATCGTGGTCGCTTCGACGAGGCGGAAAAGGCCTTCCTGCAGGCCGTCAGCCAGCCCAGCTACATCAAGATTGCCGATACCTATGAAAACGCGGCACTTTGCGCCGCGCAAAATCGCAGAAATGATAAAGCAAGCGAGTATTATCGCTTGGCCTTGGGGTATAATCCCCGCAATCCAAGGTTATTGCTGGACATGGCGGAGCTTTCCATGAAAGATGGCAAGCTGCCTGATGTGCAGGCCTATCTCGCCCGTTTTGCCGATGTGTCAGACGAGAACGAGAACAGTCTCTGGTTGAGATTGCGGCTGGCGCAGGCCATGGACAAACCGGCACTACTTCACCAATTCGGGACTGAGCTGGTAAGGCAATATCCCACTTCGCAACAAGCCAAGCGTTACTTAGCCAATGACTACTGAACAGCCACACGATTTTCAAGACGACTCCCAGGCAGTTGGCCCAGGCCAGCTGCTGCGCAACGCCCGTGAACAGCTCGGCTGGACACGAGAACAGGTTGCGTCTCGCATTCACCTTCGTCTGACTCTGATTGCCGCGATCGAATCGGATACGTATGACAAGCATACGTCCCATACCTTCATTCGCGGCTATCTGCGTACTTATGCCAAGCTGGTCGGTATCCCGGAAGAGACCATCCTTGCGGCTTATGACAAGCTGGGGCTGACTCCCCCCGACAACATCGACATGCAGAGCTTCTCTCGTCGCTCCCGTCAGCAGGCCAACGACAGCCGCCTCAAGGTAGTCACCTGGCTGGTGATTCTGGTGCTGATCGCGCTCTCCGTCGCCTGGTGGTGGCAGAGCACGGCGCGTCGCTCCGCCGGTGACGAGGCCCTGGCCGCGACTGAAATGGGCGCAACCAGCAACACCCCGAGCGCCACAGTGCCGCCGGCGGTGGACGTGGCTGACCCTGTGGTTGCTCCGGCAACTTCCGCTGCGGCCGCGACCTCGGCTGATCCCGTGGCGAGCGCTGCCGCGACCACCCTGCCGGTCGATGCCAGCAGCGCCGTGGCGACCACGGCTGTTGCGACCTCTGCCGCCACAGCCACGCAGCCGGCTGCCGACACCGCCGCGAGCGAGCCGGCCAAGGTGCCCCAGCTCAAGATGAGCTTCACCGCCGACTGCTGGCTGGATGTCAAGGATGCCAAGGGCAAGACCCTGTTCAGCGGCCTCAAGAAGGCCAATGACGAACTGGTACTGGAAGGACCCGAGCCGCTCAAATTCATCATTGGTGCGCCCATGGCCGTCAATATCGAATATCAGGGCAAGTCCATCGACATGAGCCGTTACAACAACGGCCGGACTGCTCGCCTCTCACTGCCGCAGGAGTAATCTGTCCGCCATGTCCGCTCACGAATCTCCCATCATTCGTCGTAAATCCAGGCAGATCATGGTCGGTAATGTACCGGTTGGGGGCGATGCCCCCATCACGGTGCAGACCATGACCAACACCAAGACCACGGACGTGGCCGCCACCGTCGAGCAGATCCAGCGGATCGAGCGGGTTGGCGCCGACATAGTCCGGGTCTCGGTTCCCACCATGGAAGCGGCGGAAGCCTTCAAGCTCATCAAGCAGCAGACCCGCATTCCCATCGTCGCCGATATCCACTTCGACTACCGCATCGCCCTGAAAGTGGCCGAATACGGTGCCGATTGCCTGCGCATCAACCCGGGCAACATCGGCAACGAGGAGCGGGTCCGCGCCGTGGTCGACTGCGCCCGTCACTACAACATCCCGATCCGCATCGGCGTCAACGGCGGCTCGCTGGAGAAAGACATTCAGGAGAAGTACGGTGAACCGACCCCGGAGGCGCTGCTTGAGTCAGCCATGCGCCACGTGGACTATCTGGATCGCCTGAACTTCGACAACTTCAAGGTGAGCGTCAAGGCGTCCGACGTCTTCCTGGCCGTCGGCGCCTATCGCCTGCTGGCCAAGCAGATTGAACAGCCGCTGCATTTGGGCATCACCGAGGCGGGCGGTTTTCGCGCTGGCGCGGTGAAGTCCGCCATCGGCCTTGGCATGCTGCTGAGCGAAGGCATCGGCGACACCCTGCGCATCTCGCTGGCCGCCGATCCGGTGGAAGAGATCAAGGTGGGTTTCGACATTTTGAAATCCCTGCGCATCCGCTCTCGCGGCATCAACTTCATCGCCTGTCCCTCCTGCTCTCGCCAGGAGTTCGACGTCATCGGCACGGTCAACGCACTGGAAGAGCGGCTGGAAGACATCATCACCCCGATGGATGTCTCCATCATCGGTTGCGTGGTGAACGGCCCGGGCGAGGCGCTGGTCTCGGATCTGGGTCTGGCGGGGGCGGCCAACAAGAGCGCCTTCTACGAGGGTGGTCAGCGGGTGGACCGGCTCGACAACAAGGATCTCATCCCGACCCTGGAGCGCCGCATTCGCGCCCGGGCCGCCATGCTGGATCCGGCCAACCAGATCCAGGTGGACGAGGGTTGAGCAACCAAGGGCCACTCAGGGTGGCCCTGTCTTTAGGTTGCTGATTTTACATCCCGCATTGGAATACCCTGATTTTACCTCGGGGTCGAAAATCCCTATAATGCGGCCAAATTTTACCTCTTTTTCTCGAGTATCAACGTGGCAAAACAGATCCAAGCTATTCGCGGTATGAATGATTGCCTGCCGGAGCAGAGCCCGGTATGGCAGAAAGTAGAACAGATCCTGCGCCAGGTCGTGGCCAGCTATGGCTACAGCGAAGTGCGCATGCCGATTGTCGAGCAGACCCATCTGTTCAAGCGAGCCATCGGTGAAGTGACCGATGTGGTCGAAAAAGAGATGTACACCTTTGAAGACCGCAACGGCGACAGTCTGAGTCTGCGCCCGGAAGGCACCGCGAGCTGCGTGCGTGCCGGCATCGAGCACGGTCTGCTTTACAACCAGGAACGCCGGATGTGGTACATGGGCCCCATGTTCCGTCACGAGCGTCCCCAGAAGGGCCGTTATCGCCAGTTCCACCAGTTCGGGGTCGAGCTGTTCGGCATCAATGGGCCGGACATCGATGCCGAGCTCATCATGCTGACCCACCGCCTGTGGCGTCTGTTCGGCATCAGCGAGCACGTGACCCTGCAGCTCAACACCCTTGGTCAGAGCAGCGAACGCGCCGCCTACCGCGATGCGCTGGTCGCCTACCTGGAGCAGTACAAGGATCAGCTGGACGAAGAGAGCCAGCGCCGCATGTACAGCAACCCGCTGCGGGTGCTGGACTCCAAGGACGAGAAAGTACAAGCCATTCTGGTGAACGCCCCGCGTCTGTTCGATCACCTGGGCGAAGAGAGCCTGGCCCACTTCGAGGGGCTCAAGCGCCTGCTCGAATCCGCCGGCATCCAGTACGAAGTGAACGAGCGGCTGGTACGCGGCCTCGACTACTACAACCTCACCGTGTTCGAGTGGGTCACCAACAGTCTGGGCGCTCAGGGCACCGTCTGTGCCGGTGGTCGCTACGACGGTCTGGTGGAGCAGCTCGGTGGTCAGCCGACGCCGGCTGTGGGTTTCGCCATGGGCATGGAGCGACTGGTGCTGATGCTCGAGACCCTCGAACTCAACGGCGATATCCGCCCGGCGGTGGATGTCTACCTGGCCATGGTGGGCGAGGGCACTGAACAGGCTGGTTTCCAGCTGGCCGAGCGGCTGCGCGATGCCCTGCCTGACTTGCGCCTGATGAGCCACTGCGGCGGCGGCAACTTCAAGAAACAACTCAAGCGTGCCGACAAGAGCGGCGCGGCCATTGCCCTGATCCTTGGCGAGACCGAGGTGCAAAACGGGGAGATCACCATCAAATATCTGCGTGGCCAGGCCGAGCAACAGACCGTCACGGTCGACGCCGCCATTGCCCTGCTGGCAGCCAAAGGAGAGTAAGCTGTGGAAGTTTATACCACCGAAGAACAACAGGTTGAGGTCATCAAGAGCTGGTGGAAAGAGAACGGAACCTCGGTGATCGCAGGAACTGTTATCGGTCTGGTTGGACTCTTTGGCTGGCGCTACTACAACGAGCATCAGCAGACCAGCCAGGAGACTGCCTCCCAGGCTTACAACGAGATGGCTGCCCAGCTGGCCAAGGGTGATGCCGCCGGCTTCGAGCAGGCGCAAAGCTTCATCAGCGCCCACAAGGGTGACTCCTATGCCGAACTGGCTGCCCTGCAGCTGGCCGCCGCCGCCGTCAAGGCCGGCAAGCTGGATCTGGCTGCCGAGCAGCTGACCCAGGTGGCCACCAGCGGTGACGAGAGCATCCGTCCCATCGCCGCCCTGCGTCTGGCCCGGGTTCTGAACGATCAGGGCAAGGCTGACGAGGCGTTGGCCCAGCTTGGCAAGATCAACAACGATGCCTTCAAGGCCCAGGTCGCGGAAGTGCGCGGCGACGTACTGCTCAAGCAGGGCAAGGCCGAAGAGGCGCGCGATGCCTATCAGGCTGCGGCCGATGCCGGCGGCCTGCAGGGCAGCGCCGAGCTCAAGCTGAAAATGGACGATCTGGCGTTGCCAGCGGTGACCACGGGTGAGGCTCCGGATGCGTAATCTGTTCAAGATGGTGGTGTTGGGGGCTGCGGTCTCCTTCGCCCTGCAGGGGTGCTCCCTGTTCAGTTCGGAAGAGGATCTCAACCCGATGGCGCCGCTGCCCAAGGTCGAGTCCGCCTTCACGGCCGATACCAGCTGGTCCTCCTCGGTGGGTGACGGCATCGGCGACTTCTACTCCCAGCTCAAGCCGGTGGTGGAAGAGGAGCGCATCTATGCCGCCGCTCGCGATGGCGACGTGACCGCCTTTGACCGCGAAAGCGGCAAGGAGCTGTGGAGCGTGGATCTGGCTGACCTGCCGATCAACGCCGACAAGCGCAGCGCCCGTCTCTCCGGTGGCCTGGTATCCCGTTACGGCAAGCTGTTCCTGGGTTCCGAGAACGGGGTGGTGTACGCCCTGAACCAGGAGAACGGCGAAGTGCTGTGGCAGACTTCGGTGCCGGGGGAAGTGGTGGCGAGCCCTGCCGTCGAAGATGGCCGGGTGGTGGTGCTGACCACCTCGGGCCGCCTGGTGGCGCTCGATACCGATGAAGGCAAGCTGCAGTGGACCCTGGCGGAAGAACAGCCGCCGTTGACCCTGCGCAGCGCCGGCGCCCCCATCATCACCAACGGTGCCGTGCTGTACGGCCGCGCCGATGGCAAGGTGGGCATCGCCCTGCTCAGCAACGGTCAGCCGGTGCGTCAGTCCAAGGTCGCCGACCCGCGCGGTGCCACCGAGCTGGATCGGATGGTCGACGTGGACGCCACCCCGCTGATCGCCGGCGATGAGCTCTATGCCATCGCCTATAATGGCCAGCTGATGGCGCGCAAGCTGATGACCGGTGACGAGGTATGGAAGCGCAAGTATTCCGGCTACCGCGACATGGCGGTGACCGGCAATGCCATCGTGCTGACCGACAGCCGCAGCCACCTGTTTGCGGTCGACCGTCGCAATGGTCTCGAGCTGTGGTCCAATACCCAGCTGGAAAACCGCACCGTGACCGCCCCCGTCATCCTGGGTGACTATGTGGTGGTCGGCGATGTGGAAGGTTACCTGTATTGGCTGGATCGTACCGACGGTACCATCAAGGCCATGCAGCAGCTCGACAGCAGTGGTCTGTACGCCGCCCCTCTGGTGGATGGTGACACCCTGTATGTGCAGAGCCGTGGCGGCAAGTTGTACGCTATCAAGCGTCCCTGATCGCCCGTCAATTTGAATATCCGGCTCCTGGTCTTCGGACCCGGAGCCTTTGTCGTCTTGAGAATGAGGCTTTTATGACTCCTGTAGTAGCCCTGGTGGGCCGCCCCAACGTGGGGAAATCCACCCTGTTTAACCGCCTGACCCGTACCCGGGATGCCCTGGTGGCTGACTTCCCCGGTCTG
This sequence comes from Aeromonas sp. S5(2024), assembly GCF_041403025.1. NCBI lineage: Bacteria > Pseudomonadati > Pseudomonadota > Gammaproteobacteria > Aeromonadales > Aeromonadaceae > Aeromonas > Aeromonas sp. S5(2024). The sequence goes on along the minus strand of NZ_JBGLRI010000003.1, from coordinate 96,529 downwards.
ACCCGGGACCGCAAGTACGGCCAGGCGAAGTTGGGCGAGCTGGAATTTATCGTGGTGGATACCGGCGGTATCGATGGCACCGAAGAGGGGATCGAGCTGAAGATGGCAGAACAGTCCCTGCTGGCCATCGAAGAGGCCGACGTGGTGCTGTTCATGGTGGATGCCCGTGCCGGTTTGACCGCGGCGGATCAGGCCATCGCCGAGCACCTGCGCAAGACCCACAAGAAGGTGTTTCTGGTGGCCAACAAGACCGACGGCATCGACGGTGACTCCGCCGTGTCCGAGTTCTACGGTCTGGCCCTGGGCGAGGTCTACCAGATGGCGGCCGCCCATGGCCGTGGCGTACTGAGCCTGCTGGAGCTGGCGCTGGCCCCCCATCTGGAGACCCTGGTCGACGCCGCCACACAAGAAACCGCGCAGGATGAGGAAGAAGAGGACTTCGACGAAGAAGCCCTGCTGCGCATGGTGGCTGCCGGTGAACTCGACACCAAGGAAGACACCAAGGAGACGCCGTTCGCCGATCTGCCCATCAAGTTTGCCATCGTCGGTCGCCCCAACGTCGGCAAATCCACCCTGACCAACCGCATGCTGGGTGAAGATCGGGTCATCGTCTATGACATGCCGGGGACTACCCGCGACTCCGTCTACATCCCGATGGAGCGTGACGAGCAGAAGTACGTCATCATCGACACCGCCGGCGTGCGTCGTCGCGGCAAGGTGCACGAGACGGTGGAGAAGTTCTCCGTCATCAAGACCCTCAAGGCGATTGAAGATGCCAACGTCTGCCTGCTGGTGATCGACGCCCAGGAGACCATCACCGATCAGGACTTGAGCATCCTCGGTTTCGTGCTCAACACCGGCCGCTCCGTGGTACTGGTGGTGAACAAGTGGGATGGTCTGGATCAGAAGGTGAAAGAGGACGTCAAGAACGAGCTGGATCGTCGTCTGGGCTTCATCGACTTCGCCCGCGTGCACTTCATCTCCGCCCTGCACGGCAGCGGGGTTGGCCACCTGTTCGAATCCATTCAGGAGGCCTACCAGTCCGCCACCCGCCGTACCAGCACCGCCATGCTGACACGCATCATGCAGATGGCGCAGGAAGACCACCAGCCGCCGATGGTGAACGGTCGCCGCGTCAAGCTCAAATATGCCCACGCCGGTGGCTACAACCCGCCGCGCATCGTGATCCACGGCAACCAGCTCAACGATTTGCCGGATTCCTACAAGCGCTACCTCATCAACTACTTCCGCAAGTCGCTGAAGATCATGGGGACGCCGGTCCGGGTCGAGTTCCAGGAGTCTGCCAACCCGTTCGAGGGCAAGAAAAATACCCTGACCCTGAGCCAGGAGCGTCAACGCAAGCGCCTGCTCAAGGCCAAAGCCAAGAAATAAGGCCCAGCGGCTGCCCTCACCGGCAGCCGTTTTTTCTGGGGCCAGGGGAGGGGAATGTGCAGTGGGCTGACCCACTGCACATTCACTTTACGAGGAGCCAACCATGAGCCACCTTCACTGCCCTGCCTGTCAGGGCGAGCTGGACAGTCGCAGCCGCGAGACCACCTGCAGCCAGTGCCAGGCCCGTTTCCAGATCCGGGCCCTCTGCCCGACCTGCCGGCAGGAGCTGGAGCGGCTCAAGGCCTGCGGCGCGGTGGATTACTTCTGCAATCACTGCAACAGCCTGGTATCGAAGCGGGCAGTGGTCTTTGAGGTGAGCCCGCAGGCGGGGAATTGAGGCGATAAAAAACCCGGCAATTGCCGGGTTTATGCTGTGTGTTCTGCTATCAGCAAGGTGAAGGAGCGGTTTCGGCGCCATATCTTGCGTTTGATGTCATTGAGCTTGAGTTTGCGTCTGGGGCTCCAGCCGCACTTTGCTTTTCTGACCAGTGTCGTTCTTCTGCGAGCTCGCATCTTGGTCTCCTCCCATTGGGTGGCCATCCCGGCCTTGGGTGATGATGGGAGCCTATCTGAAAGTACTGTCATCCCGAGTGCAAGTGAATGAAATAGCGCGATAAAAACAGTTTCGGATAGGCTCCGGTATGGTCGGATGGTAACAGAGAAACCACCCGAAAAACAAACCTGTCAACAAGGGATCAGCGCAGGGTGATCTGCTTGACTACTTCGGCGATGACGGTGGGGCGTTCGGCGCTGGACGGCTCGCTGCTGTCGTCATCATCCAGTTCTTCACGGCGGTGGGCTTTCTGCTGCTCGTTGTCGAGCCAGAGCAGGCTCTGGTAGTACTGGCGCACGTTGTTGACGTAGTTGCGCGCCTCGCCGCCACGGGCATAGCCGTAGCGTACCTTGCGATGCCAGCGCGACTGCTGTAGCAGCGGCAGCACCTCTTTCACGTCGCTCCAGGCGTCGGGATTCTTGCCGAGCTCCTTGGTCAGGCGACGGGCATCCATCATGTGGCCGTAACCGATGTTGTAGGCGGTGAGGGCAAACCACACCTTCTCGTCATCGGGCACCGAGGCGGGCACCTTCTCCATCATCTGCTCCAGATACCGGGCGCCGCCCTTGATACTCTCCTCCGGGTGCAGCCGGTTGTTGACCCCCATCGCCTTGGCGGTGGGCTCGGTCAGCATCATCATGCCGCGCACCCCGGTGTAGGAGCGCGCCTCCGGATCCCAGTGGGATTCCTGATAGCTGATGGCGGCCAGCAGGCGCCAGTCCACCACGTTGGCGTGGGTCTTGAACAGATCCTGATACTTGGGCAGCAGGCTCTTGGCCCGCTGCAGGAAGGTGCGGGTGTCGACGAAGTCGAAATTCTGCACGTGGCCGAAGTACTTCTCGTCGAGCTTGGCGATGGCGCCGTCCATGAAGCGCTGGCCGAAGAAGTCGATGATGCTGGCGTAGAGGCTGTCGTCCGGCAGCTTGGTCATGGCCCAGGCCACGGTCTGGTTCTTGGCCAGGGTCATCCCCTCGGTGAGCTCGGGGTAGTAGCGCTGGGTGCGGGCCAGCACGGTATCCTGCACCACCGTGTAGTCAATCTTGCCGTCGGCCACCTGCTTGAGCAGCTCCTCCACGTCGGCATCCCGATTGGTGCTCCACTTCAGGTTGGGGTACTGCTTGGCGAGCTCCTTGAGCAGGTCTTCGCCGGTGGAACCGGCCGGCACCACTATGTTGCCCTTGAGATCGCCGATGTCCTTGGGCTTGGGAGAGCCGTTGCGATAGACCAGCTTGGGGGAGACCTGGTAGAAGCCGGGGCCGAAGCGAAACAGCTGGCGCCGCTCCGGGGTGACCACGATGGCGGCGGCAGCCAGATCCAGCTTGCCCTTTCTCAGCAGTTCCACCAGTTCGGCGGTGGAGTAGACCGGCACTATGGTCAGCTTGACCCCCAGCCAGTCGGCATAGCTCTGCGCCAGCTCGTAATCGAACCCCTGGGCGGTGTCGTCACGCTGGTAATAAGAGGTGGGGCCGTAGATGGTGCCAACCCGGATCTCGCCTCGCTGGCGGATCTGCTCCAGCTGGCTGGAGGGGGTGTAGAAGTCGCAACCGACCAGGGTCAGCAGCAACGTCAGCCCGATAAACAGTCGAAAAATGCAGCGCAAGTAGGTGAGTACCCTTGTTGAAAAAATCGGCATTTGTCAAAAAAGAGGCACCTTTATACCAGAGAGTGTGCACCGAGTCACACTGGGCAAAACAAGAAAAACGTTTGTCCGGCATGGGCCTGATCCCTATAATACGCGCGTCTCAATTCCCCCCCACTTCAACACTTGGTGAGAAAGGTCATATGGATATCTTGCGTGGTGCCCCCGCACTGTCTGAGTTTCGTGTCCAAAAACTGCTGCAACGCTTCGCGCAGATGAAACAGGAGAGAGGAGTAGAGATAGAGGATGTCTATGCCGAATACGTGCACTTTGCCGAGCTCTCGAGCCCGCTGTCGCCCCCGGAGCGAGCGACCTTGGGCCAGCTCCTGCGCTACGGCCCGACCATCCCCGAACACACCCCCAGCGGTCAGCTGTTTCTCGTTACCCCCCGCCCCGGCACTATCTCCCCCTGGTCTTCCAAAGCAACCGACATCGCCCACAACTGCGGCCTGAATCAGGTCAAGCGGCTCGAACGCGGCATCGCCTATTACGTGCAGGCCAAGGGTGAGCTGAGCGCCGCCCAGCGTGCCGACGTGGCCGCCGTGCTGCACGATCGCATGATGGAGACGGTGTTTGGCGAGATGAACGAGGCCGCCGCCCTGTTTGCCCATCACGAGCCGCGCCCCTTCACCCAGGTGGATGTGCTGGGCGGTGGTCGCGCCGCGCTGGCCGAGGCCAACGTGGCGCTCGGTCTGGCATTGGCCGATGACGAGATAGACTACCTGGTGGAGAATTTCACCCGGCTGGGCCGCAACCCCAACGACATCGAGCTCTACATGTTTGCCCAGGCGAACTCCGAGCACTGCCGCCACAAGATCTTCAACGCCGACTGGACCATCGACGGTGAGCAGCAGCCCAAGTCGCTGTTCAAGATGATCAAGAACACCTTCGAGCAGACGCCGGATCATGTCCTGTCTGCCTATAAAGACAACGCTGCGGTGATGGAAGGGAGCCAGGGTGGCCGCTTCTTCCCGAGCCCCGCCAGCGGCGAGTATCACTATCATCAGGAGCGCGTCGACATCCTGATGAAGGTGGAGACCCACAACCACCCGACCGCCATCTCCCCGTTCCCGGGCGCTGCTACCGGCTCCGGCGGCGAAATTCGCGATGAGGGTGCCACCGGTCGCGGTGCCAAGCCCAAGGCGGGTCTGGTGGGCTTCTCGGTCTCCAACCTGCGCATCCCCGGCTTCGAGCAGCCCTGGGAGCAGGATTTCGGCAAGCCGAGCCGCATCGTCAGCGCGTTTGACATCATGCAGGAGGGGCCGCTCGGCGGCGCCGCCTTCAACAACGAGTTCGGCCGTCCGGCCATTCTCGGCTACTTCCGTACCTTCGAAGAGCAGGTGCCGAGCCACAACGGCGTCGAGGTGCGCGGCTACCACAAGCCCATCATGCTGGCCGGCGGTATCGGCAACATCCGCAGCGAGCACGTCCAGAAAGGGGAGATCCCGGTGGGGGCTGCCCTCATCGTGCTGGGCGGCCCGGCCATGAACATCGGTCTGGGCGGCGGTGCCGCATCAAGCATGGCCTCTGGCCAGTCGGCAGAAGATCTCGATTTTGCCTCGGTGCAGCGCGACAACCCCGAGATGGAGCGCCGTTGCCAGGAGGTGATCGACCGCTGCTGGCAGCTGGGGGACGACAACCCCATCGTCTTCATCCACGACGTGGGGGCCGGCGGCCTCTCCAACGCCATGCCGGAGCTGGTGAGCGACGGCGATCGCGGCGGTCGCTTCTCCTTGCGCGCCATTCCGAACGACGAGCCGGGCATGAGCCCGCTCGAGATCTGGTGCAACGAATCCCAGGAGCGCTACGTGCTGGCGGTGGCCAAGGAGAAGCTGCCGCTGTTCAAGGCGCTGTGCGAGCGCGAGCGTGCCCCCTATGCCGTCATCGGCAGCGCCACCGAAGAGAAGCATCTCACTCTCTCGGATGAGCACTTTGACAACCACCCCATCGATCTGCCGCTGGACGTGCTGCTGGGCAAGACCCCCAAGATGCACCGCGAGGTTGCAAGCCTGCCGGCGCAGGGCAAGCCGCTGGCGCTCGATGGCGTCACCCTGGGCGAGGCTGCCGAGCGGGTGCTGCGTCTGCCCACCGTGGCGGAGAAGTCCTTCCTCATCACCATCGGCGATCGCAGCGTGACCGGCTTGGTCAACCGCGACCAGATGGTTGGCCCCTGGCAGATCCCGGTGGCCGATTGCGCCGTCACTGCCGCCACCTACGACAGCTACCACGGTGAAGCCATGTCCATGGGTGAGCGCACCCCGGTAGCGCTGCTCTCCCACGCCGCCTCCGCTCGCATGGCGGTGGCGGAAGCACTCACCAACCTGGCGCCGGCCCACATCGGCTCACTCAAGCGGGTCAAGCTCTCCGCCAACTGGATGGCCGCAGCCGGTCACCCGGGCGAAGATGCCGGCCTCTACGAGGCGGTCAAAGCGGTGGGCGAGGAGCTCTGCCCGGCCCTGGGTATCACCATCCCGGTGGGCAAGGACTCCATGTCCATGAAGACCCGCTGGCAGCAGGATGGCAAGGAGCACAGCGTCACCTCGCCGCTTTCCCTGCTCATCTCCGCCTTTGCCAGGGTCGAGGACGTGCGCAACACCGTCACGCCGCAACTGCGTACCGATCTCGGTGAGACCGACCTTGTCCTCATCGACCTTGGCAACGGCAAGCAGCGCCTCGGCGCCTCCGCCCTGGCCCAGGTCTATCGCCAGCTGGGTGACAAGGCACCGGATCTGGACAACCCGATCCAGCTCAAGGGCTTCTTCAACGCCATCCAGGCGCTGGTGAGCGATCGCAAACTCGTCGCCTACCACGACCGCTCCGATGGCGGCCTGTTCGTCACTCTGGTAGAGATGGCCTTCGCCGGTCACTGCGGTCTCGACCTGCAGCTGGATCGCATCGGCGGCGAACTGCTGCCGGCCCTGTTCAACGAAGAGCTGGGCGCCGTCATCCAGGTGCGTCGTGAAGATAAAGAAGCAGTGATGACCCTGCTGGCCGGTCACGGCCTGGCGGCTTGCTCCCATGTGCTCGGCACGGTGCGCGAGGGGGATCTCATCACCCTGCAGCGGGCCGGTCAGGAGGTCTACCGCGCCAGCCGTACCGCTCTGCGTACCATCTGGGGCGAGACCAGCTGGCAGATGCAGCGCTTGCGCGACAACCCGGAGTGCGCGGATCAGGAGCATGCCGCCCGTCAGGACGCAGCCGATCCTGGCCTGCAGGCCAAGCTCAGCTACAACCCGGCCGAGGACGTGGCGGCACCCTACATTGCCCGCGGGGTCTCCCCCCGTCTGGCGGTGCTGCGCGAGCAGGGGGTCAACTCCCACGTGGAGATGGCGGCGGCATTTGACCGTGCCGGCTTTGCGGCGGTGGACGTGCACATGAGCGACATCCTCGAGGGGCGCATCAAGCTGGACGCGTTCCAGAGCCTGGTAGCCTGTGGCGGCTTCTCCTACGGCGACGTGCTGGGGGCGGGCGAAGGCTGGGCCAAGTCCATCCTGTTCAATGACGGTGCTCGCGAGCAGTTCCAGCGCTTCTTCGAGCGCGGCGACACCCTCTCCCTGGGGGTGTGCAACGGTTGCCAGATGATGTCCAACCTGCGCGAGCTGATCCCGGGGGCCGATCTGTGGCCGCGCTTCGTGCGCAACCGCTCCGAGCGCTTCGAGGCCCGCTTCAGCCTGGTGGAAGTACAGGACTCCCCGTCGGCCTTCTTCGCCGGCATGGCGGGCTCGGTGATGCCGATTGCCGTCTCCCACGGGGAAGGGCGAGTGGAGGTGCGCGATGCCGCTCACCTGGCCGCGCTGCAACAGAGCGGGCTAGTGGGGTTGCGTTTCGTCGACAACCGCGGTCAGGTGACCGAGCAGTACCCGGCCAACCCGAACGGTGCACCGGCGGGGATCACCGCGGTCACTACCACGGATGGTCGCGCCACCATCATGATGCCGCACCCGGAGCGGGTGTTCCGCACCGTGGCCAACTCCTGGCACCCGGACAACTGGGGCGAGGATGGCGCCTGGATGCGGATGTTCCGCAACGCCCGGGTACGTCTGGGTTAAGCACGCATCGCAAACAAAAAACCGGCCCCTGTGGCCGGTTTTTTTATGACGGTTTGCCCGCTAGAACTGGCCGTGGCCCAGCTCATGGGGGGTGAAATCCCCGCGATCGAGGATGCGCAGACAGGCATCCACTACCGCTGCATCCAGCTTGCTGCCGCGCAGTTCGATGATGTGGGCTCTGGCCTGAGGAATGCCGAGGGCGGCGCGGTAGGGACGATCGGAAGACATGGACTCCACGATGTCGGCCACAGTGAGGATGCGGGCCTCCAGCAGGATCTGCTCGCCCTTGAGCCCCGCCGGGTAGCCGGAGCCGTCGATGAACTCGTGGTGCTGGTGGATCATCTGGGCGACGGGCCAGGGCAGGGCGATGTCCTTGAGCACCTGATAGCCGGCGCCCGGGTGCTCCTTGACCAGGTTGAACTCCTGCGGGGTCAGCCGGCCCGGTTTGGTGAGGATGTCGAGCGGTACCTGGATCTTGCCGATGTCGTGCACCATGGCCCCCAGATAGAGCCCCCGCAGCCGCTTGTCGTCCAGCTTCAGCTCGCGGCCGATGGCCAGCGCCAGGGTGGCGACGTGCTTCTGGTGACCGGCGGTGTAGGGATCGCGCTGCTCCAGCACGGCGGCAATGGCACCGAGGGCATCTTCCAGCGCCAGCTCCAGCTGGCGGGCGTGCAGCACCTTGTCGCGCTGGGCGGTGAGATAGGCCTGCTGGGTCGCGCGGGCCTGCAGGCCGTAGGCAAGGTAGTCCGCCAGCTGGCTGAAGAGGTGCACCTCCTCGTCGGTGAAGGGGCGGGCCTGTTCACTGTGAATGAGCAGGCCGCCATGCCCGCCGGCGTGCCACTGCAGCGGCAGCAGCAGACGGGCGCGCAGGGTGGCCGAGTGGTGCACCAGCGCGCTGGCCAGGGCTTCGTTGCACGGCGTCCCGGTGCCGATGGCCTGATGCAGGGCGGGATCCTGGGTCAGCCAGTCGTCGCTGGCAAACCAGACCGCGTTGCCCGCCTGCGCCAGCACCTGCAGGGTGTGCTGGTCACTGTTTTCCAGCAGCACGGTGACAAGGGGAAAGCGGCCGTCGAAGGTGATGGCGTCGCAGATCTCCTGCAACAGGGTCTGCTCATCATCCTGCTTGAGCATGGCGTGGTGGGCGCGGCCGATGGCCTCCAGGGTCCAGGTGTATTGCTGCAACCGCTCCTGCTGCTGCTTCTTCTCGGTGATGTCGTCGAAGAAGACGCCGACCCCGACCACCTGGCCCAGCTCGTCGTGCAGAGGAAACTTGGTGGTGCTGAGCCAGCGGGCCTCGCCCCCCTTCAGATAGGGCTCTTCATGGCGCTGGGTGGTGCCGCTGGCCATGACCTTCAGATCGTCATCCCGATAGCGCTTGGCCAGTTCGGCCGGGAAGAAGTCGGCATCGCACTTGCCGACCAGATCGGCCGGGGTGAGGGCGAGATCGCCAGCCAGCAGCCGGTTGCAGGCGATGAAGACGGAGCGGGTATCTTTGAGCAGCACCCGGTAGGGCAGCTGATCCATCACCTGGCCAAGCAGGGCGGCCGTGGGTTGCGGGGGAAAGGGCGGTGCGGGTCTTGAACTCATTTCATCCTGCCTCGGTCAAAGGGGAGCAAAGCGATAACCCGCCTGCCACACGGCGAAACAGGCGCTGACCACCTGCTCGTCGTAATGGACGCCGGCATAGCGGGTCAGTTCGGCAAAGGCATCGGTGAGGGACATGGCTCGCCGGAACGGGCGGTGGGCTGTCATGGCGGCGAGAGAATCGGCCACCCGGATGATGCGCGCCTCCAGCGAGATGGCATCCCCCTGCAGCCCCTGCGGATAACCGCTGCCGTCCAGGTTCTCATGGTGCTGCTGCACGATGGCGGTGATGGGCCAGGGGAAGTCTATCTGCTGCAGGATTTCACAGCCTGCCTGCGGGTGCTGCTTGATGAGCTCGAACTCCACCTCCCTCAATGCGCGGGGGCGGGTGAGGATCTCCGCCGGGATCTGCAACAGGCCGATGTTGTGCACCATGGCGGCGAGGCCCAGCCCGTCGAGGCGTTCTTGGGAAAGTTGCAGATGCTGGCCAATGGCCAGTGCGAGATCGTGCACGCGCCGCTCGTGGCCCGCGGTGCCGGGATCCTTGTGGGCGATGGCGGAGGAGAGCGCCGCTATGGTCTGGAACAGCAGGGTGCGTTGCTGCTGCTCGCTCTCCTTGATGTGGGTGATGTCGACCAGGGCGCCGATGATGCCGGCCACCTCGCCCTGGTGGTCGTAGAAGAGATCCTTGAAGTTGAGGACCTGATAGCGGTGGCCGCTGCGATCAAACAGGGTGTGCTCGAAATATTGCGGCTGCCTGCTGCGCAGCACCTCCAGATCGCGCTGGGTGTATTCGTCGGCCATCTCGGGGGGGAGGATCTCGTCCACCCGCTTGCCCTGCAGCTCGGCCTTGCTAATGCCGGTGATCTGGGTGAAGGTCGGGTTGCAGCTGATGAAACGCCCCTCGACATCCTTGTAGAACACCGGAATGGGGATCGCCTTGAGCAGGGATTCGTTGAAGCGCTGCATGTCGACCAGCTCCGCCTGCTGGCGCAGGGCCAGCTGCTCGCTGTCCCGGCACAGCTGGATGGCGCGGGCCAGGTTGCCGAGGATGGGGCTGAACAGGTGGCAGAGCTGCTCTCCCTGCTGTTCCGCATTGGGGGAGAGCAGCAGCATCAGGTAGCCACCCTCGATCCGCAGCCGATAGGCAAACGGGTAGGGGCGCGAACTTGGCAGCGGCAGCGCTGCCCCCAGGAGGCACTGCTCGCCGTCGCTGACCCAGTGGGGCAGTGGGAGCGGCTCTCCCTGATGGCGAAGCAGCTGCTCGTCGCCGATCGCCTTGATGATCTTGTACTCCCCCTGCGGCAGCTGCTGCAGCACCAACCCGACCGGGCAGGCGCAGTGAAACAGAAAGCGCTGCAGCACCTTGGTCAGCAGGGCATCCAGAGTGACCTCGCGGCCGATGCAGAGGGCGAGATCGCAGACGATGGCCATGGCGTGGTCGTTGTTCATCGCAATCCCTCCCCATTGCAGAGAATTGCGCCGTTGTGAAACAGCGGATAGTCCCCCGGCCGCAGGTTGCCGATTTCACCAAGAGAGAGGGCGCCGACCAGCTCGTGGGCGCCGCTGTGGCTGAAGAGGGTCTCCAGCTCCAGGGTGCTCTGCTCGCCGAAGTGCTGCTGGCGGCCAGCGCAGTAGTAGATCTCGAGGCGCTCCGGTGCCCCGTGCCGGCTCAGCTTTTCGGCCAGCTCGATGGCGTGGGCGGTCGGGCTGTGAGGCGCCTTGAGCAGGGTGAGGATGCTGTGATCCGGCACTTCCCCGACGCAGAGCAGCGCCCCCTCGTCGGTGACGGCGACCGGGATGCGCACTATGACGTCGCCGTTGGCCCGTAGCAGCCCAAGCGGCAGGTGGACGCCGTACTGGTAGAACTGCTCCGGAGTCAGGCGCTGCTGGAACTGTTGCTGGACCAGGGACTGGTAGCGGCTGAAGGCGGGCTGCCAGTCGATGAAGGAGATCTTGTTGCCCTCGCTGCTGGTGGCCAGCATGGGCTGGGCGGTGAGCTGATAGCCGTGCTCGAGCAGGGGGTAGCTGCGATGGGGCAGCAGGGTGCAGCAGACCGCCTGTTCCAGCAGTCTGTGGTTGTCGAACAGGCAGGGCATGGGGCGGAACTGGCCACTGCCGGCATTGACGCCGGCATAGTGGACCCTGTCCGCGAGATGCAGATAGATCCCCTCGAGGAGGGAGGCGATGTTGGGGATCATGGCATCGAAGGTCAGAAAGAGGGTCGGTATGCCTTCGGCTGGTGGCCACTGCGCAAGACGAGGGGCCAGCGCGTCGCAGAGCAGACGGGCCTGCTCATCGGCGCTGGCGACGGGATCGAGCGGGATGAGCAGCGGGACGTGGGAGGCCGGGCGCGGCAGCAGCCAGGCGCCGCGTTCATGAAAGCCATGACGGCTGATGAGGCGTGGAAAGAGGGCGCCGCTGAGTTGAATTTCGAGGTTCCGGCACTGCTGCTGCAGGTCGGTTACGTACTCTGCATCCTGCTCGGCCAGCAAGACGTCGAGCCGCTGGCCACGATAGGGGCGCAGTGCATCGGCCAGTGGCTGCGCATCGAATGAATGAAACGCGGGCTGCATCATCGCTCGGAACTCCTTTCCTGCCAATCATCAATATATCAGCAAGGGGGGCGCGGTGGATACCCGGTCGTGTCCGGCAAGCGGCCATAAGCCGTTATAAAGGCAGATAAATTTGAGACAGCTGGTCAGGCATCCTGCGCTTTGGGCAGATAAAAAAACCGGCCACTTGGGCCGGTTTTTGGGGTGGAGTGAAATCAGTGCAGCACCACGTTCTGGAAGCCCTGCACCAGGCTGATGACCGGCTGGGGATAGAGACCCAGCGCCACCACCAGCGCGGCGGAGAGCAGCACCACCAGACCACCGGAGGTGATGGCCCAGTCCCCCTTGGCGTCGCGCAGCTGCATGCCGGGCTCGCGCAGGTAGAGGGTGACCATGACCCGCAGGTAGTAGTAGAGACCCAGTGCACTGCCGAGCACGATGGCGCCGGAGAGCCACCACAGCTTCGCATCGACGGTCACCCCGATCAGGTAGAACTTGCCGATGAAGCCGAGCGTCATGGGGATACCGGCCAGCGAGAGCATCATCACGGTCAGCACGGCGGTCAGGTAGGGACGACGCCAGAACAGGCCGCGGTAGCTGTGCAGGGAGTCCGCATCCTTGCCGCGATAGGGGCTGGACATCATGCTGATGACGCCGAAGGCCCCCAGGCTGGTGAACAGATACATCAGCAGATAGACGCCGGCCGCTTCCACCGGCATCTGGCCGAGACGGCTCGCCACGATCACCGCCAGCAGGTAACCGAAGTGGGAGATAGAGGAGTAACCCATCATCCGCTTGATGTTGGTCTGCAGCAGAGCCAGCAGGTTGCCGATGACGATGGAGACCACCGCCATGGCGGCCAGCAGCCAGTGGATCATGGGATCCGCGGCGGCGGGCACCGCCAGGTAGAAGCGCAGCAGCACGCAGAACACCGCGATTTTGCTGACGGTGGCGAGGAAGGTGGCCACCGGTGCCGGCGCCCCTTCGTACACGTCCGGGGTCCAGAGGTGGAACGGTGCCAGGGAGAGCTTGAAGGCAAAGCCGACCAGCATCAGACCCAGACCGCCCATCAGCAGCGGGTGGTGAGCCGGGGTGGTGGCCAGGGTCAGTCCCAGATCGCTGAAGCTCAGGCTGCCGGCCTGGGCATAGAGCAGCGCCATGCCGAACAGCAGGAAGGCGGTGGCGGCGGCGGAGAGCACCATGTACTTGATGCTGGCCTCCAGCGAGTGGCGCTCGCGATAGGCGTAGCCCACCAGACCGAACATCGGCAGGGTCAGCATCTCGATCCCGATGAACAGGGAGGCGAGGTGACGTGAGCCAGCCAGCACCAGGCCACCGGCGGTGGCGATCAGCAGCAGCAGGTAGAACTCTTCCCGGTTGTCCGGATAGCCCTTGAGCCAGGAGCGGCCGAAGGTACAGGTCGCCAGGGCGCCGATGAGCACCAGCCCCATGTAGAAGACGGCGTAGCCATCGATCTGCAGCAGCGGGGTGACCCCCTGATCGCCTTGCGCCATCACGATGGGCAGGGAGAAGAGCGCCAGGTTGAGACCGGCGATGGTGACCACGAAGGCGGTGTCATCGCACCGTTTCCAGGCGATGGCCAGCATCAGGGCCACCATGGCCCCGGTTGTCAGCAACAGGGGCAGCAGGGCCAGCAGTTGCGAAGCGGTGAAGGTCATTGCAGTGCTCCTGTAATGGACAAGGAAGGCAACAGGGCCAGCGGTTTAACAGCGGTCACTCTCATTGCAATGCTCCTGCGAAGGGCAGGGCGTACCAGTGCAGCACGCTCAGCAGGCTGTTGCCCGCGGTGTCGAGCACAGGCTGGGGATAGACACCGAGCAACACCAAAAGACCGGCAATGGTCATCATCATCACCAGCTCGCGACTGTCGAGCCCCTTGAGGACGCTCTCGTCCTTGGGGGTACCGAAGCAGGCGCGCTGCAGCATGATGAGGGAGTAGACCGAGGCCAGTACCAGGCCGAAGGTGGCGATGATGGTGAGCACAGGGGCAACCTGGAAGCTGCCGATGAGGATCAGGAACTCGCCGACGAAGTTGCCGGTGCCCGGCATCCCCAGAGAGGCGACCGAGAAGAACAGCATCACGCCAGGCAGGTAGCGCAGACGGCCCCACAGCCCGCCCATCAGACGCAGGTCGCGGGTGTGCAGCCGCTCGTAGAGCTGACCGCACAGGATGAAGAGGCCGGCGGCGGAGAGGCCGTGGGCGATCATCTGCACCACGGCACCCTGCAGGGCCAGTTCGCTGCCAGAGTAGATGGCGATCATCACGAAGCCCATGTGGGAGATACTGGTGTAGGCCACCAGCCGCTTGATGTCGGTCTGGGCGAACGCCACGATGGCGCCGTAGACGATGCCGATGAGACCCAGCACCATGGCGTAGGGGGCAAATTCGGCGGACGCTTCGGGGAACAGCGGCAGAGCGAAGCGCAGCAGGCCGTAGGCGGCGGTTTTCAGCAGGATCCCCGCCAAGTCCACGGAACCCGCGGTCGGTGCCTGGCTGTGGGCATCTGGCAGCCAGCCGTGCAGCGGTACCAGCGGCATCTTGACCGCGAAGGCGATGAAGAAGCCCAGCATCAGCAGCCACTGCACGCCCTTGCTCATCGGGGTGTTCAGCAAGTCCTGATAGTCAAAGGTAAACACACCGGTGGCGGCATGGTGAGTCAGCACCAGGCCCAGGATGGCGACCAGCATGATGAGGCCGCTGACCTGGGTGTAGATGAAGAACTTGGTGGCGGCGTTGATCCGGGATTTGCCGTCGGTGACCGAATGGCCCCACAGCGCAATCAGGAAGTACATCGGTACCAGCATCATCTCCCAGAAGAAGAAGAACAGGAACAGATCCAGCGCCATGAAAACGCCGAGCACGCCACCCAGGATCCACAACAGGTTGAGGTGGAAGAAGCCGATGCGCTGCACGATTTCCTTCCAGGAACAGAGGATGGCCAGCACGCCGATGAAGCAGGTGAGGATCACCATCAACAGCGACAAACCATCCACTGCCAGGTGCAGTGAGATGCCGAAGCGGGGGATCCAGGGCAGTTGCAGTTCGGCGGCCCAGACGGGCACGCCGCCCTGGGCTGCCAGGGTGAAGTCACCGCTCCACCAGACGGCGCAGGAGAGCAGCAGGCAGGCGCTCATCGACAGCAGGGCGACCCAGCGTACGAAGTACTCGCCGAATCGCTCGGTCTGCCAACAGAGCAGACCGCCGATGAAGGGTATTAACAAGATCCAGAGTAAGGTCACGATATCAGCTCTCGTCTATGTTCTAGTCACTGTGCAGGCCCGTGGGCTTGCTGCGAGTTCAGGGGCTGCATCACGGGATCAGCTGAGCAGCAGCAGGGCCAGGATCAGGGCGGCGCCCATCCCCATGGAGGCTGCATACCAGCGCAACTTGCCGGAAACGGTCCAGGCCAACAGCTGGTGGCCACTCTGTGCCAGCCAGGCCGGCAGGTTCATCATCCAGTCCAGCGGATCCTTGCCGAGCAGCCGGGTCGCCAGCAGATACGGCTTGACCCACAGCTGATCGTAAAGCCAGTCAAAGCCCCAGGCATTGAACCAGAGAGTGCTGAGCAACTTGCCCGGCGCGCTGTTGGCCACGCTGCTGGCCAGGCGGCGCTCGCCCAGGAACAGGAAGGCAGCCAGGGCAATGCCGGCGATGGCGATGATGGCGGAGGTGATCTCCAGCCCATGGCGCCCCTCTTCGATGTGATCCCCCGGACCCGCCGGCAGAACCCCTGCCAGCGGCGGCACGATCAGGGCGCCGATGCCGGTGGAGAGCACCAGCAGGACCAGCAGCGGCAGCTGATGGGCCAGGCCGTGACCGGCGTGAGCCTGGGTCTGCTCCTTGCCGTGGAAGGCGATGAAGATCAGGCGGAAGGTGTAGAGGGAGGTGAGGAAAGCACCGCCCAGACCGGCCCACAGCAGGGCGCTCTGGCCGCTGGCCTGCACCTGCCACAAGATGGCGTCTTTACTGTAGAAACCGGCGGTCACCAGCGGCAGCGCGGCCAGGGCCGAGCCCCCCACCAAGAAGCAGGCATAGACCAGCGGCAGGCTCTTGCGCAGGCCTCCCATCTTGAAGATGTTCTGCTCGTGGTGGGTCGCGACGATCACGGCACCGGCGGAGAGGAACAGCAGCGCCTTGAAGAAGGCGTGGGTCATCAGGTGGAAGATGGCCCCTTCCCAGGCGCCAACACCGAGGGCTAGGAACATGTAGCCGATCTGGCTCATGGTGGAGTAAGCCAAGATCCGCTTGATGTCGGTTTGCACCAGGGCGGCAAAGCCCGCCAGCACCAGGGTGATGGCACCGACCAGCGCTACCAGATGCAGGATCTCGGGGGCCAGCAGGAACAGGCCGTGGGTACGGGCGATGAGATAGACACCAGCGGTCACCATGGTGGCCGCGTGGATCAGCGCCGAGACCGGGGTCGGGCCCGCCATCGCATCTGCCAACCAGGTTTGCAGCGGCAGCTGGGCCGATTTACCGACGGCGCCACCAAGCAGCATCAGACAGGCAAACGACAGGGCAGGGGAGCCCTCGGCAAACATCAGCGGTGCGCGTACCAGCAACTCGTGGATGTTGAGGGTACCCAGCTCCCGGTAGAGGACGAACAGACCGATGGCGAGGAACACGTCGCCGACCCGGGTCACCACGAACGCCTTGAGGGCGGCGGCGCCATTGGCCGGGTTGCGGTAGTAGAAGCCGATCAGCAGGTAGCTGCACAGCCCCACCCCTTCCCAGCCGAGGTAGACGAACAGCAGGTCATCGGCCAGCACCAGGAACACCATGCTGGCGATGAACAGGTTGGTGTAGGTGAAGAAGCGCGAATAGCCCTCTTCCCCGCGCATGTACCAGGAGGCGAACAGGTGGATGAAGAAACCCACCCCGGTGACCACGCCGAGCATGGTCAGCGACAGACCGTCCAGCGCTAGGCGGAAGGTGGGGGTGAATTTACCCACCGAGATCCACTGCCACAGGGTCTGGGTATAGACGCCGCCAGCTGGCATGGTGTTGAGAAAATCGATGCCGACCCACAGGGTAGTGAGGGCCGACAGTCCTATGCTGCCGACGCCGATGAGCGCAGCAGTGCGCTCGCCGAAACGACCGATGGAGAAGGCCAGCACCAGCCATCCCAGCAGCGGAAAAAGAAAAGTCAGGTATAGGAGGCTCATCCGCGCATCTCGCTCACAGTGTCCACGTTGAGGGTGTGGTAACGACGATAGAGCAGCAGTAACAGGGCGAGGCCGATACTGGCCTCCGCTGCCGCCAGAGAAATCACCAGTATGTACATGATCTGGCCATCAGCCTGGGCCCAGCGGCTGCCAGCCACCACGAATGCCAGTGCCGACGCGTTCATCATGATCTCGATACTCATGAGGATAAACAGCAAGTTGCGACGTATCAGCAGGCCGCACAGGCCGATACAGAACAGCACGGCAGCCAGCAGCAGGCCGTGTTCCATCGGGATTCCGTTCATCATTGACCTCCTTCTTGAGACGGATGTGCCGAGGCTTTTGGCACGGAGAGCACTTCCCCGCTCTTGTCTTCACGGCCCAGGTGATAGGCGGTGACCAGACCCGCCAGCAGCAGGATGGAGGCAAGCTCCACCGCCAGCACGTAAGGACCGAACAGGGCGATGCCGACCGCTTTGGCACTGACGTCGGTCAGACCGAGTTCACCGCCGGTGACCCCGAGAATGCCGTAGGCCAGAAAACCCAGCAGAATGAGCGAAAGCAGGCCGGGGCCCACCCAGGTGGTGGGGGTGAGCCAGTTCTTTTCCTGATCCTGGGCCGAGCCCAGGTTCAGCATCATCACCACGAACACGAACAGCACCATGATGGCGCCCGCATAGACGATCACTTGCAGGGCGCCCGCGAAGGAGGCGCCCAGGCAGAAGAAGATCATGGCCACGGCGATGAGGGAGATAATGAGATTGAGCAGCGCGTGCATCGGATTGCTGGTGCTGATCACCCGCAGCGTGCTGTAAATGGCGACCAGGGCCGCGGCATAGAATGCCAGTTCCATGATTGACTCCTCAGGGCAGCAGGCTCTTGACATCGATGGGCTTGGCTTCGTTCTCGGCATCCCCTTTCGGCTTGCCGTCGATGGCCATCCCGCTCATGCGGTAGAAGTTGTAATCCGGATACTTGCCGGGGCCGCTTATCAGCAGATCTTCCTTCTCGTACACCAGATCTTGGCGGCGGTACTCGCCCATCTCGAAATCCGGCGTCAGCTGGATGGCGGTTGTGGGGCAGGCCTCTTCGCACAGGCCGCAGAAGATGCAGCGGGAGAAGTTGATGCGAAAGAACTCAGGGTACCAGCGACCATCTTCCCGCTCGGATTTCTGCAGCGAGATGCAGCCGACCGGGCAGGCCACCGCACACAGGTTGCAGGCCACGCAGCGCTCGTCGCCATCCGGATCGCGGGTCAGCACGATGCGGCCGCGATAGCGGGGCGCCGCATAGACGGCCTGTTCCGGATAGTTGAGGGTCTCGCGGGGGCTCCAGGCATGGGAGAACACCATCCCCAGGCTGCGCAATTGGGTGCCGACACCCTTGATGATGTTAATAATTTTCATAGTCGTGCCTCACTGCACATTCATCAGCACCACAGCCCGTACCGGCTGCATCCCGAGCGGGGTGCAGGGCGGCGAGCAAGCAGACGTTCCAGCCAAACGGCATCACAATTTTTCTGTCCATTGCGGCCTCACTGCGCATTCATCAGCACCACGGCGCCGGTGACCAGCATGTTGAGCAGGGTCAGCGGCAGGCAGACTTTCCAGCCAAACGACATCACCTGGTCAAAGCGCGGGCGGGGCAAGGAGGCCCGCAGCAGGATGAAGAACACCATGAAACAGGCGGTCTTCAGGGCAAACCAGATGAAGGGCGGCAGCCAGGGGCCGTGCCAGCCACCGAAGAACAGGGTCACGATGAGCGAGGAGATCAGCACGATGCCGATGTACTCGCCCACGAAGAACAGACCCCATTTCATGCCCGCATACTCGATGTGATAACCGTCGGCGAGCTCCTGCTCGGCTTCCGGCTGGTCAAACGGATGGCGGTGGGTGACGGCGACGCCGGCAAACAGGAAGGTGATGAAGCCCAGGATCTGGGGGATCACGTTCCACAGTCCTGCCTGGGCTTCCACGATATCCCGCAGGTTGAAGCTGCCGGTCTGGATGACGATACCCATCAAGGATAGGCCGAGAAACACCTCGTAGGAGAGGGTCTGAGCCGAAGCACGCAGGCTGCCGAGCAATGAGTACTTGTTGTTGCTCGACCAGCCGGCGAACAGCACGGCGTAGACCGCCAGCCCCGCGATGGCCAGGATGTAGAGCAGCCCCACGTTGAGGTCCGCCACGCCCCAGGTGGGGGTGATCGGCACCACCGCAAACGCCAGAATGAAGGCGGTAAAGGCGATGATGGGGGCCAGCACGAAGATCCGGCGATCGGCGAACGGCGGGATCCAGTCCTCCTTGAAGAACATCTTGATCATATCGGCCGCCAGCTGCAGCAGGCCGAAGGGGCCTACCCGGTTGGGGCCGTAACGATCCTGCCACAGCGCCAGCAGACGGCGCTCGATGAAGCTCATGAAGGCGCCGGCCCCCACGATCCCCACCAGCACGATCAATGCCTTGCCGATTTCCAGCAACAGATCGATCAGAGAGTCACTCATGCGATGGCCTCCTGCAGGTTAGCGAGATATTGCTGGTGCAGGGCGGTCGGCAGACCGTTGACACCGAGCGGCAGACCCACCAGACCCGCGGCCAGATGCTCGCTCAGACGCAGGGTCAACCGCCAGTGGTGGCCACCCCAGGAGAAGGCGACCTGGCTGCCGGCACTGAGGGCGAGACGGTTGGCGTCGGCCGGGTTCAGTACCAGCACGGGCTCGCTCATGCGGGCCTGGATGACCGGGCTTCTGGCAGACAGCTCTTCGCCGCCAAACAGCTGGTCATAGCTCACCACCTGCAGCGCCTCTTTGGCGCTGAACGGGGCGGGGGCGGTGTCGAACCAGCCGAGGCTGTCCTCGCCCGCTTCCAGCAGACGGCGACCGGGATCCCCGGCACGCAGGTTGCCACCCACTTCATCCTGGAACTTGTTCCAGGCGGACGGGGAGTTCCAGCCCGGCGCCCAGGCGAACGGCACCTGTTGCAGCGGCTGGCGGGCACCGGCGTAGCCTTCCATGGAGAAGTTGAAGGGCGAGTCGGGATCCTGGGCGACTCTGGGCTCGCTCACGTTCTGATCCGCCAGCATGGAGGTGCGGCCGCTGTAGCGGTGCGGCTCGCGGGCGAGCTTCATGCCGCGGATGCGCAGACCCGCGTTGGGAGCGGCTTCGCGCATGCTGGTCAGCAGCGGGGCGCTGGCGGCGCAGGCACTGCTCACCTCGTCGAAGGTGTTCCAGCGCAGCGGTTTGCGATCCAGCACGCCTTGCAGGGCGGCCAGCCAGCGCCAGCTCTCGCGCACCTGGATGTCGGCGTCGTAGAAGGCGGGGGCATAGACCTGGAAGAAGCGCTGGGCGCGGCCTTCCATGTTGATGAGGGTACCGTCGGCCTCGGCGAAGCTGGCGGCAGGCAGCACCAGGTTCGCCTTCTGGGCGGTGCCGGTGTCCTGATGGTCGACCACCAGCAGGTGCTGCAGACGGTCGATGGCGGCATCGACACGGCTGCGCGGTGCGCGGCGATAGAGATCGTTCTCGAGCATCACCAGCGCGAGCTTCTCTTCGCTTTCGATACGCTTGAGGGCGGCTTCCAGCGGGGCGGCATTGCCGGCCAGCATGGCCAGTCCCAGGCTGTTGGTCTCCTGGGCTACCAGAGCGAGCTCCACGGCCTGGCCGCGGCCCTTGAGGGCACGGGCGATGTTGCTGGCCGCCTCAAGCAGCGCCTGGCTGCGGGCACCGGTACCGGCGATGATGAGCGGCTTCTTGGCGTTGCCGAGCAGCGTGGCCCAGCTGGCGGCCAAGGCCTGCTGCTCGGGGGCGAGATCGGTCAGGGCAGGGGCGCTTCCATCGAGCAGATGGGCGATGGCGAAGCCGAGGCGCGCCTGATCCGCGTGGGGAGCGTGCAGGGTGCCGCTCGCCACGTCGTCCAGTCGGGTGCTGTCCAGGCTGGTGATCAGCAGCGGGTAGCGCTCGTTCTGGGCCAGGGTCTGCACCGCGGCGACCTGCCACAGATCCACTTTCAGCTTGCGGGCGATTTCGCGGCCCTTGCCCTTGACGGCCTGACGCAGGGCCAGGGCAATGCGGGCGGCGGTCTGGGTGACATCCTCGCCGAGCACCAGCACGGCATCGGCCTCTTCCATGTCACGCAGGCTGGGGGTGCGCACGCCGCCGTGCTGCAGGATCTGCAGCATCTTCAGCAGGCATTCCCATTCGCTTTGCTCGACGCCGCTGTAGAAGTTGGCGGCTCCCACCAGTTCGCGCAGGGCGAAGTTGCTCTCCAGCGAGGCGCGGGGCGAGCCGATGCCGATGACGCCAGCGGCGGTGCGCAGGGCATCGGCGGCACGGTTCAGGGCTCCGTCCACCGTGATGGCCAGCTTGTCATTGCCATCCTGCAGCAGGGGCTGGCGCGGGCGGTCTGTCAGGTTGACGTGGCCGTAGCCAAAGCGGCCGCGGTCGCACAGGAAGTAGTGGTTCAGAGCGCCGTGATAGCGGTTCTCGATGCGGCGCAGCTCGCCGTAACGCTCACCCGGGCTGATGTTGCAGCCGACCGAGCAGCCTTGGCAGATGCTGGGGGCGAACTGCATGTCCCACTTGCGGTTGTAGCGCTCGGAGTGGGTCTTGTCGGTGAACACGCCGGTGGGGCAGACCTCCACCAAGTTGCCGGAGAACTCGCTCTCCAGGGTGCCATCCTCGACCCGACCGAAGTAGACGTTGTCGTGGGCGCCGTAGACCCCGAGATCCTCGCCGCCGGCGTAGTCCTTGTAGTAACGGACGCAGCGATAGCAGGCGATGCAGCGGTTCATCTCGTGGTTGATGAAGGGGCCCAGATCCTGATTCTGGTGGGTGCGTTTGGTGAAGCGGTAGCGACGGCTGTTGTGGCCGGTCATCACCGTCATGTCCTGCAGGTGGCAGGAGCCACCCTCTTCGCACACCGGGCAGTCGTGGGGGTGGTTGGTCATCTGCCACTCCACCACCGTCTTGCGGAACTCCTTCGCCTCTTCATCCTCGATGGAGATATAGGTGCCATCGGTGGAGGGGGTCATGCAGGACATGACCAGGCGGCCGCGCTTGTCGTCGGCATTCTGATACTGTTTCACCGCACACTGGCGGCAGGCGCCGACGCTACCGAGCGCCGGGTGCCAGCAAAAATAGGGGACGTCCAGACCAAGGGACAGACAGGCTTGCAGCAGGTTATCTGCCCCGTCTACCTCGTACTCTTTACCGTCTACATGAATGGTGGCCATACAACTTCCCTGACTTCAATGAGATAAATTCTTTGGCTCGCGCCGGTTCAGCGGGCCCGCGGCGGGCGCCCTGCGTGCCTTACCAGCGCTCGCCCAGCAGGTTGGGCTGGATACCCTTGAGCTGCTTGCGATTATCCTGTGGCGCCTTGACGCCGGCCTCGAATTCGGACCGGAAATACTTCATCGCACTGCCCAGCGGCTCGATGGCGCCAGGGGCATGGGCGCAGAAGGTCTTGCCTGGGCCGAGGAAGCTGACCAGCTGCTCCAGGGTGGCGAGATCCCCTGGCTGACCTTCGCCTCGCTCCAGCGCGCGCAGCAGCTTGACGCTCCAGGGCAGGCCGTCGCGGCAGGGAGTGCACCAGCCGCAGGACTCGCGGGCAAAGAACTCTTCCATGTTGCGCAGCAGGGAGACCATGTTGATGCTGTCATCCACCGCCATGGCAAGGCCCGTTCCCATCCGGGTGCCGACCTTGCCGATGCCGCCGGCGTACATCTGGGCATCCAGGTGCTCGGGCAGCAGGAAGCCGGTACCGGCTCCGCCCGGTTGCCAGGCTTTCAGGCGATAGCCGGGCTTCATGCCGCCGGCATAGTTCTCGAACAGCTCGCGGGCGGTGATGCCAAACGGCAGCTCCCACAAGCCGGGGTTGTTGACCTTGCCGGAGAAGCCCATCAGCTTGGTGCCGTGATCTTCCGAACCCGGCAGCGCCAGCCCCTGATACCAGGCCACACCGTTGCCGATGATGGCGGGCACGTTGCACAGGGTCTCGACGTTGTTGACGCAGGTCGGCTTGCCCCAGACGCCGGAAACGGCGGGGAAGGGGGGTTTGGCGCGCGGGTTGGCGCGGCGCCCTTCCAGGGAGTTGATGAGTGCCGTCTCTTCGCCGCAGATGTAACGACCCGCGCCGGTGTGGACGAACAGCTCGAAGTCAAAGCCCGAGCCCAGGATGTTCTTGCCGAGCAGACCGGCAGCCTTGGCCTCTTCGACCGCGCGGCGCAGGTTGGCGGCGGCATCGACGTACTCGCCGCGCAAGAAGATGTAGCCACGGTAGGCCTTGAGGGCCTTGGCCGAGATGATCATCCCTTCGATCAGCAGGTGGGGCAGCTGCTCCATCAACAGCCGATCCTTGTAGGTGTTCGGCTCCATCTCGTCGGCGTTGCAGAGCAGGTAACGGATGTTCATGCTCTCGTCTTTGGGCATCAGGCCCCACTTCACGCCGGTGGAGAAACCGGCGCCGCCGCGACCCTTGAGACCGGCATCCTTGACGGTGCCGACGATCTCGTCCGGGCTCATCTGGCCCAGTGCCTTGCGGGCCGCATCGTAACCCTGCTTGCTCTGGTATTCATCCAGCCAGACCGGCTGGCCGTCGTCGCGCAGCCGCCAGGTGAGGGGATGGGTCTCGGCCGCGCGGGCGATGCGATTGGCGGTACCAAGGGATGCCAGACTCATGGGTAAGCCTCCAGGGTCTTGAGCAGGCTGACGGCGTCGAGCCCACCGTAGGTGTCATCGTCGATCATCAGCGCCGGCCCCTTGTCGCAGTTGCCGAGGCAGCAGACCGGCAGCAGGGTGAAGCGGCCGTCGGCGGAGGTCTGGCCGGGGGCCAGGTCCATCACCTCTTTCAGGCCGGCCAGCAGTTGTTCGTGGCCGTTGATGTAGCAGACCATGCTGTCGCAGACGCGGATGATGTGGCGACCGACCGGCTGGCGGAAGATCTGGCTGTAGAAGGTGGCGACCCCCTCCACGTCGCTGGCGGGGATGCCGAGCTCGGCGGCGATGGCGTGAATGGCACCGTCAGGTACCCAGCCGCGGGCCTGCTGCACTATCTTGAGCGCTTCAATGCTGGCAGCACGGGGATCTTCGTAGTGGTGTTTCTCATGCTCGATGGCATCGCGTTCTGCCTGGCTCAGGACGAAATCGTTCCCCTTGCCCTGGCATGAACTCTGTCCCTGCGGGGACTGGTTGTGTTGGCACTGACATTGCTGGCTCATGGCTTAACCTTTTGTGGCTTGTCCTTTTTGTCGTGTAACGGGTCTTGGTAACAGCCGTTACTCAACGGTCCACATCCGACATAACGAAATCGATACTGCCCAGATAGACGATGAGGT
This sequence comes from Aeromonas sp. S5(2024), assembly GCF_041403025.1. Lineage (NCBI taxonomy): Bacteria > Pseudomonadati > Pseudomonadota > Gammaproteobacteria > Aeromonadales > Aeromonadaceae > Aeromonas > Aeromonas sp. S5(2024). The sequence goes on along the minus strand of NZ_JBGLRI010000003.1, from coordinate 72,238 downwards.
CCGACACCATCTGGCCACGGATCACCGAGGGGATCTGTTGCAGGTGAGCAAAGCTCGGGGTGCGGATCCGGGTCCGGTAGCTCATGGTGGAGCCATCGCTGGTCAGGTAATAACTGTTGATCCCCTTGGTCGCCTCGATCATCTGGAAGGACTCGGCGGCCGGCATGACCGGGCCCCACGACACTTGCAGGAAGTGGGTGATCAGGGTCTCGATGTCCTGCAGGGTGCGCTCTTTGGGTGGCGGCGTGGTGAGCGGGTGATCCGCCTTGAACGGCCCTTCCGGCATGTTCTTCATGCACTGTTCGATGATGCGCATGCTCTGGCGCACCTCCTCGATGCGCACCAGGGCGCGATCGTAGGCATCGCCGTTGGCGCCGACCGGCACCTCGAATTCGAACTGATCGTAGCCGGAGTAGGGGCGCCACTTGCGCACGTCGAAGTTGAGGCCAGTGGCGCGCAGACCGCCGCCCGTGGTGCCCCAGGCCAGCGCCTGTTCGGTATTGTAGGCGGCGACGCCGATGGTACGGCCACGCAGTATGCTGTTGCGCATGGCGGCCTTCTCATAGTCCATCAGTCGCTTGGGCAGCCAGCTCAGCAGGTTGTCCTGTACCAGCCGCTGCCAGCCGACGGGCAGATCATGGGCCACGCCACCGATGCGGAACCAGGCCGGATGCATACGGGCGCCGGTGATGGCCTCGATGATGGTGTAAATCCGCTGCCGGTCGGTGAAGGTGAAGAAGACGGGGGTCATGGCGCCCACGTCCTGGATATAGGTACCGATGAACAGCAGGTGACTCTGGATGCGGAACAGCTCAGCCAGCATCACCCGGATCATGTCGACCCGCTGTGGCACCTTGATGCCCGCCAGCTTCTCGACCGCCAGTACATAGGGCAGGTTGTTCATCACCCCCCCTAAGTACTCGACCCGGTCGGTGTAGGGGATGTAGCTGTGCCAGGACTGGCGCTCGCCCATCTTCTCGGCACCGCGATGGTGATAACCGATGTCGGGCACGCAGTCGCGGATCTCCTCGCCATCGAGCTGCAGCACCAGGCGGAAGGCTCCGTGGGCGGAGGGGTGGTTGGGGCCGAGGTTCAAGAACATGTAGTCCTCGTTCTCGTTGCCACGGGCCATGCCCCACTCTTCCGGTTTGAACAGCAGGTTGTCCTGCTCCTGATCCTGTTTGACCGCATCGAGCATGAAGGGATCGAATTCGGTGGCGCGCGCCGGATAATCCTTGCGCAGCGGGTGACCCTGCCAGCTCTTGGGCATCATGATGCGGGTCAAGTGGGGGTGACCATCGAAGTTGATGCCCATCAGATCCCACACTTCCCGTTCATACCAGTTGGCGTTGGGGAAGTGGCGGCTGACGGTGGGCAGTGTCAGATCACCCTCCTTGAGCGGCACCTTCAGCATCAGGTCGGCGTTGCGATCGATGGAAATGAGGTGATAGAAGACGGTGAAGTCGCTGTCGGGCAGGTCGTGGCGATGGCTGCGCATCCGCTCGTCGGTGGCGCTGAGATCGAACAGCATCACGAACGGGGAGGGGAGCTTGCGCAGGAAGCCCATGACATCCAGCAGCAGTTCGCGGGAGAGCCAGACCACCGGCACGCCGGTGCGGGTATTCTGGATGGTGAAACGTTCGGCACCGAAATGGGCGAACAGCTCGCCGATCACCTGAGCGTCTTTGTGATCACTCGGTTGCCACTGGGCCATGGCGTAGTTGCTGGGGAATTCTCGAGTCAGTTTCATGGTCAGATCTCATCCGGCGTGCGCAGGTTGGTGACGTTGATCCGCTCGCCACGCTTGCGGTCCTTCTCGGCAGGCATTTGGGGGCGATAGATGCCCTGATCGCCAACCACCCAGGAGAGCGGACGGCGCTCTTTGCCGATGGAGTCTTGCAGCAGCATCAGCGCTTGCAGGAATGCCTCGGGACGGGGTGGACAACCCGGAATATAGACGTCGACCGGCAGGAACTTGTCGACGCCCTGAACAACCGAGTAGATGTCGTACATGCCGCCGGAGTTGGCGCAGGCACCCATGGAGATGACCCACTTGGGTTCGAGCAGCTGTTCATACAGACGCTGGATGACGGGGGCCATCTTGATGAAGGGGGTGCCGGCGATCACCATGAAATCGGCCTGGCGCGGTGAGGCACGAATGACTTCGGCACCGAAGCGGGCCACATCATGGGGGGAGGTGAAGGCGGTACACATCTCTACGTAGCAGCAGGAGATGCCGAAGTTGTAAGGCCAGAGGGAGTTCTTGCGGCCCCAGTTGACAGTGTCTTGCAGCACCTCTTCGAGGCGCCCGATCATGATGCCGCGTGAGGCCTCTTGAGCCAGGGGATCCTCGACGGTCTGGCGCTGTTCCTGGGGGTAGCGCTCAACGGGCGCATCTGGGTCGATCCGGGTCAGGGTGTACTTCATGGTGCAACCTCAAAGGGATAATCAGTAATTCAGTCTGGCTTCTTGTCGGTCAGGACGCGCTTTTTCGGTGCCCAGTCGAGGGCGCCAATGCGCCACAGGTAGACGAGTCCTACCAGCAGCAGGGAGATAAAGATGGTGGCTTCGATGAAACCGACCCAGCCGCTTTCTCGAACGGAGACGGACCAGGCGAAGAGGTAGAGTGCCTCGACGTCGAAGATGACGAAGAACATGGCAACCAGATAGAACTTGGCGGAGAAGCGTAGACGGGCATTGCCCACCGAATCGACGCCAGATTCGAAGGGTTTGTTCTTGGCACGACCATAGGCTCGACCACCCAGCAGGGCGGCAAGGCCGATCATGGTCAGGCAGATGCAGATGGCCCCAACTACATAGACAGCAAAAGCCCAATGCTGGACAGCAATATCAGCAAACATAGGAGTTTTCCCTAACCGAATTAATCACGCGACTTAACAAGGATGTTACGTATTATGCCACTTTCGTACTGATTTACATGTCATTTCAAAGGATTAATTATTAATCAACGGGAGGAAAATCGTATTTTGCTAGCGGAGTCAATGTTCCTATTTGAGAATCATTTTCAATCGCTTTTAGGATGAGGCGGAAATGGCGGGATCGTTTGAAAAATAAACTAATCGTGAAATGAGAGACCCCGCCAGGCGGGGTCTGCTCGATCAGGGTTTGAGGATGGGTAGCGCCTCTTCGGCTGCCTTGCCCTGGGAGAGGGTGATCTCGACCCGGCGGTTGGCCTGACGATGCTCGGGTGTGTCATTGGGATAGCGGGGCTGGGCATCCGCGACCCCCTGGGCGATGACCCGGGTGGCATCGAGTTTGGGGTTGGTCAGCAGGGTGTGCACGATGGAGGCGGAGCGCAATACCGACAGTTCCCAGTTGCTGCGATAGAGCTCTACCGGGGCCTGGGAGTTGTCGGTGTGGCCGGTGACCACCACCTTGCCCGGAATGTCAGCCAGAATGCCGGAGATCTTGTTGACCAGCGGAATGAACTGGGGCTGCAGGAAGGCGGAGTCGGCCGGGAACAGCGCCTTCTCACCGATGCGGATCACCAGCTGGCTGCCCAGTTGTTCCACCTCCAGATCCTTGGATTCAATCTGTGCCTTGAGCTGCTGCTCCAGCTTCTTCTTGGTGACCTGCACCCACTCCTGCTCCTTGGTCTTGTGAGGCCATGATTCCGTTGCGCTCGGCTTTTCCGAGGCACCGATGGTCTCGTTGAAGGGGTCCGAGGCGGCCATGGGGGCATCCTTCTCCAATACCGTCTCTTTCTTCGGGCTGCTGGGAGTGGTCTTGGACTCGGGTTCCAGGATGCCGGTACCGCCCTGCATCACGGGGGAGCCCGCGGCAGGGGAGATGAGGCCAATTTTGCCCAGCGATTCGATGAAGCCCTGGATCAGCACCCGGGTTTCAGACTGCTTGGCCATGGCAAAGGAGTAGAGCACCACGAACAGGGCGAACAGCAATGTCATGAAGTCGGCATAGGAGACCAGCCAGCGTTCGTGGTTCTCCGGCGCTTCAGCCTTTTTCTTTTTTGCCACCGTGGCCTCCGAGGTAGGGTTCGAGGGTGACTTGCAGGCGTTGCTGGGATTCGCCATCCACGATGCAGAGGATACCGGTCAGGGTCATCTCCTTGTAGTGACGGATCTGATGGGCAAACCCTTTGTAACGGTTGCCAAAAGGCAGGAAGATCAGGTTGGCGGCCGAGACCCCGTAGATGGTGGCGATAAAGGCCACCGCGATGGCGCCACCCAGCTTGTCAGGGGCATCCAGCAGGCCCATGGCGTGGATCAGGCCAAACACCGCCCCCACGATCCCCATGGTGGGGCAGTAGCCGCCCATGGCTTCATAGAATTTGACGGTCTGCTCGAGATCTTCTTGCTCGAACTCGATCTCGTTCTCCAGCACCTCGTGGATCTTGGTCTTCTCGTAGCCGTCGACCATCATCTGCACCCCCTTTTGCAGGAAGGGATCCTTGATCTCGTCGATCATGCCTTCGAGGGCCAGCATGCCGCTGCGTCTCGCATTGCCGGCCAGGTTTTCCAGCAGTTCGGCCTGCTGCTGCATGTCCAGTTTGAGGGGGGCCAGCAGCCACTTGAAACGCTTGAGAGTGCTGCCGACAACGGAGAAGGGGAACTGGGTCAAGGCGGCACCTATGGTACCTCCGATCACGATGAGGAAGGCGGGCAGATCGAGCAGGGCGCTGGGATGTCCACCCTCGATCATGTTGCCGCCCAGGATGGCGATCAATGCCAGGACCAGGCCGATTAAGCTCATTTTTTATACATCCCTGAATATTGATAATGGCTAGTGTAGCTATTTAAGTATCAGTTTTTCAAAATGATATCCAATCGATGAGCAATAAAGTGAGTGCCTTGACCTCGATGGACAGATTTCTTTCCCGGGTGGCAAGCAGCCGGGCCACGCAGGGCGTTTTACCGAAAAGAGGAGGGGCCATCGCAGGACTTTGACGGGAAGGGGGCCTCGACAGATCAGATTGCAAATGTTGGAAGGCAAAAAACCGGCCACTGGGCCGGTTTTCTTAGATTGGATTGTGGGAATTGGATGCTTCAGTCCGTGTGGTTTTTCCTTGGGGGCGGCGGGCAGCCCTCCATTACCACAGGCAACGTTGCTCGTACCCAACGAGAGTTTTGCTTTCTTTCACGGGAGCAACGCATCTGAAAACCCCAAAAGCAAAAAACCGACCATCAGGTCGGTTCTTTAAAATTTGGCGGTGAGGGAGGGATTCGAACCCTCGATACGTTGCCGTATACACACTTTCCAGGCGTGCTCCTTCAGCCACTCGGACACCTCACCAAATTTTCGCTCACAGCGCCGTTGCGCTGGAACGGGGCGTAATTTAGGGGAAAGGGCTGCCTGGGTCAACCACTTTTCCCCTTATTTTTCATAATCTTTATCGAGCGCCTATCCCTTGAACAGAATGCCGGTTTTTTAAACCCATTCAGGGCTTGGGGAGGATGATCAGGCTGTCCGGCAGCTCGTTCTGGTCGCGGGTGGCGGGGAAGGCGTCGGTCAGAATGGCGCTGGTCCGCTCGATGCACTCGAGGAAACCCTGCTCCACTTCCTTGTTGCGTACCCGACGGGTGAAGTCATCGATGATCTCCTGCCACTGACCGTTGTCGATGTGCTGGGCGATGCCGTCATCCACCAGGATCTCCACGTAGTGCTCGGCCACCGAGACGAAGATCAGCACCCCCAGCCGATCCTGGGTACGATGCAACCCCTGTTCGACGAACTGCAGGCGTGCCATCAGGGCGGCCCTGTGCTGGCGAACCTGTTTGGGGATCAGGTACATCTTGATGGGGGTCCAGTGGAACAGGATGCTCAGCACCAGCCAGACCGACCACTGCACCAGCAGGATCTCGTACCAGCCGAGCCAGAAACCGAGCTCGAATACCAGCAGCGGGGTGAGCATGGCCAGCAGCGCCGCCCACAGGGTGGGGATGTAGCGATAGCCGTCGCTGGCGGGGGCCAGAACGGTCACCAGCTCGGCATCGGTTGCCTGCTCCGCCTGCTTGACCCTGGCCTGCAGCGTGTGAAAGAACTGTTTCGAAATCATGTGTCGTCTCTTAATCCCTGTTACCAACCACCGGAGGCACCGCCACCGCCGAAACTGCCGCCCCCTCCGCTGAAACCGCCGCCACCACCAAAGCTGCCACCGGAGCGACCGGCACCGAAGCCACCGGCGAGGTAAGCGGCGCGGCGCCGGCCACCCCTGCCGCCACCACCACCGCCACGCAGGTTGTGCAGCACGATCATCACTATCACCATCAGGATGAACAGCCAGGGCCCGCCCAGTTTATCCTTGCTGGCGTTGTCCACCGGTTTGTACTCGCCCGCCAGCGCCTGCATGATCGCCTGGCTACCGGCAACCACCCCGGCCACCATGTCGCCGCGTTTGAACGCGGGCAGGATCCGGGTCTGGATGATGTTGGCGGCGATGGCATCGGGCAGGGCACCTTCCAACCCGTAACCCACCTCGATGCGTACCTTGCGCTCATCCTGGGCGATCAGCAGCAGCACCCCGTTGTCCTTGCCCTTCTGGCCGATCCCCCAGTGACGGCCGAGCTGATAGCCGTACTCCTCGATGGTGTCGCCGGCCAGCGTGTCGATGGAGACCACCACCAGCTGGATGCCGCTGCGCTTCTCGAATGCCGCCAGCTGCTGGGTGAGCTGGTGGGCCTGCTTGCGGGACATCAGGTTGGCCTCGTCCACCACTCGCCCGCTCAAGGCGGGGAAGGTGGAGGCGGCGGATACCACAGTCGTCCACAACAGCAGGCAGGACAACAGGGCACGGATCACGCGGTTCATTGGAAGCTGACCTTGGGCGCCTCATCGGCACCGGGCTTGGCGCTGAACGTGGGTTTGGCCTCCAGATCCGAGTAGAGCAGCTTGGACCAGATGACGCCGGGGAAGGTGCGGATCTCGGTATTGAACTGGCGTACCGCTTCTATGTAGTCGCGCCGGGCCACAGAGATACGATTTTCGGTGCCTTCCAGCTGGGCCTGCAGGGTCAGGAACTGCTGATCCGCTTTGAGCTCCGGATAGCGCTCGACCACAACCATCAGCCGAGAGAGGGCGCCGGAGAGCTGGTTCTGGGCCGCTTCAAACTCCTTGAGCTGGGCGGGATCGCTGACCTGCAGGCTGCCTACGCGGGCTCTGGCATCGGTCACCGCTTTGAGGGTCTCTTGCTCGTGGCTGGCGTAACCCTTGACGGTGGCCACCAGATTGGGGACCAGATCGGCACGGCGCTGATACTGGTTCTCGACCTGGCCCCAGCTCGCCTTGACCTGCTCATCCAGGGTCGGAATATTGTTCATGCCGCAACCGGTCAGGCCCAGCAGCAGGCTCATAACCAACAGGGACTGGGTTGCCCTCTGCCAGAGTGAAGTGGCCATCTTGTTGTTCTCCATTGACATTTTTTGCAGATAACGGCTCACCATACCAGCTTGTGGTCAACCGCCACAACGGGCGGGCAGCCTGGGTTTGTGGTAAGCCATCGAAACCTTGGGCAGTTGTGGCTTGTCTTTGAGCCAGGAGGCCAGTTCGGCGCCGCAGCCGTTGCCGGGCGGGATCGGCGCCTGAGGCTGGCAATCAGGGCTGCCGGCCGGGCAGCGCAGACGCACATGAAAGTGGCTGAAGTGGCCGACCCAGGGGCGCAATTTGGCGACCCAGGGTTCATCAGGCGCCCGTTTGCATACCTCGGCCTTGAGCACCGGGTTGATGAAGATGCGGGCGACCTCGGGCTTGCTTGCCGCCAGACGCAGCAGGTTTAGCTGCTGGGGGCCGAAGCGCCCGGGCAGCACCCGGTAGCTGGGCTCATCGATCAGCGCCCACTCTTTGGGGGCATCCTGCTCCCATGTTGAGATGGGCTGGTTGGCCATGCGAAACCAGATGTCGGCGTCAAGGCCGGTTTGGTGGCTGCGGTGACCGGAGGTGAAGGGGCCACCGTGGGCCATGGCGAGATCGGCGATATAGAGATCCGGCATGCCGGCCATGCGGGTCTGGTTGGCTAGGGTGGTCAGGTAGGCGATGAGCTCGGGGTGGCCGTAGTAGCGCAGTCGCTTGGTGCGGATCACCTGATAGCCGGGGCCGGTCAGCGGCAGCGCTACCCCGTTCTTGAGGCAGCCGGCGGAGTAGCCGCCAATCGCTTCAGCCTGGTGGGGATGAGGTTCGGCAAGAAAGGTACTGGCCATGAAGAGCAGGGTGGTGGCAAGCATGAGACTCCCGACAAGCATGCGAATGGGCTCAGGTGAAGAGAATGATACCAAGAGTCCGGTGAGGCCGTCACCCGATGAGCGAGCCCGGTTGCATCCCGGTGTCGGGCTCGCGCACAATGCGCGACAAAATTGGTGCATCCAGGGCGTGTGAACGCACAGGCAAGAGGAGAAGAGAATGAAGGTCAGTGAGCTGGTGAACAAAGAGGGACTGGTCTGGCTGATGCCCCCTGCTCGCCGTTTCTATCCGGTGATGGTGGTGCTGTTGCTGGCGAGCCTGGTCACCGTGCTGGCCGCCGTCGGTCTGGGTTATCCGCAAATGGGCTTGCTGCCCTGGGTGGGGCTGGTGTTTGGCGGCATAGTGCTGCTGATGATGATACTGCCTCGCAGCTGGCAGCGCTGGCGGCTGGCGGAGCTGGCCTGGGACGAGACGCATCTTTATCTGCTCAATGGCAGCAGTGATCGGGCACAGGCCTTGCCAAGATCGTTGCTGGTCGGGATCGAGCGGGATCGCAAGGTGGGCCACGATGGTCAGTGGCTGGCCTTCAGCCTGGATCTGGCGCTGAACGATGAGCAGTTGGCGGCCGCCACTGCGCTGATGGGGTTGAGTCGGGAAGGCGCCCATGTCGTGGCGCCCGGCATCTATCGCTTTGGCTTTAAGCGCGCCTGGCATGGTCGACGCACGCTGCAGGGGCTGCTGGATACCCTGCTCCCCATATGAGCTGACTATTTTCTCGACAATCTTCCCCAAAGCTCAGATACTGCCAGTGACTCGAATTGATCTTGCCCGTTCTGTTCACCCAAGAGATCAATGACTTGAGTGAACCGTACGGGGGAGTGCCCAGGCATGATGCCCTGGCAGGTCCGGCATGGGGGTTGTGCCCTTACCTTTGTGTTGGTGATTGGATAGAGAAGGCACCTTGAATCGAGAGTGGATGGCATGAAGATTTACGTAGGTAATCTGTCGTACCGGATGACGGCCGACGAACTGACAACCGTGTTCAGCCAATTTGGGCAGGTAGACAAGGTCGATATCATCATCGATCGCGATACCGGTCAGTCCAAGGGGTTTGGCTTCATTGAAATGCCTGTCAATGGCGAGGCTGAAAAGGCCATCGCCGGTTTGCATGGCACCGAAATCGGTGGCCGTACCATCACAGTCAACCAGGCCAAGCCGAAGACAGATGCACCACGTGGTCGCCCCCAGCGCCATCGCTGAGCTGCCTCGATAACGCAAAACGGCATGGGTTTCCCCCATGCCGTTTTTGTTTCTGGCGTTTACGGGATGAATCAGGGCACGTCGTAGCCGAGCGCCGCCTTGCGGATGCGGAACCACTGCTGACGATTGAGGACGATGGATTCAGCGGCCACGGCGGCGGCGATGCGCTCCCGTTTGCCGGAGCCTATCAGCGGCAGCGGCTGGCTTGGCAGCATCATGACCCAGGCGTAGACCACTTGTTCGATCTGTTTGGCGCCCACTTCCTGGCGGATCTGCTCGAGCTCGGCGCGCAGCGGGGCATACTCGGGGGCCTGGAACAGGCGCCCGCCACCGAGACAGGACCAGGCCATCGGCTTGATGCGCAGCTGCTGGCATTGGTCCAGGGTGCCGTCCAGGGTGGTGCTCTGGTTGAGCGGTGAGATCTCCAGCTGGTTGGTCACCAGCGGGAATGGCAGGCGCGACTGCAGCAGCTCGAACTGGCGAGGGGTGAAGTTGGAGACCCCGGCATGCTTGATCTTGCCCGCTTGCTTGAGGGTAATGAAGGCATCGGCCACTTCGTCTGCATCCATCAGGGGATCCGGGCGGTGGATCAGCAGCAGATCCAGATGGTCGGTGGCGAGCTTTTGCAAGGAGGCCTCGGCACTGGCGATGATGTGCGCCTTGCCGGTGTTGTAGTGATTCAGCGCGTGTTCCGGCTTGGCGGTGAGGGCGATGCCGCACTTGCTGACGATCTCCATCCGGTTGCGCAGGGAGGGGTCAAGGCGCAGGGCGTTGCCGAAGGTCTCTTCACACTGGTAGCCACCATAGATGTCGGCGTGATCGATGGTGGTGACCCCCAGATCCAGGTGGTACTTCATCAGATCCAGCAGGGCGTTCGGGGAGAGTTGCCACTCCATCAGACGCCAGTAACCCATGATGAGGCGAGAGAAGGTCGGGCCCTGTGGATGCAGGGAGAGGCGGGATACGGGCATGGTGGCTCCTTGGCGGATAAGGGAAAAAATGCTGCCAGCATCTTGGTCTCTTATGGCTGGCAAGGCAATAATGCGGCTTTTGTTAATTCGAACTTTGGTTCTGAAGGGGAAGGAAATGGACGGTTTTGCCGAGCGCTTGCAGAGCCTGATCGGGACGGGCAGCATCAGTGCCTTTGCCCGCAAGGTGGGGTTGAGCGAAGCTCTGATCCGTAAATATCTGAAAGGAGCCGAACCCGGCCTTGGCAAGGCCAACCAGATTGCCATGGCCGCCAACTGCTCGCTGGAGTGGCTTGCCACCGGCTGCGGCTACCTTTATCGGCAGGCAGAAGTGGTGGACAGAGACGCGCTGAGCGCCGCCGGCACCCTGTTGCAAGAGCAGTTGCCGCAGCAGCGTCTGCCCGCAGAAGACGAGCTGGTTACCCTGCTCGCCTATTACCAGTTCTTGCGCAGTCACAAGCAGGCTGATGGATTTCTGGATCTGGCGCGGGCACGCGAGTTTGGCAAACACCTGCATGAGGCGTGAGCCTGAATGGGGATGGCCGGGCAACGGCCGGGGATTATTCTGATACCCTCTAAAGCAGATAAGGGCAGCAGGGAGAGGGAGATGGGCTATCTGATCTTGGGCAGCGGCGGATTGGGCACGGCGCTGGCACATGAGCTATCCGCCCGTGGCGAGGAGTTGGTGCTGGCCGGCAGGCAGCTGCCCAAGGGGGTAGATCCCGCCTGCTATTTCCCGTTGCAGGAGGTGGATGTGCTCTCCTTCGATGCCCTGTTCACCCTCTATGACACGGCGCCGTTGCCGAGCGTGGTTATCAACACCATCGGTCTGTTGCACGACATCAACTTCATGCCGGAGCGGCGGGTGGAGGAGGTCAACCCCAGGTGGCTGTGCGACAGCCTGCTGGCCAACGCCTGGCCGCAGCTGGCTCTGGCCGCCTGCCTGAGCCGCCGGATGACGCCGGATGCCCGTCTCTGGCTTTGCTCTCTCTCCGATCTGGCCGGCAGTCTTGGCGCCAACGAGACGGGCAGCCGTTACAGCTACCGGATGAGCAAGGCGGCCCTCAACATGGGGGCAAGAACGCTGGCCCACGAATGGGGGGAGCGCTTCCCCGCCGCCGGGGTTGTCACCGTGCATCCGGGGCTGATGGCCACCCCCATGAATCAACCCTTCCTCGACGAGCTGGCGGCCGAGACCTTGCAGGATCCGGCGCTGGTGGCGCCGCGTCTGTTTGATCTCATCAACCAATTGTCGCCGGCCCAGTCCGGCAGTTTCCTCGACCTGCAGGGCCAGCCGCTGCCCTGGTAAGCCGTCACCGGCTTCACATTCCGGAAACGGCCCGCTTGCCAAGCCAGCTCCTGCTGGCTAACGTCATCCTCCTGCTTCAGGAGGGATGTCATGCGCTATATCGATTTACGAAGTGATACGGTCACCCAGCCCACGGATGCCATGCGTCAGAGCATGCTGCATGCCGAGGTGGGGGATGATGTCTACGGGGAAGATCCCGGCGTCAATGCACTGGAGGCCCGCGGGGCCGAGCTGCTTGGCAAGGAGGCCGCGCTGTTTGTCCCCTCGGGCACCATGTCCAATCTACTGGCGGTGATGAGCCACTGTCAGCGGGGGGAGGGCGCCATCGTCGGTCAGGCGGCCCACATCTATCGCTATGAGGCGCAGGGGAGCGCCGTGCTGGGATCGGTCGCGCTGCAGGCGGTGCCCATGCAGGCCGACGGTTCGCTGGCAGTGGCCGATGTCGCCGCGGCGATCGCCCCTGATGACGCTCATTTTGTGCAGACCCGGCTGGTCTGCCTTGAAAACACCCATAACGGCAAGGTGCTGCCTCTTGACTACCTGCAGGCGATGCGCAAATTCGTCGACGAACGCGGGTTGCAACTGCATCTGGATGGTGCCCGTTTGTTCAACGCCGCCGTGGCGAGCGGTCATGGGGTAGACGAGCTGGCCGCACCCTTTGACAGCATCTCCATCTGCCTCTCCAAGGGGCTGGGAGCACCGGTAGGGTCGCTACTGGTGGGTTCTCGCCCCTTCATCGCCCGCGCCAGACGGCTGCGCAAGATGCTGGGTGGTGGCATGCGTCAGGCGGGGATCCTGGCTCAGGCCGGTCTGTTTGCCCTCGATCTGCATGTGGCCCGGTTGGCGGACGATCACCGCCGTGCCAGACAGCTGGCCGAAGGGTTGGCCGCATTGCCCGGCATCGAGCTGGATCTCGCGCTGGTGCAGACCAACATGGTATTTCTGCGGCTGGTGAAAGGGGACGCCGAGGCGCTGCTCGCGTTCATGAAGGAGCGGGGGATCCTCTTCTCCGGTTACGGCGAGATGCGGTTGGTGACTCACCTGCAGATCACCGATGACGACATCGACGAGGTGATCGATGCCTTCACCGAGTACCTTGCCGTACGTTAAGGTTCACTCAATAAAACAGGGCGCCAAGGCGCCCTGTTTTATTGCTGAGAAGAAAGCGGGTCACGCCTGGCGCTGGCCGCTCATCAGCATGGCCTCGTCGGTGGCGTCGTAGATCATTACCGCGATGTGAGTCACCTGACCGCCAAAATCGGCCAGCGGCACCAGCGTCAGGTTCTGGAACATGTGGGGGGCTGAGCCGGTGATCGGGCGGTAGTTGGAAAAACGCAGCAGATAGGGTTTCTGCTCCCAGGTGCTGAAGGCGCGGTTGTTGAGCTTGAACACCATGTTGGCCTTGCGCTCGAACCAGGCCCGATCCACATCGGGGAAGAGCTCGAACAGCACGCCATCGCGCACCTCGCCGGCCAAGCGGCCGCTGTGGCTCTCCATGAAGCCGTTCCATACCTGCACCTTGTACTCCTTGTCGAGCACCACCAGCCCCACATCCAGGTTCTGGACTATGTTCATCAGCCAATGAAATTCACGGATTTCCATGGTCACTCCTAGAGCATGTGCATGATTTTGTTGTTCATGGTGGCGATGGAATCTTCGGTAAACAGCAGCAGCAGATCGCACTGCACCGCGTAATCCTGGACCCGGTAGTTGATCTCGATGGCCAGGGTGCGGCGCCAGCGGCTCTTGTTGGTGTTGATGAGCTCGTTGATGGGCCTGTGCTGGCCGAGTACCACAGGATGGCCCTGACTGAAGGGGGTGTCGAGTTGGCTGGCGTAGCCGCGCAAAAAGGCACCGATCAGCACGTTGGCGGTATCCATCAAGAGCTCCAGCTCGGCGTTGCGATCGAGCACGCCCTGATGGTTCATCAGCCGGGCCAGATCCTTGAAGCTGGAGTCGTGGAACAGGATCAGCGCCTCACCGGCGATACCGGCGCCGATGAAGCCCTGGCAGACGGCGGAGAGGGTATCCGAGTCGGCGGCGGCCGAGAGGGCCATGTGCAGCTCGGACACTTCCAGCACGTTGACGTTGGGGATGGGCAGCACCACGAAGGCGTTGAGCAGGCGGGCCAGCAGGTCGGCGGCCTGGCCCATGGAGACGTTGGCGAGCTCCTGATAGACGTCGCGTACCTCGGGACTGATCTTGATGCCGGTATCCAGGCTGCCGACATCACTGACACTCTGGCCGGCGGGCAGGGTGTCATGGGCAGTGGCGGCGCCTTTGGCCTGCCACAGATCGTGCTGTTTCAGCAGGGCGCTGAGGGTTTCCGGTGCGGCGGGTTTCTTGATGAAATCCAGCGCTCCCAGCCCCATCACCCGCTGATAGGCTTCCGGCTGGATATCGCCGGAGACCACGAAGACCTTGTTGCGCAACCCCTCCCGCTGGAGGGTCTCCAGCACGCCGTAGCCATCCATTTCCGGCATGGTCAGGTCGAGAAAGATCAGATCCCCATGACCCATCAGCACCTGCTCTATCCCTTCCAGCCCGTTGGCGGCGTAATGCAGCGTCACATCCCAGTCGGCGGGAAGGGCGCGGGCCAGCTGTTTACGGGCGAATCCTGAGTCATCACATATCAATACATTCATAGTGTTAGGCTGGCCTAGTCAACGAGGATTGCTATAAGTGTGGCCCGCCAACGGTCAGATGCAATGGGACAGGCTGGTCGCCGGTGAAAATTGATTGTCCCATTGGCGATTCCGGTAGCGCGCTGAATATTTTTCAACAAATTCAGCGAACATCTTAACACGCAGCGGGGCAAACTGAGGCTGGCAGCGCAACATATAGAAGGGCCGGTTGCCGGTTTTCCAGTCGGGCAGTACCGGGACCAGCTGCTCATCCTGCAGGAAGGGATGCACGTAGTGGAGCGGGGCATTGACGATTCCCAGGTGGCGTCTGGCTGCCCGGACGGCAGCCTGGGTCTGGTTGACGGTCAGTTTGGCGGTACGCTTGATCTGTACCGTCTGCTCGTCCCGGTCGGTCAACTGCCAGTGCTGGTGCGGCCAGCAGTAGATCAGCGCGTGCTCTTCCAGCTGAGCGGGATGCGCCGGTGTGCCCATCTTCTCCAGATAGAGCGGGGAGGCAAACAGGCCGTATTCGATGTGGCCAAGGCAGAGTGCGTTGGGCAAGGATTGCGGCAGCTCGCCGTTGAAGAACACCAGATCCCGATCGTTGTCGAACAGATGCTGGTGGTCATTGGTCTGGGTAATGTCGAACTGCACTTCTGGGTAGTGCAGGCCAAAGTCCGCCAGCATGTCGACCAGGATGGTGTTGGAGAGGGCGATGGGGGCCGCCAGACGGATCACCCCGTTGATGTCGGCCTCTTTGCCCTGGATCTCGCCAGTGGCCTGCTCGATCGCGGCCAGCGGGGTGCACAGGCGCTCGTAGTAGCGCAGCCCTTCGTCGGTGAGGCGGAGTTTGCGGGTGGATCTGTGTAGCAAGGAGCAGCCGAGCTGCTCTTCCAGCTGAGAAATACGTCGACTGATGGTGCCGGTTGGCATGCCCAGTGCGGCAGCCGCGTGGGAGAAGCCTCCCTCTTGCACCACCTTGACGAACAGATAGAACTCTTCGATGTACTTCATAAGCGGTGTTCTGGGTGTAACAAGCCAGTGACCTTAAGAAGAGGCGCCCGCCTTGGCAAGCTCAATCCGGCGTTTAATTGATCTGGATTAGATTCGACTCCTGCTGGTACTGGTGCAACAGCCGGACAAATTCGACTGGATCCCGGTCAAGGCTGTTGTCCGGCACCAGCAGATCGTAGCCGAGCAGCTCGCGCAGCCGGGTCATGCGGTTGGCCAGCATGGCGATCACCCCCTCATAGCGTTGGCCGGAGGGAGAGCGAAAATGGCTCTCCTCCAGCAATCCCTCGCCCTGAAAGGCACAGGCACAACCCCCGCTGCTGCAGGCCGGTTGTTCGCTGCGTAGTGCCTGCAACAAGACGCTGCGTTGCTCGGTCAGCAGGCGTACTGCCAATCTGGGTGTGATCAATGTCAAAAAATCGTCGTAATCTTTTATTTTCAAACCGATATAGGGCAGGGGGACCAGATCCCAGCCCAGATGAATGCGCGGCTGGTCTATTCGCTGAATATTTCTCCATTTCAGGATCCAACCGCCGTATTTATGGTGATATTGCAGACAATCGTGACAGAGCGAGAGACTGAAGTGAGGCTCAATCAGCTTCAATGAGCCGATAAATATCATCATCAGACCCGCCAGCAGGCCGGAGACGAGGGGGATTAGTGGTTGTTCACCGAATAAAAAAAGTATAAAAATCATAGCAATGGTTACTATGATGCCCAACAATACCAACGTGAGTCCGTTTTTTCTGACCATGGGTTTCACATGTAGCGTTTTCATATGAAGTCAGCCCTTTGCGCATGCTTGTTTCACATTATGGGCTGGATCCGATTTTGTACCAGCACCGGGTGCCCGGGAGGGCCCTCCGTCGCTGGGTTTCCCTGTGATCACACATCATGAATCACCATATTAGATGAATACGCTAGACGAACGGTTATTGAACGGGATGGATGTGCTGCATACCCCAATCTGGGTTTATGACATCCGGCATCACCACATCTATTGGGCCAATCGCGCCGCCTTGAGCGTGTGGGAAGCGAGCTCGCTGGGCGAGCTGCAATCGCGCGATTTCTCGGCCGACATGGCACAGGCCATCGATCTGCTGTTGCAGCGCTACCTCGGGGATTTCCAGCAGGGGCGCAGCTACAGCGAGTGGTGGACGCTTTCCCCCAAGGGCGTGAAAAAGCAGATCTACCTGCGCCTCTCCGGCATCCAGCTGGCGGGTCGGCTGATGATGATGACCGAGGCGGTGATCGACGCCGATACCCTCTATCAGGAGTCCTCGCTCGCCACCGGCGATACCCTGGCCTGTCTGTTTGACAATCAGGGCCAGCTGGAGAGCGGCAACCACCATTTCGACATGTGTTTCGGCAACCAGATCCGCTACCTCTCCCAGCTCTTCTCCGGCAATGACGAGGCTTTCTATCAGAAGCTCTCCCGCCTCGATGAAGTGGTGGCCGAGGGGGAGTGCCGCACTCTCAAGGGGATGCGCTGGTTTCAGTACCAGTTTCGCCACATTCAGCAGGGGGCGCAGATCCTGCTCACCATGCGCGACATCACCGACCGCAAACTGGAAGAGCTGGAACACCGCCACCTGGCCTGGCACGATTCGCTGACCGGCCTGCTCAACCGCTATGGCTTGATGAAATCACTTGAGGCCTATTGCGGGCTGGGTGGACGTTTTGCTTTGGTGTTCATGGACTTGGACAACTTCAAGCTGGTCAACGACAACTACGGCCACAAGGCCGGTGACCGCCTGCTGGAGCGGGTTGCCGGCCGGCTCAAGCAGATCTGTCCGCGCGATGTGGAGCTGGCCCGGCTCGGTGGCGACGAATTCACTGCCCTGGTGCCGCTCAGCCACTCGAGCGATCGGGCGCAGGAGGTGGCCGACCTCATGCTCTCCCAGATGACCAAGCCGCTGCAGCTGAGCGGCGTGCCCGAGGTGACCATCGGCGGCAGCATCGGCATCGCCATCTATCCGGACGATGCGGACGACGGCGACAACCTCATCACCCGCGCCGACATGGCCATGTACCAGGCCAAGCAGATGGGCCGGCTGCGCTGGCAGCGCTTCACCCCCAGCATGCAGCAGACTCTGCATCGCAAGCTGACCCTGAAGCAGTTCCTGGCCAAGGCCATCGGGCGGGGGGAGCTGAGCCTCTGCTACCAGCCTCAAGTGGATGTGGCACAGGGCAAGCTGCTCGGGTACGAGGCGCTGCTGCGCTGGCACAATCCCGTGCTGGGCCACGTCTCGCCGGTGGAGTTCATCCCGCTGGCGGAAGAGATGGGGCTGATCCGCGAGATAGGCAGCTGGGTGCTGTCGACGGCGCTGGCCCAGATGGCCCACTGGCAACGGGAGTGGCGGGTGAACGTGCCGGTGTCGGTCAATCTCTCCGGCTTTCAGCTCTCTTCCGCCCTGCCTGAACTGGTGGCCCAGCAGCTCAAGGAGTTCGGGGTGGCGGCCAGTCTGCTGACGCTGGAGCTGACCGAGACGGTATTGATGCTGGACATGAAGGGATGCATCGAGATCCTCGACGCCCTGAGTGCGCAGGGGATCAAGATTGCCATCGACGATTTCGGTACCGGCTACTCGTCGCTGGCCTATCTCAACCGGCTGCCCATCGACACCATCAAGCTGGATCGTTCCTTCGTGGTGGGCCTCAACCTGCCGGTGATCCGCGCTACCGTCGCCATGGCCACCAGCCTGGGCCTTGGCATCATGGCCGAAGGGGTGGAAGACGAGCACGAGCTCGCCGCCCTGCGCACCCAGGGCTGCCATGTGTTTCAGGGGTTCCTGTTCAGCAAGCCGATGACGGTGGCGCAGGTGGAAGAGAGCCGTTTCATGGTCAGCTGCAAGGCCGGCCGCTATCCGCTGGCAGGCTAGCGGATGACTCTGCGGCGCTGCTAATGCGAGGGGCCTTGGGCCCCTCGCTGTTTTTGGGTAGAGTGTGGGCTTCGTCTCTGGAGGCAACATGAACCCGACTCTCGACCTTATTCTCGCCCATCGCTCCATTCGTCAATTCACCGCCGAGCCCATCACCGACATTCAGCTCGACCAGATCCTGAGCGCGGCCCAGGCCGCTTCCAGCTCCAGCTTCCTGCAGGCCAACAGCATCATTCGGGTGACCGACAAGGCACTGCGCAGCCGCCTGGCCGAGCTGGCGGGACACCAGGCCTATGTGGCCCAGGCCGCCGAGTTCCTGCTGTTTTGCGCCGACTATCATCGCCACTGCGAAGTGGTGCCGGATGCCCAGACCGGCTTTGTGGAGCAACTGCTGATAGGCGCCATCGACGGCGCCCTGATGGCCCAGAATGCCCTGCTGGCAGCCCAATCCATGGGGCTTGGCGGCGTCTATATCGGCGGGATCCGCAACAATCCGGCTGCCGTGAGCGAGGCGGTGGGGCTGCCACATCAGGTGATCCCGCTGTTCGGCCTCTGTCTCGGCCACCCCGCCCAGGCACCCGAACAGAAACCCCGTTTGCCTCGGGCCCTGGTGGTGCATGAAAACCGCTATCAGACCGAACTGGATCGTGAGCTGCTTGCCGGCTACGACCAGCAGATCGAGGCTTACTACCAGTCCCGCAGCAGCAACAACAAGCAGCAGAGCTGGAGCGGCCAGATCCGGGGCATCCTGGGCAAGGAGGCACGCCCCTTCATGCAGGATTTCCTGCGATCCAGAGGGTTCAACCTCAAGTAATGGGCCCGATGGGCGATACTAAGGGGTAATGGCGGTGTCGCCAGCGCCGCGTGATCCTGGCTTTCCCTTGTGCTCCTGCCCGTCTGGGCACAACAAATCGGGGGCAAGCTCCGCGCTGCGGACTACCTTAACTAGGTAAGCTGTTGTAGGATCACGCAATTGGATTGGGACAGGAGTTTGGACTTCCTATGATTTTAACCTTGGTATTGCTGTCTATTGGCGCACTCCTGTTTCTGGTCATCGCCTATAACGTGGTGCAGCAATATAAGCAGAAGGCAGAGGCCGACAAGCGTCACGCCATCGCCCGCCACAAGTCGGTGGTGGATGAAACCGAAGAGATGCTGCTTAACGTCAACCTGGTGCCCTTCTCCAAGAACATAGTGTTGCTGTTGCAGCACCGGATCCTCGATGCCTATCGCGCCATCGCCCTGGTGATGCCGAGCGGCCAGCTCAAGCAGCGCATTGCCGACGTGCAGACCCAGATCAAGAACGTGCAGGAGAACTACAGCAGCCAGGATGAGGGGCACTTCAAGACCCCGGAGTCTGATCGCCAGGCCATCCAGATGCTGCAGCTGGTCAAGAAGATGCGGGCCGTGCTGCGGGTCGAACACAACAAGGGCAAGATAGATCCGCAGGGCTTTGCCCAGGAGGATCGCCGCCTCGAGCTGATGCAGCTCAAGATCAACATCGCCAACCTGGTGAAGCGGGCCATGGATGCCCAGATCCAGGGGCAGTTCGGCACTTGCCGGCAGCTCTACACCAAGGGGCTTTCAGCCCTGGCCAGCGTCACCGACAAGGATCCCTACCTGATGGCCCGTGAAGAGGACATGCGGCAGGGCCTGGCCGGACTCGATGCCCACCTGCAGGAGCACAGCGAGAAAGAGCTGCAAAGCATCAAGGACAAAGAGGCGGACGAGCTGGACGTCCTGTTCCAACCCAAGAAGAAATGGTGATTATGTCGCACTCACTCGATACCACACTGGGGCCGATGGCCCCATTTGTTTGCCAGCTGTTGACCGAGCTGGAAGCCCTCGCCATCCATCCCGCCGCCATCGAGGTGGACCACCTCTGCTACCGGGCCGCCACCCTGTCGGAATACCAGGCCCTGAAGGCTCTATTGGCAAGCCATGGTGACCTGCTGGTGGAGGGGATGATTGGCGGACGGCCCATCGCCACCTACCGCCTGCATCAACCGGTGCCCCATACCTACGGCATCGTGCCCTGCATCGAGCTGGCGGCGCCCAAACCGGGTCGCAACCACCAGGCTGGGCTGGAACATATCGAACTGGTGGTGCCTTCGCTGGACGCCTTGTTGGCAGCCCATCCCGAGGTGCCCTTCAAAACCGGTAACCTGCGCGATGAGCGCAATCCTGACGTGGTGGTGATGCTGGCCTCTGGGCAGATCAAATTTCATCTGCGCACCTTGGCCGAGGTGATCGAGGAAGAGCTGGTGAGCGGCGCCGTGGTGCCGGTGCCTGCCGGCTACTACGACCAGCCTTGATGAAACGGGGCCGCTTGACCGGCCCCGTTTCATAGCCGAGATAGCATCAGGGATGGCAGATGCGGGGGCGGGCGGGGCGCCCCTTCAAGTGGCCAAGCCAGAGGCTCAACCCCGCCGTGATGACCAGTACCAGCTCGATGCCGAGCACCAATCCCCCAAGCCCTCCCTGTTCCCAGAAAGGGTGCAGATAGAGCCCCCCCAGACTGGCCCCCAGATAGTAACCCACCAGATAGAGCGACGAGGCGAGCGCCCGGTTGCACTCCACGTGCTGGCCGACCCAGGCGCTGGCGCAGGCGTGTGCAAGGAAAAAGCCGAAGCTCGAGATGAGCAGGCCTGAGAGGATGGCGCCGAGCGAGCCGCCCAGCAGTAGGGCGCTGCCGAGCGCCATCAGGGCTATGCCGACCAGCAGCAGGCGCTGCGCGCCCCAGCGATGGGCACAGCGGCCGCTGAGGGAGGAGGCCACCGTCCCCGACAGATAGGTCAGAAACAGCATGCCGAGCCACTGGGTAGGCAAGGAGAATGGGGGGCTGGCCAGCAGGAAGGTGAGGTAGCTGTATTGGTTCAGAAACACCATGAAGTTGAGGCCGCCGATGAGGTAGGCCCCCACCAGCAGCGGATTGCCGAGGTGGCTGGCGATCGCCTGGCGAAACTGACCCGGCTTGGCGATGACGGGCACGAAACGGGTCTGGGCCGGCAGTAGCCAGATGACGATAGGCAGCAACGCCAGGCTGATGAGGCCGATGCCGAGAAAGGTGTGCTGCCAGTCGCCAAACCAGCCAGCCAGCAGACCGCCGACCACCCGGCCGGCGATGCCCCCCAACGAGTTGGCGGCGATGTAGACGCCGACGGCGGAGAGCAGGGCCCGCTTGCTGAACTCTTCCCCCATGTAGGCGATGGCGGTGGCGGGCAGCCCCGCCAGCAGGACCCCCTGCAGGATCCGTAGCAGCAGCAGTTGTTCAAATTGACTGACTAGGCTGATGAGCAGGGATAGCAGGATGGCGCCGGTCAGACTCCACAGCATGATCCTGCGTCGGCCGAAGCGATCCGCCAGCCGGGCGCAGACAAGCAGCGAGGTGGCGAGCCCAGCGGTGCAGCCGGCCAGGGTCCAGCCGGCCGACAGCGAGCTGACGGAGAACACCTCGGCCAGCAGCGGCAGCAGCGGGTGGGTTTGATAGAGATTGAGAAACACCAGGAAGGAGCCCAGGCTGAGGGCCAGGGTGGCGCGGATCCATTCACGACTACCGACTTCGATCATATGCAATTGTCCTGACAGCTTTGTTGCAGGTTAGTGCGCGCCAGAACATAAATATAATATATTTAAGTTATCCATCTGATAAGACAAATTGATATGGACCTGAAACAGCTCACCTATCTGCTGGCGGTACGGGATGCCGGTTCCTTTACCAAGGCGGCCAACGGGTTGCACGTGGCGCAGCCCGCCATCAGCATGGCCATCGCCAAGCTGGAGCAGCAGCTCGAGCTGCGCTTGTTCGACCGTCAGGATCGCAACGTGCGGCTCACCCCGGAAGGGGAGGTGCTCTGCCGCCATGCCGAGCGCCTGCTGCGCCAGATGCATCAGGCCGAGGCCGAGATGGCCGAGCTCAAGGGGCTGGAGCGTGGAGAGGTGCGCATCGGCATCCCCTACATGATGGGCTCCTATTACTTTCCGCCGCTCCTGATGGCCTTCAAGCATCGCTACCCCGGCCTCAAGATCCGGGTGGAGGAGGCGGGCACCCGCGAGCTGTTGAGCCGCATGGTGGACGGCTCGCTGGATCTTGCCATCCTCATCACCAGCGATCTGCCGCCAGCGCTGGAGGGGGCCCAGCTGCTGCGTGAAGAGATGTTGATGGTGGTGGGGGAGGAGCATCCGCTGCGTCAGGTCCGGAGCGTATCGCTGAGCGAGTTCTTCAGCCAGGAGCTGGCGATGTTTCGCCGCGGCTTCTATCACCGCGAGCACATGGAAGCGCTGGCCCAGGAGCTGGGCTGCGAGCCCGATATCGCCTTTGAGAGCAACCTCATCCCGCTGCTCAAGGCGGTGGTGAAGCAGGGGTTTGCGGTGACCACCTTCTTGCGGATGGCGCTGGACGAAGAGCCCGCCCTGACCGGGATCCCGTTTGCTCCCCCGATCTTTCTCGATCTGTGCGTGGCGTGGCGGCGGGGGGATCCGCTCTCCATGGCGAACCGCGCCTTGCGGGATTTTTTGCTGGCGCAGGCACAGCCATAAATGGCCAAGAAGGAAAGGCTATCAGGCAAAAGTTTGTTAGTATTAGTTCAAGTCGCCTTTAGAGCCTAACATCATGAAACTCCAACAATTGCGTTATATCGTTGAGGTTGCCAACCACAGACTGAACGTGTCGGCAACGGCAGAGAGCCTCTACACCTCTCAGCCAGGGATCAGCAAACAGGTGCGCATGCTGGAAGATGAGCTGGGGATCCAGATTTTCGAGCGCAGCGGCAAACATCTGACCCAGATCACCCCGGCTGGGCGGGACGTGATCAAGATTGCCAACGAGATCCTGGGCAAGGTGGAGAGCATCAAGTCGGTGGCGAGTCAGCACACTCACCCCGAGCAGGGCACGCTCCACATTGCGACCACCCACACCCAGGCCCGTTATGCGCTGCCTGATGTGATCAAGGGCTTCATCAAGCGCTTTCCCAAAGTCTCCCTGCACATGCACCAGGGCACGCCGACCCAGATCAGCGAAGCCGTGGTCAAGGGCCAGGCCGACTTTGCCATCGCCACCGAGGCGCTGCACCTGTACGAAGATCTCATCATGCTGCCCTGCTACCACTGGAACCGCAGCGTGATCGTGCCCAAGGGCCACCCGCTGACCCAGGTGGGCAAGCTCTCCATCGCCGACATCGCCCGCTTCCCGCTGGTGACCTATGTGTTCGGCTTTACCGGCCGCTCCGAACTCGACACCGCCTTCAACCGGGCCGGCTTTGAGCCCAACATCGTCTTTACCGCCACCGATGCGGACGTGATCAAGACCTATGTCCGGCTGGGGGTGGGGATCGGCGTAATGGCGACCATGGCGCTGGATCCCCAGGTCGATACCGATCTGGTGGCGCTCGATGCCAGCCACCTGTTTGCCCACAGCACCACCAAGATCGGCTTTCGCAAGGGCTCCTTCCTGCGTACCTACATGTATGACTTCATGACCCGTTTTGCCCCGCATCTGACCCGGGACGTGGTGGAGCGTGCCATTGCCCTGCGCTCCAGCGACGACGTGGATGCCATGTTTGCCGATATCGAGCTGCCCATCCGCTAGCGCCGCGGCGATATG
Organism: Aeromonas sp. S5(2024); assembly: GCF_041403025.1. Classification (NCBI taxonomy): domain Bacteria; kingdom Pseudomonadati; phylum Pseudomonadota; class Gammaproteobacteria; order Aeromonadales; family Aeromonadaceae; genus Aeromonas; species Aeromonas sp. S5(2024). Next base: position 48,431 of record NZ_JBGLRI010000003.1, on the reverse strand, counting down.
AGAGCAACAAAAAACGCCTCCCGATGGGAGGCGTTTTTCATGGCGACGAGCGGCGAGGTGGGATCACTTCTTGAACATGTGATCCAGCTTGTTGGCCTTGGTCGAGAGGTAGAACTCGTTGTGGGGATTGCGCCCTTCCTGCAGGGGTACCCGCTCCGCTACCGGAATGCCGAAGGATTCCATCGCCTTCATCTTGCGCGGGTTGTTGGTCATCAACTTGAGGGATTTCACCTCCAGCTGCTTGAGCATGTCGGCGCAGATGGTGTAATCGCGCATGTCGGCGGCAAAGCCGAGCGCCACGTTGGCCTCGACGGTGTCGGCGCCCTGATCCTGCAGATGATAGGCCCGGATCTTGTTGAGCAGGCCGATGCCGCGCCCTTCCTGACGCACGTACAGCAAGACGCCGCGGCCTGCCTTGGCGATATTTTCCAATGCAGCCTGCAGCTGGAAGCCGCAGTCGCAACGCAGACTGAACAGGGCATCGCCGGTCAGGCACTCGGAGTGAATGCGGCCCAACACCGGCTCATCACCCGTGATATCGCCCATCACCAGTGCGGCGTGATCCTTGCCGGTGCCGGTTTCCTGAAAGCCTACCAGCGTGAAAGTGCCCCAGGGGGTCGGCAACTTGGATTTGGCCACGAGGGTAACGCTGCTCATAGGTTGCTCCTTACTACAGCTGCTTAAAAAAGGGCGGCCAGTTTAGCGCGCCTTGTGCAGAACGACCATAAGAACAAAACCTTGCACAACTTAATGGTTTGCCAGGTGGTACACAAAGAGGACAGTTGCGACTGGTTTTGCGCAAATGTGTGCCACGACGACTGCCAGGCTCGGCACATTTGGGTATAATCGGCGCCCATTACCCCATCCCTCCCGGGATGTGTGCAACAAGTGTGCAGGAGAGACGTTATGCCGCAGATGGCCCCCGTGATGACAATTGATGGCCCGAGTGGTGCAGGCAAGGGCACCCTGTGTCAGTTGCTGGCTGAAAAACTGGGTTGGCACCTGCTCGATTCCGGCGCCATCTATCGGGTGCTGGCCCTGGCTGCCCTGCATCATGATGTAGAGCTCGATGCCGAAGCTGCGCTGGTTCCCCTGGCCGCCAATCTGGATGTGCAGTTCCAGGTCGATGCCGAGCAGGTGAAGGTCGTGCTGGAAGGGGAGGATGTCTCCCGTACCATCCGTACCGAGGAAGTGGGCAATGCCGCCAGTAAAATTGCCGCCTTCCCGCGGGTGCGCGAAGCCCTGCTGCGTCGTCAGCGAGCATTTCGCCAAGCCCCCGGCCTCATCGCCGACGGTCGTGACATGGGCACCGTGGTTTTCCCGGAAGCCGAGGTGAAGATTTTCCTCGACGCCAGCGCCGAAGAACGGGCTTCTCGCCGCTATAAGCAGTTGCAAGATAAGGGCTTTGATGTTAACTTTGAGCGTCTTTTAACCGAGATTCGGGAACGTGACGATCGCGACAGAAATCGCGCCGTTGCCCCCCTTAAACCGGCAGAAGATGCTCTCGTGGTGGATTCAACCGCCATGTCCATAGACGAAGTGCTGGTAACGGTACTTGCCTATGCAGAGCAACAACTTGGTGATGTCAGTACAAACTGATGTCAGTCGTCTGCACCATGGATGGCGCAGATAATTTAAAACAACCCCGCTTGTGCCGGATTGCAAGTGGATGTTTCATTTGTGACATAAACAATGATCGAATCTTTTGCTCAACTCTTTGAAGAGTCCCTGAACGCCGTTGAAACCCGTCAAGGTTCCATCGTCAAGGGTACTGTCGTTGCTATCGAAAATGGTTTCGTACTGGTTGACGCCGGTCTGAAATCCGAGTCCGCTATCCCGGCTGAAGAATTCAAGAACGCCATGGGCGAGCTGGAAATCAACGTAGGCGACTCCGTTGACGTGGCTCTGGACTCTATCGAAGATGGTTTCGGCGAAACCAAGCTGTCCCGCGAAAAAGCCAAGCGCCACGAAGCCTGGCTGCAGCTTGAAAAAGCTTACGAAGAGCAAGCTACCGTTATCGGTATCATCAACGGCAAGGTCAAGGGTGGTTTCACCGTTGAACTGAACGGCATCCGTGCCTTCCTGCCGGGTTCTCTGGTTGACGTGCGTCCGATCCGTGACACCGCTCACCTGGAAAACAAAGAACTCGAGTTCAAAGTCATCAAGCTGGACCAGAAGCGCAACAACGTTGTTGTTTCCCGTCGTGCCGTGATCGAGACCGAGAACACCTCCGAGCGCGAAAGCCTGCTGGCTAACCTGCAAGAAGGTCAAGAAGTTAAGGGTATCGTCAAGAACCTGACCGACTACGGTGCATTCGTAGATCTGGGCGGTGTTGACGGCCTGCTGCACATCACCGACATGGCGTGGAAGCGCGTTAAGCATCCTTCCGAAATCGTCAACGTTGGCGACGAGATCGCAGTCAAGGTTCTGAAGTTCGACCGCGAGCGTACCCGTGTATCCCTGGGTCTGAAGCAGCTGGGCGAAGATCCCTGGGTTGCTATCGCCAAGCGTTACCCGGAGACCACCCGTCTGTCTGGCCGCGTGACCAACCTGACCGACTACGGCTGCTTCGTTGAAATCGAAGAGGGCGTGGAAGGCCTGGTACACGTATCCGAGATGGATTGGACCAACAAGAACATCCACCCGTCCAAGGTTGTTAACGTTGGCGACGTGGTTGATGTGATGGTTCTGGACATCGACGAAGAGCGTCGTCGTATCTCCCTGGGTCTGAAGCAGTGCAAATCCAACCCGTGGCAGCTGTTTGCCGAAACTCACGCCAAGGGCGACCGTGTTTCCGGCAAGATCAAGTCCATCACTGACTTCGGTATCTTCATCGGTCTGGATGGCGGCATCGACGGCCTGGTTCACCTGTCTGACATCTCCTGGAACAACCAGGGCGAAGAAGCCGTGCGTGAATTCAAGAAGGGCGACGAGATCGAAGCCGTTGTTCTGCAAGTGGACCCGGAGCGCGAGCGCATCTCCCTGGGTGTCAAGCAGATCGAAGAAGACCCGTTCAATAAGTACCTGTCTGACAACAAGAAAGGTGCTATTGTGAAGGGTAAGGTTACCGAGGTTGATGCCAAGGGTGCCGTGATCGAACTGGCTGACGGCGTAGAAGGCTACCTGCGTGCCTCCGACGCTGCTCGTGACCGCGTAGAAGACGCCACTCTGGTGCTGTCTGTTGGTGACGAAGTTGAAGCCAAGTTCATGGGCGTTGATCGCAAGAACCGCACTGTAAGCCTGTCTGTCCGCGCTAAGGACGAGGCTGATGAGCGTGTTGCTATCGACAGCCTGAACCAACAAGAAGAAGTTGTGTTCAGCAATGCCATGGCTGAAGCGTTCAAAGCCGCCAAGGGTGAATAATCCTTGATGCAAGAAAAGGGCGGCGTGTCACGCCGCCCTTTTTTATCATTGGCGTAATGAATATTGCATGTGATCGGGGAAGGAGATTTAACGTTATGACCAAATCAGATCTCATCGAACAATTGGCTGCCAGCCGCATGCATATGCCGGCCAAGGATGTCGAAGCTGCCATCAAGGAGATCCTTGAGCAGATGGCATCGACTTTGCAAAACGGCGACCGGATTGAAATCCGTGGATTTGGAAGTTTTTCACTGCACTATCGTGCCCCCCGCGTGGGCCGCAACCCCAAAACCGGGGACAAGGTTGAATTGACCGGGAAATATGTTCCCCATTTCAAACCTGGCAAAGAGTTACGCGAGCGTGTGAACATCGCTGAATAATGCAGAAAATGGCATACTTGGGTATGCCTTTTTTGTTTTTATGGTTTGCCTTGTGGCAATTGTCCGGTTTCTCCAAGTCTTTTCCCATTCGCTCTAGAGTCTGCCGGTGATTTTAAGGATAATCAGCCTTTCATTAGATACTGACAGGGAGCTCCTATGAAGCGTATCTTGGCCCTCATTCCACTGGTGCTGGTGTTTATTCTGACCCTGGCCGTCGGTTCGCAAAATGGCCAGCTGGTGCAGTTCAACTATCTGATTGCCCAGGGCGAGTTTTCACTCTCCATGTTGCTGGGATTCTTTTTTGGTGGTGGCTTCCTGCTGGGCTGGCTGGTATTCGGTCTCTTGTTCCTGCGTCTGAAGATGCAGAATCGCACCCTCAATCGCACCATGCGCCGTCAATCCCGCGAGTTGGAGCTGGCTCGGTCGGCTGCCAAGGAATAATGTCCCTCGATGCTTGAACTGCTTTTCCTGCTGTTGCCCATTGCTGCCGGCTACGGCTGGTACATGGGGCGCAGGAGTGTTCGCCAGGACACCCAGAAACAGAGTAACCAGTTTTCCCGCCAGTACGTGGCGGGCCTCAATTATTTGTTGTCCGATGAGTCAGACAAGGCGGTGGATCTCTTTATCCAGCTGCTGGAAGTGGACAGCGAAACCATCGAAACCCACCTCTCCCTCGGCAACCTGTTTCGCCAGCGTGGCGAGGTGGACCGTGCCATCAAGATCCACCAGAACCTGGTCACCCGCCAGCTGACCCGGGAACAGCGCCAGCTGGCGTTGCAGGAGCTGGCGCGCGACTTTCTTGCTGCCGGTCTGCTGGACAGGGCTGAGGCGCTGTGGAACGAGCTGTGCGATGACAGCGACTATGAAGAGACGGCGCTGGCCCAGCTGTTGATCATTCACCAGCAACTGCGGGATTGGGACAAGGCCATCGACGTGGCGGTACGGCTGCAGAAGTTTCAGGGCAAGAAGCTGGCCGAGCCCATTTCCCATTTTTACTGCGAACAGGCAGAGAGCGCCTTGCGTGACGGGGACAAACCCGCCGGGCTTGCCAAGCTCAAGCGGGCGCTCAGTGTCAACCCCGCCTGTGCCCGTGCCAGCCTGCGTCTGGCGGAACTGGCCATGGCAGCAGGGGAGTACGAGCAGGCCAGCAAGGATCTCTTGCGGGTGTTCGAGCAGGATATCGACTTTGCCTCCGAAGCCATTCCCTCCCTCAATGAGTGCTACCAGCGCCTGGGCCGTGCCCACGATCTCATCCCTCTGCTGGAGCAGGCGGTGGAGGATCATGCCGGCGTCAGTGTGACCCTGGCACTGGCCAAGCTGGTGGAGGAGCGCGATGGTCTGAGTCAGGCCCGTGCGCTGGTGTTGCGCCAATTGCGCCGTCATCCCTCCATGAAGGGCTTCTATCAGCTGGTGGGGTTCCAGCTGGCAAGCGCTGAGGAGGGCCCCGCCAAGGAGAGCCTTGAGCTCTTGCAGCAGCTGGTTGGCGAGCAGATCAAGATCAAATCTACCCACAAGTGCCGGCAGTGCGGTTTTGCCACCCACTCCCTGTTCTGGCAGTGTCCCTCCTGCCGCCAGTGGGGGTCCATCAAGCCGATCCGCGGCCTGGACGGGGAGTAAGAGCCACCACAAGATCATGAGCCAGGCCCCTGCGGCCTGGTGTTTTCAGGTCGAGCCGGGGCCAAGCTCCGGGCGGCGAATAACCATCGATAGGAAGTGAGATGCTAGATCCCAAAGTACTGGTTGCGCTGGATTATCAGCACGAGGCCGATGCCTTCGCCTTCATTGAACGTATCTCCCCGGCCCAGTGCCGTCTCAAGGTAGGCAAGGAGATGTTTACCCTGTTTGGCCCCCAGTTCGTGCGTCAGCTGGTTGCCAAGGGATTTGATGTCTTTCTGGATCTGAAGTTTCACGACATTCCCAACACCGTCGCCAAGGCGGTAGCTGCCAGTGCCGAGCTCGGCGTCTGGATGGTGAACGTGCACGCCAGCGGTGGCGAGCGGATGATGCGGGCCGCCAAGGAGGCGTTGCTGCCTTATGGCGACAAGGCGCCTTGGCTTATCGGGGTGACCGTGCTGACCAGCATGGAGCAGGCCGACATGGCGCCGCTGGGGCTCACTGTCGGCCCGGCCGAGCAGGTGATTCGGCTGGCCAAATTGACCAAGGAGGCGGGGCTCGATGGGGTGGTCTGCTCCGCCGAAGAGGCGCGTGAATTGAAGGCACAGCTCGGCGCCGACTTCAAGCTGGTGACGCCGGGGATCCGTCCCACTGGCTCGGCTGCCGGGGATCAACGCCGGGTCATGACACCGCTGGCGGCGGTGGAGGCGGGGGCCGACTATCTGGTAATTGGCCGCCCCATCACCCAGGCGGCCGATCCTGCCGCCATGCTGGCAGGCATCAACGCCGAGCTGGCAAATCGATAATGGACAGGATGCCGGCCCGATGGGGCCGGCATTGCATCAGGGGCGGCTCACTCCTTGGGAGCAGGCTCGCGCAGAGTGATCGGGAGCAGGCCGAGCAACAGGCCGGCGCCCGAGCCAATCAGATGTGATTCAATGTGTACCCTGGCGCCGATGAGGGCGGACACCGGGCTCTCTCCTGCACTGTAGAAGTCCACCCCGAGCTTGATCGCCACCCCTGCCAGCATCAACCAGCCGGAGTAGCGGCGATAGCGGATATCCTGCAGCGCGCCCCAGACGAACAGGCCGTGCAGCGCGCCCGACAATCCCATGTACCACTGGGTCTGCGGACACCACCACCAGATACCGAGCCCGACGGCGGCGCCGAGCAGCAACAGCAGCAGCGGCAGCCGACAACCGGTCAGGTATTCGCGAAACAGGCTGTAAAGTACCCACAACCCGCTCAGATTGAGCAGCAGGTGCCACAGATTGGTGTGGGCCACATTGCCTGTTATGATGCGCCACCCTTCACCCTGGGCTATCAGGGTGCGATCGAAGGAGAGCTGGTGATTCGGCACGATGAAAAAGAGCAGCAAACTGGCGAGTGAAAGCGTGATGACCCAGAGCAATCCTGATTTTTCTGACAACATGAAACAGTCCGACGACAACAAGAGCCGCTACTGTACACGTTGCACCAGAGCCCTCAAAGCCTGTCTGTGTGATTATATTCGGCAGGTGCCGCATCTCGCCCCTCTTCATATTTTGCAGCATCCGAGCGAAGTCGGGCATCCCAAGGGAACCGCCATCCTGCTGGCCGCCTCGCTGGCGCAGGCCCGCCTGCATGTGGGCGAACAGGTGGCCGACGTTCCCGAGCTGGCGGCCTTGCTGGCCGATCCCGCGCTGCAGTGTTATCTGCTGTGGCCGGATGAGAAAGCCATCTCGCTTGCCAGGGTGCGGGAGAGGGAGACGGCCGAGCCGGCTCGCCGGGTCTGTTTTTTGCTGCTCGATGGCACCTGGCGCAAGGCCTACCGGATGCTGTACAGCAACCCTGAGTTGCAGCAGCTGCCGCGGATAAAGCTGGACGCCATCGCGGGGCAATATTCCATTCGCAAGAAGCCGTTTGCAGAGGCGCTGTCGACCCTGGAAGCGGGCTACCATCTGTTGTCCCAGTGGGAGAGGGCGCCCGATCGCTTCGCCCCGCTGATGACCCTTTTTACCCATTTGAACCGGCAGTGGCATGATTTTGCCCAGGGCCGGCGCAGTTGAACTGCCCAGAGGAGAATAATTCGTGAAAAAAGCCGTCGTGGTATTCAGTGGTGGTCAAGACAGCACCACCTGCCTGATTCAGGCCTTGTCCCGTTATGACGAGGTGCACGCCATCACCTTCGATTATGGTCAGCGCCATCGGGAAGAGATCGAGACGGCGCGCCGTCTGGCCAGTGGGCTCGGCATCGCTGCCCACAAGGTGATGGACGTGACCATGCTGGGCGAGCTGGCCATCTCGGCCCTGACCCGGGACGAGATCCCGGTGAGCTTCGAGCTGCAGGACAACGGCCTGCCCAATACCTTCGTACCGGGCCGCAACATCCTGTTCCTCACCCTGGCCGCTATCTACGCCTATCAGGTGGGTGCCGAGGCGGTGATCACCGGGGTGTGCGAGACCGATTTCTCCGGTTATCCCGATTGCCGTGACGAGTTCGTCAAGGCGCTCAATCAGGCAGTCTCCTTGGGGCTGGATCGCGCCATTCGCTTCGAGACCCCGCTGATGTGGCTCGACAAGGCCGAGACCTGGGCACTGGCGGATCACTACGGCCACCTCGACACCGTGCGCCAGCAGACGCTCACCTGCTACAACGGCATTGCCGGCGACGGTTGCGGTGCCTGTCCGGCTTGTGATTTGCGCAGCCGCGGCCTGCAGCAGTACCTGGCCGACAAGGCGGGCGTGGCGGCTCGCTTGCACCAAAAAACCGGGCTGGGCGAGAAAAGCGGATGCTGAACCTGCGTCTCGGCCATGCTTGGGGTATAATCCGCGACTTTTGCAACCAGCCGTGACCAAGATGCACTACCCAATCAACGAGATATTCCAGACCATCCAGGGAGAGGGGGTCTTCACCGGCCTGCCCGCCATCTTCGTTCGCCTGCAGGGCTGCCCGGTGGGATGCCCCTGGTGCGATACCCGCCATACCTGGGTGGTCGATCCTGCTCGTGAAGTGGGGGTACAGGCGGTACTCGACTGCTCCAACGAATCCGATGGCTGGAGCAAGATGAGCACGGAGCAGATCCTGGCCAGCTTCCAGCAGCTCGGTTATCAGGCGCGCCACGTGGTGATCACGGGGGGGGAGCCCTGCCTCTATGATCTGCAGGATCTCTCTGCCGCTCTGATTGAGGCGGGTTATCAGGTGCAGATCGAAACCAGCGGTACCAGCGAGATCCAGACCCATGAGCAGACCTGGGTCACCGTATCTCCCAAGATCAATATGAAGGGAGGGCTGCCAGTGCTGGTCTCTGCCCTCGAGCGGGCCAACGAGATCAAGCATCCGGTGGCCACCGAGCGCCATGTAGAGGAGCTGGATGCGCTGCTGGCCACCGCCCGCTTGCGTGAAAACGTGGTGATCGCGCTGCAACCCATCAGCCAGAAACCCAGGGCCACTCAATTGGCGATGACAACCTGCATTGCCCGCAATTGGCGGCTCTCCATCCAGACTCATAAATATCTGGATATCGATTGAGATGGAGTGGTTGTCCGACGAGCGGGTATTGTTGTCCCTGGCCAACAAGATGCCTTACGGCAAATATCGGGGACGTCGCATCATCGATATTCCGGAGCCTTATCTGGTGTGGCTGGCCCGCACCGGTTTTCCCGCCGGTTCACTGGGTCAAACGCTGGCGCTGGCCTATGAAATCAAGCTCAACGGGCTGGAATCCATGATTGTTCCCATTATTAACAGGATGTCGGTATGAGGATATATACGAGGCAGGGCGACAAGGGCATGACTCGCCTGGCCGATGGGCTGCAACTGGCCAAAGACGATATGCGGGTAGAAACCTATGGTTATATTGATGAATTAAATTCTCATATAGGTCTTCTTATTGCCGAGGTGCCTGCGGCCGAAACCGGATTATTGGCTGACTTGTTATTATTGCAACAGGAATTGTTCGATCTGGGAGGGGAGCTGGCATTTTCCAGCGCCGCTCAGGAAGCTGCCATCTGGCAGGTGAATAATGAGTGGACCTTGCGGCTGGAACAGCAGATCGATGCCTACAGCGCCAATTTACCTGTGCTGCGCAATTTTATTTTGCCCAGTGGTTCCCGTGCGGCGGCGCAAGCCCATGTGGTGCGAACCCTCACCCGGCGCTGCGAGCGTCTGCTGCTGACCCTGAGCCGCAGCGAGCAGCTCAATCCGGCCATTCTGCCCTACATGAACCGGCTGAGTGACTGGTTCTTCACCATTGCCCGCTACCTGCTGGCCTGTACGGCGACCCCCGAAGTGCTCTGGGTCAAGGCTGCAGAGCGGGGCTGATAGCCAGGCTACAGACAATAAAAAACCTCGCGATGCGAGGTTTTTTATTGCGCCGATGCGGCTTTATCAGATGGCAAATTCTTCGACGGATTTACCTTCGGCAACGGCCTTGGCAATCACGGAAGGCATGCGGCCCTGGCCGGTCCAGGTTTTTTCCACGCCGTTGTCCATATAACGGTATTTGGCCGGGCGGGGGGCACGTTTGCCCTTGCTGGCCTTGGCTGGTTCAACGGCCACGGTGCCAACCAATTCGGCCGGATCGATACCGGCGGCTTTCAGCATTTCGGCATATTCGTTAATTTTACGCAGATGTTCTTCGCGAGCCTGACGCTCGGCGGCTTCATCCTGCTGGCGCTCGCTGACAATAGCGGAGAGCTTTTCCAGACCTTCTTCCAATTGTTCCAGCGTCAGCTCACGGCAAGTGGCACGCAGGCTACGGACATTCAGCAGGACTTTCAAAAATTCGTTCATAGTGTTCACCACGCGAGCAAAAGAGTGAATTAAATAGATATAGTAATTTTGGCTAATTTATACGGCCATTTATGATCAAGTCAAGTCAGCTGAATTAATAAATTCATAGTGGAAATTAAGTGATCTATTTTGGATTCAGGCCCGATTCAGCAATATTGGCAATGTACATACTCGACTGAGTTCTTGATAGATGAAAATAGCGACAAAATCATAATGTTTGCACCATTTGACTACCACCATGCCATTTTAAGCCACGCCATTTGGTGATTTAATCAAAAAACTTGCTATAACGTGTCGGCACGATAAAATGTGCCTCGAATACCTTTAAGTAGAGGCGCGCTGCCTATGACTACTTGTGCGGAGGGTGATGCCTGTGATGCACGAGGAAAGGAGTCAGCGCCGAAGTGGCCAGGCCATCATACCGGGCTGCTGGTTCTGCATCTAATAGGTGCAGGACTGCCATAGTCATCCACTATGGAGCGCTACCTGAAGGGGCTGAGGAGTATTACCTCCCCATGGGTTTTGTTTCTTTATCCTCTCGGTAGATCTCCACCTGCTGTCTTTAGGTGCAAAGAGATCATGGACATCATTCACTACGCCGACTCCGGTTGGTCAATCATTCCGCCCCTGCTGGCCGTCGCCCTGGCAATCCTGACCCGCCGCGTCCTGCTGTCGCTGGGGGTGGGCATAGTCACTGGCAGCCTGCTGCTGAACCAGTTTTCTCCCCTCGATTCCCTGCATTACATGTTGAACACCGTGCTCAAGATCTTCTGGGTCGACGGGGCACTCAACCGTGACAACATCAACATGCTGCTGTTCATGCTGCTGCTGGGCGGCCTCATCAGCCTGATGAGCGTTTCCGGTGCGACCCGGGCCTTCGCCGAGTGGGCCGCCAAGCGCGCCAAGACCCGCAAGGGGGCTAAGACGCTGACCGGCATGATGGTCTTTGCCTTCTTCATCGATGACTTCTTCCACAGCCTGTCGGTGGGGGCCATCTGCCGTCCGGTGACCGACCGCTTCCAGATCTCCCGCGCCAAGCTGGCCTACTTGCTGGACTCCACCGCCGCACCGGTCTGCGTGCTGATGCCCATCTCCTCCTGGGGTGCTTATATCATCGCCCTGGTCGGCGGCATCATGGCGGCTCACGGCATCACCGGGCAGAGCCCCATCTCCGCCTTCGTCGAGATGATCCCGATGAACCTCTATGCGGTGTTCACCCTGATCATGGTGTTGGTGGTGATCGCGTTCCAGCTCGACATCGGCCCGATGCGTCAGCACGAGCAGTGGGCGCTGGAAGGCAAGCTGTGGGATGAGTCCAAGGGCCGCCCCATCGGCCTGGACATGGAGAGCCCGGAGGAGAGCAACGGCGGCATGATCGACATGGTGCTGCCGATCCTGACCCTGACCGCGGCCACCGTCTACTTCATGATTGACTCCGGCGCCGCCGTGCTGGCTGCCAATGGCGAGCCGTTCAGCGTGCTCGGCTCGTTCGAGAATACCAACGTCGGCTCGTCCCTGGTGTATGGCGCCCTGTGCAGCCTGGTGGTCTCCATCGGTCTGGCCATGCGTCTCAAGCTCGGCGCCAAGAACTGGATCAAGGCTGCGCCGCAAGGGGTCATGGCCATGTTGCCGGCCATCAACATCCTGCTGTTTGCCTGGACCATCGGCGCCGTGGTGCGTGACGTCGAGACCGGCAAGTACCTGGCATCGCTTGCCAACGGCAACCTGCCCATCGAAGTGCTGCCTGCCGTGGTCTTTATCCTCTCCTGCGCCATGGCGTTTGCCACCGGCACCAGCTGGGGTACCTTCGGCATCATGCTGCCGCTGGCCGGCGACATGGCGGCGGCCAGTGACATCACGCTGATGCTGCCGATGCTGGCCGCCGTGCTGGCCGGTTCCGTGTTCGGCGACCACAGCTCGCCCATCTCCAGCACCAGTATCCTGTCGGCCACCGGTGCAGGTTGCCACCACATCGACCACGTGATGACCCAGCTGCCCTATGCCCTGGCCATCGCCTTTGGTGCCGCCCTCGGTTATCTGGTAATGGGGCTGATGCACTCGGTGCTGGCAGGTTTTAGCGTCAGTGCGCTCTGGTTCGTCATCTTCTCCAGCTACCATTTGCGCAAGGCAAGGTCCCAAGCGGACCTGGCCATCGCATAAAAAGAACAAGGGGCCGCCAGGCCCCTTGGTTTTGTTGGGGGCTTTGGTTAGCATGCGCTCCATAAATTCAGTTTCGGAACAGTACCATGGCTTCACTGCACTACAAGTTTGCCACCATGAATTCAGGCAAATCGACCCAGCTCATTCAGGCGCACTTCAATTATCTGGAGCGGGGCATGCATCCCTTGGCCATGACACCCGCCATCGACGACCGCTTCGGGGTCGGGGTGATCAGTGCCCGGGTGGGGCTGGAGCTGAGAGTCGAGGTGTTCAGCGATAGCTGCGATCTGTTCGAGATGGTAAAAGCCCGCCATGCCGAGCGGCACATCGACGTGTTCATCGTCGATGAAGCCCAGTTCCTGACCAAGGAGCAGGTCTATCAGCTGGCCCGCATCGTCGACGAGCAGGACATTCCGGTGATCGCCTACGGCCTCAAGACCGATTTTCGCGGCGAGCTGTTTCCCGGCTCCTACCACCTGCTCTGCCTGGCCGACAAGTTCGAGGAGCTGAAAAGCATCTGCTGGTGCGGCAACAAGGCGCACATGAACTCCAGGGTCAATGAGGCCGGTCAGGTGATGCGCGATGGCGAGCAGGTGGAGATCGGCGGCAATGATCGTTATGTCTCCCTGTGCCGCAAACACTATCTGGAAGGACGAGCATTCAAATAACCCGCTCTTCATCGCGATGGGTGGATAGAAAAAGGCGCCAATCTGGCGCCTTTTTTGTTGCTGGCGGCTCAGTCAATCTCGATGTCGACGGGGGCTATGATGGGATCGGCCACCGGCAGGCGGTGGAACAGCTGGCGAAAGTGCTGCTGCACCCGGCCGATATCCACCAGCGACATGCCGGAGGCGAAGCCAAACCAGACGTAGAGACCGGTGAGATCGCGAAACATGGGTGGCAGATAACGGGGCGCACTGATGAGCCCCTCCAGATAGTGCTGATAGAGCACCGGGATGTCGTCCAGGGTCACCTTGCCGACAAACAGCATGGGCAGGATCTCGGGCACCCCCTCCAGCACGGCGCTGCGGATGAAGTTGACCGTCTCCACATAGCCCTTCACATAGGAGAGATCCTTGGTGAAGCAGGCTCCCCCCTCGACCATGCCGCCGCGAAAGACTCGCTGGGTGATCTTGTAGGCGTCGTGTTCGCTGGTGCCCTGGCCGACGAAGTGCTGGAACACTTCGATGAAGTCGGCGCCGCGCTCGGCCATGTCGATGGCCATCACCCGATCCGAGATGCGCTTGGCCCGGTCTGGGAACGAGCTGAAGGTGAGGGTTTCTATCAGCACCGCCAACCCCTCCTGACAGGCGGTGATGCGCGGCGAGCCGGCACTGAGCCAGGTGGCATAGGGTTGCTGGCGCCCGTTGAGGGTGGTGCCCACGTGCACCCAGCCCTCGTGGACCTCCAGCACCTGCAGATCCAGCTCGGAGAAGCGGGCGTGGGAGTTGAGCTTGATGTAATCGCCGCCGGCCGCCGCGTCCGAGACGATGCCATCGCTCAGCTTGACCTGCACGGTGCCGTCACTGAAATAGCTCGACAGCTTGTCCTGCAATTTGGCCACCGCCGCTTCCCCCTCGAACTCTTTGGGGTAGGGGCGAACCAGGTGGCGGGCGCCGGGCAGGGAGAAGATGTCGCACAGCCTCGCGCCCAGCTCCTTGAGGGTCTTGCGATCGCCGCGCAGGTGATCGCCGGCCGAACCGTACAGCAGCTGGCTGTAGCGCAGAAAATCCGGTTGGCCGCGCTGGCGCAGCATCTCGATGACCACCATGTATTGATCCACCGTCTCCTGCAGGATGCGGCCAAGCTCGTCCTGGGGGCCGAGTCGGCGGCGGATCCTGTCCCGCAGCTCCTTGAGCTCCAGATACTTGTTGCGGGGATCGAAGCCGAGGGGGAGGCCATCATAGAAGACCTTGTCGACGGCCGGCAGCTTGCGTCCGCCACTGGCCAGAAAGTCGGCCTGCAGGTGACGGGGCCACTTGATGGCATCCAGAATGCGGATGGGCTTTTGCAGGATCAAGAGTTCATCCGAGAGGGATTTCAGATGCAGGCGGTACTTTTCTTGGATGGTCATTTAGCCCCCTGTGGGGCGAGTGTGGCGCTGGAATGGGCTGAGTATATGCAGGCGGCTTGCCAAAAAGAAGCGAGGCATGTGCTTATCCGGCCAGTGCGCTTTTGGTTGCCGGAAAATTGGTTTAGACTGCGCCCCTTGATCCCAATTGTGTCGTGGAAATGATGAATATCCCCAGCTCCGAAATGATAATGCGTTGGTTGCAGCAGGCTCGTATCGAGCACTACGTCTGTGATCAGTGCCACGGTATCCACATTGTCTCTCTGCAGTCCGTCGAAGGCATTCAGGAGAGCCGGATCTTCGTCGAAGAGGAAGGGCTGCTGTTTTCATCCGAGCTGGAGGTGCGTCCCTCCGCCTTGCTGCCGCTGGTGGCCGAACTGGGTCGTCTCAACATGCAGTATCCGTCGCTCAAGGTGTTCCTCGACATCATCGATGACAACCTGCCGCGTCTGGTGGTGGGCCACACCGTCTTCACCAAGGCCGGTCTGTCGGTCGAGCAGTTCCTGCTGTTCGTTGAAAGCACCATCGCTACCACGCATGAAGTGGTCTCCGAATGCGAGCGATTGGGCTTCCTGAATCTGCCGGAAGTCCAGGTTGCACCGGAGTCTGTGCACTAATTTGTGCGTTAAATGTGCGAACGGTTCGCCTGATGCAAAAAGCCGTTGACGCCGGCGGGGCTTTCCCCTAAATTACGCCCCGTTCCAGCGCAACGGCGCAGCGAACACCGTGCTGGCTGAGCACGTTAAACAACAGACCAAAATTTGGTGAGGTGTCCGAGTGGCTGAAGGAGCACGCCTGGAAAGTGTGTATACGGCAACGTATCGAGGGTTCGAATCCCTCCCTCACCGCCAAATAAAACAAAAGGGCCTGTCACAAGACAGGCCCTTTTGTTTTATCCGGTGACGGGCGGCGCGGTTCGCGCCCTGGTTCGACAGGCGGGCAGGATAGTCCGCCTAGACGGCCAGAGACCGCCCGCAGGGCGAGCGTCATGGATGGCGCGAGTCAATCCCGACCCAGCGTGCAGATTGAAAAACCGACCTGATGGACGGTTTTTTGCTTTGGGGGAAGAATTATCCGCTCATGTCGAAGAGGGGGGGGAGAACTCTCGCCGGGTTCGAGCAGAGCAGCTTGCTGCGATGAACGGCCGCAGGCCGCCCCGAAGGGGTGGGCCACGCAGTGGCGAATCATTCTTCCTTCATCGCCAAATAAAGTAAAAGGGCTTGTCGAAAGACAGGCCCTTTTACTTTATGGGTTGAAGACAGCCCGGTTCTGGCCCAGGCTCGACCTGTGGGCAGGGTAGCCCGCCTGGGCGTTATGCAAGGAGGCTTGCCAAGCTGTCCATCTCATTGAGCAGCGCGCTCACCACGTTGCCTCCCTTCTTCCTTATTACGCTGGCGCCAAGAGGTCTGTTTTTCGAAGACATATTGGCGCGCTTCTTTCTGTTTCTCTCTGCCAATGGTGAGAGTCTTTGGTCGCTCAGGCTTTGATTGGCCAAGTGCTTATCTTCAGTAAGTGATCGTCGGGTAATAGGTGAAGAAGACAGATACAAACTCTGCCTTGCGCAATAGGTTGCCATTCTTTTAGTGATTGATGCTAGTTGTGCAAAGTCGTGTAGTTTTATGTGCCACCTACGCAACTTGTTGCGCCGCATGGCGGCTGTGCAAGTGAGAGTTTATTTTAATTATTTGTTTTTTAACGAAAAAACTGTTTGGCATGGTCACTGCTAACGGATTCGGTCGAGTGTCATTACCGTTCAACCAATCAGGAGCATACCCATGCCAACTCCATGTTATATCAGCATCGAAGGTAAAACTCAGGGCAACATCACCGCTGGTGCCTTCACCTCCGATTCCGTCGGCAACATCTTCGTGCAGGGCCACGAAGACGAGATGCTGGTACAAGAGTTCCAGCACGTCGTGACCGTGCCGACCGATCCGCAATCCGGTCAGCCTGCTGGTCAGCGTGTCCACAAGCCGTTCAAGTTCACCGTTGCGCTGAACAAGGCCGTGCCGCTGATGTACAACTCCTTGGCCTCCGGCGAAATGCTGCCGAAAGTGACCCTGAAGTGGTACCGCACCTCCGTCGAGGGCAAGCAGGAGCACTTCTTCTCTACCGTGCTGACCGATGCCACCATCGTTGACATCGACTGCCAGATGCCCCACTGCCAGGATCCGGCGAAGTCTGACTTCACCCAGCTGATCCAGGTCTCTCTGGCCTACCGCAAAATCGATTGGGAACACACCGTTGCCGGCACTTCCGGTGCGGACGACTGGCGTGCGCCGATCGAGGCGTAACTTGCCCATCAGGGGCACTGCGTGCGGTGCCCCTTGTTTTCTTAACGCTTAGCTGTTGCTTTCAACCGAGTCAGCTTATTTCCCCCTCATTTTTCTTATGTCCGTTTGCCTGGTGTGAGCGGGTACAAGAAAAAATCCGGGTTTACGTCTTGCCGCACGCCGTCAAGGGCGTGCGGTAGCCATGGTGTCAGAAAAACCGGGGCGATGGCGGATCTCTCACCTGGCTTGCAGTGCCCCGCCTGATGGGGCTACACGACATCTCAGAGGCGCTCAGCGATGGCAGACAGCACTGGATTACAATTTACCGTCAAGGTGGGGGCCCTGCCCGAGAGCACCTTCGTGGTGGCCGAGTTTGCGCTGGATGAAGGGCTCAACCGGCCGTTCAACCTGCGCCTGGAACTGGCAAGTGCCCAGCCCGACATCGACTTTGGCGCCGTGCTGGACCAGCCGTGCGAGCTGCTGGTGTGGTACAACGGTGAGCTGCAGCGTCGGGTGTGCGGAGTGGTCAGTGACTTTGCGCAGGGTGACAGCGGTTTTCGCCGCACCCGCTATCAGCTGCTGGTGCAGCCGGCGTTGTGGCGTCTGTCGCTTCGCCAGAACTCCCGCATCTTCCAAGCGCAAAAGCCCGATGAAATCCTCTCCATCCTGTTGCAAGAGCACGGCATCACCGATTATGCCTTTGCCCTCAAGAACGAGCATGCCCAGCGGGAGTACTGCGTCCAGTACCGGGAAACCGACCTCGATTTCGTGAACCGACTCGCCGCCGAAGAGGGGATGTTCTACTTCCACGAGTTTGAAGCGGGCAAGCACCGCATCGTGTTTGCCGATGACGCAGCCGCCCTGACCGCCGGCCCCGAGCTCTTCTTCAACCTCGGCAACCGTTCGCTGGAGCAAGGCCCCTATGTGCGCCAGTTCCACTATCGGGAGGCGGTGCGCTCCTCGGATGTGGAGCTCAAGGACTACAGCTTCAAGACCCCGGCTTATGGCCTCTCTCACAAGAAGCAGGGCTGTGAGCTCGAGCACCAGCGCGACACCTACCAGCACTTCGATTTCCCGGGCCGCTACAAGCAGGATGGTAGCGGCAAGGCCTTTGCCCAACATCGGCTCGATGCGCTGCGCAATGACGCGGTGGCGGGCCAGGCTAAGTCCAACTGCGCGGCTTTGCTGCCGGGTCAGCACTTTTCACTCACTGAACATCCCAACGGCAGCCTCAACACCGACTGGCAAATCGTCCATATCCGCCATACCGGTGAGCAACCCCAGGCCTTAGAAGAAGAAGGCGGCAGCGGCCCGACCGTCTACCACAACGAATTCGGGGTGGTGAAAGCGAGCACCACCTGGCGGGCACGCATCGGCAGCCCGGAGGCCCCTCACAAGCCGATGGTGGATGGCCCGCAAATCGCCATGGTGGTGGGCCCCGAAGGGGAGGAGATTTACTGCGACGAGCATGGCCGGGTCAAACTACAATTCCCGTGGGACCGCTACGGTTCGAGCAACGACCAGAGCTCTTGTTGGGTGCGAGTATCCCAGGGCTGGGCCGGCGGTCAGTACGGCATGATGGCCATCCCGCGCATCGGCCACGAGGTCATCGTGAGCTTTTTGGAAGGGGACCCCGACCAGCCCATCGTGACTGGTCGCACCTATCATGCCACCAACCGGCCGCCGTATGAGTTGCCGGCCAACAAGACCCGCACCGTGCTGCGCACCGAAACCCACCAGGGTGAGGGTTTCAACGAGCTGCGCTTTGAAGACCAGACGGGGCAGGAAGAGATTTACATCCACGGTCAGAAAGACCTGAACGTGCTTATCGAGAACGATGCTGCCTGGCACATCAAGCACGACCAGCACACCGATATCGACAATGAGCGGGTGTCCCGCATCAAGGCCAATGACCACCTGACGGTAGAGGGTGAGAAGCGGGACCAGATAAAAGCCGACTACTCGCTGAGTGTCGATACCTCCATGCATCAAAAACTCGGTCAGAGCTGGCTCACCCAGGCGGGGCAGGAAGTGCACGTAAAAGCCGGTGCCAAGGTGGTGCTGGAAGCGGGTTCTGAAATTACCGTCAAGGTCGGCGGCTGCTTCATCAAGGTTGATGGCGGCGGTGTCACCCTGGTCGGCCCCACCATCAAGATGAACTCGGGTGGCAGCGCCGGCTCGGGAACTGGGTGGGCTGGAAAATCGCCACTAGGGCCCTTGGGAGTCAGTGTACCCCCTATACCCAAGGTACCGCTTAGCCCTGCCCAACTGGCCACCATGAAGAGTGCCGCTCCTTTCTGCGAAGAGTGCGAAAAATGCAAGGAGAGTGGTTGTGAAATTTGAGACCACAGCGCTGAAGGAATGGGTGCAGATGCAATCTGCTCCCCTTTACGCCCTATTGGCGGCGGCGAGTGACGCGGCGCCTTTGCAGCATTATTACCAGCTGGATGGTCGAGACACACCACGAGGGTTGTATCTGGGCACCCCTTACCATGACTGGTTGTCTGTGATGCCCTATCTGGTGGCGCTCGACAAAGACAGCCCATTCATCGATTGGGCAGAGACGACGGATGCGCATGACTGGGGTTGGCTCGTTGCAAGCGATCAGTCTATCGATTCCCTTTATGCTCATCTGCAGGGACTGACCCAGGTTTGGCATCAGGGGGAAGCGGTCTTCTTTCGTTATTGGGATGGGAAGTACCTGTCGAGCATTGTCAATCAGCTTGGTGATGGTGTGACTGCACTGCTGCCTGAGATGAGGAGCTTGTGGTGTCTTGGGAGTGTATTCTCATGGGAGCTTACGGAGCCGCGTGCTGCGCGCCCTTTTCCCTGGTGGGAGCTGCCCCCTGTCATTGCCGCGACATTGGCGAGGCAGGATACCGGTCCCCTCGTCAACAACCTGATGCAGCAGTTGGCGGATCAAAACGGTCAGCTCTACTGGTCATTTCCAGAGGCGAACCTGCGCTGCAAGGTTGCTCGCTTTGTCTCCCGTCATTCATCCCCTGATATCGATCTATTTCCGGCGCTGGAAGCCGCGCTGATCAATGAGGTTCAAGCATGAGCAATGCCGGCCAGGCCGTCTTCAACGAAGTGATCGCCGATTATCGCAACGTTCTGAATGCCTATCGCAAGGATGCCGAGAGTTTCTTTCTGGGCGACATGCTCAGCATGGACATGGAGCAGACCATCAAGGTGGGCGACAAGACCATCACGGCATCGTCCAGCAGCAAGAAGGCGCAGTCCGTGGTGACGCAATGCCCGCTAAGCGGCACCTTGCGTCTGGTTCATCTGTTTGAATCCGTACGTTTTATTCCCATCGGCAATACCCCGTACAAGGTGGAGGCGGGGAAACTGGTGCGCGGACGATTTGTCAGCGAGGCGGTAGCCAAGGAGGGAACCCTGGATGGCAAGGGCATTGCCGAGGTCGGTAAGCTAACCCCGGGCAAGTCCTATCGGGTTACCTTCTACCCCAATGTGAAGAAGAGCGATCTGGATACCTTGTTCACCTCTTATGTTCCCGTTCAAAAAGACCTGGAGGCATGGCTTACCAAGGAGTGGAACAGTGAGCACAAGGCTGCCTGGGCTCGTTACAGCGGTACTGGTGGTGGGTTTGGCAGCCATGCTCTTGCGGCAGCAAGCGGTATCGGCAAGGCACTGGTCGGGGTGTGGGACGATCTTAAAACCATCTACAACCTGCTGGCCGATCCGGTAGGCAACGCCAAAAAGCTGGCCGCCTTCGGAGTGGACGCAGCTGCAATGGCCAAGGCTGGGGCCTCCCAGATGGAAGCTGCCATGCTGGTACTACAAGATGAAGCGCTGCTTTATCTTTATGCCTATGCCTTGGTGTGCTGGGTCAAGATGTTGCCCCCTGATCAGCAAACCGAGTTTGGTGCTCAGGTGATTTCGTCGGTGCTGATTGATGTGATCATCGGTGTGGTGCTGACCGGAGGGGCTGGCCTTGCGGCGCGCTATGGTGCCAAGGCTGCTTCCATGGCCAAGAACAGTGACCGGGTCATGCGACTGGTCACCTCCTTGGTCAATCTCTCCAAGAAACACAACCTGGCCCAGCACGCCCAGAAGGCGAAAAAAGTGCTGGTCGCGGGGGCGGCTCCGTTGAGCCCGGCCAAAAAAGCGGATCTCAAGTTGGTCGATGGCAATGCCAAAACGTTGGTGGAAAAAGGAACGGCGGCCAAACGCCGGTTCCAGGGGCACACCGAGATCAAGCAGGTGAACAAGACTCCTGATGCCTCCAAACAGGCAGTTACCCCGGCCAATCGCCCCCATCAACCTGAAGCCAAAACCTGCAAAAACAACTGCCCGGTCTCCATGGTGACCGGGGAAGAACTGCTGGCCTTGCAAGATGGCGAACTGCCCGGTTTGCTGTCCTTTGTCTTTGGGCGCCTCTATCGCACGTCCGCCGTCTCGCAATCCTGCGGCATGGGGAGCGGCTGGACTCATGCCCTTGCGCACCGGCTTGAACGTCACGGTGATACCCTGACCTGGTGGGATGAGGAGTCCCTGGCAACTGAACTGCCATTGCCATCGATAGCCAAACCCATGGTGACCAACCTGCTGTCGGAGGCGGCGGTCTACCTCGGTGACGAGACTGATGAGGTCATCGTGGCCAAGGCCGGCTCGCCATTCCTGCATTTCACTTGGCATGGCGACAGCGGGCGGCTGAGCGGTTTTTCCGATCCCTACGGCAATCGGCTGACGGTACGCTCTGACTGTCAAGGACGCCCCGCCTGGGTGGAAAACGAAGGGGGGCTGGCCCTTCGTCTCGCCTATGAGGGCGACCACATCATGGCGCTCGAGTCGCTGCGCTTTGATAGCATTGCCTGGCAGCCCCAAGCCACGCTGCAACGCTACCACTACGATGCCCATGGTCACCTGGTGGCGGCTGAGAATGGGGCCGGGGAGTGCGAGCGATATCGCTATCGTGATGATGGGGTCATTGTGGAGCGCCGTCTGGCGGGGGGTGCCGCCTTCTTCTGGGAGTGGGAAGGGGAAGGGGAAGGCAAGGCCGCCCGAGCCATCCGTCACTGGAGCGATGTGGCGGGCTTTGATGTCACCTATAGCTGGGATGATGACAAAGGTGAGGTAGCGGTCATCAATGCCGATGGCAGTCAGGAAGTGTATCAGCACGACAGTCAGGCGCGTCTTGTTCGCCAGCAGGATCCGGATGGTGCGATTACCGAGTCTGCCTACAACGCCAAAGGGCAGAAAGTGCTGGTCCGTGATCCGCTGGGGGCCGAGACCCATTATCACTATGACGAAGAAGGGCTTTTGTCCCTCGAAGTTGCTCCCGATGGTACTCAAACTGTCTATCAATATTGGGATGGCCGGGTTCGCAAGATAGTGCAGGGGGAGCGCGAATGGCGTTTCGAGCACAACCTGCAAGGCGATCTGATTACCAGGCGGGATCCTCTGGGGAGCGAAACCCGTTATGACTATACCCCCCAGGGCAAGCTCTGCGCTGTGGTTCACCCAGACGGGAGCCGCACCGAGCTGGTGTGGAACCGCCTAGGCCAGTTGATCGAAGAGAAAGGGGTTGATGGCGGGATAAGCCGCTGGCGCTATGACGAGCGGGGCCGCCAGATCGTGCGGCAAGATCCGCGTGGCGCAATCACACGCTATGAATGGGACGCGGCCGATCGTCTGAGTACCGTTCATTTGCCCGGAGGCGGCATTCGTCGCTATGAGTACAACGCCTATGGCAAGGTAACGGCGCAGTGGGACGAGCAGGGACGTGAGACACGTTTTGAATATCACCCCGGCCTTCATCTCGTGAGTCGGCGCATCAACCCAGATGGCAGCGAGCTCAAATACCGCTATGACAACGCCAAGCTCTTCCTCAGCGAGATTGAGAACGAGCATGGTGAACAGCATCGTATCCACTACCATCCCAACGGGCTGGTGGCACGGGAAACCGGTTTTGATGGGCGCACCACCGTCTACCGTTATGACCTCAACGGACGTCTGAGCGAAAAGGTGGAGTTCGGCAAGCAGGAGACCGAACTGGTCACTCGCTATGAGCGCGACCCCATGGGGCGCTTGTTGACAAAATCCCTGCCAGATGGCCGCGAGATCGCCTTTGAGTACGACGGTCACGGTCAGCTCATCCGGGTCGATGATGGCGCCTGGCCCATGGCATTTGACTACGATAGTGCCGGTCATCTGCTGGCGGAGCATCAGGGGTGGGCCTCAAGCCATTTCCAATACGATGCCATGGGGCGGCTGTCACATTGGCAACTGCCCGACGGCAACCAACTTGGCTATCACTATCAGCACGGAGCGCTTGGCGGAATTGATCTCAACGGTGCCGAGCTCACGCGCCACCAGGTGGTGGGTGGGCTTGAGCTGCGCAGGCAGCAAGGGGCGCTTACCCAGCAGTACGAATATGACGAGCAGGGGCGCCTGACGGCATTGCGTCTGCAGCGGGGCAAACAGGTCTCCCGCGAGCGGCGTTACGGTTATGACGCAACGGGCAACCTGCTACGCATTGATGACAGCGTGCAGGGAGAGGTGCACTACCGCTACGATCCGCTGGACCGCTTGCTGGAAGTGCGGGGCGAGTTGACCGAGCGCTTCCTGCATGACCCTGCCGGCAACCTCCTGGGTGAAAGCTCGGGTGGTCCATTCGATGGGGCCCGTACCCAGGGGAACCGGCTGCTGTTGAGTGGCGATCGTCACTTCGAGTACGACGAATTTGGCCGATTGGCAGTAGAGCGGCGCGGCAAGGGCCAGCAACTGGTGACCCGCTATCACTACGATTGTCAGCATCAACTGGTGCGGGCTGAGCTGCCCGATGGCAGCACCGCCTGTTATGACTACGATGCCTTTGGTCGTCGCATTCGCAAGACAGTGAGCGGAGCAAAAGGCGGGCAAGTCACCGAATTCTTGTGGCAGGCCAACAACCTGATTGCTGAGAGCAGTTATCAGCTCGGTGATGATCAGCGCCGTACTGACGAGCAGTACCGCAGCTTTATCTATGAACCCGGCAGTTTCAAACCCTTGGCACAACTGGAAGGGGAAGGGCAGAAGGCTGAGGTATTCCATTACCAGCTTGACCACCTTGGTACACCATTGGCACTGACCCGCACAAGCGGGGCTACCGCCTGGCAGGTGCGCTATCGAGCCTATGGCAATGTCTGGCGCGAAGAGATCGCCGAGGTGGCAACGCCCTTGCGTTTCCAGGGGCAGTATTTTGACGCCGAGACGGGGCTTCACTACAACCGCCACCGTTACTACCAGCCCGACACGGGTAGATTTATCACCCCCGACCCGATAGGCTTGGCCGGTGGCCTTAACAATTATCAGTATGCTCCGAACCCGACTGGCTGGGTGGATCCACTGGGGTTAAGTAATGTGCCGGGACAGTGTCCCGCTGCGTCGCCTTCAAGGCGTGAGAGCTTTCGCGCTGCAAAAGAAGCAGCAGGCATCCCACGTTCAGCTCAATATAAAACACATAAATATGTTTATGATAAAGAATATGAGAATCGAACTGTCTATGAGTTTGATGTTCATGGGAGCAAAAAATATATCGTGCTTCATGATGATGACAAGTTTGGTCGAGGCCCTCACTTTCATGGCGCTGATGATAGTAAAGGTTCTCCCATGCTTCCCGGCAAGTACAAACAGTACCCAGGGCATTTTCCTGAAATAAAATTTGGTTTCAGAAAAGGGAAGGTAAAGAAATGAATTCTAGACTTAAGCTCTATATGAAGCAGAAAAATACCTCGATGTTTTTTGAGGGACTTAACTGTAACTATCGCTTTATTGAACAATCCCCTGCTTCAGAGTTTTATAAGAAGGTTTTTTCTCGAGCTAATGTCATCAATGAGTATCATGATTCTGATGCTGCAATAACTGCCTTGATTCGCCACTTCATCCATATTTCTAAAGGGGAGGGAGGCGCATGGTTGCTTATCTTTAACTCTAAAGATGTGAATATAGATGTTGAGGTTCAGCTAAGCTCTGACGGGGGAGTTTTAGAGAGAATTATAAAACAGTCTGTAACATCAAATGGATTTCTTGATGACTTTGTTATGATAAATAAAGATGGGAACGTTATCTTTATTTCTAAAGATGAATACAGTTATTCTGTTGGTGAAGACCAGTCATCTTTTTATATGAGTATTTATTCATCACTTGTATGTTGAAAAATTCCACGCTGGAGTTTTTTCTTTGATGAGGGTTCGGTTTCATATAAGAACATAAGGAAGATATGAGGTGTATTGCCAAAACACAAAAATTGAATTTAAACCTTCAGTATCTGACTTCATCGGTAATTTAGATATCTATGGTCGTGAAGAGACGCTAGGCGTGTATTTTAATAAGTTTGCTCCAAACAATAGGGGTGATGTTTGTAACTTATTGAAAAAATGTTTTTCCATGATCCTAGTACCAGTGGGTTATCAATTTCACATAAAGAATTTCTTGTGGAGTTGCTGATAAGCGCACTGAGAGATCCTGGGTTTGATTTTTGCAAACCTTTTGATACTGATGATGGGAATGGCGATACACTTCCATTAAGTTATGAAATAAAAACCAATGGTTTTTGAAAAAATGTGTCGCATTGCCATGTGTGAATAGCATGAGGTCAGTGTAAATATGTTTTAATTTCAAAAAACAAATACACCTTTAATTCAATGTTTCTCATTGTTATTCGTTGATTTTTATTACAAGGTAGTGACAGGGAATATGTTTTTAAAATTAATGTCAGTGACTGGTATTCTGTTATTGTCCTGGACAATTTCAGGATGCTCGGTAAATATGTCAACTCAGAATGAGCAGCAGTTGTTGCAAGCCGCCCAGCAAGGCCAGGGCAATGCGCAATATGAGCTAGCCAAGCGTCTGGCGACCAAGCCGGATTATCCCGAGGCGATGCGCTGGATGAAGCAGGCCGCCGATCAAGTCGGTCCGCTGGCGGCAGATGCCGATATTAGGGGCAAGGCTGCACTACAGGTGGGAAGTTGGTATCAGGCGGGGTTGGGAGAACCTAAAAATCCTGTACTGGCCAAGCAGTGGTGGCAGCGCTCCGCCAAGTTGGGCAATTCGGAGGCCAGCTATCAACTGAGTCAGGACTGCCGGCAACGGCACAAGGGCAAGCTGGCCAGTGAGTGCCTTGACTGGCTCGAACAGGCGGCCAAGCGCGATCATGCGAATGCCCAGTTGGCTCTGGGGCAGTGGTATGCAGGTCAGGCGGGGGCTGATGCAGATGCCGTAAAATGGTTGGAGAAAGCCGCCGAACAAGGTAATCGTGATGCCCAATTCCAGCTTGGCACTCGCTATGAACAAGGGAAAGGGGTGAGCAGGCGCCCCGATCTTGCCCTGCGCTGGTATGAGAAAGCTGCTGCCCAGCAACAGCCGGATGCCTTGTTGGTGCTGGCGCGCAAGGCGCCATCTGAAGAGGCATTCGGCCTCTATCAGCGAGCTGCCAATGCGGGGGCTGTATCGGCCCAGTTGTGGTTGGGACAAGCCTATCTGGTCGGTGATCTGGTTGCCCAGGATCTTGCGCTTGGCCGTTATTGGTTGGAGCTGGCAGCAGGCAGTGGTTCCCATGAGGCCGAATATCAATTGAGCCTGCAACAGAGCGATAGCGCCGCGCGAGAACATTGGTTGACACGTGCCGCAGAAGGGGGATTCAGCGAAGCTCAGCTGGCATTGGCGCAATGGCAGCAAGAGCAAGGGGATCTCGTCACAGCGCGCCAGTATTTTGCTTTGGCAGCAGCACAGGGCAACGTCGATGCTCATTATGCCTATGGCGAGATGCTACGGCTGGGATTGGGCGGCAAGGAAGACTACCCGCAGGCGCTTAAACAGTATCGACTGGCCGCCAATGCCCTGCACCGATCAGCCCAATACCGCATGGGCATGATGCGAGAGCAGGGGTTGGGAGCTCCACGCAATAGACTGCATGCTTATGCGTGGTATCTGCTTGCTGCCACGGATGGAAATAGTGAGGCTTCTGAAGCACGTGATGAGCTTGAAAAAGGTATGACTGAAAAAGAGAAGAGCGCAGGGCAAAAACTTGCTCAGCATTGGTTTGTAGCGCTTTCCCAAGGGAAGAAATTGAACAGTTAGTAGTTTTTTTGTCAACAGCGGTGAGCTTACAATCTACCTGAACTGTCGATGACTCAGAGTGATTGATATAAGCAGGCTCACCTTAGTGACATCATCGTGCATATTATGTCCTTCAGTCCCTTCATTGTTTTGCATGGTGAAGGGATTTTTTGTTCTTGAATTGTCATTTTTTGTTACATATTTTTGTCTGGTCGCGACCGTCTTTGTCGCACTGCCTCATGGTGAGATGCATGAATCACTAACATTCAAATTTATTGACTCTGGAATCTATTTTTATGAGAGTGAGGCCTATTTTCAATAATCAAATGCAACTGTCTCAATTTGATTGTAACTGTCTGTTTTTGCTTTGTTTTTGTATTTTAAGGTCTCTTCTTTGATAAATAATAAATTGACTATCGGTGCTACACACATATACCATGCGGCGCAAATGGCTCTTAGGTCAATATGACCTCTAACAAAGAGTAGAGGCAAAATCGGATTGTATAGATAACAAGATGCATACTGCGTTTTTGGTTATTAGAGCTTTTGCTTTGGTATATCGGAGACGCATCGTCAGCTGATGAACTTCTCACTGAATCCATCGGTGGTTCAGTCAACTGTCATTTTTGACAGTTGTTGGTAAGGGCGTTGGCTATAAGCTTTAGGGTCTTGGTTGACCCTTAACTTGGTATTTAGAGCATGGGAAAAGGAATTGACGGCGGCACTGTTGCGCCCAAAGAACGTATCAACATCAAATATGTACCGGCAACCGGTGGTCAGCAAGCGGAAATAGAGCTTCCGTTGACCATGATGGTGGTCGGCAATATGAAGGGCCGTACTGAAGACACTCCGATCGAGGAGCGTCAGACCGTCTCTATCGACAAGAATAACTTCTCGTCTGTCATGAAAGAATCCGCGCTGGAACTGAAGTTTTCCGTTCCCAATCGTCTGGAAGAAAACAGCCAGGATGAGCTGCCGGTTTCGATCAAGATCCAGTCTCTGGAAGACTTCACCCCTGACAGCGTGGCACAGCAAGTGCCCGAGCTGCGCAAGCTGCTGGAACTGCGCGAAGCCTTGGTTGCCCTGAAGGGGCCGCTGGGTAATATCCCCGCCTTCCGCAATCGTTTGCAGGATCTGCTGTCCAGTGATGACGCTCGTGAGCAGCTGCTCAAAGAGCTGGATTTGATTAAGCCTGCCGAGTGATCGCCGGGTTGGATTGACTGAACGAGAAAGGAATAAACATGTCTTTGGTCGAAGAACAGGTTCAAGCGGGGGCGAGTGCCGCCTCCTCGTCCTTGCTGGACGAAATCATGGCGCAGGCCCGCATTACCCCGGTGGATGAAGGTTACAGCGTTGCCAAGCAGGGGGTTGCAGCCCTGATCGCCAACATTCTGGACAGCGGTACCACCAGCGAGCCAGTCAACAAGGCGCTGGTGGACAGCATGATTGTCGAGCTCGACAAGAAGCTCAGCAAGCAGATGGACGTCATCCTGCACGCCAAAGAGCTGCAGGAGATGGAGTCCTCCTGGCGCTCCCTGAAGCTCTTGGTGGATCGCACCGATTTTCGCGAGAACATCAAGATCCAGGTGCTGCATGCCACCAAGGAAGAGCTGCTGGAAGATTTTGAGTTCTCGCCCGAAATCACCCAGTCCGGTCTCTACAAGCATGTCTACTCGACTGGCTACGGTCAGTTCGGTGGCCAGCCCGTCGGCGCCGTGATCGGTGATTACGCCTTTACTCACAGCTCACCCGACATCAAGCTGATGCAGTATGTCAGTGCGGTGGGAGCCATGGCCCATGCGCCGTTCATCTCTTCCGTCGCACCAGCCTTCTTCGGCGTCGACAGCTTTACCGATCTGCCTTCCATCAAGGATCTGAAATCGGTATTCGAAGGGCCGGCCTACACCAAGTGGCGTTCCCTGCGTGAATCGGAAGATGCCCGTTATCTGGGTCTGACCGCACCGCGCTTCTTGGCGCGTCTGCCCTACGACCCGACCGAAAACCCCATCAAGGGCTTCAACTATCAGGAAGACATCAGCTCGGACCACGATCACTACCTGTGGGGCAACACCGCCTACCTGATGGGCACTTCCCTGACCGACAGTTTCGCCAAGTATCGCTGGTGCCCGAACATCATCGGCCCGCAGAGCGGTGGTGCCATCCACGACCTGCCGGTGCACGTCTACGAGGCCATGGGTCAGCTGCAGGCGAAGATCCCGACCGAGGTGCTGATCACCGACCGTCGCGAATACGAGCTGTCGGAAGAGGGTTTTATCACCCTGACCATGCGCAAGGACAGCGACAACGCCGCCTTCTTCTCCGCCAACTCGGTACAAAAACCCAAGGTGTTCCCGAACACCAAGGAAGGCAAAGAAGCGGAAACCAACTACAAGCTGGGTACCCAGCTGCCCTACATGTTCATCATCAACCGCCTGGCGCACTACATCAAAGTGCTGCAGCGCGAGCAGATCGGCTCCTGGAAGGAGCGTCAGGATCTGGAACGAGAGCTGAATGGCTGGATCAAGCAGTACGTTGCCGATCAGGAGAACCCGCCGGCAGACGTACGTAGCCGTCGTCCGCTGCGCGCCGCCCAGATCAAGGTGCTGGATGTGGAAGGGGAGCCGGGCTGGTACCAGGTTGCCATGGCCGTGCGCCCGCACTTCAAGTACATGGGGGCGAGCTTCGAGCTCTCTCTGGTAGGTCGACTGGACAAGGAATAAGGCCCGATGCCGCATCTCTCTTCCTGGGATAGAGGAAATGCGGCCAGCCTGTTTGATCGCATCCGGGGGGAGGGGCTTGGCTCCTCCCCTCGTTCGGAAGTTGATGAACTGGTCGACTCTGTCAAACGGCAGCTCGACCAGATCCTCAACACCCGTCCCGGCAATTGCCGCAGTGCACCCGATCTGGGGGTCATTGATCTCAATGACGCCACTCAGGGCAGTGCGGATATCAAGGGGCGGATCCGGGAGGCGATCCGGCAATGCATCCGTCGTTATGAACCACGGATCATCCATGTGGATGTTCGTTCACCCGACTATCAGGCGAGTCCGCTTGAGATGTCGTTTCAGGTGACGGCCCACGTGCGGCTGGAGCATATCGAGCAAGTTACCTCGTTCAACGTCCATATGGACAGTCACCGTCACTACCGCATGGTCTGATCAATGTCGCTGGAACATTACTTCAGGGATGAACTGGCATTTTTGCGCCTGCAAGGGCGCGAATTTGCCGACGCCTATCCCGAGCTCACCCGCTTTCTGTCGGAGCAGAACACCGATCCGGACGTGGAGCGCCTGCTGGAGGGGTTCGCCTTCCTCACGGGCAACCTGCGCGCCAAGATTGAGGATGAGTTTCCCGAGCTGACCCACGGTCTGCTCAACATGCTCTGGCCCAACTACCTGCGTCCCGTGCCCAGCATGACCATCATGCAGTTTTCGGTCATTCCGGGTGCCATCGCCCAGCCGGCGCTGGTCAGGCAAGGTTGTCAGCTCGACAGTCTGCCCCTGGACGAGGTGACCTGTCATTTCCAGACCTGTCACGATACCTGGGTCTATCCGGCCGATATCCGTCATATCGCTGCCCAGAGTGGCAACGATCTCTCTACCATCTCGCTGGACATCGCCCTGCATGCTCCTTTGCCGCTCAGCGAGCTGCAGCTGGACAAGCTGCGCTTCTTCCTCGGTGGTGACAGCTACACCGCCTATGAGCTCTACTTCTGGCTCTCCAACCAGCTCTCCCATATCGAGCTGGAGATCGACGGCAAGCGCTTTCGCCAGGAGGCCAAGGCCCTCAAATCGGTCGGCTTCGAGCGCGACGACGCGCTCTTGCCCTATCCGAACAACGTCTATTCCGGCTACCGGATCCTGCAGGAGTACTTCTGCTTCCCGGAAAGCTTCCTCTTCTTCGAACTCTCCGGTGGCGAGTGGCCCAAACAGCCGCTGCCGGTGAGCGAATTCAAGGTGCACTTCTGCTTCGACCGGCCGCTGCCGGCGGAGCTCAAGATCCGTCCCGACTCCTTCATGCTCAACTGCGTGCCGGCCATCAACCTGTTCCAGCACGACAGCGAACCGGTCAACCTCAATGGCCGTCAGGCGGAGTATCCCCTCAAGGCGAGCTATCGCCACGCCGACAGCTTCGAGATCTTCTCGGTGGATCAGGTGGAAGGCTGGGTCGAGGGGAACCTCGGCCGCTCCCGCGGTACGCCGCGAATCTATCAGCCATTCGAGAGCTTCCAGCACCAGATTGAGCGGGCCAAACAGCGGCTGGCGCTCTACTACCGCGTGCGGGTCAAGGAGGCGGTGAGCGGGGATGGTTTCGAGCACAGCCTCTCGTTCGTGCGCGGGGATGAAACCACTACGGTCGAACTGGATGAATCCATCTCGGTGACGCTCACCTGCACCAACCGCTCTCGCGCCGCCCGTCTCAAGGTGGGCAGTGTCTGCGTGCCGACCGGCAGTTCTCCTTCGTTTGCCACCTTCCGCAACCTGATCCGGCCGACCCGGCCGCTGCGCCCGGCGCTGGACGGCAGTCTGCACTGGACGCTGATTTCCAACCTGTCGCTCAACTATGTCTCCCTGCTGCGCCGCGATGCCCTGGTGCAGGTGCTGCGCACCTACGATTTTCCGGCGCTGCACGACAAACAGGCCGAGCAGGCCTCGCGCAAGCGGCTGGCGGGGATCGAGGAGATCGAGACCAAGCCGGTGGATCGGCTGGTGCGCGGCATGCCGGTGCGGGGGCTCAAGTCGGTGCTCTCCATCCGCCAGTCCGCCTTTGGCAGCGAAGGGGAGCTCTATCTGTTCAGTACCGTGCTGGCCCACTTCTTCTCGCTCTATGCCAGCGTCAACGCCTTCCACCTGCTTGAGGTGGTCAATCTCGACAACAAGGAGCGCTACCAATGGCCAGTCCAGATCGGTCAGCACTCCCTGATGTGAACGCCGCCCGGGAGGCGCCCCGCTTCAACTTTTTCCAGTTGGTTGAGCTGCTCAACCGGCTGGATGGCGCCGATCAGGAGCGGGGGCTCGACTACCTGCCCGGTGACGAGAACATCCGCTTCAAGGCGACCGCCTCTCTGGGGTTCCCCACCAGCGACGTGCTGCAGATTGGTCGGGACGGGCAGGGGCGCCACGAGCTGGAGGTGGCCTTCCTCGGCCTGCACGGCAGTCAGTCGCCGATGCCCGGCTATTACCTCGATTCGCTGGCGTGGGAGTACGCCCAGGGGGAGCAGAAGCTCGGCCTGTTTCTGGACTTCTTCCACCACCGTCTGCTGACCCTGCTGCACCGGATCTGGCGCAAGTATCGCTACCACGTGCGGTTTCAGGACAACGGCGAGGATGGCTTCTCCCGTCTGATGTTTGCCCTGGTAGGGCTTGGCAACGAGGCGGTCTGTCAGAGCCTGCCGGTCAACCGGGCCAAGATGCTCTCCTATGCGGGCATGCTGGCCAGCCCTAGCCGCTCCCCCGAGGTGGTAGCCGGTCTGGTGGCTCACTGTTTCGATCTGGCCGATGTGCAGGTGAGCGCCTGGCAGTGGCGCAAGGTGCCTATTCATCAGGATCAGCAAAATCGCCTCGGCGGCGCCTGCGCCACTCTAGGGAGCGATTTTGTCATAGGCGACAAAGTGAACGACTGTGCCGGCAAGTTCTTGTTGAAGATCAACAACCTGAGCTTTGGCCAGTTTCTCGGCTTTCTGCCGAACGGGGAGCACTTTCACGCCCTGGTGACCTTCGTCTCCTTCATCCTGCGCGATCAGCTGGCCTGGGATCTGCGCCTGGGGTTCGGCCAGGAACAGGCGAGGGGACTGAGGTTGGGTGAGGAGCAGAGTGCCCGCCTGGGGTGGAGTACCTTTCTCGGCCAGCCGCCGAGTGATCCGTTCGTGACCATCTGCGTGCAGGAATAAGTGCAGACATCAGCAGCGCAGAAAATTTAACTACAGGAATCAGTGCAGGAGTAACTGTGGACGATTTTAACCAGCAACTTTCCCTGGTGGTGCTCAACAGCGAACAGCTCGACGGCAGCCAGCAGGTGCAGTACCGCTTCGACGAGATGGGGGGGACCCTGGGGGCCTCCGAACAGGATGACTGGCAACTGCGCGACAGGCTGGGGGCCGTCATGCCCGCCCACGCCCGCATCGAGCTCAACGACGGTCGCTTCTGCCTGTGCGATCTGAGCGGCCAGACCTATATCAACGGGGCCACTTCGCCCATCGGGCGGGCCCGAAAGGTGCATCTGGAGCAGGGGGACGAGCTCGTGGTCGGCCCGTTCCGGCTGCGCGCCTATCTGGGGGCCATCACCCCCGAGCAGAGCCTGCAACAGGTGCTGGGCAATCGCCCCACCGAGCAGCTGGACGAGTGGCTGACCAGCGATGAACCCGTCGTGCCCGCAGACGATCCGCGTACCCTGGCGGCCGATCCCTTGCTGGCATTGCAGCAGGAGCGCAGGGCGCCCAATCCGTTGATGGATGGCCCGCTGGCGGACGGTCGTCTGCAGGCTTCACTGCGTTCACAACCGGATGTGGACGTTCCCCCTCTTGCCCCTTTTTCTGCTGTCGAGAACACCATGAACCAAGAATTTCTGGATATGCCCGCCATCGAGAACCATCCCGATTATCAGCTGTCGCTGGACGGCGTCGATCACGTGGCCCTGACCCCGCTGATGCGCGGCCTGGGTCAACCCTTGCAACTGCAGGACACCCAGCAGGCCCACGACATGCTCGAAGAGATGGGCAAGACGGTGCGGGCCATGGTGGAGGGGTTGCTGCAGCTGCAAAACGAACAGGCGGCGCTGGCGGACAAGCACCTGCGCCCCATCGAGGACAACCCGCTGCGTCTGGGCCTCGATTATGACGAGACCCTGGCGGTGCTGTTTGCCGAGCAGAAGAGCCCGGTCCACCTGAGTGCACCGGCGGCGGTGGCCGAGAGCCTGCACAATGTGCGGATCCACCACGTGGCGAACCAGCAGGCCATCGGCGCGGCGCTTGACAGCATCCTGCAGGCGTTTTCGCCGCAGGCCCTGCTGGGGCGTTTCGAGCAATACCGCCGCAGCGGTGCACCGGGCACGGCCGACGAAGGCTGGGCCTGGGACATGTACCAGCATTACTACCGCGAGCTCACCTCCGCCCGCCAGCAGGGCTTCGACAAGCTGTTCCACCAGGTGTATGCCCAGGCCTATGACCAGGCCGTGCGTCAGCAACAGGGACTGATTTGATGATACGTGCGCTGATGCTGGGCGCCGCGCTGCTGGCCCTGGCAGGTTGTACCACCATGGGCAAGATGGCCGACGTGGCCATGAACCCGGATATCCAGGTGGGCAGCAATGACAGTCAACCGACGACCCTGGGACTGAGCCTGCTGGCGGAGCCTGACGTCAACCCCAACGAGAGCGGGGAGGCGGCGCCCATCGAGTTTCAGGTGGTGCTGCTGGCGGAGGATTCCAAGCTGCTCGCCACCGACTACGACCAGGTGACTGCGGACGTGGAGAAGGCCCTTGGCAAGAACTACCTGGATCATCAGGACTACACCCTGCTGCCGGGCCAGTTCAAATACCTGCCCCCCATCAAGCTCGACGAGAAGACCCGCTACATCGGGGTGATCGCACGCTACGCCGACCCCGACAGCGCCGAGTGGCGCAAGGTCATCAAGATCAAGAGCAAGGGAACGGCTTATCAAATCCTGGTGCACCTGCGCCTGGATGAAGTGGAACTGCAAAAAGAAGAAGAATAACCATGTCGAGTCGAAATCGGGTTATCTGGCGTGAGGGGCTGTTCATCAAGCCCCAGCACTTCCAGCAACAACAAAGACATTCGGATTACGCGCTGCACGCTCGCCTGAGCGCGCTGTCCGACTATTTCTATGGCTTGCAGTCGCTCGCCATCAACGAGGATTACCTGGGCTTTGGCCGCATCGCCCTGGTGGGGGCCACCGGCATCCTGCCGGACGGCACCGTGTTCAACATCCCCAATGACGACGTGCTGCCGACCCCGCTGGAAGTCACCGACGCCTCGGTGGCTAACCAGAAGGTCTATCTGGCACTGCCGCTCTCGGTGAGCGGCGTCAACGAGGTCAATCAGGGCGGCCAGGTGGCTACCCGGTTGCAGGCCCATCGCCACGACGTGCGCGATCTGCACAGCGAAGGGGGGGACGTGGTCTCCCTCGAAGTAGGGCGGGTCAGCCTGCGGCTGATGCTGGAGCGAGAAGACCGTAGTGCCTACGCATCTTTGGCCATCGCCCGCATTCTGGACAAGCGGCCGGACGGCGGCCTGGTGCTGGATCCCAACTTCATGCCCTGCAGCATCAGCGTCTCCGCCATCCCGACCCTCAAGCGCTTCCTCGGCGAGTCGGCCGGCCTCGTGGCCGAGCGGGCCCGCAGTCTCTCCCAGCGCATCGCCGCGCCGGGTCAGCAGGGGGTGGCCGACGTGGCTGAGTTCATGATGCTGCAACTGCTCAACCGAGCCCAGCCCCAGCTCTCCCATCTGGCGCGCCTTGGCACTCTGCACCCCGAGCGGTTGCACGAGGCGCTGGTGCAGCTCTGCGGCGAACTGATGACCTTTACCGACGAGTCCCGCCTGCCGCCCGAGTTCCCCGCCTATCGCCACGACGATCAGCAGGTGAGCTTCGAGCCGGTGATGCTGGCCCTGCGCCAGGCGCTCAGCACAGTGCTGTCGCCGCGCGCCGTCTCCATCCAGCTGCGCAAGCACCAGTACGGCATCATGGTGGCCATGGTCAACGAGAGCGAGCTGATGACCAGCGCCGACTTCGTGCTGGCGGTGCGTGCCCGCATGCCGCAGGAGCAGCTGCGCAAACAACTGCTGCAGCAGACCAAGGTGGCCTCCAGCGACAAGATCCGCGAGCTCATCAGCCTGCAGCTGCCCGGTATTCCGCTGCTGCCGCTGCCGGTGGCGCCGCGCCAGCTGCCCTATCACGCCGGTTACAGCTACTTCCAGCTCGATCGGCAGAGCCCGGCCTGGCAGATGCTGGCGGTGGGCAACACCCTTGCCTTCCACATCGCCGGCGACTTCCCCGAGCTCGACATGCAGCTCTGGGCCATTCGCAGCCAGTGATCGCACCAAGGAATAAGCAGAGATGACCACGGACATTATCAAGAACGAGCAACTCAGCGACCTGCTGTTCGATCATGCCGAGCAGCTGGACATGGATTCGGACTACTGGTTCCGCCTGCGCGGCCAGAGCATCAACCCGATGATCGATGCGGTGACCCCCTTGCTGGGGCTGGTGCAGCGGGTACGCCTGCTGTCGCGCTACGACCGGGTGCCCGAGCTCTACCAGCGGGTGGTGACCGAGATCCAGGCCATCGAGCAGGAGCTGATGGCCCAGGGCTACGAGAACGGGGTGGTGCTGTCGTTTCGCTACATCCTCTGCACCTTCATCGACGAGGCCGTGATGGGCCGCGACTGGGGCAGTCAAAGCGAATGGTCCGAGCACTCCCTGCTGACCCGCTTTCACAACGAGACCTGGGGCGGCGAGAAGGTGTTCGTGCTGCTGGCCCGCCTGCAGGAAGACCCGGTGCGTTATCGCGACATTCTGGAGTTCATCTACCTCTGTCTGTGCCTCGGTTTCGAGGGGCGTTACAAGGTGATGAGCAAGGGACAAGGGGAGTTCGAGCGCATCGTGCGCCAGCTGCACAAGCAGTTGGCCCCCGAGGCCGGTGGCGAGGCGCCCAGCGTGTTTCACCTCGATCTGGGGCAGCAGGCCTCCCGCTACCAGCTGCGCAAGCAGGTTTCCCTGCGCAGCCTGTTCATGGGCGGGGCGTTGATCCTGGCGCTGATCTTCGGCCTCTATCACCACCAACTCAATAACCAGACCCAGGACGTTCTGCGTCAACTGGGCGAATTATTAAAATAAAATACTAAGGAGAGCACGCCTTGATTCGTATAGAGCTACCGGTACTGGTGGAAAGACTCAACCCCATCTGCCGTCACATGCTGGAGGAGGCCGCGGCCCTCTGTGTCAATCACCAGGGAGCCGAGATCCGCATCGAGCATTTGCTGCTCAAGATGCTGGAGACCCCGCTGAGCGACGTGCGCCAGATCCTGAAGGTGGCCGAGGTGGAGGTGGAAGAGCTCAAGACCCTGCTGCAACCGTCCGCTGCCGACAGCAGCTATGGCCAGGGTTACCCTTCCTTCTCGCCCATGCTGGTGGAGTGGCTGCAAGACAGCTGGCTGCTCGCCTCCGCCGAGCTGCAACATGCCCAGCTGCGCAGCGGCGTCATGCTGCTGGTGCTGCTGATGACCCCCCAGCGCTACCTGCCGGGCTCGGTGACCCGCCTGCTTGCCAAGGTCAATCGCGAGCTGCTGCGCCAGCAGTTTGACGAGTGGGTCAAGGAGTCCGCCGAGACGCAAGTGACCACCGCCCCCGGCGGCAAGACGGCCCAGGCAGCCCTGCCGGCCGATGCCAGCCTGCTGGCCCGTTTTACCGTCAACGTGACCGAACAGGCCCGCCAGGGCAGCCTGGATCCCGTGCTCTGCCGGGATCACGAAATCGACCTGATGATCGACATCCTCTCCCGTCGTCGCAAGAACAACCCCATCGTGGTGGGGGAGGCCGGTGTCGGCAAGAGCGCCCTCATCGAGGGGCTGGCTCTGCGCATGGTGGCGGGTCAGGTGCCCGAGAAGCTGCGCGGGGTCGAGCTGATGACCCTGGATCTGGGTGCCATGCAGGCCGGCGCCTCGGTCAAGGGGGAGTTCGAGAAGCGCTTCAAGGGGGTGATGCAGGAGGTCAAGGACGCCGTGCAACCGGTCATTCTGTTCATCGACGAGGCGCACACCCTGATCGGGGCCGGCAACCAGGCCGGCGGGCTGGATGTTTCCAACCTTATCAAGCCGGCGCTGGCCCGGGGCGAGCTGCGCACCATCGCCGCTACCACCTGGGGCGAGTACAAGAAGTACGTGGAAAAAGACGCGGCCTTGTCGCGCCGCTTCCAGCTGGTGAAAGTCGGTGAGCCCGATGCCGACGAGGCCACCGTGATCCTGCGCGGCCTGCGCAGCATCTACGAGAAGGCCCACGGGGTGCTGATCGACGAGGAGGCGCTGCAGGCCGCTGCCCAGCTCTCAGCCCGTTACATCTCCGGCCGTCAGCTGCCGGACAAGGCGATCGACGTGCTCGATACCGCCTGTGCCCGGGTGGCCATCAACCTCACCACGCCGCCACGCGCGGTCAGCCACCTGCAAAACGCGCTGCGTCAGCGTGAGCTGGAGATCCGCCAGCTGGAGCGCCAGAGCCTGATCGGTCTCGGTGACAACGCAGAGCGCCTGGCCGAGTTGCAGGCGGCCCAACAGGCTTGCCGTGAAGAACTGGCCGAGCAGGAAGCCCGGT
The DNA here is from genome assembly GCF_041403025.1 of Aeromonas sp. S5(2024). NCBI lineage: Bacteria > Pseudomonadati > Pseudomonadota > Gammaproteobacteria > Aeromonadales > Aeromonadaceae > Aeromonas > Aeromonas sp. S5(2024). Next base: position 10,410 of record NZ_JBGLRI010000003.1, on the reverse strand, counting down.
GGCAGCAGCAGCAAGGGCTGGTGCACCAGATTGTCGAGCTGCGTGCAGCCCTGCTGGCCGATCAGCAGGATGAGATGCTGACCAGAGAGGCGCTGGATCTCGCCGATGCACCGCTCGATCCGCAGGCCGCTGCCGAGCAGCTGGCCACCCTCGAGCGCGAGCTGGCCGAGTTGCAGCAAGGAGAAGTGCTGGTCTCCGCCCACGTCGACAAGACCCAGATCGCCGCCGTCATCGCCGAGTGGACCGGGGTGCCCCTCAATCGTATCTCCCAGGGGGAGCTCGATGTGGTGACCCGCCTGCCGGAATACCTTGGCGAGCTTATCAAGGGGCAGGATGTGGCGGTGGCCCACCTGCACAAGCACCTGCTGACCGCCCGCGCCGATCTGCGTCGTCCCGGCCGCCCGCTCGGCGCCTTCCTGCTGGTGGGGCCGAGCGGGGTCGGCAAGACCGAAACCGTGCTGCAGATTGCCGAGCTGATGTTCGGTGGCCGCCAGTATCTGACCACCATCAACATGTCCGAGTATCAGGAGAAGCACACCGTCTCGCGCCTGATCGGCTCGCCGCCCGGCTATGTCGGTTTCGGTGAGGGGGGCGTGCTGACCGAGGCCATTCGGCAGAAACCTTACTCCGTGGTGCTGCTGGACGAGGTGGAGAAGGCCCACCCGGACGTGCTCAATCTCTTCTATCAGGCGTTCGACAAGGGCGAGCTGGCGGACGGGGAAGGGCGCATCATCGACTGCAAGAACGTGGTCTTCTTCCTCACCTCCAACCTCGGTTTCCAGACCATCGTCGATCACGCCGAGCAGCCCGACGTGCTGCTGGATGCCCTCTATCCGGAGCTCGCCGCCTTCTTCAAGCCGGCGTTGCTGGCGCGCATGGAGGTGATCCCCTATCTGCCGCTGGGTCACGATACGCTAGTGCAGATTGTGGGCGGCAAGCTCAACCGGCTGGTCAAGCTGCTCAAGGAGCGCTTTGGCGCCGAGGTGGTGCTGGACGACGAGGTGGCCGAGGAGATCCTGCTGCGGGCCAATCGCAGCGAGAACGGTGCCCGCATGCTCGAATCCGTCATCGATGGTGCCCTGCTGCCGCCGGTCTCCCTGCAGCTGCTGCAGCGCCTCTCGGCCGGTGAACCCATCAAGCGCGTCCACTTTTCCGTGGCCGATCACCAGTTCGTGGCCGAGGTGGGGGCTTGAGTATGGAGCAAGCCCTCGCATTTGCCCTGGCCCTCACCGCCCAGCGCGATGAGCCGCACCTGTGCCACTGGTGGAGCTCGACCGTCCATGCCAGTTTCCAGCCCAGGGGGCTGCTGCTCGGCATGCTGGATGTGAGCGGCCGCCAGCTGGAGTGCCAAGGCTGGGTCAGGGGGAAGGAAGTGGCGCTGGGGCTGGCGGTGGACGATTTTTCCCACCCCCTTGCCTATGTGCTGCACAAGGCCCAGTCCCGCACCTGGGACTCCCTCTACGGCGGTGCTCGCATCGAGCACGCCGGTTTTCGCGCACTGCTGGCCAACCTTGGCCAGCAGTGTGGGCTGCATGCGTATCCGCTGCTGGATGGCAACGGCAAGCCGTTTGCCGTGCTGGCCCTGATGGATGAAGGGGAGGTGCTGCGGGCCTGGGCCGACGGCCCCGAGCTGGCCCAGCTCTCCCAGGTCTTTTGCAACCAGCTCACCCTCATTCGCGATCTCGGTCGCAGTCGGCGGGATCAGGGGGTACTGCGTGACTCCCTGCGCCAGATGAAGGGAGAGGGGGAGCGATTGCGCCAGCACGAGAAACTGCTCGGCGATCAGCTGGTCGGTCAGTCGGCGGTGATCCGCGGGCTGCGCGAGCAGATCAATCAGGCCGGCCAGCACAAGCTGACCGTGCTGATCCAGGGGGAGACCGGCAGCGGCAAGGAGGTGGTGGCACGGCTGGTGCACCAGTGCTCCGATCGCGCCAACAAGCCCTTTGTCGCCATCAACTGCGCCGCCATCCCGGAGAACCTCATCGAGAGCGAGCTGTTTGGTTACCAGAAGGGGGCCTTCTCCGGCGCCCTTGCCAACAAGACCGGGCTGGTGGCCCAGGCCAACGGCGGCACCCTGTTTCTGGACGAGGTGGGGGACATGCCCGCTGCAATGCAGGCCAAGCTGCTGCGGGTGCTGGAAACCCGCAGTTACCGGCCGCTCGGGGCCGAGCAGGAGTATCACTCCGATTTTCGCCTCATCGCCGCCACCCATCAGCCGCTCACCCGCCATGTGGAGGAGGGGCAGTTTCGGGCCGACCTCTATCACCGTCTCTGTCAGTGCCTGCTGCTGATCGCCCCCTTGCGCGAGCACATGGATGACGTGCCGCTGCTCTGTCAGCACTTCATGGCCCAGTTTGCCGCCCAGGATGGCAAGACCCTGGTGGGGCTGCAGCGCAAGTTCTTGAAACAGCTGCAGACCTATGACTTCCCCGGCAACGTGCGCGAGCTGCGCAACCTGCTGGAGGTGGCCTGTGCCCATACCCGTCACGGGGAGGAAGTGGGGCTGGAGGCGCTGCCGCCGGAGCTGCGCGAGCGGGTCTGCGTCGAGTTGCCCGGCACCATGGACGACTACAACCACATCCGAGATCTGCGCCGGGCCATGCAGCAGTACGAGGCCTCCGTCATCGAGGCGCGGCTGCGCCACTTCCAGGGCAATCGGATGCTGGTGGCCGAGAGCCTCAACATTCCCAAGCGCACCCTGGATCACAAGTGCCAGAAACTGGAGGTGAACTGATGAGCATCCTCGGCTTGTTGCCGCTGCTGCTGGCCACCAGTGCGGCCGAGGTCCCGCTGGACATGGCGCGCTGGCAGGCCTGCCGGCAGGAACCTTCGCCGCTGGTACGGCTCGCCTGCTACGACGCCATCGGCAATGGTGCGGCCAGTGCCGCCGAAGGGGCAGCCCCCAAGTCAGCGGCCTGGCAGGCCATCTGGGCCCAGGAGCAGGCCCGCACGCCAGCGAGCGCGCCCTTTCTGCTGCAGAGCGACGCAGGCAGTGGCAGTGAAACCCTCACCCGCCCGGCACTGCGCGGGGCGACCCTGGCCATCGGCTGCGTCGACAGCATCACCCATATCCGGCTGCGGCTGGACAGCCCCTGGAGCGGCGAGAAAGTGCAGGTCGAGCTGGATGGTCAACCGAGTGCCGGCTCCCAGAGCTGGTTTATCCGGGATCAGGGTCTGTTGCTGGAATATGGCCGCGGTCTGCCCGCCATCGAGGAGCTCAAGCGCTGGCAGGGCCATCGCGAGCTGCAGGTGCGGGCCGACAACGGCTCCCTCTTGCGGGTCGATTTGAGCGGCCTGAAAGAGGCGCTGGCACCGCTGCGTCAGCAGTGCCGCTGGTAGGAGGGGCGATGAGCTATCAACATCCCTGGTGTGCACGCCTGCTCACCAGCCTGCCGGATGAACAGATAAGAGGCGCCGTGCTGGCCGACGAGCCGCGCTGGGACTACGTGGAGACCGAGCTGGTCAAGCTGGGATCCCTCGCTCACAGCCAGGTCGATCTCAATGCGGTGGCCGAGGCCTGCCTCGGCTTGCTGGAGAGCCGCACCAAGGACATGCGGGTGCTGGCCCAGCTGCTGCGCTGTCTGCAGCACCCGGCCAAGGCGACCCCGCTGGGGGCGGCGATCAGCCTGCTGGAGGCCTGGATCCAGGCTTACTGGCTGCTGGCCTGGCCCGGCAATGCCAGCCAGAAGCAGCGGCTGATGGTGCAGATCGTCAAGCGCTTCGAAGGGGCCCTGCCGCGTATTTGCGAGAGCGCTTCGGCGGCCGAGCTGGCCCAGCTGCTGGCCCAGGCCGAGCAGCTGGAGCGGGTCTGGCTGGCGCAGTGTCCCGACAAGGGGGAGCTGCTCGACCCGCTGGTGATGGGACTGAAGCGGGCCCAGCGCCAGCAGGTGGCACAGGCCGAGGCCAATGCGGCAGGGCAGCCCCAGAGCAGCGGCGCGGCGGCAGCGGGCTCCCCGGTATCGGTGGCGTCGACCGCCAGCGGTGTCGGCGCCATGGTGCTCAGCGGCGGTGGCGGCAATGCCGGCGTCGACGTCGACAGTTCCAACGATCGCGCCTGGCGCCAGACCCAGCTCAAGGTGGCGGAGCTCCTGATCGAGCGCCAGCCGGAGGCGGCAGTGGGCTATCGACTGCGCCGTCACGCTGTCTGGGCCGGGATCACGGCGGTCCCCATGAGCGGGGCGGGCAATAAAACCCCGTTGGCGCCCATGTCGGCGGACATGGTGGATGAGTACCGCGCCGCCATGAACAGCCCTGATCAGGGGCTCTGGCAGCGCATCGAACAGAGCCTGACCCTGGCGCCCTACTGGTTCGAGGGACACAGGCTCTCGGCCGAGGTGGCCCAGAAGCTCGGCTTTGGGGCGGTGGCCCAGGCGATCGCCGAGGAGCTCGGGACTTTTCTGCAGCGCCTGCCGGCCCTGCGGGAACTCGCCTTTAGTGACGGTACGCCGTTTCTCTCCCCCGAGTGCAGCCGCTGGCTGCAACCGGCCAAGGGCGGCAGTGCGGGCAGTGGCGAGGCGGGGCTGGCCGAGGAGGTCGCCCAGCGCCACGGCGAGCAGGGGGTCGCGGCGGCGCTCGCCCTGCTCGATGAGCGGATTGCGCAGTTGAAAGAGCCAAGAGATCGCTTCCACGCCTTGCTGGTGCAGGCGGAGCTGTTGGCGCAGGAAGGCATGGAGGCGCTTGCGCGCCAGCACTATCAACACTTGTGGCAAGAGGCCAGTCGCCTTGGGTTGTCGCACTGGGAGCCCGGGCTGGTCAACCGCCTGGAGAGCCTGGCGGCGCCGTTGTCGAAATGAATGCCGAAATGAGTCATTGAGTCGGAGTTGGATCACATTTTATGTTCAAAACCATTTTTACTTTTCTGCGGCAACAGCTGCCGAAATTGAAACCCTCCTGGCCCCTGCTCGGTGCTGTGCTCTGGGTGCTGGCTCTCATTCTGGTGTGGTGGCTGGGCCCTCGTCTCGAGGTGCGCGACGCCAAGCCGTTCGAGCCGCTGTGGGGGCGGGTGGTGTTCACCCTGCTCTTGCTCTGGTTGCTGCTGGGAGTGGTCTCCTGGCGGGTGTGGCGCAAGATGCAGCAGCTCAAGGCCGAGCGTCAGCACGAGGTGGTGCTGGAGCAGGATCCGGTCAAGGGGCTCATCGACAGGCAGGCGCTGTTCCTCGATCGCTGGCTGCAGGCGTTGAATACCCATCTGGGCAAGGGGGCGCTCTACGCCATGCCCTGGTATCTGGTGCTGGGGCTGCCCGGCAGCGGCAAGAGCAGCCTCATTCACCGCGCCAACCCGGCCAACAAGCTCAACCCGAGACTCGATACCGAGCTGCGCGACGTGGCGCAGGATCAGCTGGTGGATTGCTGGTTGGGGGAACAGGCGGTGATGCTGGATCCTGCCGGGGTGCTGCTCTCCCAGAGCGAAGCAGAACTGGATCCCCAGGCCCGCAAGCATGAGCGGCTCTGGCTGCACCTGCTCGGCTGGCTCAATGAACACCGTCGTCGCCAGCCCCTCAACGGCCTGGTGCTGACCGTGGATCTGGCCTGGCTCTCCCACGCCAGCGTGGCCGAGCGCAAGGCCTATGCCCAGCTGATGCGCTCGCGCCTGCAGGAGGTGTCGGCCACCATGAATACCCGGTTGCCGCTCTATGTCGTCTTCACCAAGCTCGATCTGCTGCGCGGCTTTGAGGTGATCTACCAGCAGCTCGACAAGGAGGCCCGCGAGGCCGTGCTGGGGGTGACCTTCAAGCCTAGCGCCGATTGGCAGCAGGATCTGGCCCTGTTCTGGGATCAGTGGGTGGACAACCTCAACCAGAATCTGCCCGAGCTGATGCTGAGCCGGCTCGATGCCGCCCAGCGCAACGCGCTGTTCTCGTTCGTGCGCCAGCTGGCGGGCCTCAAGGATTACGTGACCAGCCTGCTGGCCGAGACCCTGGCCATCGAGGAGAGCAAGCCGCTGCTGGTACGCGGGGTCTATGTCAGCTCCGTTTATCAGCAAGGGGTGCCGTTCGATGCGTTTGCCCAGGCGGCCTCCCGCCGCTACAACCTGCCAGAGCCCATCCACTCGGCCCTGCGTGGGGAGTCCAACACCTACTTCGTGCGCCAGCTGTTCTCCTCCATCATCTTCCCGGAGGCCCATCTGGCCGGCGAAAACCGGCTGCATACCCTCTATCGCCGGCGCCGCATGGCCATCGGCCTCAGCTGTCTGTCGCTCTTCTCGGCCGCCCTCATCGGTGGCTGGCACTACTTCTACCGGGTCAACGAGGAGGCGGGCCGCAACGTATTGACCAAGGCTCAGGCCTTCATGGAGACCAACGAGGTGGCCGACGCCCACGCCTTCGGCGTGAGCCAGCTGCCGCGTCTGAACCTCATTCGCGAGGCGACCCTCTCCTTTGGCAACTACCGCGAGCGGATGCCGTTGGTGGCCGACCTCGGCCTCTACCAGGGGGACGAGATCGGTCCTTATGTGGAAGGCTCCTACCTGCAACTGCTGAGCCTGCGCTTCCTGCCGGCCCAGATGCAGGGATTGCTGGCGGATCTCAACCAGGCGCCTGCCGGCAGCGAAGAGAAGCTTGCCATCCTGCGGGTGATGCGGATGCTGGACGATGCGTCCGGTCGCAACAAGGAGCTGGTGGCGCAGTACATGGCGAGCCGCTGGCAGAAGGCCTTCCCGGGGCAGGGCGCGGTACAGGAGCAGCTGATGGGGCACCTGGACTATGCCCTCGATCACACCAACTGGTATGGCGCCAGGGCCGAGCGGGATCAGGCCGCCATCACCGCCTTCGTGCCGTTCAAGGAGCCGGTCTACGGTGCCCAGCGCGAGCTCGGCAAGCTGCCCATGTATCAGCGGGTCTACCAGAATCTGGTGGTGAAGGCGGGCGATGTATTGCCGCCGGATCTCAACGTGCGTGACGAGGTGGGCCCTACCTTCGACACCGTGTTTGCCCTGCGCAGCGACAACGCCGGCCAGGTGCCGCGGCTGCTCACCTGGCCCGGTTTCAACGACTTCTTCCTGAAACAAGACAAGGCACTCATCGATCTCACCGCGATGGATGCCTGGGTGCTGGGCCAGCGCAAGCTGAGCCAGCTGAGCGAGGCCGATCGCAAGGAGATCACCCGTCAGGTCAACGACCGCTACGTCACCGATTACGTCAACCAGTGGCAAAAACTGCTGACCAATCTGGACGTGCAGACCCTGGAGAGCCCGGAGCAGGCGCTCGACGTGCTGGCCGCCATTACTGGCAACGATCAGCCGTTCCAACGGGTACTGGCCTCGCTGGATGACAACACCCGCATTCGCAAGATCTCCGATGTGGAAGGGGACCCGGCCCAGGCCATCAGCGCCCGTATCGGTCGTCCCTTTATGGCCACTAATGGAGTATTGGCTGGACGTGGTGAGCAGGGACCGCTCATTCAGGAGGTCAACCAGAAGCTGGTGGAGCTGCAGCACTACCTGGAGCTCATCGTCAACGCCACCGAGCCGGGTCAGTCCGCCTTGAAAGCGGTGCAGCTGCGCATGACCAACAAGTACGCCGATCCGGTGTTCGCCCTGCAGCAATATGCCCGCAGCCTGCCGGCCCCGCTCGATCGCTGGGTGGGTCAACTCTCCGATCAGAGCTCGCGGCTGGTGATCGACCTTGCCATGTCCTCCCTCAACCAGGAGTGGCAGGACAAGGTGCTGGCCCCCTTCAACAGCCAGCTGGCCGGTCGTTATCCGTTTGACCCGAGCTCGAACAAGGACGTGCCCCTCTCCGAGATGGAGCGCTTCTTCGCACCCAACGGGACGCTGGACAGCTTCTATCAGGTCAACCTCAAACCCATGGTGGAGAGCGGCCTGATGGAAGGGGAGTTCAGCTCGCCCATCCAGGCAGAGCTGGTCAAGCAGCTGGACCGTGCTGCCCGCATTCGTCAGATCTTCTTCAGTCAGCAGGGCAACCTGGAGGTGCAGTTCGCCCTCGAGCCCATCGAGCTCACCGCCAACAAGCGGCGCAGCGTGCTGAACCTGGATGGCCAGCTGCTGGAATACGCCCACGGCCGTCGTACCAAGATCCCGCTGGTGTGGCCCAACACCATGCGCGACGGGGCTGAGAGCAAGATCACCCTGGTGCCGGCCGCCCGCGAGCGTTCACCGCGCAGTGAAGGCTTCGTCGGCCCCTGGGCCATGTTCCGCCTGATGGACAAGGGGGAGCTGACCCAGGTCAATGACGCCACCTTCGATGTGCGCTTCCCGGTGGATCAGGGGGCCATGACCTATCGCGTCTACACCGACAGCGCGCAAAACCCCTTCACCGGCGGCCTGTTCAGCCAGTTCAGACTGCCCGAATCCCTCTATTGATCGCGTCGGGGGCACGTTGTGCCCCCTTCCTGCGTTGGAAGTTCATATGTCACAGAATCAACAAGGTCAGCAGGCCCTGAAAGTGGGGCGCGACCCCAGGATGTTGCCGGAGTATGAGGCGCTGCGGGCCGAGATCAACAAGCTCAGCCACGCTTCGCGCCCCGAAGTGGACTGGCAGCGGATCCATCAGCTCGCCAGCCTTATCTTCGAAAAACACGGGGTGGATCTGCAGACCGCCATCTACTTCACCCTGGCGCGTTCGCGCCTGCAGGGGCTGAGCGGTTTTACCGAAGGATGCGAGTTTCTCGCCAACCTCATCGTCACCCAGTGGGAGAGCTTCTGGCCACCGGTCCATCAGGAGCGGGCCCGCATCGAGATGCTCGACTGGTTTATCGCCCGCATCAGCGACGTCATTCGCCAGTACCAGATCAGCCACGGGGACAAGCGGCTGATCTATCGCTGCGAGCGGGCGCTGCAGCTCATCAGCGAGAAGCTGCACAACGCGGATCTGAGCCGCATTCCCCGGGTCGAGAATCTGGTGCACTTCATCGAGGGGTATACCCACCTCTTTGACGAGACCGAGATCGTCATCGTTTCCGACGAGCCGGGCCTCAAGGAGGATCTGCAGATCCCGCCCATGGTGTTCTTCAAGTCCGACCTGGAGAGTGATCTCGGCGGCACGGTTTCGGCATCGACCCCGCACCTGCCTCAGGGCAGCATTCTGGTGGGGCGAGAGAAGGGGCAGGTCAAGCCCACCGTGCTCAAGATAGAGCAGCACCGCCGACAGCGTCCGGCCTGGTTCTGGTTTGGTTGCGGCCTGCTCAGCTGCGCCTTGCCGGTGATGGGGTGGCTCGGTTGGCAGCAACATCAGCAGGAGAAAACCGTGGCAGCCCAGCGTCTGGTGCAGCCAGCCGCCGAACTGCCCCGAGCCCTCAGCTATGACGACATTCGCCAGGCACGCATCGTGCTGGGGGAGCAGACCCTGCAGAACATGGAGAGCGATCTGGTGGCCCGCTACCAGAACCAGTTGACCCGGCTCGAGCAGACGTCGCCGCTCTACTGGTATCGCTACGGCGAAGGGCTGCGCAACTCGCTCTTGATGCTCTATCCCGACTCGCTGGCGGTCAAGGCGCTGGACAAGCAGTGGCAGACGCAGCTTGGCGGTCAGCAGGGGGATGTCATCAACGTGCCCACCTACCTGGATGCCCGCGCCGGGGTGGATGCCCTGCTCGATCAGCTGCTGGAGCTGGAGCGCCAGCGCAAGACGGTGACCATCTCCTACCTCAAGTCCCAGCTCTACGAAGTACAGAAGAACCTGATGCAGAACATCCCGTTCAGTCTGCGCCTCGGTGAACTGGAGGCGAGAAAAGCCTCACAGGAGCCCATCACGGCTGCCGAGCTCAAAAACCTGGAAAATGATCTGAAAGCACTCAATATCCGCCTCTATCAGCTGCAGCAGGGTGCTCCTGGTAGCTGAAAGTACTGCCTTGAGCAAAAAATTGCGCAAGACATGGTGGGTTTGACTGGCAAGGCAAGGTTTGCCGGGAAACTTGCCCTGTCTTGCGCAATGGATTGCAGCAGATTGGTCAGAAGCAGCGATCTTGAATCGTAATTGACTGATTTTTAATGTGATTGTGGGCGACTTAGGCATGGCATGGAGGCTGCTGGGTCGCCGTTCCAACTGTCTCTGCACCAGGCTGCGCTTGCACCATGGTTGCCCCACGGAGAATCCAGATGTGTCCTTCTATTGCATTGCTCGGTGACATCGGCACCGACCACGATGGTTTCCACCCATCCCCCGTGATTGCCGCCAGCCCGGATGTGTTCCTCGATGGCAAGCCGGTGGCCCGCCAGGGTGATCCGCTGGCCCCCCACGACAAACCCAACAACCCACCCCATCCGCGCAGCATCTCGGGCGGGGTCGGCTCTGTGCTGGTCAACGGCAAGCCCATCGCCGTGACCGGCACCGCCGTCGGCTGCGGCGGTGTGGTGATTGGCTCAGGCAGCGGACAGGCAGGTTAAGGAGCGCTTCATGGCAGACAGCACAGGATTACAATTTACCGTCAAGGTGGGGGCCCTGCCCGAGAGCA